>CAYVHV010000042.1:0-5332 GCA_964451305.1 uncultured Acidimicrobiales bacterium | reverse complement strand
CTGTGTTCTGGCTTTGCCGCCGGCCTGGCGGGAGCGCAGGCATGGGAAAGTAAGGGTCAGATCAGGGTGATCCCTGATACCGGGCCTGGAGTATCGCCAGTAGGGTTCGGTAATGAGCACATCAGCCCTCACTTCGCCGGACGCCGCGTCGGTTGTCTCAGCTGTGTCGGTGACGAAACGGTGGGGAGATAATCAGGTCTTTGCCGACCTGACTGCGGAGATCCCACCCGGGATCACGGGGTTGCTCGGTTCGAACGGTGCGGGAAAGACGACGCTGTTCGGGATGTTGCTCGGCTTACACGAACGCAATAGTGGTGATCTTCAGGTCCTGGGTGAGGACCCAGCAACCGCTGGCCCTGAATTGCGCCAGCGCATTGGGTATAGCCCAGAGCATCACGACCTGCCGACCGATCTTGCGGCTCAAGACCTCGTTCGTCACATTGCGGAGATCCATGGTCTTCCGAGGCGGGAGGCGACGACCCGTGCGAGCGATGCGCTTTGGCTGGTCGGTTTGGGCGAGGAGCGGGCTCGTCCCATCGGCACGATGTCGACCGGTCAGCGCCAACGAGTCAAGTTGGCTCAGGCGATCGCGCACGGTCCTTCGCTAGTGATTTTGGACGAACCGACCGATGGGCTCGATCCGGTACAACGCGATGACATGCTCCAGCTCATTCGAGACATCGGAACCACCTACGAGATCAATGTCGTACTGTCATCGCACTTGCTCGAAGAGGTCGAGCGCATCGCGGACAACATCGTCATTATTGGTGATGGCTCGGTAGCTGCATCGGGTCCAATCGACGTGCTCCGGGCGCGCAGTGGCGGGGCTATCGCCGTGCTCGATGATGCACACGAACAGGTCGCTGCAGGAATCGCAGCTCGAGGAATTGCGGTACGGCTCGATCAGAACCGATTGCTCATAGGCCGTGACGAGAATATCGAAGTTCTCGCACCGATCGTCCTGGATTCGGTTGCAGAAGCCGACGCATCGCTCCGTCGATTTGGTCCGGTGTCGCAGTCGCTCGAAGATCTGTTCCTGTCGGAGGTGCACGGCCCATGACCGACACGAACGCTGAAATTTATGATCGTGGTTATCGGGTGTACGACGGCCCTCGCACCGGGGTTTCCACCGCTCGCCGAAGCGTGGCGCTGGTGTCGATCCAACGCGCGTTGGGTTTGCGGAGAAAGTTCCGTTTCAAGATCGTCCCGATCATCACGATCTTCGTGGCGTTTGCTCCTGCGCTCGTCTTTGTTGGACTCGCTGTCGTCATCCCCGCAGAACTGGCCGAAGGGTTGGTCGTCGACTTTGGCGGGTTCTTTGTCCTGACCAGCATCGCCGTGATCTTGTTCACCGCATTCGTCACCCCCGAGTTGATGATTACGGACCGGCGAAGCGGAATGTTCGGCCTCTACATGGCATCGCCGCTCGGACGGTTGCACTACATCTTCGCCAAGGTCAGGGCGCTCGTCACGGTGATCAGTACCGTCACGCTCTTGCCTCCCGTCTTCTTGCTCATCGGGTATGTGGTCGTCGGTATTGGTCCCGATGGTTTGGGCAACACGATCGCCGACCTGCTTCGCATCTTGGTGGCGGGTCTTTCGATCTCGCTCTTCTTCTCGCTCTTTGCGATGGCTGTCGCCACGCTCACCGACCGGGTTGGAGTCGCGTCTGCGGTCACCATCATGTCGTTTCTCGCAAGCGCCTTCATTGCAACCACGTTGGTGGAGGTGGCCGATGCTCCCGATTGGGTTGGAGCCTTTGCGCTTCCAGCGCTTCCAATCGATGTGGCGGCGCGGATCTTCGATGAGCCAGTCAACGAGATTGCGAACGTGTCCGGATTCCTCACCGTTTCGGTGTTCATCGGGATCATGGTGCTGAGCTCGGTCGTGATCTGGTTCGGTCATCAGCGGATCGAGGTCACCAAGTGACCGCAGCATCTCCGCCAAATCCTCCGCCGCCACCGACCGGCGCTCCGGCGCAGGTGACGCACCTCGCGCCTCCGGCCCCAGCGAACGCGCTTGTGAGTGTGCAGCGCGTCAGCAAGTGGTTCGGCGATGTCGTTGCTGTCTCGGATGTGAGCTTTCATCTCGGCCCCGGGGTGACGGCCCTTCTCGGTCCGAACGGCGCCGGCAAATCCACGATGCTACGGATGATCGCTGGCCTCACCCCGACGTCACAAGGTCGGATCGAGGTACTCGGTGGAAATGCGCGGACAAGTGCCGAGGTGCGAGGGCGGATCGGGCTCGTCTCCCAACAAGAGAACCTCTTCAGCGAACAGAGGGCGATCGAGTTCGTGACCTTGGCCGGTGTGCTCAGTGGGCTTCCCGATCCACAAGCCGCGGCGCGGTCAGCCATTCAGATGGTCGATCTCGACCCGGACGACACGCGGTCGATTTCGACGTACTCAAAAGGTATGCGCCAGCGGGTCAAGGTCGCCCAAGCGCTCATTCACCGGCCGGCGTTGTTGCTGCTCGACGAGCCGCTCACCGGGCTCGACCCGCGGCAGCGCCTCGCAATGACGCGCCTGATCCAGCAACTTGGTTCCGAGGGCACCTGTGTGATCGTGTCCAGTCACGTGCTCGAGGAGGTCGAACGGCTCGGCTCTAACGTCCTTGTGATCGCGCAAGGCCGTCTCGCTGCACAAGGCGACTTTCACGCCATTCGTTCGCTCATGGATGACCGGCCACATCGCATTCGAGTCCGGACGACAAATGCTCGGATATTGGCCGCTGCGCTCGTCACCTACGGCGGAGTTCATGGCGTCGAGGTTGTGGACGAGCATGTGCTGTTCGTCGATACCAACGATGTTGCGTTGTTTCGAAAGCGGATCGCGCCGACCGCTCGCTACACGCAAACTCCCTTGTTCGAAGTGCAACCGCTCGACGATGACCTCGAGAGCGTCTTTAAGTACTTGGTGGGACGATGACGCCAAATCCCGCAGTCACGATCCCGGCAATGATGAGACGGATCATTCCAGCTATTGCTACTCGAGGTCGCCTACTCACGATGCTGGCGTTCGGGTTCCTCCCCGTGGTCCTCGGGTTTTTCATCAACCGGGCGCAACGGAACACCGCAGATGCGGGCGATTTCGAGCCGGTCGAGTTGCTCGCAGCCTTCAGTTTGCTGATCTTCGTGCCGCTCGTCGTGCTCGTCTTTGCTGCTGCGACGCTTGGAACGCTTCGAGAGGAGCGAACGCTCGTGTACTTCTGGTTGCGCCCGATCGGACGTTGGCAAATCACCGTCGCCGCGTTGATATCGGCATGGGTTGTGCTGATCCCGCTCGTCGCCGTACCCACGGGTGCGTTCGCCATTGTCGTCGGCGAGGGGAGCGATATCTCTGGCGTCCTCGCAGCGTCGTTGGTTGGCGTCATTGCCTACGGCGCGGTGTTTACGCTGCTCGGTCTCGTCACGCAACGATCGCTTGTGTGGGGGCTGGTCTATGTCCTTGTTTGGGAAGGCTTCATCGGCGGCCTATCCGAGACCGCTGGACGGTTTTCCATTCGGAACTACACCCGTTCGCTGTTGAGCCGGATCACCGACGTCCCGCTCCTCGATAATCCTGAGTCTGTCGGCACGGTCATCATCGTGACCGTTCTCATCGCCGTCGTATCGCTCGGTGCATCTACGGTAATGCTCAACAAAATGGACATCGATTAGTCCGTTCGTCAGGCAGCGTGGTGCTGAACCAGTTTCTTCGCAGCCAGCGTCCAGTCCTCGATCGCTTCATCGAGGGAAAGTGCCGGCGAGTAGTACCAGCCTTGAATCGTTGGGAAGCCAAGCTCGCGTGCGCAGCGAAGATGTTCGGCGGTCTCGACCCCTTCAGCAACGACGTCAAAGTTGAGGTCGTGCGCGAGCTTGACGATCGCTCCAGCGATGGATCGCTCACTTGGGCTTGCTTGAAAGTTGGTGATGAAGCTTCGATCAACCTTGAGCGAGGAGATTGGTAGGTCGCGAAGGTGTGACAGCGAGGAGTACCCCGTGCCGAAGTCGTCCAGTGCAAGTTTGAAGCCCAGGTTGACCATGTCATCGAACTGGCTTGTTCCACGAGCAGCGACATCAAAGGCGGCGCTCTCGGTCAGCTCGATCGACACCTGTGCCGGATCGACTCCCGTGCTTTCGACCACGTATTGCAGCATGGGGAGGAACTCCGGATGGCTAACGCTGATCGGCGAGAAGTTGCACGACACGAACGGTTTTTGCGGGCTGTCGATCGTCGACAATTTGGCGAGCGCGTCGCACGACAATGCAAAGGCTGTTTGATCGAGTTCCCACATCAGGGAGGTCGACGAGACGCTCTCCAAGAAGCTGTCGGGTGTGACGAGCGAGCCATCGACGGTTTTGATTCGAGCGAGCGCCTCATATCCGATCGTGATTTCCCGCTCGGCGTCGACGAGCGGTTGGAAGTACATTGCCAGCTCTCGTGATTCGAGCGCGCCCTTGAGGCGGCGTCGTTGCTTCGCCTCCCGGCTCACCGCTGTCGCGAGTTTGCTGTCGAACAACTCAACTCGATTGCGGCCCAAGTCCTTTGCCGAATACAACGCAAGGTCAGCGTGTCGGAGGAGTTCGGTTGGGTTGAGATCGTCGCATCGTGAAATGGCAACCCCGATCGAACCGGTGACATCGAATCGCTGCCCATCGAGAATGTACGGGTTGGCGAGTGCGGCGCGGCAGCGCTCGGCAGTCTCCGCAGCGGACTGGAGATCGGTGACATCGACGAGAAGCGCCACGAACTCATCGCCTCCTTGACGGACGAGCAGGTCATCAGCGCGTAGTTGGCGCGACAGCCTGGCTGCGGCGATCCGAACGAGGTGGTCCCCTTTGCTGTGACCGTGAACATCGTTGACGATCTTGAAGCCGTCCAGGTCGATAAAGCAGGCTGCGACGTTCATGTCTGGCCTCGACGTCGTGAGTTGTTCGAGGCATTCGTCGAGCTGGCGGCGGTTGGCAAGCCCCGTCAGCTGGTCGTGCAACGCTTGGACGCGCAGCTCTTCGGATGCTTCGTATTCGCTCGTGATGTCGTTGAAGACGAGGACATGGCCAAGAACCTGGGTTCCGTCTTCGGTCTCCTCGGTGATGGGTTCACATGACGTCGTCAGGAACTGTGTCTGGCCATCGCGCGAGACCACGCTGCAGATCGGACTGGTCGTATCGGCAGCCGTTTGGGAGGTCTTCTCGAACGGGTCGTGCAGATCGCCACCGACGGTGAATAGTGCGAACTGTTCGGTGCGGAGCTGGGCTGGAGGTGTTGCGGCATTGATCGAGAACATTGAGCGCGCCGTGTCGTTGATCTTGACAATCGTTCCGAACTCATCGGTCGCGACGACACCGTCA
>CAYVHV010000041.1:17250-27800 GCA_964451305.1 uncultured Acidimicrobiales bacterium | reverse complement strand
GCTTGCAGCGGGGTAGGGCTTGCAGCGGGGTAGGGCTCACTAGCCAAATGGCCTACGTCGCCGGGCCAAACGTCTCGGATTTGCGACGAGCGCTCACCGCGGAGAGGAGTTTGCCGAAAGGAGACGGCAACGAATCCAAAGGGTGAACGAGATGAAACGGTCGGACGTACAACCAACAAAGTGCGCAAAATGTGAGCGAGACATGGTCTCGCTCAATCTCGAGATTGATGCGGCGATGCGGACCCTGCATTCGTGTTCTCATTGCGACTTGCGCATCTGGGAAGCTGCCGGCGAAACCTTCTCACTCGAAGGTGTTCTCGACGAAATTGCTGATTCCTCCGGCCGCTGATCCCCGCAATGGTCATGGAAGTGAGAAACTGTTTCCATGACGCCGGAAAACGACGAAAAATCTGGCGCGGACCGGCTCGAGAAGTGGGTGACGGGCCTTGTCGTCTCCGCATGCGCCGTCTTTGTGTTCTGGCAGCTGCAGCCCTCCCTTATCCTCTCTGACACAACGCCGACCGGCGGAGATATGGGCGCTCACGTCTGGGGCCCAGCGTTCTTGCGCGATGAGTTGCTGCCGAACTTCCGTCTGACGGGGTGGACCCCGGACTGGTACTCGGGTTTTCCGGCGTTCCACTTCTACTTCGTTCTGCCAGCGCTTGCCATCGTCATTCTCGATGTTGGGCTCACGCCGTTCGTGTCCTTGCCGATCGTGGCGCTGTTGGTCGGGGCGTTTGGCTATTTCCGGTTGACGGGTCAACCATCGCGAGCTGCGAAGTTCGCGATTGCTGCAGCGGTGATCGGGCCTCTGCTCATCAGCCTTCCCTACAACGTCGCGTTCAAGCTGATCGCGGTCAGCGGTGTCGTGTTCTTCCCGGTTGCCGCGTGGGCTCTCGGTCATCTGTCGGGTCTGCGGTTTCCTGGTCCTGCGGTGCTCAGTGTGGGCAGTCTGGCCTTTGCCTTCGATCGGTCGTTCAACATCTATGGCGGCAATATTGCCTCGACACTGGCCGGAGAGTTCGCGGCCTCTATTTCGCTCAGCCTGTCCCTCGTCGCCCTTGGATTTGTGATCCGTGGAACTCGCACAGGTGAGGGCAAGGTTCTCGGTGGGGTCTTCATCGCTCTCACCGGTCTCAGTCACCTTCTGCCAGCGTTCTGGCTCTTGACGGTCGTTGCGTTGCTCATGGTGTTGCGACTGGTTCAGCGCCGTTTCGGGGCCGTCCCGTGGATCGTCGGCGCCGGTGCGCTTTCGGGGATGGTCTCCGCCTTTTGGGTCTTGCCATTCGCGCTCCGATCGGACTTCTTGAACGACATGGGATGGGAGCGAATCGAGATCATTCATTCGCCGCTCGTGACACGCAGCAACCTGAACCCTTCCGATGTGCTCAGCGACTATCCGCCGCTGCCGGTGATTTTGACCCTCGCAGCGGTTGGCCTCGTACTGTCGATGATTCGCCGAGTCGAGTTCGGTGGGCTGCTGGCCTTGTCGGCTGCTGCGATGGCTGCTGCATTCGTGTGGTTCCCCGACGGTCGCTTGTGGAACGCTCGCATTCTTCCCTTCTACTACCTGAGCGTCACGCTCCTGGCTGCACTCGGCGTAGCGCTGCTCATTTCCGAGCTTGCTCGAACACCGCTGGCGATTCGGATGGGTGCGCTCGGATCGGCAGCGATCATGCTGATCCCCTCGCAGATCCGAGGATCGGTCGTTTGGCCAGAGCCTGGTGGCGATGGTCCAACGCCACCGATCGGGTCGGTCGGAGATCTGGTATCGGTACTCGGTGACTATCTCCCAGGCGCTGCTGGTTATGCGGTCCGCGTGCTTGCAATTCTCGTGGTCGTCGCGGTTCTGGGAACAGAGATTCCTCGTCAGATGCAGCGGGTGTTGACCAACCTTGAGATCGTGGCCGTGGTTTCCGCCGTCGCCGTTCTTATCGCAACGCCAGCTCGCGATGTGCAGGCATCGACGCTCGGTAGCGTGCGCGGAGCGTTCTGGGCGTTCATATTGCTTATGGCGGTCGCCGTCATCTTCGCCACGGGGCTTTCCGCGTTCGCTCGTGTAAAGGCGCAGCGGATACAAGCAGCACAGGAGGCAGCGGCTGCTGTTGCTGCAGCCGAGGCTGGATTGCCGACGCCACCGGTTGGAGCCCGAGAGCCACGCAGGCTGCTCGTTCGGCTTTCGCGCAACATTGCGTCGCCCCTCGATGGCGGAACGGTGGCTGCGCCGGTCGTCGTCGCTGCGTCGATCTTCATTCTCCTCGGTCTTGCGCTCAACACGATCGGCGGCACCGACGAAACCGTCGAGGGTCGGTCGTGGAGCTTCGCCGGGTTCGATATCACGTCGAATGACAACAGTTTTGTTCCGGGCTGGTCGACGTGGAACTTCTCCGGGCTCGAAGGCAAGGGCATTACACCGGCAGCGGTCGGTGACGTTGGCCAAGGCGGCTTCGAGGAATATCAGCTCATCCAGCGAACGATGCTGGGGGTTGGTCAAGAAATCGGTTGCGGTCGCGCAATGTGGGAGTTCGCCCCCGAATTGAACCGCTACGGCACGACGATGGCCATGATGTTGCTTCCGCTCTGGACCGATGGCTGCATTGGTTCGATGGAGGGGTTGTTCTTTGAGGCCACCCCGACCGTTCCTTACCACTTCCTGCTTCAGAGCGATCTCTCAGCGCCGCGGCGAACCATTGGTGATCAATCGGTCGGTGGCCCGTCACAGGCAATGCGGAATCTTCCGTATGGAACGTTCGATATTGACCGCGGCGTGCAGCGCATGAACGAGCTCGGCGTTCGGTATTACCTCGCCTTTTCACCACAGACGATCTTGGCGGCCCGAGAACACCCCGGTCTGACAGAGGTCGCAGCGTCGGCACCGTGGGTCGTGTTCGAAACGACGTCGGTGCTGGTCGAGCCGTTGGCGGCGACACCGGTGGTCATCGACGGGGTCAGTAATGCTCAAGATGAGTGGCTCGACGTTGGTGTCGAGTGGTTTGGTGACCTTGGTGATATTCGTCCTGCGTCGAGCGGCCCCGCAGATTGGGCGACCGTCGACGCCGAAGAGGTGCTCGCTCGTTACGAAGGTGAAGAGACCGTGCGCGCAGGAGAGATCAGCGAAGGTGACCTTGGGCTGCAAGCGTTGTTGCCGGAGAGCACCGTCGAACAGACCACGGTGGTCTCAAACACCGTTGCCGACACCGACCGGATTAGCTTCTCGGTCGACCAGATTGGAACACCGATCCTGATTCGGTCATCGTTCTTCCCCGCATGGGAAGCGAGCGGAGCTGAAGGTCCGTTCCGTGTTGCGCCAAACTTTATGGTCGTGGTGCCGACAAGTACCGAGGTGGAACTCACCTTCGCCCGAACCGCGACCGATTGGGTCGCCCTGCTCCTCACCGGGCTCGGCATCGTTGCGATGTTTGTGACCGCACGAGCAACGATTCGTGGCAGCGTTCTTCCAAAGCCAGATGTTGTCGCTCCGGGCCCCATCGGTGAAACTCCGGCCGAACGAGCCGACGCTGAGCCCGATCCTGAACCGGAGACGGTAACGGTATGACCCGTCGGCTGCGCTTCTTCGTCGCAGTCGCGTTGGCGGCCACGCTCATCGACTTTGGGATCTTCCTGCTTTTGTCGTCGCAAGGGTTCCGTTGGTGGGCAGCAGACATCGCAGCGCTCGCAATCGCCGCGGTCTTTGGCATGACGGCACACCGGAAATACACGTTGCGCAACGACCCGAACCTTCGCTGGATTCACCGACCGGTCGCATTTGTTTCATCGATTACGGTGGCTGGCTTGGTCGATCTCGGTGTTTTGTTCGTCTCCGAGGACCGTTCGTGGATGGCGAAGATCATTGCGATCGCGGCTGCGGCGAGCGTTCGTGCTGTCTCGAATCGTTGGTTTCTCTTCTCGGTCGTCCGGTCTGAGCAGGGAGCACCAGCAAACCGGCTTCAACCTGACGGTCAGTTGCGCCTCTCGGTCGTCGTTCCCGCCTATCGAGAGGCAGCGAGGATTGGCGAAACGGTCGAAGCACTACACGTTCACCTCGCCTCTCTCCTCTCTCCGAGCGACTTTGAGATCCTCGTGGTCGACGACGGCTCCGGCGACGGAACAGCCGAGTTTGCCGAGGCCACCGGTAAGGCCAAAGGTATTCAGCTGCCGCAGAACTTGGGCAAGGGTGGTGCAGTTCGTGAGGGCATGCTCGCAGCGTCTGGTCGTACCCGTGTGTTTCTCGACGCAGACCTTGCGTACGGCCCGGCCGAGGTGGTTCGCGTTCTGAGCGAGATCGAGGCCGGTTGGGATGTCGTTGTTGGCACCCGTCGGGACTCACGCCTCGTGACCCACACGAGCGCAGGCCTCGTTCGAGATATCGGTGGCCGATTGGTCAACCTCGCCACTCATGTTCTGTTGCTCGGCCAATATCGCGACACGCAGGCCGGGTGTAAGGCGTTCCGAGGCGATGTTGCAGAACTGATCTTCTCAAAGACGAAACTCAACGGGTTTTCGTTCGACATCGAGATCTTCCACTTGGTTGAACGATGGCGGCTGACGCTCATCGAAGTGCCGATGAGCCCAGCGGAGACCGAAGCCTCGACCGTCAGCCTCGTTGCAGACACCCTGCAACTTCTCACCGACATCGGCCGCATCCGTCGTTGGTCGGCGCGAGGCGAGTACACCGACCCGGAGCGGGTCGCGATGCTGCCAGAACCTGCGCTGTCGTAGGTACTGCATTATCTTGACGAGTTCTAAGCGGCGTGGCTCATTGGCCGATAGGGCATTCGGAGAAGGGTTTCTGACATGGGAAATATCGACGCGATCTTCAAGGCCTACGACGTACGCGGACTGGCGCCTGAAGAACTCGACGCAGAACTGAGCCGCTCGATCGGCGCTGCTTTTGCTCGGTTCGTCGCTGAAAATGACGGTGCGACATCGATCGTCGTCGGCCACGACATGCGTCCAACTGGGCCAGAGTTCTCCGCAGAGTTTGCGGCCGGAGCGTTGAGCCAGGGCGTCGACGTGATCGACATTGGTTTGGCGTCGACCGACATGATGTACTTCGCATCCGGCTCGCTCGACATGCCAGGAGCGGTCTTTACTGCGTCACACAATCCAGCGGGGTACAACGGCATCAAGATGTGCCTCAAAGGTGCTGCGCCGCTCGGTGGAGACACTGGGCTGTCGGTCATCAAAGAGAACGCTCGCACCCTCCTCGAACCCAACGGTGAGCCCGGTTCGCTCAGCTCACGCGACATGCTCGAGGACTTTGCTCAACATGTCCTGAGCTTTATCGACGTCTCGGAGCTCACCCCCTTGAAGATCGTTGCCGACACGGCGAACGGCATGGGAGGGCTCGTCGTCCCTGCGGTGTTTGCCCATCTGCCGTTCGAACTTGAAATTATGTACGAAGAACTCGATGGCACCTTCCCGAACCATCCTGCAGACCCGCTCAACGAAGCGAACCTTGTCGACCTTCAAAAACGGGTCCTCGAGGTAGGAGCCGATGTCGGGCTGGCCTTTGACGGAGACGCCGATCGCGTCTTTCTCGTCGATGGGAACGCCGAGGGAGTTTCTGGTTCGTTGACCACCGCGCTCGTCGCAGAGCAGGTGCTTCACGCCGAGCCCGGAGCGACGATCCTTCACAACTTGATCTGCTCGAAGGTCGTTCCCGAGGTCATCGCGGAGAACGGCGGAACAGCGGTCCGTACCCGGGTTGGACACAGCTTCATCAAGGCGGTGATGGCCGAGACCGGTGCAGCCTTTGGTGGTGAGCACTCTGGCCACTACTACTTCCGAGACAACTGGCGCGCTGATTCTGGCATGATCGCCGCCGCGGTGATCTTGGCTGCCATGTGTAGTTCGGGGAAGTCGCTACGCGATCTCGTTGCACCGCTTCGGCGATACCGGGCGTCGGGCGAGATCAACACGACCGTCGCAGATACCAACGTCGTCATCGAACACATTGCCGGTGTGTACGCGAATGCGTCTCAAGATCGTCTCGACGGACTCACCGTCGACTGCGGTGACTGGTGGTTCAGCCTGCGGGCATCGAACACCGAGCCGCTACTCCGGTTGAATCTCGAGGCGGCCGACGACGAGTCGGTGGCCGCCCGAGTCGCCGAGGTGCAATCTCACATGGCCGAAGCCCCACAGGTAGCCTGACCGTATGGCTCTCGCTCAACAATTGCTCGATATTCTCGCTTGCCCAAAGGACAAGGGTTCGCTCTATTACCTCGCGGACGAGAACTCACTCATCAATCCGCGGCTGTCGTTGCGGTACTCGATTTCGAACGACATCCCGATCATGTTGATCGACAAGGCGGACGAGCTCGACGCGGCCGAAATGGCACGCATTACAGCCAAGGTAGAAGCCGAGGGCTTGAGCCCGACGTTCGCTGACTGATCGGTATTTGCATGCAGCGGTTGGTCGGAGAGGTTCAGAATTACGCGTGGGGCAGCACGTCGTGTTTCGCCGGTCTTCGAGGGGACGTCCCGACCGCTCAGCCCGAAGCGGAGATCTGGTACGGCGCGCACCCAAAGGCACCGTCGACGTTTCTCGACGACACGACGTTGTTGGATGCGATCACCGCGAATCCCGAGGAACTCCTCGGCAGTGAGGTCGTCGAGGTCCACGGCGGTGAACTTCCTTTTCTGGTGAAGCTGCTCGCAGCTGACTCTCCGCTAAGTATTCAAGCCCACCCAACCGCCGAACAAGCGCTCGCTGGATGTCGAGATGAGGACGCTGCCGGCATCGACCGGGCTGCACCTCATCGTTGCTTTCGTGACGGAAACCCAAAGCCTGAACTGATCTACGCGGTCAGCCCGTTTGAAGCGCTCGTCGGATTTCGTTCCATTGCCGGAACCTCTCGCTTTCTTGCCGATATTGGGTTCGACGGATTCTCCGACCTGCTCGCGAACGGGCCAAAGGCCGCGGTGGAAGCACTGCTCGATCCACAGCGTTCTGGCGGATCGACCCGAATCGTGTCCGAACTGATCTCGCGATTTGTTGGCGCCTGCTCTCGCTACTCCGGCGCCGATTGGTCACATGAGGCCCAGCTCATGGTGCGCCTAAACAACGCGTACCCCAACGATCCCGGGATCGGCGTTGCGGCGTTGCTCAACTATCTCGTCCTCGAGCCCGGCGAAGCCCTCTTTCTCGATGCGGGCCACCTCCACGCCTACGTGAGTGGCCTTGCGGTCGAAGTTATGGCAAACAGCGACAATGTCTTGCGCGGTGGCCTGACCCCGAAACACATCGACGTGCCGACGCTGCTCGATATCGTCACCGGCGCAGAGCTCATCCCAGAACTTGCACCTCGAAGCGCCGACGGCACGTTTCTGACCCCGGCGTCGCAGTTTGCACTGCGAGCCCACATCGACCCCGTTGAGACCGAGATCATCGGACCGCAGATCGTGCTCGCCGTCAAAGGATCTGTCGTGGTCGCCAGCGACGAAACCGACACCGATCCGATCGAACTCGCTCCGACCGAAGCGGTCTGGATCAACGCTGGAGAACGGGCCGTGTTGAATGGCACCGGGTTGTGCTTCTCCACAACCATAAGCACTGGTTAGACTGCTCCTCGGCTGAACAGAGGTTTTCGAGGCCAGCAGGCCCCAGCCAACCGACATTTCAACGTTGCGCGGGGTCGCGCACGAGGAGCCTCACTATGACATCCCAAGACTTCAAGGTCGCAGACCTTTCCCTGGCCGAGTTCGGTCGCAAAGAAATTCGCCTCGCCGAACATGAGATGCCAGGCCTCATGGCGCTGCGCGCCGAGTACGGCGACGCTCAGCCACTCGCCGGAGCGCGTATTGCTGGCTCGCTCCACATGACGATCCAAACCGCAGTGCTCATCGAAACCCTCACCGCCCTCGGCGCTGAAGTTCGCTGGGTCACCTGCAACATTTTCTCGACCCAGGACCACGCTGCAGCAGCGATCGCCGTCGGGCCGAGCGGCACCGAAGCAAGCCCTGCTGGCATCCCCGTATTCGCATGGAAGGGTGAGACCCTCGAAGAGTACTGGTGGGCAACCGAACAGCTCTTCCATTGGCCAGACGGCAAGGGCCCGAATTTGATCCTCGACGACGGCGGCGACGCCACCATGCTCGTACACAAGGGACTCGAGTTCGAAAAGGCTGGCGCCATCCCGGAGACCCCCGAAGACGCTTCCGAAGAAGAGGGCGTCTTCATGGAGCAGCTGCGTACGATCGCTGCCGAACAGGGCACCGAGTTCTGGCAGAAGATCGCTCCGGAAATCCGTGGCGTCTCCGAAGAAACCACCACCGGTGTGCATCGCCTTTACCACATGCGTGATGCAGGAGAATTGCTGTTCCCAGCGATCAACGTTAACGACGCGGTCACCAAGTCCAAGTTCGACAACCTCTACGGCATTCGCCACAGCCTCGTCGATGGCATCAACCGCGGTACCGACGTCATGCTCGGTGGCAAGACCGCTGTGGTATGCGGCTACGGCGATGTCGGCAAGGGCTCTGCTGCATCACTCAAGACACAAGGTTGCCGGGTTATCGTCACCGAGGTTGACCCGATCAACGCACTCCAAGCCGCAATGGAAGGCTACGAAGTTCTGCGTCTCGAAGATGTCATGGAGACCGCCGACATCTTCATCACCACGACCGGCAACAAAGACATCATCATGGCCGACCACATGGCCCGTATGAAGCACCAAGCAATCGTCGGAAACGTTGGCCACTTCGACAACGAGATCGACATGGCCGGACTCGAAAAGATGTCCGACGTTCAGCGCACCAACATCAAGCCACAGGTCGACGAGTACGTCTTCCCAGATGGGCACTCGGTCCTCGTGCTCTCCGAAGGTCGTCTCCTCAACCTCGGAAACGCAACCGGACACCCAAGCTTCGTGATGTCATTCAGCTTCACCAACCAGGTGCTCGCTCAAATGGAACTTCATGCAAACGCCGAGGCCTACGCCGACCCATCGCCACAGGTTGTCGTTCTCCCAAAGCAACTCGACGAAAAGGTCGCACGCCTTCACCTCGATCACCTCGGAGTAAAGCTCACCGAGATGACCCAAGAGCAAGCGGACTACATCGGCGTTCCGGTCGAAGGCCCATACAAGCCAGATCACTATCGGTACTAACATCGTCTTGCTCGAATTTTGAAGACTGATGGTTCCCTGAGGACCAACGGCCTTCAAAATTCGGGAGGGTCTTCGCTGCTCGGCAGGGGCCAAGACGCGCGTTCCACGGCAGACTCGTGTTGTGCGCTTTGAGCTTCCGTTCTCGGTTACTGGGTTTGGGATGGATCACGCCGATGCCGACATCGCGGCTCGGCGTGAGGCGTTCCTTTCTTGGGCTCGAGCTGTTGGCCACTCGCGCAACAGCGGTGTCGTCGACGTTGCTCCAGCCGAGGACTCGCCCTCGTTCGATGCAGTGCACCTCGAAGCGATCGACAGGTGGCTGTTGCACAACCGGTACATCTCGCTCGTAGGTGTCCTCACGGTGGCACCTGTCCCGGGCGATGCATGGGCGGTGGCGGGGGAGTACGTCGATCTTTGGCTTCCGGAGCATGTTTCTGACTGGGGGCCGACCGTGGTCGACGGTACTGCGCTCAACGCCCACCTTGAATCTGGGTTGGATGGATTGGGCCTTGGCGCTCAAGAGCAGGCCGAGCGCTACAAACCCCAGACCGTGGGCCACGTCATCTTCAACTATTGGCAATGAGGTAGCTGATGGTCGCCCAAAAAGAAATCTGAGAAATTTCTCGACCGGGGTGTAAGAACCGACTCGGTCATTCATCTCCTCTGTGTCCAACACGTGCAAGTCGCACGAGACACGGAGGAAAATGACATGTTTGGTTTCACGAAGAAGTTCATCACCGCAATCGCAATGATCCTTGCGATCTTCATGCTCGCAGCCGCTCCCGCAGGAGCGATCAACGATGATTTCTTGCCTGGCGGAAATGGGCCCGATACGGAGCCGTTCGATATCAACGTAAGTATCGGTGTGCTGGTGGTCCCAACAGCATCGGTAGAGGTGAGCTGCGCGAACGAAACAGCAACAGCGCGCATCGAGAACCCCACTGGCAACTTCCACCCGTTCGCTGTTCGGGTCGACGGAGACCTGGTGGACAGCGGCACCACCGTGCCGAACGGAGCAAGCCCCGTTTCCTTCCCGCTCAGCGAGAACGAGACTGTCGCAGTTGAGATCGAAGTCGGCGGCGACGTCCTCATCGATCAAGAGTTCACCCGAGATTGCTTGCTCCCCGATCCGAGCTATGACCTGCTCGAAGACTGCGAGAGCGGACAAGCACACGCTCGACTGGTCAACAACGGTGACGATGTGGCCCGTATGGGGATCGACTACGGCGGCGTGCCCGTCGTGCTCCAATCGGTCGCCCCGCACAGCTCGATCGACTGGCTCCTCGCGGTAGATCCTGGTGAGTCCGTCGACTTCACGGTGAAGTTCGGTGACGTTGATCTTGGTACGGAGTCGATCACGTTCTCCTGCCCAGAAGAACCTACGACCACGACGACGCCACCGGAGACTCCAGAAACAGGAACCGAAACCGAAACCGA
>CAYVHV010000041.1:15150-17150 GCA_964451305.1 uncultured Acidimicrobiales bacterium | reverse complement strand
GAGACCGAGACCGAAACTGAGACCGAGACTCCTGTAATCCTGATCGAAGACCCGTTCGAAGGTAGCGCAACTGGTTCGGTGCAGGAACCGGTCAACGACGTCGAGGAGGTAACCAGCGGGAATGCCGAACCTGTTGAGGACATCACCGACGAGGACATTACCGACGAGGTCGACATCGAAGACGACGAAGAGCTCGCATTCGCAGCGGCCAGCGAAACAGATGATGACCGCACTGATAGGGACTCCTCGGGAAGCTCGTTCGGCAAGGTGGCCTTCATTGGCTTCAGCTTGCTGCTGGTCCTGGCCCTGGCCATTGCGCTCTACGCCGCTCGTGAGGAGATTCAGACCGCATGAACGATCTGAACCGGGTCGCCAACATAGGCGCAACGTCGACATGGGGCGGCCCAGCGGGCCGCCCCAGCGGCGCGCCCACATGGGCCCGGCTTTCCACACAGCACACCATTAGCCATGATGGATACGAACAAAAGAGCGGGAATGAAAAAGACAGAGTCACGCGCGGACGACGCGGATCTCGTTCGCCGAGCCTTGGACGGGGACCGTTCAGCGGTCGGCGAGATTTACGATCGCTACGCCAACCACATCTTCAGCTTCTGCCGATCTCGGCTTCGCAACGATGCCGACGCAGCCGATGCCATGCAGGACACGTTCGTCCGGGCATCAACGCGCCTCGATCAACTCCGGAACCCGGCGAAGTTGAGGTCGTGGTTGTTTGCGATCGCTCGCAATCAGATCGTTGCGAGCGGAAGAGTGACAGCCCGGGCTACCGGTGGTGATGGCATGGAACGTCTTGCGTCCGAAGACGACGAGCTCGATGCCGACCTCCTTCGAGTGGAGGCAGCGGCCCAGCTTTGGGATGCATCGGCTGGTCTATCAGAACGAGACCAAGAGGTGCTCGAGCTTCACGTGCGCCACGGTCTCGGCGGTAGCGAGCTCGCCGATGCCTTAGGGGTGAGCGAGAGCCACAGCTATGTTCTGCTCTCCCGGGTACGCGATCGCATTGCTTCATCGCTCGGAGGGCTGCTCGTTGCTCGGCTCGGACGAGATGACTGCGATGAGCTCGACCAGCTCCTCACATCGTGGGATGGCCGCTTCACTATCGATGTCCGGTCCAAGGTCACGAGACACGTCCGGAGTTGCGAGGTGTGTGAACAGACACACACAACAGTGTTGGCATCTGGCGTCAGCTTCGGTGTCGTTCCGCTCCTTGCGGTTCCCGGAGGCCTCCGCACCCAGACGGTCGACAAAATGGTCACGGCCATCGACGTGTCCAAGGTCGCGACCGGGTCAACCGGTACGGATGCGACGACTATCACCGTCGCCGCCGACGTACCGCTGGATGCCACCACACCGTGGGAATGGAAGCCTGACGGGTTTCCGACCCCGATCGGAGCTGGGGCACGTCACGCTCCCGCGTGGTTGAAGATGGCAGCGGCAATTGCGGCGGTCGTGATGCTGGTCGGAGTCGGTGGATGGCTCCGGAACCAGTCCGACTCCGAGACCGATTTGGCAACCGGGGACGACGTCGAGATCCAAGAACCAGAAGTGCTCTCCGAAGCCGCAGCGCCTCCTCCTCCTCTTGAATCCTCCACGTCTACGACAACGGAGACCGCGACCTCAACGACCGAACAGGTTCCAGAGCAGCAGGACGGGAACGTTTTGGTCGTCACGGCCGACGGGGTAGAGGCCGAACCCGCATCGAGCTCAACGATCCCTGAGACGACCGCTCCCGAGACGACCGCGCCGGTGACAAGCGTTCCCGAGACGACGACGACCGAAGCCGAACCTGAGCTCGTGATCGATCCTGAAGACGAAGAGGATGAGACCGATCCAGCAGACGGAGCGGACGGAGCGGACGGAGCGGACGGTCAAGACGATGACCTGGTCGACGAAGAAGACGAGCGACGGGAAGACCGGGACGAACAAGACAGAGGTGATGAAGCGGGCGAGGCGGAGGAGGAAGAAGAAGTCGAAGACGAAGA
>CAYVHV010000041.1:12615-15050 GCA_964451305.1 uncultured Acidimicrobiales bacterium | reverse complement strand
GAAGAAGAAGTCGAAGACGAAGATGAGGGCGACGAGGATGAGGATGAGGATGAGGATGAGGACGAGGGCGACGACGACGCGGACGAACAAGATCCACCAGAACCGGCGAACTTGCCGCCGGTGATCGAACATGTCCTTCCGCGAACCGATGCGGTCCAGGCTCAACGCGCCGGGGCCTGCGATGGCGAGATGCTCGGCGTTTCGATCGAAGTTAGCGACCCCGATGGGGAAGTTGTATCGGTCGAGCTTGCTTGGCAGCCCACGGCGGATTCGACGACGACTACGGCGGCCACGAGCCGTCAACCGCCGATCTGGTTCGGTCAGATCGGGGCATGGCTGACCCCGGGAACAAAATCAATCCAAGTCATCGCGACCGACGACGCCGGTGCCGCAACCGCAACGATGTTCAACGTTGACGTCACCGCATGCCCGTTCGGGTTTAGTGGCTAAGGAAGCGTCCGTTCCAGGACACACGCCAACTAGTTGGTGCTGAGGCTCTCGATGACCGCTTCGCGAAGGGCGTGCTTGCGAGGGTCATCGAACAGGTAATAATCCATGCCGTTCATCACGTAGGCGAACCCGAGCTTGCGCTCCGGGTCCCCAAATCCGAGCGAGCCCCCAGCGCCCGGCGTGCCAAATGCAGATGGCGTGCCGAACTCAAAGCCCGGCCACGGCTTGCAGTAGCCGAGCGAAAACCGAGTGTCGGTGTGAAGCACGAGATCTCGAAGGCCTTGGGTGGGATCGGCAGCGGCCGACGACACTTCGGCGAGAACTTCGTTTGTGATCCCGAGTCGTTCTCCGCCAGCGGCAATCTCGCCGTATGCAATCGCGACTGCCCTCGCGGTTCCGTGCCCGTTTGCTGCGGGCAGCTCGAGGGCGCGCATGGCGGGTTCGTTGTAGCGGGCGGGCTTGCCGAGCATGATGGGGTTCGAAAAAGTCCGTGCTGTTAGCGACCGTGGATTGAGGAAGCCCTTCACCCACTCGGTCGGTTGCTTCTTAATGTTGGCGATCATCCGAAGGCGATACCAATCGCCCTGCACTCGGGCGATCCGGTCCTCGGGAATCGAGTCTGGGAGGCCGATCCAGAAATCGATGCCGAGCGGCTCGGCGATCTCGTCGGCGAAGTACTGGCCAATGGTGCGGCCTTGGGGATCGGTGTGTCGGATGAGTTCCGATTCGTACCAACCGAGGCTGATGCCGTGGTAGCCGTGCTGGGCACCCGGCTCCCACGCCGGTTTCTGGTCGGCGAGCGCAACCGTGAGCAGCTCGGGGTCGGCGAGCATCGCGGCGTCCATCTTCATGTCGATCGCGCTGAGTCCGGCCTGGTGGGCGAGCAGCTGACGGATCGTGATGTCGGCTTTCCCGTTGGCTGCGAACTCGGGCCAGTGATCGCTGACTCGATCATCGAAGGCGAACAACCCATGGGAAGCAGCGTGCAGGATTGCGATCGAGGCAACCCCCTTGGTGGTAGAGAACACGTTGACGATCGTGTCTCGTTGCCACTCACGTTTCGTCTTTGGGTCGGCGTCGCCACCCCAAAGGTCCACGACGACTTCGTTGTCGACCACCGCCGAACACGCCGCGCCGACTTCCAAACCGTCGGCGAAGTTTCGCTCGAAAACCTCACGGACGCGCTCGAATCCGGGTGCAACAGATCCGTGAGTGGCCATAGGTCACTCTTGCAGATCGAAGACGGTGCCGTCGAAGTCTGGCGATGAAACAAAATCCGCCCGGTTGAGGACCCACGGGTGGGCGCTGCGACCACCGCACGAGCTAGCGTGCTCGTGGCCGCGCGAAGATGTGACTCTTGCGATGCGGTAAGGCGGGTGTCAGAGATGGTTTCTAAAGTGGCGAACATGTGGTTGTTAGACAGTTCGTGCACGGTGTGTCACGCGCCGGCAAACGGAATTTGTGCGTCGTGCGTTCGCTCGCTCGGTGATCCCGTCGTGCCAATGTTGCTCGGTTTTGCCAATGCAACGGTGCTGTTCAGTTACGAAGGAGTTGGGGCTGATCTCGTTCGGGCGATCAAGTACCGCAATCGACGGCAAGGCCTCAGCGCGCTCATGACCGCGCTCGCAACATCGCTGACGCGAGAGGTCGATGCGATCGTCGCTGTCCCTGCTCAACCGTCCCGGCGTCGAGAACGTGGGTATCACGTCCCCGATCTCATGGCGGACCGACTCTCGAAACGGCTGAAGGTGCCGGTGGTGGATCCACTGGTTCGAGTCGACGATGGTTCGCAGCTCGGCCGAGACCGCCAGCAGCGCCAAGCCGTCCAATTTACGACGTCGGGCGTTGTTCCAGAGCGGGTGCTGCTCGTCGATGATGTCGTCACGACGGGTGCGACCGCGGTTGCCTGTGGCATCACGCTCGGGTTGGCCGGTGCTCGTCATGTTGAGCTCGTCGCGTTGGCGGCTACTCCGCCCGCGCCGCGA
>CAYVHV010000041.1:0-12515 GCA_964451305.1 uncultured Acidimicrobiales bacterium | reverse complement strand
CTGAATCGACGGCGCAGCGAGATGAGGCGCTCGCGTAGCGAGATGAACCGCTCGCGTAGCGAGATGAACAGGGAGCGAAAGGTTTACCTTCACCCGTCCGATAGTTAAAAAATCAACCTTTAGTGGTGTTATGCCTTCATGAGGTAAGTTCGAAGGTAGAAGCACTATTCAAACCCAAAATTCTTGGAGGTTTTGCCCGTGAAGGTAAACATCAGCTCCCGTCGGACCGAGGTAAGCGATCGTTTGCAGGAGCTGACCCGCTCCAAGATCAGTCGCTTGGACAAGTATGTTCCCGGTCTCGAACGAGCTGATGTGCACTTCTCTGAGGAGCGAAATCCGCGAATCTCCGACAAGGAGATCTGCGAAGTAACCGTCGAAGGTCATGGTCACCACGTGCGCACGAAGGTGAGCGCGCCCGATCCGTATACCGCTATCGATCGAGCGACCGAAAAGCTGGAGCACCAGTTCCACAAGCTCAAGACGAAGCTTCACCGTCACGAGCACAGCGGGGTTGAGAGCATTCGTCTCGAACCGCTGCCGATCTCCGGTGACATGCCCGAGCCCGAAGATGAGAACGTCTCGAAGATCGTCAAGAAGAAGCAGTTCGCTATCGACCCAATGACCGCCGATGAGGCTGTCTTGCAGATGGAATTGCTCGGCCACGACTTCTTCTTGTTTACGAACGCGGAGACCGAACGATCGGCTGTCGTGTACTTCCGAGACGACGGCGATGTGGGTCTCATCGACGCCTCATAGGCGCCCTGGGCGATTCGAATTGACGACATGTCTCAGAACATGTCGTGAACACCCGATCATTACCTAGGTCCGCGAAACGTAGATACCCCACGCGGCACTAGCATTAGGACGGTATGAGCGTATTTAAAAAGGTTCTCCGAAGCGGTGAAGGCAAGAAGTTGCGTGCCCTTGAGGCGATCGTGCCTGATGTCAACGCGCTCGAGCCCGAGTTCCAAGCCCTGTCCGATGACGAACTCAAGGCCAAGACCGTCGAGTTCCGCGAGCGTCTCGATAATGGAGCGACGCTTGACGACCTTCTTCTCGAGGCCTTTGCAGCGACCCGTGAGGCAGCGGTTCGCACCCTCGGTATGCGTCACTACGACGTGCAGCTCATGGGTGGTTTGGCGTTGCACCTCGGTTGGGTGGCAGAGATGCGCACCGGCGAGGGCAAGACCCTCGTATCGACGCTCGCTGCATACCTCAATGGCCTGAGCGGCAAAGGCATGCACCTCGTCACGGTGAACGACTACCTAGCGGCCCGAGACAAAGAGAACATGGGGCGTCTTCACGAATGGATGGGCCTGTCGGTCGGCCTGATCATTCCGGGAAACCGCAACAACGATTTCAAGCGAGCGCAGTACGCATCGGACATTACCTACGGAACGAACAACGAGTTCGGATTCGATTACTTGCGCGACAACATGGCGATGACCGCCGATGCCCGCGTGCAACGCGAGTACACCTACTGCATCGTCGATGAGATCGACTCGATTCTCATCGATGAGGCTCGAACCCCGTTGATCATCTCGGGCAAGGTCGCCGATGCGGCTCAGATCTACTACCGCTTTGCGAGCATTGCCCGTTCGCTCGCTCGAGACGTCGACTACGACGTCGACGAAGAAAAGCGCATCGTTGCGCCGACCGAAGAAGGCATCTTCGCAGTCGAGAAGGCCCTCGGCATCGAGAACTTGTACGACCCAGCGTCGGCGAACGCCAACTTCGTGCACCAGTTGTTGGTCGCGCTGAAGGCGAAGGAACTGTACAAACGCGACAAGGAATATCTCGTCGATGGTGGCGAGGTAAAGATCGTCGATGAGTTCACTGGTCGTGTGCTCGACGGTCGCCGCTGGTCCGATGGCCTGCATCAGGCCGTTGAGGCAAAAGAGGGCGTCAAGATCAAAGACGAGAACCAGACGCTCGCGACGATCACGCTTCAGAACTACTATCGCCAGTACGAAAAGCTTGCAGGTATGACCGGCACGGCTCAGACCGAAGCCGCCGAACTCGCAGCCACCTACGGCCTTCAGGTCGCTCAGATCCCAACGAACCTTCCTGTCATCCGTGAAGACCAGGCCGACCTCATCTTCAAATCTGAAGACGGAAAGTTCGAAGCGGTTGCCAACGACATCGAAGAACGGTCGAAGACCGGCCAGCCGATTCTCGTCGGTACCGTCTCGGTCGAAAAGTCAGAGAAGCTCGGACGGCTGCTCAACAAGCGCGGCATTAAGCACACGGTCTTGAACGCGAAGCAGCACACGAGTGAAGGTCAGATCGTTGCGCAAGCCGGGCGTCTTCATGGCGTGACCGTCGCGACGAACATGGCTGGTCGTGGTGTCGATATCAAGCTTGGAGGCGATCCGGAAGGTCTTGCCGAACGAGACATGGCGCACGAAGAACTCGAGCCCGGCACCGAAGAGTGGGACGCTCGATACCAAGAGCTCTTGGCCAAGCACACCGAAACGTGCGATGAACAGGGCAAGCGTGTCCTCGAACTCGGCGGCTTGTACGTGCTCGGTACCGAGCGTCACGAATCTCGACGAATCGACAACCAGCTTCGTGGCCGTTCCGGACGTCAGGGAGATGTCGGCGAAAGCCGTTTCTATCTTTCGCTCGAAGATGAACTGATGCGTCTGTTCGCTACTGGAGCGATGAGCTACGTGATGGATCGTGCTCTTCCCGAGGACGTTCCAATTGAAGCCAAGATGGTCACCAAGGCCATCGAACGGGCCCAAAACACCGTCGAAGCCAAGAACGCTGAAGCTCGAAAGAATGTCCTCCAATACGACGAGGTCATGAACGAGCAGCGCAAGGTGATCTACGAACGCCGTCGCAACATCCTCGAAGGCCAGGACATGCGAGACGAGACGGTCGAAAAGATCCACACGCTCGTCGGCAACCTCGTTCATACCCACACCGCCGGCGCCGACGAGGTCGATTACGAAACGTTCCAGTCCGATATGGCGAGCTACTGGCCGAGCGCGCCCGACGCCGAAGCACTCGAGGCTGCTGGACCAGAGGTCGACGAGCTGCTGATCGATAGCGGAATCGAACGCTACGAAGGGCGCGAAGCCGAAGTCGGCGAGGACATCATGCGCCAGGTTGAACGCCAGGTCATGTTGCGTCTTATCGATCAACGTTGGCGCGACCACCTCTACGCAATGGATCACCTGCGCCAGGGCATCCATCTTCGTGCGATGGGTCAGAAAGATCCTGCGACCGAGTGGCAGCGTGAAGGCTTTGAGATGTTCGGGCAGATGCTCGAAGGCATCGATAGCGAGTTCATTCGTTATGTCATGCACGTCGAGGTAAAGCCGAAGGAACCAGAGCAGCCGGCGATCACCCTCCAGCCAAAGATCATCGAAGTGCCGCAGGTCCGCAAGGACGCGTCCGAACAACCTGGACAAATCAAGGTGTCTGCGGCGACCAACGCTGCGGCTCCGCCGCTTACCCAAGTGAAGGCAAAGCCGAAGGGTCGGAAGGGCTCCGGAGGCCGCACGACCGCCCCTACAAAGGCAAAGGCTGCTCCAGCCCCAGCCAGCGCAGCGGCGCCCACAAACGGGCCTCAAGAGAGTGCTGGAGGCAAGACTCAGACGAGCACGCCAACCAAGACTCGTACCAAACGCAAGACCTCAGCAATACCGCAGGGTGCTGAATCTCCTACCGCAGAGACGTCGGAATCGGCCGCTATGGAGACCAAGGTCAACGACGAGTTCGAGAATGTCGGACGCAACGCGCCATGCCCATGCGGTAGCGGTAGTAAGTTCAAGCATTGCCACGGGCGATAGCCCGACTCGCCACTCAAACCTATGCAGGACTTTTCCGACACCTTTGACGCGCTCCGAACGCGCCTCGACGAGGCTGCTGGCTATCTACGGATAGACGAACAGCGCGCTCGCCAACCTCAGCTCGAGGCCGAAATGTCGCGCCCTGACCTCTGGGACGACGCCAACGCCGCCCGTCTCGTGCAGACCGAGCTCTCATCGGTCAACGACGACATTGCGCTCTTTGAAGGTCTCGGTGACCAGCTCGAAGAAGCCGAAACGTTGGCGGAAATGGCGGCGGAAGAATCCGACGAGTCCCTCGTCGACGAAATCGACCACGTCGTTTCCGCAATGTTGGCATCGCTCGATGACCTCGAGTTGCGGGCACTGTTCATCGGCGAGTTCGACGAGCGCGACGCAGTGTGTCAGATCAAGAGCGGCGAGGGCGGCACCGACGCTCAGGACTGGGCCGAGATGCTGTTGCGCATGTACCAACGGTGGGCCGACAGCCGCGGATTCGACTACGAGCTGCTCTACGCATCCGATGGCACCGAGGCCGGGATCTCGTCGGCCGAGTTCATGATCAAAGGACGTCACGCATACGGCCTCTTGCAAGGCGAGCACGGGGTGCATCGCCTCGTGCGTATTTCGCCGTTCAACAACGAGGGCAAGCGCCAGACCGCTTTTGCGGCCATGGCCGTAACCCCGTTCTTCGAAGAGATGGCCAACGAGATCGACATCGATGAGAAAGACCTTCGCATCGACACGTTCCGTTCGTCAGGTGCTGGTGGCCAGCACGTGAACGTGACCGATTCAGCCGTCCGAATTACCCACCTGCCGACCGGCACGGTGACGAGTTGTCAGAACGAACGCAGCCAGCATCAGAACAAAGACAAGGCCATGCAGATGATGGCCGCCAAGCTTCTCGACCTCGAACGACAGAAGCGAGATGCTGAGATTGCTGCGATTAGCGGCGATAACAGCAATGTTGGGTTCGGCTCGCAGATCCGTTCGTATGTCCTTCAGCCATATCAAATGGTCAAGGACCTCCGTACCGAGCATGAAACGGGTAACGTTGATGCAGTCTTGGGCGGTGACCTCGACCCTTTCGTAGAGTCATACCTGCGTTGGAATCGCGCTGAAGCGGAGCCCCCCACATGATTCGTCTAGAAAATGTAAGCAAGGAATACAGCGCGGACTCACCAGCGTTGATCGACGCCTCGGCCGAGATTGAGAAGGGTGAGTTTGTATTTCTTGTCGGCCAGTCCGGATCGGGAAAGTCGACCTTCATCCGTCTGCTCAACCGCGAAGAGAAGCCAACGACCGGCAAAGTCTTCGTTGCGGGCAAGGACATCGTCGACCTGTCCAGTTGGAAAGTCCCCTTTCTGCGCCGGAACATCGGGTGCATCTTCCAGGACTTCCGCCTGCTTCCAAAGCGCACCGTGGCCGACAACGTCGCGTTCGCCCTCGAGGTGATTGGACGTCCGAAGAGCGTGATCGACCAGCAGGTCCCTGCGATCCTCGACCTCGTTGGCCTTTCCGAAAAGTCCCACCGCCTGCCAGACGAACTCTCCGGTGGCGAACAGCAACGTGTTTCTATCGCCCGTGCATTCGTGAATCGCCCATTGATTCTCTTGGCCGATGAGCCAACCGGCAACCTCGATCCGGACACCGCGGTTGGAATCATGCGTTTGCTTGACAGAATTAACCGGACGGGAACAACCGTTGTGATGGCAACACATGACCGCGGCATCGTGGACACGATGCGTCGACGTGTGATCGAGCTGAGCGACGGCAGGATTGTGCGTGACCAATCTGGAGGTCAATACCGATGATCGGAAAAGTACGTTTCTTGCTCGGGGAAACCGGGCAGAACATCTGGCGCAACGTCGCACTCACCCTTGCGTCCGTCCTCGTCGCTGCAGTGTCGTTGACCCTCTTTGGAGCCAGCCAGCTCGTTGCACGCGGCGTCGACAACGCCACGCAACGCTGGGAAGGCGGCATCGAGTTCGTCGTCTTCATGAGGGCTGACGCTGAGCAGGGCGAGATCGACGCGGTCCGTGCATTGCTCGAAGATTCCCAAGGCAGTGGTGTGGACGACTTCACGTTCGTCACCAAAGAAGAGACCTTCGAAGAGTTCCGGGAGTTCTTTGCAGAGGACCCGCAGCTGCTCGAAACCATCTCGCCGGAGACCATGCCGCCGAGTTTCCGCATTCAACCAACGGATCCCGACGCCGGTGCAGTTGAAGCGCTCGGACAGAATTTCGAGTCCCAGCCCGGGGTGAGGACGGTGGTCTTTGCCACCGAGGTGATTCGAGAGATCCAGGACAACGCGCAAAAGATCAGCACGATCATGCTGTGGGTTGGGGTCGTGCTCCTCGTCGCGTCCGCGATCGTGATCTTGACAACCCTCAGCATCGCGATCGCGTCGAGACGTAACGAGATCGAGATCATGAAACTCGTGGGGGCATCGAACTGGTTCATCCGAATACCGTTCATGATCGAAGGCCTATTCCAAGGTGTGATCGGCGCGCTCCTCGCCTTACCGTTGCTCGCGTTCGCTCGAACCTATGTGATCGAAGAGTTCTCCGAGTCAGACAACTTGCGCCTGCTCGAAGGATTCCGAGTGACCGATGCCGAGTTCCTCACGATCTCGATCTACGCGCTCGTCATCGGCACCGCCGTTGCGACCATCGGCTCAATCTTTGCCGTAAGTCGCTACCTCAACGTCTGATTTTCCCGGGCTTCGCCCTCCAGCGTTCGCAATCCGAGCCTGGCGGCTCTCGATGCTCGGCTGTTCCCTCCAGCGTTCGCAATCCGAGCCTGATGGCTCTGCGATGTTTCGAGCCGCTGGCCGGAGGCCGTGTGTGCGCCAATGTCGGGTAATGTTTGGCGTCGTCGACGTCACTTGGGGGAAACATGTCGCAGAAGGTCAAAGCGGTAATTGCACGCTCGAAGGGCGCGCCGGTTGAAGTCGTCGAAATCGACGTTCCAGATCCCGGACCGGGAGAGGCGCTGATCGACATCTCGGCATGCGGTGTATGCCACACCGACCTGCACTACCGCGAAGGTGCCATCAACGACGAGTTCCCCTTCCTGCTCGGGCACGAAGCGTCCGGCATTGTCGAGGCAATCGGCGAAGGGGTCACCGACATTGCTGTTGGCGATTTTGTGATCCTGAACTGGCGTGCGGTGTGCGGCGAGTGCCGTTCGTGTAAACGGGGCAACCCACACATCTGCTTCAACACGCACAACGCCACCCAAAAGATGACGCTCGATGGGGTTGAACTCTCCCCGGCGCTCGGCATCGGAGCGTTTGCCGAGAAGACCCTCGTGCACGCCGGCCAAGCCACCAAGGTCGATCCCGACGTGAACCCAGAAGTTGCTGGCCTGATCGGATGCGGCGTGATGGCGGGCATTGGAGCTGCGCTCAACACCGGAAACGTTCAGCGAGGCGACTCCGTTGCCGTCTTTGGATGCGGCGGCGTCGGTGATGCTGCGATCGAGGGCGCCAGAATCGCTGGCGCCAGCACCATCATCGCAGTCGATATTGACGACACGAAACTCGAATGGGCGAAGTCCTTTGGGGCGACGCACACCGTCAACTCGTCCGAGGTCGACCCGATCGAAGCAATTCGCGAACTCACCGATGGTAACGGCGTCGATGTCGCCATCGAAGCTGTTGGGCTCCCCATCACGTACGAACAAGCCTTCTACGCCCGTGACCTCGCAGGCACAGTGGTTCTCGTCGGCGTGCCAAATCCTGAGATGAAGATCGAACTTCCGCTCATCGAAGTCTTTGGACGTGGCGGCTCGCTCAAATCATCGTGGTACGGCGATTGCTTGCCGAGCCGTGACTTTCCGATGCTCATCGACCTCTACCAACAGGGCCGTCTCAACCTCGATGGCTTCGTCTCCGAAACGATCGGCATCGATGGGGTCGAAGAAGCGTTCCACAAGATGGAAGAGGGCGCGGTACTGCGTTCGGTGGTCGTCCTGTGAGCCTGTCGATCAGCAAGGTCGTCACGAGCGGCATCTTCAGTCTCGACGGTGAAGACTTCAACGTCGACAACAACATCTGGATCATCGGTGATGATCGAGAGGTCATCATCTTCGATGCAGCCCACACCGCCGCGCCGATCATCGACGCTGTCGGCGGGCGCAAGGTCAACGCCATCATTGCCACGCACGCACACAACGACCACATCAATGCTGCGGTCGAATTGGCGACCGAAGTGGACGCACCAATATGGCTCCATCCTGACGACGCCATGCTCTGGGATGTCATCCACCCCGATCGTCGGGTCGATGCACCGCTCGCCGATGGACAAAAGATCGAGCTCGCCGGGGGAGAGGTGCGGGTATTGCACACGCCCGGCCACTCACCGGGTGGTTGCTGCTTCCACGTGCCCGAGCTGCAGACGGTATTCACCGGGGACACGTTGTTCAACGGCGGCCCCGGGGCGACCGGACGTTCATTCAGCAGCCTTGAGCTGCTCGTCGAATCGATTACCGCAAAGCTGCTTCCGCTCGACGATGGCACCATGGTGCACACCGGACACGGAGATGACACCAGTATCGGCGCGGAGCGCGCCGGGATTCTCAGCGCCTAGCCAACCTCAGCCTGCTTGACGATCTTCGAGGTCGCCGAAGCGGGTAAGCCATTGACGCCACTGCGGGTTCGCCTGCGAGCGGTCGAGCGCAAGATCTGCTTGGCTCGGCGCCCGAGGGGCGTTCTTGAGTGACCAACCGAGCTCTTCAATGGTGCGATTGCTCTTCGCATTGTTGTGCTCGGCGCACATGAGTACAACGTTCAACCACGTGTGCTGGCCACCGCGAGACTTTGGAATGAGATGGTCCATCGTTGCCCCTCGACGATCGCACCCAGTCTTTTGGCATTCACCACGATCTCGAGCCAGAAGCGCTCGCCGGGTGATCGGCGCAGCGCCGCGCCGGAACGGGACGACGACCATCTCTCGCAAGCGAATGACCGACGGAAATGCGAACTCCGCACCGCCGCTCGTACGCAGCGACCGGCCCTCGACAGCTTCGATGACATCGGCGCGTTCGGCCAGCTGCAGGCAGATCGCTCGCTGCCAGCTGATGATTCGTAGCGGTTCATACGACGCGTTGAGCAACAGGACCGACATATATGCACAGTAGCGGGCACATGGTGCCCTAGGTGTGTCGTTACCGGCGAGTTCATATAGCTGCTCGCTTCGATGCTTCCGACTTTTTGCGGTTCCGCGTGCTACCGCGGTGGTAGTACAGTCTCGGCGTTCATCATCAGCAACGAAAAGTACGGTATGACGACAACGGGAAATGCCGCAGAAACCTTCGTGGTCCCGGGCCACGCTGGAAACATTCACGTCCGCCTTTGGGAACCGATGACGACCCCGCGTGGCGTCATCTTCTTCGTTCACGGATACGCCGAATACGGTGGCCGATACGAACATGTCGCGACGGGGCTGCGAGACCAGGGCTTTTCCGTCGTTGCTGCAGACCATGTCGGCCATGGCCACAGCGAAGGTGAACGTGCGCTCATACATGACTTCGGTGATGTCGTGAGCGATCTTGGCGAGGTCGTATCAGTTGTACAAGCGCGATACCCCCGAGTCCCGCTGGTCATGATCGGCCACTCCATGGGCGGCCTGATCACGGCTCGGTTTATTCAGAAATGGCCCGAACGTCTTCATGGCGCTGCGTTTCTTGGTGCAGTACTCGGTGATTGGCAATGGGCGAGAGATGTCCTGGCGCTGCCCGAGTTACCCGAGGCGGACTCGGACCCGTCGGGGATGTCACGCGACGCTGCGGTATGTGCTGATTATGCGAACGATCCGCTCGTCTACCACGGCTCCTACAAACGCCAGCTGCTTGTCGCGGAGGTCGCCGCACTCGATCAGTTCCAGATGGAGCTGGACCGGATCACGATTCCCGTTGCGGTCTTTCACGGCGATGCCGATCCGTTCGTCCCGTTCGAACCCACCGTTGAGGCGGTCAAGTCGATGCCCTCGATGGATCAGCGGATCAAGGTGTACGCCGGAGCGCGCCACGAACTGGTGAACGAAACGAACCGTGATGAGGTCATCGACGACCTGCATCGGTGGATCGACGGGCTCCTGGCGAGCCTTCGGCCGTAGGTGCCGCGCCGATTCACGTTCACCGATGATGGCCGAACCACGCTGAGGACACATTGAAGCGTCCTTTTGACTATTCGATGGGCAAACCCATCCGACCGTCTGCATCCCAATGGAAAAGGATGCAGACGGTCGGATCCGGGACTCGTGCGCGTGATGTAGTTATGAAGCGATGAGCGCTTCTAAGCGGGCAGTGAGGTCTTCTTCGCCGAGCGCCCCGACATTTACTTCGACGGTGCCGTCGTCGTTGACGAAGGCGAACGCTGGCTGGTCAAAGACGTTGAGAGCGCTCCAGATGGCTCCCTCTCTGTCGATGAGGTGATCGAACTCGGTGACGCCGGTTTCGTCGATGAAGTCAGCCATTGACTGGATGTCTTCGGAACGGCTTGGGAGACCGAGGAAGACAACGTCTTCCCCGAGCTGGGACTGTACCTCTGCGACCGCAGGGGCTTCGTTACGGCAACGGACTCACCAGGGAGCCCAGAACCACACGACCACGTCTTGGCCGGCGAGATCGTTGGTGTCGATCTGTGCGCCGCGAACGGTGTCGCCGATGAGCTGGGGGAGGCCGGCGCCGCCTGTTGTGGCGGCGTCCGTTTGGCTGGTTGCCGGCTCTGTGGATTCGGTGGCTGTTGATTCAACAGCGGTTCCACATGCGGTGGCCATCAGAGCCATGGCGATTCCGATAACGCCGGTCCGTAACGTTCGTTTCGAACGGGAGGAGGATCTCACGTGTTCCTTTCTTGGTCAGGGGGATAACCATAGGGGAGGGGGCGTTCAACCGAGGTTATCCAACCCGCGCTCCCGCAGTTTCTCACGGTCTTTTTCATAGACAACGTCGTGCCGTAACCGTATTGTACGTACATTCATACAAAACTCAATGAAGGACCCCAAGTGATCTTTGAACAGCACTACCTCGAATGCTTGTCGCAGGCGTCGTATTTCGTTGGCGACGAGTCGAGCGGCAAGGCTGTGGTCATCGACCCGCGCCGCGATGTCTCCCCATATTTGGAAAGCGCCGCTGAACACGGGATGGAGATCGTGCTCGTTCTCGAAACGCACTTTCATGCCGACTTCCTCTCGGGCCATCTCGAACTTGCGGAAAGGACAGGCGCCACGATTGCATACGGCGACAAGGCCGAGACCGAGTTCGATTCACGAAAGCTGTCCGACGGCGAACGAATCGACCTCGGGGAGGTCGTTCTTGAGATTCGCCACACGCCGGGTCATACGCCCGAGTCCATCAGCATCGTCATCTACGAGACGGCCGACGCAGCGCCCTATGGGGTGCTCTCTGGTGACACCATGTTCATCGGCGATGTGGGCCGCCCTGATCTGATGTCCTCGGTCGGCTTCACCAGCGAAGATCTTGCCGGCGATCTCTACGACTCCCTGCATAACAAGCTTATGACCCTTCCAGATGAGACGATGCTCTATCCGGGCCACGGTGCGGGATCGTCGTGTGGGAAGAACCTCTCCTCGGACACGTCGAGCACGATTGGCGAGCAACGTGCCAACAACTACGCCGTTGCCGACATGTCCAAGGACGACTTCATCCGTGTCGTCACCGACGGTCAGACAGCGCCCCCCGGCTACTTTGCCTATGACGCCATGCTCAACCGCAAAGACCGCGGTCTGCTGGACGAGGACCAGATGCCGTCGGCGCTCACGATGAACCAGGTGCTCGAACAGACAGGAGAAGGGGCCGTCATTCTCGATACCCGTTCGCCCGAAGAGTTCGCTCTTGGGCATCTCGCCAACTCGATCAACATTGGTTTGGCCGGGCGATACGCAGAGTTTGCTGGGGGCGTGATCTCTCCGGAGACTCCTCTTGTCATCGTTGCCGAAGAGGGGCGTGAGCGAGAGGCCAAGGTGCGCCTTGCCCGTATTGGTTTCGACAACGTGGTTGGGTACCTACCGCGACCCGAGCTCGCGATGACCGAATACCCTGACGTCGTCCGCCAGAGTTCTCGCCTTGACGTTGCTGGTTTGCAAAATGCGATGGACGCGAATGAGGATCTGCAGCTCGTGGACATACGTCAACCGGGTGAAACAGCTGGTGGTTCGATCGCAGGGGCGATCCTCATTCCGCTCACGCAGCTGAATAGTCGCATCGACGAGCTCGACCCAGAGCGACCAACGATCGTCTTCTGCGCCGGAGGCTTCCGCTCGTCGATCGCCGCCAGTCGAATCGTCCGCGCCGGATTTACCGACGTTTCAGATCTGCTCGGCGGATATGGGGCGTGGGATGCCGCACACCAAAAGGCGTAACCGCCATCGATCGCAGCGAGGTCGACCGTAGCGAGGTTTGCCCCGATGTAGTTCTGGCGTGCCGGTCGGTCGGTGGGGGTTTCATCACCACGGCTGAAGCGCTGGTATTTCAACGGTCGATTTGTCAACGAACTCGGCAGCCCACACTAATTTTGGCGATCAGCCCACACCTTTAGTCTGTGCTTTGATGCAGTGGCAGAGACGGAGCGAGATCTAGCGGGGGGTGCAGACATGCTGGTAGGGCGGGCCTGTTGCAAAGTTTGTGTAAACGGTCGGTGATCTGATTCGGTCCGCGGCTTGTTGTCGTGGTCCGGGAAGGATCATGAAGATG
>CAYVHV010000040.1:0-28943 GCA_964451305.1 uncultured Acidimicrobiales bacterium | reverse complement strand
ATGGGGCCTGTCCCCATGGGTTTGGTTAGTGAACGGTTCGGCGAAAGTCGATCCGTAGGACTTGCCGTGGGCGGTCCGAGATGTTCGATGAGACCGAGTGCAGTGATCGTGGATCGAACAGAACGATGTCACCAACGTCGGCCGAGAGGCAGACGACATTGTTGTTGACAGCGTTGCCTTCCTTGGTTTGGAAGGTCGTGCCCTGGTCTGTCAATCGCTGCGTGCGGTGGTCGTCGACTTCACCGCTGACCAGGTCGGCAAACCACTCGTCGGTCGCGACAAGTTCGGGGAGGAGCTGGCCCACCGGGAGCAGCTTGAGCTCAGCGGGTTCGGGGAAGAGCCCACTGTTGGCATGGTCGAAGGCTCGAACCTCACGTTCATTGCTCACGCCCTTGTCGGGAGCGATGAGCTCGCCTCGTCGATGGGAACCACTCACGGCGATCGTGGGGCCGGTATCTCGATCGACAGTGTCGAGGAAAACAAAGACGAAGATGCTCCAAGGCTCGTGGTCGCCGACGACGATCGGTTCGTCGTTGTGCCAGGAGTTGTGTGGAACGGTCCATTCGGTTTCGGTCCCGGGAAAGGTGAGGAGGGAATACCACCGGTCGAGCGGCTCCCAACGACCAGCGCCAAACAGCGCATCGATTTCGCACTGAATCGCGGCTTCGATCGGCCGGAACCGGTCAGCGTCTCGCAGGGCATCCATCACCGGGTTCATCCCCGAGAGGCGTTTCGCTCGCGAGCCGCCGACAGGGTTGTAGGGATTCGCGAACCAGCTCTCGGGGTCTTCGAGACGAATGTCGAACAGACGATCTACCTCTTCCCAGAAGTGAGACCTGACGCTACTGATATCAGCAGGGTTGAGCACCTCGGACAGTCGCAGGACTCCAGCGTCTCGAAATGTCGACAGGTTGTGTGTTGCGTCGAGATCGGTGTTGGCCATCGAGGTCAACGGTACCCTCCGGCGGGTTTCTGCGTCACGGACCGGTAACGCAAGGTGAGCTACTTCTCGACGGCGCCCTTAACGTCGTCGAGTGAGCTCAACCCGCCCGGACCAAACATGGCTTCGACCAACGGTGCGTAGTGCGAGAGCGGGGGAGCGGTCATATCAGGGTCGAACGCAGGCATGTCGAACTTGGCGCAGAACTCCTCGCAATGTTCGTAGTACTCGTGACTTCTCAGCGCATCGCGCTGATTCCGGTCCATCCCGAGGTGGTGAAAGTAGTAGTACCCCTGAACAGTGCCGTGGTTCGCCACCATCCAATGGTTGGCTTCAGACACGTACGGCTTGAGGATGCCCGCGGCGATATCGGGATGGTTAAACGGTGCCAAGACATCGCCAATGTCGTGGAGAAGGGCACAGACGATGTACTCCTCGTCCTTGCCGTCTTGCTCGGCGAGATACGCCGTCTGCAAGCAATGCGTGAGGCGATCGACTGCGAATCCGCCGTGATCGCCGCGGAGCGTCTCCATCTGCTGCATGACGTTCCCGTAGAGCTTGGTGTGCGCATGGGTGATGACCGCACCGACGATGATGTCCCAGTCCTGTTTGGTCGACTCATCCATCCGGCTAAAGCTCGCACGAGGAGCGGTGTCTGTCATGCGAAGACTCTAGTTCAGATCGGGTGGCCGACGCCTTGGAAGATCACGCCGGCCGGTAATCTAGGACCAGTGTCTGATCACATACAGAAAACAACGCTCGACAACGGTCTTCGTATCGTCACCGAACATATGGCCTCGTCGCGAAGCGCGTCGATTGGGGTGTGGGTCGCCGTTGGATCTCGTGACGAGACCCCCGAACGCTCGGGAGCGTCGCACTTTCTTGAACATCTGCTGTTCAAGGGCACCGAATCTCGCTCCGCCCGTTCGGTCGCAGAGGCAATCGATGGTGTCGGCGGCGATATGAATGCCTTTACTTCCCGAGAGCACACCGCGTTCTTCGCTCGTGTCCCAGCAACACACCAAGACATGGCGGCGGACCTTTTGTTCGATGTGCTCGCGAACCCTGCGCTGCGACCCGAAGACGTTGACGCCGAACGGCTTGTCATCACCGAGGAACTCATCTCGGCGTATGACACCCCCGATGATGTGGTCTTCATCTCGCTCTACGATGCGCTCTTCGCCGGGCATCCTCTGGCGAGGGAGGTGCTGGGCTCACCGGACACGATCGAGGCAATGACTGCCGACCACATCCGTACCTTCCACAACGAGTGGTACACTCCCGCCAACCTCGTGATCTCCGCAGCCGGCGATATCGACCATGACGGTCTTGTCGCTCGAGCGGAGGCGCATTTCGGTGGCGCTCAGCCTGGCTCGCGCCCGAAGCGAACCGGCGCTCCCGCAGTTCGTCAAGAGATGGTCGGCACGGAGCGGCCGGTCGAGCAGCTTCACGTCGCACTCGGTTGGCGCAGTCTCACCCATGGCGCCGAACAGCGCTACGAACTTGCACTCGCGAATCAAATACTCGGCGGGTCCCCGTCGTCTCGGCTCTTCCAGAGCATTCGAGAAGATCGAGCGCTGGCGTACACGGTCTTCTCCCAAACGTCGGGCTACGTCGACGCGGGTTCGGCAAGCTTGTATGCCGCAACCTCTGTCGCCCGCGGACCTGAACTGATGCACGGGCTTACCGAGACCATGGCCGACTTTGTCGAACGCGGGGTGACCCAGGCCGAACTCGATCGTGCCCGCACCGGACTCGAGGGTGCGATGGTCCTCGGCCTCGAAGATTCTGGCTCACGGATGACGCGCATGGCCACCGGTATTGCGTTGCGAGGAGAGATCACCTCGATCGATACATTTTTGGAGCGGCTTCGGTCTGTGACGGTCGCTGGCGTCAATGATGTGATCTCCACCGTCTACGGCGTCGCGCCGGTCGTGTCGGTTGCTGGTCCAGCCGCTGGTATTGCGGCATTGCAAAATAGCTAAGGCGACCGACCCCCTATACCGAATAAGACCGCATGTGAGCGCTTAACGTTTCTGCCCGAAATGCCGATGTGGTACAGATGGTTGGAATTGTTGGAAACGGCTCGCGCCGTCAGATCCTTGAGTTGTGTAGGTCGGTTGGCGACCTGGTTCATGCAACCCAGCGCGAACGCGGTGGATCGAGCGTCTTTCTGGCCAGTCAAGGTTCGCGCTTTTCGCACGAGCTCGAAGCGTTGCGACTCGATACCGACCGTTGTATCGAAGCGTTTCTCAACCTGTGCGATAGCGAAGAATCGCAACCGTTCCTGAGCTCGGGCGAGTACTCGGCAGCGAACAGGATGCTCGTACGTCTGGCACCGATCCGAAATGGCGTCGACCGTCTCACCATCGAAACGACCGAAGCCATCGAGTACCTCACGGACCTCAACGAATCGTTGCTCATCTTGTGTGGAACCTTCATCGAACAGGTCGAACACAGCCATGATCGTTCAAAGATTCTCGGACTGCTCGCCCTGCTACGGGCGAAGGAACTCACCGGTGCTGAGCGTGCGATCCTCGCGCAAGTATTTACCGAAGACCGCTTTCGAGATGGCAGCTACCTTTGGACCGTCGCACTCATCTCGGCCCAAGAGACACTGCTCCGCATCGCCGTTGGCGGTAACGATGACGCTTTCGCCGCCGAACTCGCCCGCATCAACGACGCCGAACCTTCTCGAACCACCGCCGAGCTAGAGACGACGGCGTTCGTCAACGGTGTCAGCAATCTCAACGTCGACCCCACCGACTGGTTCCATGAAGTCACCGCTCGCATCGACCTTCTGAAGAACCTAGAGAACTCGCTGTTCGACCGGCTGTCTCAAACAAGCCAGGGCGTCGGCTCCGACGTCGACGACCGTCAGGTCTCTGATGCGATCTCCGCCACTGTTCTCGCGATGCGAGAGTTGCGGAGCCAAGTGGACGATGTGCGCCATGGCGTACTCGCTCTACGAGACTTCTTGCGCGGGCACGGCGAGGCCCTCGTTCGCGCCGAACAGCAACTCGCGACCGCGCTTCGAACCGAAGAGCTCACCACTCGGGTGACCCGAGATGAACTGACCGGTGTACTCAATCGCTCGACCGTTCCATCGCTGATCGAGGCTGCACTTCGACGCTCTCATGGCGACGAGAGCCTCGTCGCGATTCTCATGATCGACCTCGACAATTTCAAGGTGATAAACGACAGCTTGGGACACATGGTTGGCGATGATCTCCTGCGCTCGGTTGCAAACCGTCTGCGGAACGCCATCCGTCCACAGGACGTCGTCGCTCGTGTTGGCGGCGATGAGTTCGTCGTTGTCGCATCTGAGCTCGAAAGCGTCCAACACGCACAGGAACTCGCCAGATACATCATCACGTACTTCAATGAACCGCACGAGATCGATGGCCGAGCCCTCGTCGTCGAAGCGTCTATTGGCATCGGCACGTCGAACGGGTCTCAGGCGGTGGAACGACTCCAGCGCGATGCGGACCTGGCCTTGCATCAGGCCAAGAAGAGCAACCGAGGGAGCGTCGTCGTCTTCGATCAGGAACTCCGCATGGAGATGGACGCTCGCCGAGAGATTGAACTCGGGGTTCGCCAGGCGCTTGAGGCCAAGCAGATCCGAGCCAGTTTCCAGCCGATCATCAATATCCGAACCAACGAGGTCATCGCAGCTGAAGCGCTCGCTCGCTGGGACCGCGATGACGGCGAGACCCTGACCGCTGGCCAATTCTGCGGTATTGCGGCCGACGCTGGCCTTTTGCCCCGCGTCGATGACATGGTCATGCGCTCGGCCTTCACGAAGCGGCCGACCTTCCGTGGTGTTCAACCAAAGATCTCGATCAATATCAGCGACCTTCAACTCCGCCAGCCGCTATTTGCCGAACGATTCCACGAAGACATGATCTCGTGTGGGATTGCTCCGAGTGATGTATGGGTCGAGGTCACCGAGCATTACGCGTTGACCGCCGACGTTGCGGTCTCGAACCTCGAACGACTTCGCAACTTCGGTTGCGCAATCGCACTCGACGACTTCGGAAGCGGTTTCTCCGCCCTGTCCGTACTTCGTACGCTGCCGCTCGACATCGTCAAGCTCGACGGTCTGTTCGTCCTCGACATCGATCGTGACCCAGCGACCGAAGAGACTGTTCGCTCGGTGCTTTCGATCTTGGATGCGCTCGACCTGGTCGCGGTCGCCGAGGGTGTTGAGACCCGCTCGCAACTGGAAACGCTCCAGAAGCTTGGCTGCGCGCACGCTCAAGGCTTCCACCTGTCGTTGCCGTCGGTCGATGCAGATGGCTGGGCAGTGCCAGCGTTGATCCCAACGGTGACAGACCTCGCTGCGTAGTCTCAGTAGCCTCAGACGGAGATCTACGAGACCCAATGCCGACCGTGGTGTTTCTGGCGCTGTCGAATCGGGCCGGTTGAGCCACCGCTAAGCTCTGCCCATGATTCGAATCGGCGTTACGGGTTCAAATGGAAAAATGGGCGGCGAAGTCTGCCGAGCGGTAGAGGCCGCAAGCGACTTCGAACTGACCGCGACCATCGATCCGGGAGGCGATGGCGCTGTTGCAGACATCGAAGACGTCGACCCTTCGACCGTCGACGTAATCATCGACTTCACTCATCTCGAGGTTGGGCGTACCGTGCTCAATTGGTGCGCAGCCAACGGGGTTCATGCCGTTGTTGGAACGACCGGTTTCACCGATGAGGATCTTGCGGCCTATCGCGCCGGATTTACCCAGAGCAACGCAATGATCGCCCCGAACTTTGCGATCGGGGCCGTGATGATGATGCGGATGGCCGAGATCGCTGCACCGCACTTCCAGACCGCAGAAGTCATCGAGTTTCACCACAACGCGAAGAAGGATGCCCCTTCAGGTACCGCAATGATGACGGCGCAGCGTATCGATGCGGCGAAGTCCGCGAGCGACTCGTCCTATGACCCTGATCCCACCGAGAATGAAGTGGTCCCTGGAGCGCGCGGCGGAAAGGTCGGCGATGTCGGGGTTCATGGCATTCGTGTCGAGGGTATGGTCGCCCATCAAGAAGTGATCTTCGGGACGACCGGTGAAACCTTGACGATCCGCCACGACAGCCTCGACCGAAAATCCTTTATGCCTGGCGTATTGCTCGCAGCACGCCAGATCGCAGATCTTCCAGGCCTCACCCTCGGTCTCGATACGCTTTTGTTCGACTAAACGTCCTGGTGGCGGTCGCATCTCGCCGGTTGAGAAACCCGTGAGTTTCATGGAACCGAGTCCGCTTAGGGGTCTCAGCTGAAGTAACGTAGAACCATGGTCGCGATCGATGCCCCGCCGTTTTTCGACGGCCTTGGCGAACCCTCGGTTCGGCCGTACGCGAGCGAAGATCACGCTGCTGCTGTCGCTCTGCTCGAAGCGACCGGCGGCCGATATCGGGTTCGACGCGGACGCGTCATCGATACCGCGGTGCTCCCGGGGCTCGTCGGGTCACGGAATGGCCAGCTGAACACTCTGGTGACGATCTCTCGGCACTCGAACGACTTTGAGCTCTCGGTGATTGCGAGCAACCCGTTCGATCCCGAACTTGCACATCTGGTCGTTCGCGCAGCGTTGCAATATCGCAAACCGGAGAGCCGCCGCGTGTATGCGATCTGCTCGAATGCTCACTTCGAAGTGCAACGTCTCTTGCAGAACAGCGATTTCCGCTTGTGCGCGACTCGGCCCGGTGCAATCGAAGCTGTGGCGCGCCGATCACAGCAGCCGCTCGTGACCAACTTCGATGGGCTCGAAGTTCGCGACGAGGTCGAGTTCGACCTCTTGATGCCCTAAGTAGCGCTCCATGTTCCTGACGCCGCGATGGCTCGCCTCCCACGTTTTTGTTGCCCTTCTGATCGCGTCGTTTATCGCTGCAGGGTTCTGGCAGATCAACCGGCTCGGTCAGCGGCTCGACACAAACGACCTCATCCGAGAGCGACTCGGTCAGGTGGTCTTGCTCGAAAGCGTCACGAACGAACCAGCGGACCAATTGGAGTTCCGTCGTGTGCAGGTGCAGGGACGGTTCGATGCGAACTCGGAAATCCTCATCGCCAATCGAAGTCGTGATGGCGAACCTGGCTTTTGGATGTGGACGACGTTCACCACCGATGCTGGTGACATTCTCGTGAATCGAGGATTCGTCAACCGAGAGGTCATTCTTGGCACCGCCGAGCTAGCGATTGGCGAAGATCTTGTTCCGACGAGCGGCGAGATCGTGATCGAAGGCTTGATTCGCGAGGGGTTCGATCGCGGCAACCTCAGTGAGGCCGGCGATCAGCTGAGCATCCCAAACCCAACGCTGGCCGCTGAAACACTCGGTGCTGATCCGATTCTCGACCCATCGCTGTATCTGCAACTCGAGGCCCAAGAACCGGCCCGCTTCCAAGCGTTCCCAGAAGTGCTACCGGCCCCGGATCTCAGTGAAGGACCGCATCGAAGCTACGCCTTCCAGTGGTTCACGTTTGCAACTATCGGGATTGCTGGTTACGGAATTTTGCTCCGGCGGATCAAGCGTGGTGATCAGACCCGTGGAGATGTCCCGGTCTAATCGGATAGGTCGTTGCCGATAGTCGCTCTGAAGACATCGCCAAAGGCACGTTGTGAACACCAGTTACGGTAGCCTTCCCGAAGGACTGATCCAGATCCAAGGGAGAACTGACATGGCTCGATTCGGCCGAGTGCTGACCGCAATGATCACGCCGTTTACCACCGACGGCGACCTGGACGTTGAGGGTGCACAGAAGCTTGCCAAGTGGCTCGTGGGCAACGGTAACGAAGGTCTGGTCATCGCTGGTACGACCGGCGAGAGTCCAACGCTCACCCACGACGAGCAGATCGAGCTCGTATCGGTAGTTTCCGAAGCGGTCGATGTTCCGGTCATCGCTGGAACTGGAAGCAACGACACCCGCGCTGCGATCGAGCTCACCGAACGTGCCACGGCGGCGGGGGCGGATGCTGTCCTTGTCGTCGCGCCGTATTACAACCGCCCGTCGCAGGCCGGCATACTCGCCCACTTTGAAGCCGTCGCAGGAGCTACCGACCTTCCGGTCATGATGTACGACATCCCCGGCCGCACCGGTCGCAAGATGTCCACTGACACGCTGTTACAGCTCGCGCAGATCTCGAACGTCGTGGCGCTCAAAGACGCTGCTGGCGATCCGGCCGAAACCGCGCTTCTCATCTCCCAAGCTGATGCAGACTTCGAGGTCTACTCCGGCGATGATGCGCTCACCCTTCCGCTGCTCTCGGTCGGAGCCGTTGGCGTTGTCGGTGTCGCAACCCATTGGGCTGCTGGTGAGATCGCCGCGATGATCGCCGCATTTACGAGCGGCGATGTTGCTGAGGCGCAACGAATCAACCAGACATTGCTCGCTTCTTGGGATGTCGAAACCGGGGACTCTCGTCCAAATCCGATCCCGACCAAGACAATGATGCGCCTGCTCGGCCAGCCCGGAGGGCAGTGTCGACTGCCGATGGGGCCTGAGCCCGTCGAGCTCGAAGATCTTTGCCGCAAGGTGTTGTCGAACCTTGGGCGACCGGGTTTCTAATGGCTGAACCGGTTCGCATTACCTTCCTCGGCGGCCTTGGGGACATCGGGCGCAACTGCGCTGTTCTCGAGAGTGACGGTCGCATGGTCATCTTGGATTGCGGCCAGATGTTCGCCGACGAGACACAGCCGGGCGTCGAATCGATCCTTCCGGATTTCACGTATCTGCAGGAGAACGCCGATCGCATCGATGGTTGCGTCGTCACCCATGCTCATGAGGATCACATCGGTGGGGTTACGTACCTGCTGGAAGCAATACCTGGCCTCGAGCTCGACTTCTACGGCACGGCGTTCACCCTCGGGCTCGTTCGCCACAAGCTGCAGGAGAAAAATCTTGCGGGTCGTGCCAATCTCCACGTGCTCAACGATGGTGATACCAAATCGATCGGGCCGTTCGAGTGTGAGTTCCTGCCGGTAACGCATTCGACCCCATCGGGATTGATTACGGCGTTCACGACACCGCAGGGAGTGATTCTGCATTCGAGCGACTTCAAGCTCGACCACACGCCCGTCGACGGTCGAGTGACCGATCTCGCTCGAATCGGTGCGATCTCCGAAGGTCCCGGCATTCGCCTACTGCTCGCGGATTCGACGAACGCAAACACTCCAGGGCAGTCGACATCAGAATCCACGGTTGGCCCTGTCCTACGCTCGATCTTCCACGAACACCGGGACAAGCGGATCATCGTCGGAGCGTTCGCCAGCCATATCCACCGGATCCAACAGATCGCTGATGTTGCGATCGAGCAGGATCGAACCATCGTCACTCTCGGTCGATCCATGAAACGCAATGTCGCGTTGGCTCGTGACCTCGGTTTGCTCTCGATCCCCGATTCGCGAATTCGTGACATTGCCGACGCTGATGATCTGGATCCGGTAAAGACTTGCATCATCTCGACGGGTAGCCAGGGCGAATTTCGCTCAGCGCTCACGCTCATGGCGCAGAACGACAGCCGCTGGATCACCGTTGGACCTCAAGACACCGTGATCTTCAGCTCCCACCCAATCCCAGGCAACGAGGCTGCCGTTGGTCGAGTGCGATCGGGCCTTGCCCGCCAGGGGGCAGCGATTGTCCATTCTGGGCAAGTCGATGTGCATACGACGGGCCACGGGACCCAGCAGGAACTTCTGGCCCTCCATAGCGTCGCGAATCCCGAACTCTTTGTGCCGGTCCATGGCGAATACGAACACCTCATTGGCCACGCCGATCTCGCGGTGCGGCGGGGGATGGCGCCAGAGAACGTGCTGGTCGCAACCGATGGCGACCAGCTGCTACTCACCGATGAAGGCATCAGCAAAGACGGTCAAGTCTCCGGCGACTACATCTATATGGACGGTTCAGCGGAAGCCCTGACCGAGTCCATTCTTCAGGAGCGGCTGCTCATGAGAGATGCGGGGTTCGTCACGGTCATTGCCGAAATTGATCTCGAAGAGCGTGAGATTGTCTTTGGGCCGGTTGTCGCATCACGAGGTTGGGCTGCGCCGGACGAACGGTTCGATTTGGAATCTGGGGCAGCGAACGAAGCCCGAGAAGCGCTCGAGGGAGCGCTATCTGATTCGGGCGACATACGCGATATGGAACGTGTCAGTCGACGCGCCGTTGGCCGTTATGTGTCTGCAGCGACACGTCGTCGACCGGTGATCGTGCCGGTGATCCGCTCGACACCGCGCTGATCCGACTCAATCGCACCGAATCCGGATTGCGATGGTCCGATATCGCCAGATTCTGATCCATTGCGCGCGAACGGAACAACTCTGCGCGCGAAATGACGGACCTCCCTCGGTGAAAGCAACTAGGGTTGCGTTCACTGTGGCAACGAAATCCAAGTCCTCATCGTCGCGTTCGTCGACACGCCGATCGCAGACCTCTCACGCAAAGAACGCTCGTGGTCGTGCACCAGCGAAAGGTCGCAGCGCCGCCGCGAAACGAAAGACGGCATCGAGCAAGGCCGCTCCGCGCCCGAGCGATACCCTCAACGAAGCATTGAACGGCCGTGGCCCAGATCTCATCGGGCTCTTTCTCATCGGTATCGCTGTTCTTTCTGCACTCGGCATTTACACCTCCACCTCTGGCATCCTCGGGCGGGCGTTTGACGAAGGCTTCGGCTGGCTCATGGGCGTGTTCCGCTACTTCGCACCTGTCGTGATCGCCGCCGCTGGAATTGCCGTGATTCGCCGCGGCGAACAGAGCCACGTACTGCCACCTCGCTTTGTTGTCGGCGGGATCGCCGCAGCCGTGTCGATGACCGGGCTCGTCCACCTCGCAGGAAACAGCCCGGCGTGGGGGAGTAGCCTTGACGACCTGTCGCGTGCGGGCGGAATCCTCGGACTGATCGTGGGTGGACCGCTCCTGGCCATTGCGAGCTTTTGGGGGGCGCTCCTCATCTTGTTGCTCCTCGGCTTGGGCGGCCTTGTCGTCATGACCGGTCTCTCGTTGCAAGCCCTGCTCGACGGGTTGCTCGTCGGTACCCGGAGAATGGTCGGCGCCGCCGCCGACGGCACACGTTCGCTCTTCGTCATCAGTGATTACGAACGCACCTACGTTGCAGACGACATCCTCCTCGACGAGGAATACGACAACTTTGGTGGCCCACAAGTCCACGTGGGTGGTCGAGTAGCTGGAGCTCCTGACGTCGATGAGTCCACCGGTGCCGACGTCGACGGTCAGACCATCGAAATTCCGGTGCCGCGAGAAGAAGAACCGGTGGAAGCAGCGAAGGCGGCCAACACGGTCTTCGATCAGGATGCCGGCGCAGCTGATGTTCCAACCCCGACCGTCGTCGTTCCTCAACCTGCACCGCCACAACAGCTCGAAACCGAACTCGCGCTCACCGCCGACGGCGATCGTGACTGGGTGTTGCCGCCGATGTCGATGCTGGGTCGTTCAGGATCGCAGAACGTCGACCAGGACGCCGTGATCGCGCGTGGTCGTACCCTCGAACGAGCGCTTGCCGAACATGGAGTCGAGACCCGTCTGATCAACATGGTGGTCGGTCCGACCGTCACGCGCTTCGAGTTGGAACTCGGACTCGGTGTCAAGGTCGCCAAGGTCAAGAACCTCTCCGATGACATTGCCTATGCCATGGCCTCGAAGGACGTCCGCATCATCGCTCCGATCCCTGGAAAGCAGGCGATCGGTGTCGAGGTGCCGAACGAAGAACGTCAGATCATTGCCGTCGGCGACATCCTGAGCTCTCAAGAAGCCCAAGATGCCAACGGTGCTATGGAAGTCGCGATCGGTCGTGACATCAACGGAAAATCGTTGCTCGCCGATCTTTCGAAGATGCCGCACACGCTCGTCGCTGGCGCCACCGGTGCAGGTAAGTCGTCGGGTATCAACTCGATCATCACGTCATTGCTCATGCGCAATACTCCCGACGATGTGCGGATGATTCTGATCGATCCAAAGCGCGTCGAGATGACCCAGTACGAGCGGATCCCGCACTTGTTGACCCAACCGGTCACCGATCCAAAGAAGGCAGCAAACGCGCTCGCATGGGCTGTTCGCGAAATGGAACGTCGTTACGAGCTGCTCGAAGAGTGCCGCTTCCGCGATATCGGCGGATACAACGCCGCGTACGACGAAGGCAAGATCAAAGCAAAGCCTGGTCAGCTCGGTGCCGATGGCGAGCCACGCCGCTTCACACGGCTTCCCTACATCCTCGTCGTGGTCGACGAACTCGCCGACCTGATGATGGTCGCTGCGCGAGATGTCGAGGACTCGATCGTTCGCATTGGACAAAAGGCACGCGCTGTTGGCATCCATATGGTGATCGCAACGCAGCGTCCGTCCGTCGATGTCATCACCGGCCTCATCAAGGCAAACGTTCCCGCTCGTATTGCCTACGCCGTATCGAGCATGCAGGACAGTCGAGTCATCCTCGGCGCCCCAGGTGCAGAACGACTGGTCGGCAAGGGTGACCTCTTGTTCCAAGACCCAACGAGTTCGACACCGATGCGCCTCCAAGGTGCGTGGGTGGAGGAGTCTGAGGTCAAACGGATCGTTAAACACTGGCGCAAGCAGGGCGCTGAAGTCGTCTCCACCAACGAATCAGAGGTCCTCGGCGGCGCTGATGTGTCACCCGAAGCTGTCGCAGCACCCACCGCAACACCAGCTGCGGTAGCCGCCCCCAACAGCCCCGCGCCAAGCGCGGCGCCCGCTGCGGCTCCATCGCTAGCCGAGAGCGCTGACGCTGCAGCGACGGCCGCTCCAACGATCGACCTCACCGGCATGCCGGGTATGCCGTCGTCGACGCCAGCTGCCGGTTCTGATGCCATCACCGCCGACCGTCCAGCTGACGACGACACCGACGACTTGCTTTGGCAGGCGATGGAACTCGTCGTCAGCTCCGGGCTGGGATCGACCTCGATGCTGCAACGCAAGCTGCGCGTCGGGTTCTCCCGTGCTGGCCGAATCATGGACGAGTTAGAGCAGAAGGGGATCGTCGGCCCGAGCGAAGGCTCCAAGGCCCGCGAAGTTCTCCTGTCGCCAGAGCAACTTCAGCAACTGCGCAACGGCCAATAGCGCAACCATATACTTCACCGTGGAATTCCTGTCTGAACCGTCCGTACCGATTGCGGTCATCGAAGTTCTCATCGGCCTGTTCCTGCTCAGCAAGGCAGCCGACATCTTCGTGGATGGAGCCGTCGAGGTCGCAAACGCCCTGAAGCTCTCGCCGGTTGTCGTTGGAGCGGTCATCGTCGGGTTCGGTACGAGTGCCCCTGAGCTCTTGGTGTCCGGTATCGCTGCATTCAACGGCGAAACGGTTGACCAAGACGGTGTGGTCACGAACGGTCTCGACGTGGCTCTTGGCAACATCGTGGGTTCGAACGTGGCCAATATTTCGCTCGTGCTCGGCGTTGCGGCACTGGTTATCCCTCTCTCGGTCAGTCGCGCCGTGATCGTGCGCGAAGCGCCGATCAGTCTTGGCGCTGTCGGACTCTTTGCCGTCTTTACCATCGGCGGCCTCGCCGTTTGGGAAGGCGTCGTAATGCTGATCGTCCTCACTGGCCTCTTGTGGTGGATTATCTCTACGGGCCATGACGATCCACACGAAGAGATCGAACTCGCCGGCGGACGCCCAATGCACCACAGCTTGGGAGTCACGGTCGCCGGACTGGCCGGAACGGTCATCGGCGCACAGCTCATGGTGTGGGGTGCGGTCGGACTTGCAGCCGCTGCGGGCCTCAGCGGAGGTTTCGTTGGCTTCACCCTCATCGCGATCGGCACATCTCTTCCCGAGCTTGTCACCGCAGTTGCAGCAGCTCGAAAGGGTGAGACCGAGCTGATCCTCGGCAACTTGCTCGGCTCGAACATGTTCAACAGCCTCGCCGTCGGAGGCATTATCGCCCTCGTCGGGAGTGGACAGTTCACCGATCGCCTCACCGCCGAGTACGGCGTCGTGGGCATGGTCGTCGTTGCGGTGATGACCTGGCTGTTCATGGTCACCCGTCGGAAGGTAACGAGCCTAGAAGCCGGAGTTCTTCTCTCCGCCTACGTGATTGTCGTCTTGATGATCTCAGACCTCGGCGTCGGCGAATCGATCCGAGATCTGATCTCATCGGTGGCGTAAACAGCGAATTCGCGCCCGAGGCACGGTCGTTGGTACGGCGAATTCTGGAGCGGCTAGCCGCCGCTGTAGTCTGGTCCCAATGGCCGAACAGTATTGGATTGAAACGCTCGGCTGCCCGAAGAACGAAGTTGACTCGGACAAGCTGGTTGGGACGCTCACAGCCGACGGTATGACCGCGGCCGACAGCCCTGATTCTGCTGATCTGATCGTGGTCAACACGTGTGCGTTTATCGAGTCAGCACGCGAAGAATCGGTCGACACGATCCTTACACTGCGAGACCAATCGAGCGACGCTCGACTCGTCGTTACCGGGTGCATGGCCGAACGCTATGGCGACGAGCTCGATCAGGCCCTCGAAGAAGTCGATACGGTCGCTGGGTTTGGTGTGCCGGTGACGCTCGGGCGTAAACCTGACGCGGAGCCCCTCCCTGTATTCGATCTGCTCAATCTCCCTCGGCCCGCATCCTCTCGACCCTGGGCGTATGTCAAGATCGCCGAAGGCTGCGACCGCAACTGCGGATTCTGCGCCATCCCGACCTTCCGGGGTCCGCAACGATCGCGCTCGATCGAGTCGATAATCTCCGAGGTGCAATCGCTCGAGGCTAAAGAGATCGTGCTCGTCGCCCAAGACCTCGCTGCGTATGGCCGAGACCAAGGCCAAGGAGAGCGGGCCATTGTACCGCTGCTCGCACAGGTCGCTGAGCTCGTCGAGAGGGTGCGTCTCCTCTATCTCTATCCTTCGGACCTAAACGCTCGGCTCATCGACGCAATCCTCGCAACCGGGGTTCCGTACTTCGATCTCTCTCTACAGCACGTGAGCAGGCCGCTGATGCGCCGCATGCGCAGGTGGGGGGACGGGGAGCGATTCCTCGAACGAATCGATCACATACGCGCTCAGGCGCCCGATGCCGCGTTCCGGTCAAACTTCATCGTCGGGTACCCCGGCGAGACCGAAGAAGATCATGACGCGCTGCTCAGCTTTGTTGAAGCAGCACAACTCGATTGGTGCGGATTCTTCTCGTACTCGAAGGAAGACGGTACCTACGCAGCCGACCTCGACGGCGAGGTCGACGCGAGCCTCGTTCAAGAACGCTTGCGCGAACTCAGCGAACTGCAAGACACGATTACTCAGAACCGGCGCGACCTACTCATTGGTGAGACCGTCGAGGTCCTCGTCGACGCTCCTGGTGTTGGTCGTACCCATCGTGAAGCCCCGGAGATCGACGGGATCGTGCTGTTGCCCGAGGCGCTCGAGACCGGGAGCATCGTCGACATCGAGATCGCAAACGCGATCGGCCCTGACCTGGTCGCGGTCGGCGCAGATTCCGACGCTCCCGAGGAAACCAGCTGATGGAGACGAGCGAGGCGACGAACGTCGGAGCGATGCACCACATCGGGCATTTCCTCGCCAACCCTGCCAACCTCATCACGGCGGCGCGAATCCTTGCGTCTCCCATCGCGTTCATCCTGATCTTGCGTAACGAGGACACCGGTGGTGCGTCGTGGACGGTCTTTGTCCTGGGATGGATCTTCGCTGCCACCGACCTCTTGGATGGCTGGCTCGCTCGAAAGTTCGACCTGATCAGCCGGTCCGGTGCGTTCCTCGATCCGCTCGCTGACAAGATCGTGGTCATCGGAGCGATGATCTGCCTCGTTGCGGTGGACCGGTACCACTGGATCCCGGTGGCGTTAATCGCGCTCCGCGAAGTGGTGATCACCGGGTTCCGCAGCTACTGGGTCAAGCACAATCGAGCCGTCCCCGCTCGAAAGTCCGGCAAGTACAAATCCATTGTTCAAGGTCTCGCGTTGCAAGCGGCGTTGTTTCCACCGCTGGTCAATGCTGATCTCGTTGTCGACGCAATGCTCTGGTTCGCCGTAGCGTTCACGTTGTATTCGGGAGGCCGCTACCTAGCCGACGGTTCAGCATCCACCCGATTGAGCGGCAATATCGATGAGCGAATGTAATGACGAAAGAGAGTGACCTGTGCGTTGTGAGGTAGTTGCGGTCGGAAGTGAACTGCTCTTAGGCCAGATCAATGACACCAACTCGTCATGGATTGGCCAAGAGATCGCTGCGGTCGGTATCGATAGCTACTTCCAGACCAAGGTCGGCGACAACCTCGATCGAATGGTGGAGGTCATCACCGCCGCGCTCGAGCGCAGCGACGCTGTCATCACCACAGGCGGACTTGGCCCGACCCAAGACGACATTACCCGCGATGCAATAGCCCAGGTGATGGGTGTCGAACTCGAAACGGACGAAGAGCTACTCGTCAAGATCGAAGCCATGTGGTCATCGAGCGGGCGGACAATGCCATCGAACAACCGGTTGCAGGCCCGAATCCCCGTCGGGGCGTCGCCGATCCCCGTGCAACCAGGTACGGCCCCTGGCATCGTCGCAGCGTTCGACTTCAAGGGCCAAGAAAAGGTCCTCTATGCCGTCCCCGGCGTTCCGTGGGAAATGCGCGAGATGATGAACGGATTCATTCTCGAAGACCTGATCGCACGATCGGGCGAAACCTCGATCATTCGTTCCCGGACGTTGCGGACATGGGGCCAGTCCGAGTCCGGCCTCGCTGAGATGCTCGCCGACGAGATCATCCGTCTCGATGGAGCGGGTTCGAGCGCTGGTGGCGTCACGTTGGCGTTTCTCGCCAGCGGTATGGAAGGCCTCAAAGTCCGAATTACGGCCAAGGGTATCGACGAGGAGTCGGTCACCGCCATGCTCGACGACGAGGAAGCTCGCGTTCGAGAGATCATCGGCCCGATCGTGTTCGGACTCGACGGCCAGAACATGGAATCGGTCGTGCTCGAACTATGCCGCGAGCGCGGTTTGACCCTCGCCACCGCTGAATCGCTCACCGGCGGGCTAATCGCACAACGACTCACGGCTATCCCCGGCTCGAGCGATGTATTCAGAGGTGGGGTCATCACGTACGCCACCGAGGTAAAGACCGCCCTTCTGAATGCACCCGATGGTCCGTCGGTCAGCGAGGAGATGGTCGAGGCAATGGTGCTCGGCGCGTGCGAACGTCTCGGAGCCAATGTCTCTGTGGCAACGACCGGAGTTGCGGGTCCCGACAGTTGGGAGGGGATCCCGCCTGGGACGGTATGGGTCGCGACGTGCATCGATGGTGAGGTGGAGAGCCATCTGCTGCGCTACAAGTTCGACCGTGAGCGGACGCGTAACTTCACCACGATCACCGTCCTCAATATGTTGAGGCAACGCCTCGAAAACCTCTAGCTGGACGCGGTCTCTCTAACAAGCCGTCGCCCCGGCTGAACGCGATCGATCGCTTACGAAGCGCGCAGCATCATCGCGTTGCGGACCGCGCTACACACGAGAACATCATCTTGGTTGAATCCTCGATGCTCGATCGTGACGATGCCTCGATCTGGCTTCGAGTTGCTCGCCCGTACCGCCAAAACTTCTGACTCCACGCGGATCGTGTCCCCGTGAAAGAGAGGATGAGGGAACGTCACCTTCTCAAAGCCGAGGTTCGCGACCGTCGTACCATGGGTGAGCTCGTGAACCGAGATCCCGACGACCACGCCGAGAGTGAACAGCGAATTCACGAGCGGCTTACCAAAATCCGTCGTCGCCGCGTATGCAGCGTCCAGATGGATCGGAGCCGGGTTGAGGGTGCTCGTCGTGAAATCGACGTTGTCCGCCTCGGTGATCGTGCGCGTGAGCGGATGCGAGATCACCATGGCGACCTCGAATTCGTCGAACCACATACCCTTTGGTTGTATCGTCACGCTGCCATTGTGTCAGACAACGTCCGCTCAGGTCGCCGAAGACAGCGCAAAGAAGTCGTACTTTTCGAGGTTGGCGGCTGCGACGGTGTCCCACGGGTATGGGCTTTGTCGGCCCCAAGCTTCGTTGCGGGTCATGTGGTCGGTCACGTGTTGCAGCCGCTGCATCTCCGCCTTGGTCAACGGCTCCAAACGAACCCCACCTTCGAGAGCGAGCGCAACGAAGCACGCCTCGAGATGGTTGGTCGGAAGCGAGCCTCCGGGGCGTTCCAGACGATTGATGAGATCCTCCGGCAAAAAACTAGCCAGGACCTCGAGCGACTCAGAGAACTTCCACGGAAGTTCAAAGTCGTCACCTATTGGTTCCAGCGAGGCAAGAAACGCCTCGGCTGCATCTGAAATATCGTTACCTACGTTTGCCGGGCCGCCATGCCTGCGTAGGTCATCCACCGTCGCTCCGACGAACCTCATATTGTCCACCATAGATCTGAGATCGGCGCGTTGGGAAGGACCCTAAACCCCGAAATTTGATCAATTTTCTGGACGAAATGTCCAAAGGAGGCGCCCGATCAGCTACTCGGATTCTTCCTTCTCGAGGCGAAGCGAGGCTGAATTCATGCAGTACCGCAAGCCGCCTTGGTCCCGTGGCCCGTCGGGGAAGACATGTCCCAAGTGGGCACCGCAGGTGGCGCACAGCGACTCGACGCGTTCCATACCAAAGGAGACATCGCGCTTCTCGGCGACCGCGTCGTCATCGAGGGGGAGCGTGAAGCTTGGCCAACCAGATCCCGATTCGTACTTGGTTTCGCTGGAAAACAATTCAGCGTCGCAGACTCGGCAGTGATAGGTGCCTGGGTCTTTCGTGTCGTGATACTCGCCAGTGAACGCTCGTTCGGTGCCCGCCAGTTGGGTAACTTCGTACTGTTCTGGGGTGAGTCGCTTTCGGAGTTCAGCGTCGTCGAAGGTCTTCATTTCCTGCACCTTTCCATTTCCGTTCATATTCGGTATTAACAAACAGTAGCGCCCGATAGGTTTCTGCGTGTCCCTCACGACCGAGGTTCATTTCGAATTCCGACCCACCGTCGGTATTCCAACGAGGAGTTACACAGATGATCACCGCCGCAGGCCACCGCTGGATCGATGTCGAAACCAACACGGTGCTCGATAGTTGGTACCCGGTAGGAGCCGACCCCGAACGAGCGTGTGCAGCGGAGAAGACGGGCATCGTGCGAGGGGAATCCTTCGAGATCACCATCGACCCCGACACCGGCCCGGTCGACGTGTCCGACGCCTACCTGCGGCTCCACCTGCTCAGCCGTCGCGAGGTTGCCCCGCACGGGATCAACCTCGACGGCGTGTTCGGTGCGCTCACCAACGTGGCATGGACCACTGCTGGTCCGGTCCTTCCGGGCACGGTCGATGCGCTGAAAGCAGCGTTGGCCGGCCACGGTGAGCACGTTGGCGTCAACGGCCTCGACAAGTTCCCCCGTATGCTCGATTACGTTGTGCCAAGCGGCGTCCGGATTGCCAACGCCAACCGCGTTCGGCTGGGAGCGCACCTCTCCGAGGGCACGACGGTAATGCACGAAGGCTTTGTGAACTTCAACGCTGGGACGCTCGGAAACTCCATGGTCGAAGGGCGAATTTCCGCTGGCGTGGTCGTCGGCGACGGCTCCGATGTTGGAGGAGGCGCATCAATTATGGGCACACTTTCCGGCGGAGGCCAAGAGGTCATCTCGCTCGGAGAACGGTGCCTGCTCGGAGCAAATTCCGGTGTTGGAATCTCGCTTGGCAACGACTGCATCGTCGAAGCTGGCCTCTACCTGACCGCCGGAACAAAGGTCACGATTCCCGACGGCGAAGTACGCGCTGGTCGTGATCTGAGCGGCGTGAGCGGACTGGTCTTCCGTCGCAACTCGATGAGTGGAGCCGTAGAAGCCGTCCCGAACGGTTCGAACTGGCACGGCCTCAACGAGGCCCTACACGATAACTAGCAGCGACAGCGCTGGAACTAGCAGCGACAGCGCTGGAACTAGCAGCGACAGCGCTGGAACTAGCGGATGGCGTTACCTGACTCGATGTCGAAGAAGTGGAAACGCTCGGCGTCGATGACCAGGTCGATATCCGCACCGTTTCTGACCGGCGAGCGCGGGCTGACACGGGCGACGAACGTCGCTGAATCCAGTTCGTTGCTCAGACCTTTCTCCGCTTCATCATCGATCGCGTCGACCACGACGTATGGCTCGGCGTCGAGCCCGAAATGGACGATGATCTCCGAGCCCAACGATTCGACGAGTCGAACGTTCGTCGTGAACGTGCGTTCTTCAGCGGGCGCATCGACGGTAACCGCATCTTCCATATCTTCGGGACGAAGTCCAACGACGACGGTCTTGCCGATGTAGTCGGCGAGCCCGCTATCGGTAATGGACGGGATCGAAACGGTGACGCTACCGATCGTGACGGTTGGATCCTCAGGCGATCCGCCGAGCGTGCCTTCCATCAGGTTCATCGACGGCGACCCAATGAAGCCAGCGACGAATACGTTGTCGGGCTGATCGTAGAGATCTTGCGGCGAGGCCACCTGCATGAGATAGCCCTTGTTGAGGACTGCAACGCGGTCGCCCATCGTCATCGCTTCGACCTGATCGTGGGTGACGTACAGGGTGGTAACTCCGAGGTCGCGCTGGAGAGATGCAATTTCGGCTCGCATTGCAACGCGGAGCTTGGCATCGAGGTTCGACAGCGGCTCGTCCATAAGGAATGCCTTTGGCTGACGGACGATCGCCCGGCCCATGGCGACGCGCTGACGCTGGCCGCCGGACAGCTGTCCAGGTTTGCGGCCGAGCTGGTCGGTGAGGTCGAGAATGTTGGCTGCTTTGGCCACTCGGTCCTTGATCTCGGCTTTCGGGATCTTCGCAAGCTTTAGGGCGAAACCGATATTGTCGGCGACGGTCATGTGGGGATAGAGCGCGTAGTTCTGAAAGACCATCGCGATGTCGCGATCTTTCGGTTCTACGTCGTTCACGACCCGGTCGTCGATCGAGAGCGTTCCCGAGGAAATCTCCTCGAGCCCGGCGACCATGCGGAGCGCGGTCGACTTTCCACAACCCGATGGCCCCACGAGGACGAGGAACTCGCCGTCTTTCACCTCGAGCGACAGGTCGTATGTCGCCTGAAACCCGTTCGGGTAGATCTTGTTGATGCCGTCGAGCTTTACCTCAGCCATCGCTGTCCCCTCCATTGGTATGTGCCGAAAAGTAGCTGAACTCGCTCCTACACTCAACGCAAGGCGTGGGATGTAAACGTTTTCAGCAAGTACGTGCTAGCAGTATCGTCGACGATCACCGTCGTACGCAAACAGTGGCACCGTCACGACAATGCGGAGACGTGGAGCAGGATTGCCGACTCAGGGTCCAAGCAGGGAAGCTGGAGTCCGAATCGCTCCAGCACGTGACCGCTCACCTCAGGAATGCCACTAGTGGTCCAACGGGGTTGTTTTGTCGCCAGACCAAGCGTTGTGTCGGCGACCGGAATCATCGCAACCGAATACGAACGGTCGGGATCGAGTCCGAGCAGCGAGAGGCGCTCGGGTGTTCCATACCGAGCCATTTCCAGTTGTGCGACCGAATACATGGCCTCGGTCTGATCGACCGATACGACGCCTAGCGCCAACAACGCCGGGTCGGCGCAATCGAGTTGCCACACCGTTCCGGTATGGAAAAGCTCGCGATGCAGTTTGTGGGTGGTGACGATCGCTGCGAGTCCCGCCCGATCTTCGTCACTCGCCGCGCTGAGGTTCCATTCGATCCCGAAGTGACCGAACATCGCAGTGGTTCCGCGGAAGCCGAGTTTGTGCTGTCGGCCCGAGGTATGCGAAGTGTTCGGACCGACATGAGCTCCCATGAGCTCAGGCGGAAACCAACGCAGAAAGCCTCGCTGAATCCGCTGACGAGCAAGCGCATCGTTGCTGTCGCTCGTCCACACTCGATCGGTCCGCTCGAGAATGCCGAGGTCGGCGCGCCCTCCTCCCGATGAGCAGCTCTCGATGTCGACTCCGGGGTGTCGTTCTCGAAGGGCATCGATCAGCCGATACACCGCCAGCGTCTGGTGGTGCGATGCCGCAGCCACACCGCACGCAGGCTGGGTGTGATCGCGGTTCATGTCCCACTTGACGTAGCTGATGTCGTGGTCGGTCAAGAGCCGGTCGAGGTGACCGAGCAGGTATGAGAACGCATCCTCGTTCGTCAGGTCGAGTACGAGTTGGTTTCGTCCGAGGACCTTGTCATAACCGGGCACACCCAAGGCCCACTCCGGATGCTCGCGATAGAGATCGGAGTCTGGGTTGACCATCTCCGGCTCGACCCAGATGCCCATCTCCAATCCGAGTCCGGTCACGTGGTCGATCAATGGGGTGAGGCCGTTGGGCCATACGTCATCATCGACCCACCAATCACCAAGGCCAGCGTCGTCGTTGCGGCGCCCGTGAAACCAGCCGTCGTCGAGCACGTATCGTTCGGCTCCAACCTCAGCGGCTCGATCGGCGAGAGCCGTCAGGGCCTCGAGATCGTGGTTGAAGTACACGGCCTCCCATGTGTTCATATGCACAGGACGCGCCGATCGAATCTGGTCGTGCTGTGCACGTGATCGCACGTACTGATGGAACGCTTGGCTGACGCCGTTTGCCCCACGATTACTCACAGCGAGGTAGACGGTGGGGGAGTCGTAGTGTTCGCCCGGTGCCAGTGTGACATCGCCCGCCAGCAGCGCTTCACCGAGCTGAAGTACCCGTCGTCCGTCGGTCAGTACCTCCGCACGAACGGTTGCGTTGCCCGACCATCCAAGATGTGCACCCCATACCGCGCCGCGCTCATTGGAGAAACCTGCGGTGCCAGCCATGATCCACGGTGGTTTGTCATGAGAGGTGCGTCCGCGCCGGTTGGTCTGCTCGATCGCTCCAATGCGCCACGGAAGGCGCACTTCTTGGAACTCGTGAACCCAGCGTCCTTCAGGTATCTGCACCTCGGTGATGTCATCACCGACCGGGACGGTCACGCGACATGCGTGCAACGAGTACTCAGACCCGCCATCGTTATGAAGTTGGACCGCGATCTTCGCCACTCCGCTCTCGGTTAATTCCACGGTGCTCACCATCCGGAGACCCGCAGTAGTATCGGTTGCGGTCACCCGAAGAGATGTCGATTCGACCTGCACCGTCGAATGCGAAAAGCGCGGCGACCACGCCGATCCGTCGGGTCGGGCTCCCTCGATTCCTGGCATTCCTACCCAACCGTCCGCTTCGAGAGGGAGGACGGTGGCGGGCGCCATCGCTGAGATAGAGGCGTTCGCGAGCGGGCGCTCTCGAACGATGTCGACGTGGTCTTCGATCTCGGCGAGGGGGTCGCCGAACCACACGATCTCTGGCAATCCAGTGCCCGACTCGATCACGATGTGGTGGTTACTCGTTCGTAGGGAATGCAAACGTGAGGCAGGCTCGAGCGGTGCCGGTTCGTCGGGTGTATCGATCATCAAGATCTCTCATCAGGGTCGGTGGATTTGGGCGAGGTCGCGTTCACCTTGCCATACTGCGGAGATGACAGGACCAAGCGGCGATGCACAGTTGCGAGTCGAAGCGCGCGCCCCGGGTCGGGTGAACCTGCTGGGGGAGCACACCGACTACAACGACGGATTCGTCATGCCGATGGCGCTTCCGTTCGACACGACGATGTTGCTCGTGAAGCGGAACGATCGGCGCGTCGTCCTGCGGTCCGTTGGTTTCGACGATGTCTCGTTTGATCTCGATGACGATCCTCGCACGGTCGACTCATGGGGGCGGTACGTCGCTGGAATGGCACGGTTGCTGGCCGAAGATGGCCTTGCAGTGTTCGGGTTCGAGGCGGAGATCAACACCACGATTCCCGTCGGCGCGAGCCTCAGCTCGTCGGCTGCACTTGAGAACGCGGCTGGTTTTGGGCTGACGATCATGGCCGGAGCGGATCCGGATCCGGTTGAGATTGCCCTACTCGGTCAACGTGTCGAGAACGAAATCATCGGGATTCAAAGCGGAATTATGGATCAGTTGATCTCGGCGGTAGCGGTTTCGGGCGCAGCGACGCTCATCGACTGTCGTTCGCTGGAGACCACACCGGTGCACCTACCGGACGGCGTCAGCGTCGTCATCATGGACACGATGACCCGCCGGGAACTCGCCGACAGTGAGTACGACCTTCGCCGCGAAGCCTGCGAGCGGGCAGCCTTGGCGATTGGCGTCCCGGCGTTGCGAGACGCGTCGATGCGACAGGTGGAGATGTTGGAAGACGGGGTGGACAAGCGGCGTGCGACCCATGTCGTTCAGGAGAACGCACGGGTGCTGAAGGCTCAAGAGTTGCTCGTTGATGAAGACCTCATCGGGTTCGGCAACCTGATGAACGAAAGCCACTTCAGCCTGCAGTACGACTACGAGGTCTCGTCTCCGGCGCTCGACGAGATGGCTGCGATCGCACGTGAGCATCCGAGCTGTTTCGGCGCCCGAATGACCGGGGGAGGTTTTGCTGGAAGTGCGGTTGCGCTCATCGAGACCGAGGCTAGTGAGATGTTCACCGAGCACATCGAGTCTCGATGGCTCGCGTTTGCTGGGGAGGCACCTGACGTCTGGGTGGTCGAACCAGCGAGCGGGGCGTCGGCGGTTCGCTCGTAGCGCGGTTCGTCGGTATTAGCCGGGAGAATCCGCTGCCGTCCCAACGAGTTGTAGCTCGACATCTGCTTCTTCGAACGCGTCGAGGGCAGCATCGGGTAGCTCCCGGTTCGAGATCACGACATCGGCTCGGCTGAGGGGGGCGATCTGTGCCATGCCTGGCACATTCCATTTTGAATGATCCGCGAGGACGACGATCTCGCGAGATGCAGCGAGGAAGGCTCGGTTCATTTCAGCTTCGGCCATATTCGGCGTGCTGTAGCCATGTTGCTCGGACATGCCGTGGACACCGAGGAAGAGCTGATCGAGTTGCAGGGTGGACAGCGCCCCTGTGGCGAGTGGGCCGACCAGAGCATCCGACGGTGTTCGCGTGCCGCCGGTGAGCACGACCGTCAGATCTGGTCGCGGGTTGGTGTAGAGCACCTGGGCGACCGATGGAGAGTTCGTGACGACCGTGAGATCGGCGATCTCGGTCAAGCGCTTGGCGAGGGTCCACGTGGTCGTCCCCGCGGTGAGTCCGACCGCTGAACCCGGTTGAATCCGATCTGCTCCGGCGCGCGCTATCGCCTGTTTGACGTCGAGTTGTCGCCATTGCTTGACTTCGAATCCTGGCTCGTTCGTCGTCCGGTCGCCCGTCCGAATCGCTCCGCCGTGGACCTTGCTCAGGAGCTGGCGCTTCTCGAGCGTGTCGAGATCTCGTCGAATCGTCATCTCCGAGACATCGAGAATCGAAGACAGCTCGCTCACTCGAACAGAGCCGCTTCGTGTGATCAAGTCGACGATCATCGCGTGACGTTGTGAGGCGAGCATGCATTCATTTTGTCGGAACGGGGATGAGAAAGCAAACATAAACGCACCTATTCATTGTTCGAATATGTGCAGATCTAGGAGTATTTGTTCCGTTCGCATTGACATTCGCGATTTCACTCGGCCAAACTTTGGCGGTGCGTGAACTTGGTCACGTGCAGGAGGGGGAAAGAAAAGATGTCGGAGAAGAAGATCTATTCGCCGCAACCGCAGGGGTACTTCCCAATGCCGCGGCGACGGATGCTGCAGATGGGCGCTGGAGCTCTCGCATTCCCGGCTGTGCTCGCCGCGTGTGGGTCAGACGGTGACACCGCAACTGGTAGCGACGCTGGCGAGAGCAGCTTTGCGGTCGGGGGCGGAACCGGTGAAGTGACGGTGGGGTCAAACTATTCGAACGAACTGCCTCAGGCGGGGCTTGCCGCCGCAGTTGCAGCGCTGCCGAACGCCGACATCACGGGCCTCATCAACGAAGTTGACCACAACACGTTCCAGGAGAACATTTCGACCTATCTCCAGAACCCCGACGACGTCATCCCATGGTTCGCGGGCTTCCGCATGCAGTTCTTCGCAGAGCAGGGCCTTCTGGGAGACATCACCGACGTGTGGGATTCCGGCCTCGATGCCGAACTTGGTGCCGGGTTCAAAACCGCCTCGACCGGTCTCGATGGGCGCCAGTACTTTGTTCCGTGGACCTACTCGAATTGGGCGATCTACTACCGTCCAAGCGTCTGGGAAGCCAACGGTTGGACCCCACCGGAAACACTCGACGAGCTCATCGATCTCTCCGCTGAGATCGAGGGCGCAGGTCTCACGCCGTTCTCTTTTGCCAACGACGGTAACTGGCCCGCAATGGGAACCTTCGACCAGCTCAACTTCCGTATCAACGGCGGGCAGTTCCACGTCGACTTGATGGCAGGACGCGAGTCCTGGACCGACGACCGTGTGCGCGAGGTATTCGCAACGTATGAAGCGTTGCTTCCAGTGCACCAGGAAAACCCCAACGGTCGCACATGGGAAGAGGCAGCCGCTGGACTCGTCAACGGCGAGACGGCAATGTACACGATCGGTACGTGGGTCGGTTCCCAGTTCCCAGAAGGGGACACATCGGATCTCGACTTCTTCCCGTTCCCGGTCATCAACGAAGAACATGGCACCGATGTGGTGGAAGCACCGATCGATGGGTGGATGATGGCTGCGGATCCGTCTAACGAACAGGCCGCAAAGGAACTCTTGTTCCACTTCGGAACCGGCGCTGCTCAAGACGCCTACCTCGAAGAAGATCCATCGGTTGTTGCACCGTCCAACTCGGTCGACACGAGCGTGTGGTCACCGCTTCAGCAGAAGGTGTTCGAGGACGTGTCTAACGCCGGCTTCGTCACCCAATTCCTGGACCGAGATACGAGCCCCGAGTTCGCATCGAACGTCGCTGGCCCTCGTATTGCTGACTTCCTTGCAAACCCAGCCGACATCGACTCGATTCTCGAGGATATGCAGGCACAGGCAGAGGTTCTTCTCACCGGCGAGTAACCCCACTCGTAGATGACTATTCGAATATGGGTGGGGTTTTGCGCCCCGCCCATATTTGATTTCTGAACAAACGCCGTTGAGGACGTCGGGAGGAGCGGAGGACATGGCCACAATAACGAGCGAAGTGGTTGCCGAAGAGGAAACGAGCGCGCCAACGCTGTCGACGCCTCGTCCGGCCAAGAAGAAGCGCAAACGACAGTTTCACGGTCGAGACCGAGTCATCTTCCTTTTGATGGTCGGCGTACCGACGTTCCTGCACGTACTGCTCGTTTGGGTCCCGACGCTCGCATCCATCTTCTTCTCCTTCACGGATTGGAATGGGTTCCGCTTCAGCGATATCAACATCGTTGGCCTGCTCAACTACGAGCAGATCTTCACCGTGTTCGGCCGAGACTTCTATCAGGCGTTGATGAACAACTTTGTTCTGCTCGTCTTCTTGTTCGTTGGCCCAACGATCTTTGGCATGTTCCTTGCGTACGTCCTCGACAAGAACATCCGCGGTTCGCGGATCTACCAGAGCGCGTTGTATACCCCCGTGGTGCTCAGCCTCGCCGTCGTTGGGTTCATGTGGCAGAGCGTCATCTATTCGACAGAGAACGGGTTGGCCACAGCGCTCTTCGGAGGCGGCGAAGGCGGAATTAATTGGCTCGGCAATCAGGAGTACTTGGTTGCGCTCACCGACAACGTCGGTATCTCAAAGAACTTCATCGCGATACTGATCGCCATAGGTTGGCGTCACACCGGATACATCATGGTTCTCTACCTCGCTGGCATGAAGAGCGTCGACCCGGCGCTGCGCGAGTCCGCGTCTCTCGATGGCTGCAACGAATGGCAAGCATTTCGCCATGTGCTCTTCCCTACGCTGCGACCAATCAATGTGGTGGTCGCTGTCATTACCGTGATCGAGGCGCTGCGGGCATTCGACATCATCTTCGTCCTCAACACGCCGAGACGCACCCAGGTGCTATCGATCCTGACGACGAACAACTTGCTCGGCGAGGGCGGGAGTAACGTCGGTAGGGGTTCGGCGTACGCCGTGATCCTGTTCGCACTCTGTTTGGGTTTTGTCGTCTGGTACGTCACCAACCACTTCAGAAACGACGGTGACCACTGATGACCGCAGAGATTTCCGCCCCAGAAACGAGTGGTGTTTCCCTCGCCCAACTGCCAGAGAAACGAAAGAAACCGGTCAAACCTCAGCGCATTGTGCTCCATGCGTTCCTGATCGTGACGTCCTTGGTATGGCTCGTGCCGATCGCAGGAGCGATGTACTCCTCATTCCGGCCCTTCAACGAGACCGTCCGCGATGGCTATCTGTCGCTGCCGAACACACTGACGTTAGACAACTATCGCAACGCTTGGGAGCAGGGCGGAATCCTCGGGGGTTATTGGAACACGTTCCTCATCCTTGCTCCGGCACTCTTTCTCACACTGTTTTTCTCGAGCATGGTGGCATTTGCCGCCACCCGTTTCAGTTGGCGATTCAACGTGTTCTTTCTCGTGCTGTTCACCGCGGGCAACCTCTTACCCGCTCAGATCATCATTCAGCCGCTCTTTCAGATGTACAACCGCACACCACTTCCAGAGTTTCTGTCGAACTCTGGTCGCCTCAACGGCTCGGTGTGGGGGCTCATACTTATTCATGTCGCGTTCCAAAGTGGTTTCTGCACCTTCGTACTGAGTAACTACATGAAGCTTCTCTCGCCCGAATTGAACGAAGCTGCTCGAGTCGACGGTGCAGGAATCTGGACGATCTACTGGCGGATCATCATGCCGCTCACCAGGCCGGCGCTCGCTGCGCTTGCGACACTGCAGTTCACCTGGATCTACAACGACTTTTTCTGGGCGGTGGTGCTGGAGCAACAAGGTGCCGATAGGCCGATCACGTCATCGCTGGCGAACCTCGGTGGCGAGTTCTTCACCGATGACAATCTGATCGCGGCGGCATCGGTGTACGTTGCCCTTCCGACACTCGTGGTGTATTTCGCTCTTCAGAAGCACTTCATTGCCGGGCTGAGCCTCGGCGGTAGCAAGGGCTGACGATTTCGATCAGACCCGGGAACGGTCGTCCGTTCGCCCGGTC
>CAYVHV010000039.1:0-30204 GCA_964451305.1 uncultured Acidimicrobiales bacterium | reverse complement strand
CGTGTCGTTGATCTTGACAATCGTTCCGAACTCATCGGTCGCGACGACACCGTCACGAAGGTTCTCAACAATCGAGTCCGACATGCGTTGTGATCGATTGAGGGTTCGGTCGTGTTCGAGATCTCGTTGAGCGTCACGAATGGTCAGAACGATGCCGCCGACAACGGGGTCTTCCGAGAGGTCGGTACCGGTGACCTCGACAGGGACATACTCGTTGCGGGAGTCGCGCATGCGAAGGGTAGAACGAAACACTTCGAGTCCCTGGCTGACTCGAATGATTGCGTCAAACGCCGCGTCGATATCGTCGGGGTGGACAATGTCGGCTGGCGACATACCGATAAGTTCTGACGGTGACCAGCCGAGCAGCGATCCTACGCCTCTGCTGATAAAGGCAACGTTTCCGTCGGGTCCGAGCACCGCCACTGGATCGCGTTGGCCATGTACGAGCTTTTCGAAATAGTCCGTATCAGCGGCTGTGCCCTTTTCGAGCTCTCGCTCCACGAGCCGCACAAGGGCGACGAGGCCATTGAGGGATGGTTGCTCTGCGTCATCGCAGGTGGTGTTGCTACTCGAGCACGCGATGGTGAGTGCGGCAACTGTGGCAGGGCCAGCGCCGCTGGTCCGTTCCTGGATCGGCACTGAGACCAATCCGTCGATTGCCACGGGGGTGCTCCTCGTGAGGTCGTCGATGAGAACTTGTTCGGACGTCCGGGGCGAGCGCGGTTGATTCGACGCATCCGGATCGCTTCCGGCGACGACGAATACCCGGTCAGATTCCAAGATCGTGATCTCAGCATCAGCTCCCATGAAGGAACTAGCGGCGCGCACAACTTCCATCGCAACAGCGTTGTGCGTCAGCCGCAGCCGCGCGGAAGGTCGTTCAGTCCTATCTAGTGGCACATCAGGTGTGTCGGCACGGGCGAAGACCCGCTTGATGTCCGCAACTAGTGCGAAAGGACCTTTCGGTCACACTGTCGCCAGTCCGGTCGGCACACCTATACGCCGGCTGCGGCTACGGAGCCTTAGTCACGGTGATAATGAGCGTGCCGGAGAGCTTGTCCAGCTTGGTCGCCGTGATTGCTTTGCTATATGCCTCGGGAAGAACGTGCAGCGGTCCAGGTAAATAGGGTTTGAAGACGCCCGGGTCGTCGTGCATATGAATGTCGACTTCAGCAAAGCCAGCTTCTTTGGCACACTGGCGCACTTGCGACGGAGAGTTACGGGTGGCTTCGACGTGAAAATGGTAGTGGTCGATCTCTTCGGGCCGGAGCTTTCGCAACACGGTGTCGGTGAGGCCGGTCTTGGCGAGCACCTTCGATGCGAGTCCAAAAGGATGAATACCATTCGGCGTGATGAGCAGCGCTGTGCCTCCTGGAGTGAGGACATCGTGAATTGCTCGCAGTAGCTCTGCGGGCTTCGGGTGGTGCTCCCACACGTAGATCGCCGTGGCGAGGTCGAACGGCTCGGCCGTGCCAGCGGTCATTGCCGCCGTGTGTTTCTCAGCGAAGTCCTCTGCCGAGAGATGCACCTGTTCAGTGACCCAGGGGTTCTCCAACACGTCTTCGTCGAGATCGACGCCGGTGTACTGCGTTGCGAGCTCAGCAAAGAACGGGGAGTACTCAGCTGCGCCATGGCCTGCGCCGATGTCAACGACGCGGAAGGTGTCCTCAGAGGTTGCGTCGCGCACGGCTTGCCCGCGAGCACGGAGCTTCTCGTACTGGTTCATGCGCGTGAGTCTAGAACTGCTCGGCGAACCATCCCGCCGAGCAGTCCGGAAACCTACGCCAGCGTGTTGATGTTCTTGAGCTCAGCGAACGCCTGCTCAAGACGAGTGCCCATGGCTTCTTCGCCCTTGCGAAGCCACACGCGTGGGTCGTACTTCTTCTTGTTTGGCGAGTCAGGTCCCTCGGGGTTGCCGAGCTGGCCTTGGAGGTAGTCGTGGTTCTCTGCTTCGTATGCGCGAATGCCGTCCCACGTTGCCCACTGAAGGTCGGTATCGATGTTCATCTTGATGACGCCGTAGTCGATTGCTTCTTCGATCTCTGCGGCGCTCGATCCCGATCCGCCGTGGAAGACGAAGTTGATCGGCTGGTCGGTGTCGGTACCGAACTTCTCGGCGACGTGAGCCTGCGCATCGCGGAGAATTGTTGGTGTGAGGGTGACGTTTCCAGGCTTGTATACGCCGTGCACGTTGCCAAAGGCTGCGGCGATCGTGAAGTTCGGGGAGACCTCCATCAGGCGCTCATATGCGTAGGCAACTTCTTCAGGCGTCGAGTACAACTCGGACTCGTCAACGTCGGAGTTGTCAACGCCATCCTCTTCGCCGCCGGTGATACCGAGCTCAATCTCAAGGGTCATACCGAGTGGCGCCATGCGCTTCAAGTACTCGACGCACGTGTCGATGTTCTCTTCCATTGGTTCTTCGGAAAGGTCGAGCATGTGCGAGTTGAACAACGGCTGTCCGGTCGCCTCGAAGTGCTCGGCGCTGATGTCGATCAGTCCGTCGATCCATGGGAGCTTTGGCTTTGGGCAGTGATCAGTATGGAGGATGACGCGAGCGTTGTACGCCTCGGCCATAGTGCGGACATGCTTTGCACCAGCGACCGACCCGAGGATCGATGCTTGGTGTGAGTCGACGGGGACGTTCTTGCCGCCCACAAATGCCGATCCGCTCGTCGAGAACTGGACGATGACGGGGCTGTTGAGACGTCCGGCAGTTTCCATCGTGGCGTTCATGGAGTTTGTGCCAACACAGTTCACTGCAGGAAGTGCGAAGTTTTGATCCTGCGCGAGCGCGAACATTTCGGACACGTGCTCTGCTGCCAAAACACCGGCTGGGAAGTCGTTACGGAGAGTCGTCATGGGTAAAACCATACTCTCCAATAGCCGGAGCGCAGCAGAAAGAGACATGGCATCTTCGATTGAGATATGCCAGATCCTCGCCGTTCGTTCCTGCGATGCGGTGTTCGTCGATTCAGTAGTTTTCGCAGTGTTGCACGCTGGGATGGGTTGTTCTCGGACTGTTCTTTTCCTTTTTGGGACAACTTTGGGATGGATCCAGATTTTTGAAGTCCGATTTACTACTTTGAGAATATGTCCAAAACGCATGTATTGGTCGCAGGTTGGGTAGCAATGGTGGGGGCGCTAGCGATTGTCGTCGTACATCATCTCGGGCTGTCGGCATCACTATCGGATAGTTGGCTGGTGTGCTCGGCGTTCGCCGCACCGATCGGTGCCACCGCAATCTTGGCGCTCGCCGGCGTGTATACGGACCATCCACCTCTTTGGCTGTTCTCTGGCATTGCGCTGGCGGTCTCGAGCATCGTCTGGCCGATCGCCATCCCGCTTCTCTTCCCCGCGGTTGTGATGATCTGTACCGAGTCGGACCGGTTCCGGATGGGCGTTCCCGCTGTGCTCGCGGGATCCTTGGCCGGGTTGTTTGGATATCTCGCGATCAAGGAGGGCCCACTGCCGTCCTTTGGAAGGTTCGAGGTCACACCGTTGTTCGACAACAGTGGCCAAGCGGTCGCCGTGCTGACGGTCGCTCTTGGCATTGCGTTTGCCGGAGCGCTCTGGGGACTTCTTACCGAGCCTGCCTGAGCAATGCTCGACGTTCTCTCGGATTGCAGAGGCGCCGGGTCGATGTCGAGGTAGGACTTCCCCACATCGACCCGACCGCCTCACCGCCAGCGGAAACCCGTCGGCGATATCCGAACAAGGGCATGCCCGGATACCAACAATCAAACCTCGGTTTGTTCGTCATGCCTAGGTAAATGGCTCGTCGTTTCGTGCATGTTCTTCGGTGAGAACAGGTCAGAAACGGGTAGAGCTGAAACGCTATGCGAGCGTCGCAACACCAAAGCCAGCGCTAAAGCGCTCACACCAGATCTCGACGTTCGTAAAGACGCTCAGGTCCACATCGACGGGGATCTCGTAGTTCTGGTCCCCAATGTTTCCGGAGAGGTCGCCAAGGCTTACGAACTCGCCGTTCGCTGCACGTAGATAGACCTTGAGGTCCGGGCCGTTGTCGGAGACAAAGTTCTCAAAGCGGAGAAAGCGCTGCTCTGTGCCATTGTTCAGAACCAAGGCGTCGCCGGTGACCGAGTAGCCGTTGGTGGAGGCAAAGGCGCCGCTCGCAATGGTCACGATCTCGCCGGGGGTTGTTGCCTCTTCGGCTGGTGGCTCCTCGGCGGGAGCGTCTTCTACCACTGGTTCTTCTTCGACTGGCGCCGCGGGCTCTTCTTCGACCGGTGCCTCTTCGACCGGCGTTGCGGGCTCTTCTTCGACCGGTGCCTCTTCGACCGGCGTTGCGGGCTCTTCTTCAGCGGCCGGTTCTTCGACAGGAGCCTCTTCGGTTGAGGCTTCTACAGGCTGGTCGGCGGCTTCGGCAGTCTCCGAGACGTCTGCCTCGGGGGCCTCTTCGACAGCGGCGGGTGCGGCGGTGAACAGGTCGTCGGCGCTCTCGTTGACCTCGTTGTCGATAAAGGCTGTCTGGATTCCGAAGAATCCGAATGCGAGCCAAGCGGCGATTGCGATGCCGACGACCGCTACGCCGGCGATGAGGGGTTTCTTGTTTGCGAGGTCCATGGGGAAATCAACCTGTCCTATTTGGTGATGTCGTGTTTGTGCTGGTCCAACCTCGTCCAGCCCCACATCTTTCCAGTCGGACGATGTCCCGGATTGATAAAGGAGCTTGGAGAGCTGTTTCCCAGCGGCATACTTACTGTATTCAACAGTCACCGATGCCACCCGGAAATACCCCGCTAGTCGAGTTCACCGCTCTTTCACCTCCCGGTTCGCGCCTTTTTGGCAAGCTGGAGTGGTACAACCCGACCGGATCGATCAAAGATCGCGCGGCCTGGTACATGTTCCAGAACGCTCGCCGAGACGGCCATATCCCGCCCGGAACTCCACTGATCGAAGCAACGTCGGGTAATACCGGCATTGGGCTCGCCCGTCTTGCGACCGTGAGCGGCTACCAGATGACTATCTGCCTGCCCAAGCGCGCGACCGCCGAACGGAAGCAGTTGTTGCGGGCATACGGTGCCACGCTCGTCGAGGTCGACGGTGGGCCCAACGATGGCATCGAGCGGGCGCGGAACATGGTTGCCGATGGCCTCGGCTTCATGTGCTACCAGTACGGCAACCCAGGGAACCCCGAATCACACGAGTTCGGAACGGCGCTCGAGATCATTCGTGACTGGCCAGAAGAGTCGCCACCGGACGGTGTCTTCTGCGCCTACGGCACCGGCGGCACGATCACCGGAGTGAGCCGAGGGTTGGTAAAGGAGTACCCCGATATCGCCATCCACTCGGTCGAAGAGTTCACCTCGGATCCAATCAGTGGGATGCGCAGCCAGGATGACCCATTTCAACCACCGGTCGCGGACCTCTCGCTCGTGACGCACCGTCACCAGGTCACCGCAGCGGAATCGGTCGCTGCTGTCTCGACGCTGATCCAAGTCGAAGGGCACTTCGTCGGCACGAGCTCGGGGGCGATCGTGCACGCAGCGGTGGAGTACCTGAAGGAAAACGGCGGAACGGCGATCGCGGTCCTTCCCGATGCAGGCTGGAAGTACCTCAGCGGCGCACCGTGGGCATAGCGCAGCGCAGTTAGTCGGCGCAGCGCAGCTCGTCGGCACCACTGCTCGGCACCGAATCTCCGATCTAGGGTTACGAGCGGGTGAGTTGAATCATTTCGGCGAGAGCTGCTGCCGATACGTTGCCCCCACAGCTGACAGCAATGATGCGCGACCCGGGATTTTCTTCCGCGAACTGAGTGGCCCCAGCGATCGCGACGCCCGCTGAGCCCTCGACGAGTTGGTGGTGGTCGTCGACCATGGCCGTCACCGCTGACGCGATGTCGCGTTCGGTGATGTCAACCCAAACGTCCACCAACCGTTGACAGATGGGAAAGGTAATGGTGTCGTCTTCGATCGCTCCCGCGGTGCCATCGGAGAAGGTAGGTGCGAAATCGGGAACGACGACCGTACCGGCTTCGATCGATGCGGCCATCGCTCGATCGTTTAGGGCCGACGCGCCGATGATCAGGGTTCTGGGAGAGTGTTCTTTGATCCACGTCGCAATCCCCGAGATCATGCCCCCGCCTCCAACGGCTACGACGATCGCATCGATCGGGCCGGGGGCATCTTCGAGGATCTCGACGCCGATCGTCCCTTGACCAGCGGCGACCAATGGGTTGTTATATGGCGAAATGTACGGAATGGCCTCGTGAGCAGCGAGATCTTTGGCAGCGATCTCACCGTCGATCGCGTCGGTGCTGTCGACGAGTATTGCCTGGCCACCGAGGTGCTCGATCTGTGTGAGCTTCGCTCGGGATACGTTCGATGGAAGGAAGATTCTTGCGCTGACGCCGCGGCTTGCTGCTGCGGTCGCAACGCCGATCCCGTGGTTACCCGAAGAGGCGGTGATGACACCGAGTTGTGCTGCGGCCGGGTCGAGTTCGTGAACAACGTTTGCTGACCCACGCACCTTGAAGCTGCCCGTCCGCTGCTGGTGCTCCGCCTTGATCAGAATATCCGCCCCATGACGCTCCGACAGTGGAATCGAGCGGGTCAAGGAGGTTCTCGTGATGTGCGGCGCGATTCGCTTCGCGGCGTCGGAGATGTCGGTGGGCGTGAAGCTCATCTCGCGAACCTAACCGCTACCGTTGGCTTCGATGATCACCACCACACACGTCGTCACCAATGCGCTCGTTGCGCTTCGGAAGAAGGGCGGCGCGACCGAACTTCTCGAGAGCAGCACCGCACGATGGTTCGTCGTTGGTGGGCTAGCACCGGACTTTGGGCTCTATGCGCTGACCGCTGGTGCTGCGGTGTTCTTCCCGCTGACCCAAGGGATGAGTTTCCAAGAATCGATGCAGCACGCGTTCGATGATCTGTTCTTTAACGACAGGTCGTGGGTTGCGATCCACAACACGTTTCACAGCCCCGTGGTGCTCGCCGCTCTGGCAGTCGCTGGCAAGGCGACTGGCAAGAAGGGCCTGCTCGCGTTTGCCGGGGGCTGTCTCTTACACACCGCAATGGACATTCCGGTGCATCACAACGATGGACCTCTGGTGTTCTTCCCGTTCGACTGGGAGACACGCTTCGATAGCCCGGTCAGCTACTACGACGCCGATCACTACGGCAAGATCGTTGCCCCGATCGACTTTGCCATCACGATTCTCGGCGGTGCTGCGGTCCTTGGTTCGTGGCTGAAGAGCCGCCGAGGCTAGTGATGTTTAGGATTCTCGAATCCTGCCGATACTGAACAGTGATGCTGCCGACGGCAGGCATCACCAGATTGAGCATCGAGGCAATCGAAACAGAGGGATCGAGATGGCTGACGACAACGCAGAAGTGCAAGCAGAACTCGACCGCCTGCAGAGCCGAGTGCTCGAGCTCGAGAGCGAGCTCGGACATCGGTCGTGGAGCTCAGCAGACTTCTACTCGTTGCCAACAGCCCCATCTGCTCCGATGGTCGTTGGTCAGGTCGTGACGCTCGCAGAGAGTGGACGGCCGCTCCACGTCATCGAAGCTGCAGAGCCCGACCTGATGGCATCGGTGCCAACGGTTCGAGAGCTACGGGATGGGCTGCCCGTGAACGCGATCGCCTGCGACGAGCCGACGTGGTGGCCGCTCTAGCTCCATGAGTTGCGTGGAAGAACACGCCGTGGGTCGTCCGGCTTGATGGGCGTTGCAATCTACAGTCTTGATTGTGAGCAGGACCGATCTAATTCGTATACCGAAGAGACGACGCGCGCCGCTGATGTCGATCTTGCAGCGCGTCACCGCTGCATCCATACTCGTCATCTTCGTCGCCCTCGTCGTTCGGGTTGGACGGGACAACTACATCGATGTGACCGGCGATGCGATCGGGTTGATCGATGCGCTCTACTACGCATCGGTCACCGTCACCACGACCGGGTACGGCGATATCACCGCCGTGAGTCAGTCCGGCCGTCTCGCAACGATTCTGTTGATCACGCCAGCTCGGATTCTGTTTCTGATCCTCGTGGTGTCGACCACCGTAGAAGTGCTTACCGAACAATCCCGCGAGCTGATCGCTCAGCGGAAATGGAGAGAGAACGTGGAGAACCACACCGTCATCTGTGGATTTGGTGCAACCGGTTCCGCAGCTGCGGACGACTTGATCGCCAGGGGAGTTTCGTCGAGCCAGATCGTCGTGGTGGATTCGAGCCCCGAAGCCGTCGAGGCTGCCACCCGTCGTGGCTATGTCGGCATCGTCGGAGATGCGAGTGCAACCGAAACACTGGACCAAGCAGGGATTACCAAAGCGTCATCGATCGTCGTCGCTCCCAATCGCGATGACGCTGCGGTCCTGATCACTTTGACGGCTCGCGAGATGAACATGCACGCGCACATCGTGGCGGCGGGCCGTGAACGCGAGAACCTCCACCTACTGAAACAAGGTGGTGCGACCGAAGTCATCGATGCCACCTCGGCGGTTGGAAGAATGCTTGGTTTGGGCACCTACTCGCCGAGCGCAGCCAAGGTCCTCGACGACCTCTTGGCCGCAGGGGAGGGTCTTGAACTGACCGAGATCGATCCATATAGCGAGGACGGGTCCCACACGTCGCCGCCGAACTCGACGCTCGTCGGTATTGTCCGCGATGGCGTGCGGCTTCCCCAAAGCGATGTTAATGAATCGAATATTCGCAAAAACGACCGTCTTGTCGTGTTGCGAGATGCCTGACAAATCAACGATTCGAAGCCGCTCTTCGCCATGAAGAGCTAACTTCTTGCAAACTTATTGGACATTGTATCCAGATTTTTTCGAGCACAGCCAGTACGATAAGCGTACGTGTCGGTCACATGGCCGGCCCGAAGTGAAAGCACAGTGCTATGCAAGGAACAGTAAAGTTTTTCAACAGCGAAAAAGGCTTCGGCTTTATCTCTCGTGAGGGTCAGGACGATGTCTTCGTTCACTACTCAAACATCGAGGGTGACGGCTACAAGTCGCTCGAAGAAGGCCAATTGGTCGAGTTCGAGGTTGGCCCAGGACGCAAGGGCGATGAGGCACAGAACGTTCGCGCGATCTGATCTCTAACTAACGATCATAAGCGTCGTTACCTTCGGGTAACGGCGCTTGTTGTCTTTTTGGCCCGGGTCTCGGTGGTGGATGAGAACGAACTCGGGCGTGTCGTTGTCCCCTAGTTGATCTCCACCGACGTTTGGATCACCGAGTCGAGGATGCGGGCGTATCCGGTACAGCGGCAAAGGTTGCCCGAAAGCCCGATACGGATCTCCTCTTCGGTCGGTGTTGGGTTCTCGTCGAGAAGCGCGGTTGCCGACATCAGCATCCCGGGAGTGCAGAAGCCGCACTGCACACCTCCGGCGGCGAGAATGTTTCGCTGTAGCGGCGATAGATCGCTCGCCGACGCGAGCCCCTCGACCGTGGTGACCTCACGGCCTTCGGCTTGAGCGGCGAGGTACGAGCACGAGTTGACCGGGCGACCATCGAGGAGCACCATGCACGCTCCGCATTCGCAATCGTCGCAACCTTCCTTCGTGCCGGTGAGGCCAAGCTCATTTCGTAGCACGGTCGAGAGCGTCCTGCTCGTGTCGATCGCGGCGGGGTAGGGGACGCCGTTGACGGTCAGCGTGACAGCTTTAGGATTCGATGGACTCATGATTGTGCTCCAACACCGAGGGCTCGGTTGACGGGGACGGCAATAACTTCACCGCTCGCTCTGCGTGCAGCGGCCTCGACCGCCCGGCGAGCCATGACGCCGATCATCGTGCGGCGGTAGCGACCTGAGGCGCGAAGGTCAGAAATGGGTGTTGCCTGTTCCGAGGCGGCTTCGGCCACGTGCGCGAGCGTTGCCTCATCGGCTGTCATGCCGGCGAGATGGTCGAGGCCGTTGACCGAGATGATTGTCGGAGCCACCGCGGTGAGCGCGACACGTACCGAGCCGATGGTGTCCCCATCGAGCGTTACCGCTGCGGCAGCGCCGACGATGGCGATCTCCATCGCCCGGCGGTATTCGAGCCGCACGTAGGCGCTTCCGCTCATCTCGGGTTGGTTGGGCACGACGAGAGCGGTGCAGAGTTCGTCGTCGGCAGCGCTGGTCCGACCCGGGCCAACCCAGAGGGTGTCGAGATCGACGAGCCGGACGGCCTCGGTCGTGCGGAGCTCGGCTTGCGCTCCCAAAACGATCAGCGGAGCGCCGGTGTCCATGGCGGGCGAACCGTTCATCACGTTGCCACCGATCGTGCCGACGTTACGGGTTGCGGGCGAACCAACGAGCGCAGCGGCATCGGCGATGGCGGTGAACGAATCGACGACAGTCGGGTCCGTCATTAGCGTGCTGTGGGTCACCCCCGAGCCAATCCGCGTGACATCTCCGCCCACATCGATCCGAGCGAGCTCGTCAACCCGATCGATGGCGATGAGGTGTTCGGGGAGCTCGCTCTTGCCTTGGCGCGAGCTAACGACGAGATCGGTGCCACCAGCGATCGGGCGAGCGCCGTCGCGAAGGCCGGTCAAGATGTCGTCGACCGTGGTTGCGATCGTCATCGTCACGGTGTGACCTCCGTTGGGTTCATTGCGTTCCACACCCGTTCAGCGGTCATTGGGAGTTGGCGGATGCGAACGCCTGTGGCGTTGGCGATTGCATTGCTCACCGCACCGCAGGTGGCCACGTTTGGCGCTTCGGCCAGGCCCTTTGCGCCTCGCGGTCCGGCGTTGTCCGTGAAGATCTCGACGAACTGCGTTGTGATCGTCGGTGCGTCGGCGATGGTCTGGAGTTTGTATTCGAGGAGGCCGGCGTTGAGTTGGTGTCCTGCGTCGTCGTAACGGGTTCCTTCGGTGAGCGCTTGTCCCACACCCATCATGACGCCACCTTCGACCTGGCCGTGCGCTGCGACCGGGTTGAGGATCGTCCCCGAGTCATGAACTGCGTGTACTTCGAGAACGCGGGTGACGCCGGTGTCGGGGTCGACGCGGACTCGGGCGACGTGGCAGGAGAACTGCGGTGCGAGCCACGACGAGAACCCTTGTTCTCCAAGGCATGTGGAACCGGTGATCTCGGGCCATTCGAGGGCGTCGGCCGCCGCGCTGCCGAGAAGCTCACCGGTCTCGCTCGCCTCGGCGAGCTCGACGATAGGGATCGAGAGGCTGGGTGAACCAGCGACGAATGCGGTGCCGTTGGAGAGCACGATGTCAGAGACGTTGGCTTCGAGTTGTGCTGCGGCGAGCTCTTTGAGTTGGTCGGCGATCATCCCGCTTGCCTTCTCGACGGCACGGCCGTGGTTGAACAGTGTCATCGACCCGCTCGAACCGGGGCCCGCTGGTGCTGCGCCGGTGTCTTGGTAGATCAGTTCGATCGCTGTCTCGTCGATGCCGATCTCATCGGCGGCGAGCATCCGCAAGGTCATGACCGAACCAGTACCGCATTCGCTCGCACCGGTGATCACCTGAACGGTCCCGTCACTGTGGAGCTTCGCGTAGGCTCCGGCCGGGGCTGCGAAGCTCGGCCACCAACCCACGGAGATACCGAGCGCCTCGCCGTCGGCGAGGTCGGTGCCCCAACCCGCAGACGCAGCGGCTAGGTCGAGGCACTGGTCGAGCCCGATCTCGTCATAGGTTTGGCCGACACACCCGGTGCTGCCGGAGGTAACGATGTTCTTGCGACGGAATTCGAGTGCGTCCATGCCGATCGCTGCTGCGATCTCATCGGTGTGGGATTCGACGGCCCAGCACGCTTGGGGCGCGGTCGGTGCCCGTACCGACCCCGATGGCTGATGGTTGGTATAGACGAGCTTCGCGTCGATATAGATGTTTGGAATGACATACGGCCCGGCGACGTGCATCGCTGCCGCCTGTGCAAAGAAGGAGGCATCGGCCATGTAGGCGCCATTGTCGAGGAGTATCTCGCCGGTTCGGGCAACGATCGCCCCATCGGCGTCGACACCGGTGGAAACCTCGATGATCATGCTCTCGCGTCGACGATCTGGTGCGATGAACTCTTCCCACCTGGAGAAGACGAGTTTTACCGGTCGCTTCGCGACGCGGGCGAGGGCGGCGATGTGGGGCTCGAAGTGGGCTCCGCATTTGCCGCCGAAACCACCACCGAGGTGCGGGGCGATGATGCGAACTTTCGAGGTGGGAAGTTCGAGGGTTTCGCACACACCAGCACGGGCATCGAACGGAACTTGTGTGCTCGTCCAGACGGTGACCTTGTCGCCTTCCCACTGTGCGATGACAGCCCGAGGTTCGATCGGTGTGGCGTGGCTGGCGTCGGCCAGATAATGGCTGGTCACGACCGTGGCTGCGCTGGCCATTGCGGTGTCGACATCACCCATCGAGATGGAGGAATGGGTCGCAACGTTTCCCGAGTGCGGTGTATCTCCGCTGACCTCGTAGCTCTCGATGTCCTCGTGCACGAGTGATGACCCATCGGTGATCGCTGCGCGGAGATCGACGATGGGTTCGAGTGCTTCGACCTCGAGCACGATGGCGTCGATTGCTCGTTCGGCAACGTCGGTATTGATGGCTGCGACAGCGGCGACAACTTCGCCTTCGAACCGGATGATGTCGGTGGCGAAGAGTGTGCGATCGGCAAGTCCGTAGCTGTATCGAACATCGGGCACGTCGGCGGCGGTCAGGACGGCGAATACTCCGGGAATCGCCTGTGCGGCGGTCACGTCGAGTTTGGTGATTCGGCCGTGGCTGACACCGCCGTATTTGAACTTCGCAACGAGTTGTCCAGTGAGGGTCATGTCCGCGGTATAGCGCCCTGAACCTGTGACCTTGTCAGGTCCGTCTGCTCGTTTGAATTCGGGGAGATCGGTGATGGCCATCAGGCTCCTGGGATGCACTACTCGAACGGTGAGACATCTTCTCACACGCACTGCTTTGTGGAGCGACTAGGAGAAGGAGAGGTCGAAGGAACCGAGGGGTCCGTAATCGAACGTGAAGTCGTCACCGGCTCGAACGTCGATCGGTCGAGTAAAGGATCCGGCCAGGATCACCTGGCCGGCCATGAGGTGCTGGCCGGTTTCCGCATACCGTTTGGCGAGCCATGCAATTCCTCGTGCTGGGTGTCCCAGCACGCCGGCGGCCACACCGGTTTCTTCGACCGTGCCGTTTCGGGTGGCGATTGCACTCACCCATGGGAGATCGATGTCGGTCGGGGCGACCTTCTGGCCTCCCGAGATAATCCCACTGTTGGCAGCGTTATCGGCGATGGTGTCGATGACGGTTCGGCGGCGGCCGCTTTCGGGATCGGTTCGAAATGTTCGAGCGGCGATCAACTCAACAGCGGGTTGTACGAACTCGGTTGCGTCGAGCACGTCGTCGACGCTGAGGTCGGTGCCCGACAGATCGGTCGCCAAGGTAAATGCGAGTTCGAGCTCGACCTTGGGGTCACAGAATGACGCTGCGGTGAGCGAATCACCAGGGGTGAATACCATCTCGTTGGTGAGAAACCCTGAGTCTGGAGTAGTGATCTGCATCGCGGCCTGCATCGCTCGAGAGGTGAGGCCGATCTTGTGGCCGACGATGCGTTCGCCGCGAGCCAGTTTGTGCTCCCGCCACGCTGCCTGGATTGCGTACGCGTCGTCGATGGTGAGCTCGGGGTAGACTTCGGTGGTCTGGCGGAGCGGTGTTGCCAACCGTTCAGCCTCGTCCAACAGCGCTGCTTCCGCGGTGGCGAGCTCGGGAGCCATCGCCATCAGATGTCCTTGGTGATGCCGGGCTGGAGACCGCGCTCGGCGAGCGTTTCTCGTAGGTCGCTGCCGTACTGGGTGCGAACGTGATACTCGCCGTCACCGATCGTGAGGAGGGTGTCGATCGGGAGATCGCCAGAGATCGTCTCGTAATACACGTCGGTGAGTGGATGTGATTCGATGTATTTGCCCGGTCGGTTCGTCCCCTTCAGTTGGTGGATATCAACGCGTTCGGGTCGAATGATGATGAGCAGGTGATAGCCATGGCCTCGTTGGTAGGCGGTTCCATTCCGGGTTTGATAGCGGCTGAGCATCATCCCACCAGCGAGGAACACGCCAGCGGCACCTGCGCCCCCCGTGGCGTGGAGGAGTATTCCCGAAGATGTTGTGCCGTGAGAGACGCCGAGCTGGCGGAGAGATCCACGGGCCACGGTAGGTACTGCCGCGATGAGTTCCTCCGGCGTCGCGTCGAGCGCTTTGCGTGTCGCTGCGGTGACCTTGGCAAGGGGTGTCATGATGCTCCGGGTGCGCCGAGTGTCGTCGTGAGGGTGTGGAGTTCGGCAACGAGCTGGCGAAGTTGTTGTTCGCCGAATTTCGCTTCGATCTCAGCGTAGATCGTCTCGGATTCGGGTGCGACGGAGGAGACGAGCTCGGCGCCCAGCGTCGAGAGGGAGATGACCGCCCGTCGTTGGTCGTCCGAGGCGCTCGTTCGGTCGATGAGTCGACGGTCGGCCAGGTTGGCGAGAATTCGGCTGAGGCTCGGCGCCTGAAGCGATGTTGCGTCCGCGAGCGTGCCAGCATCGACCGGTTCGATCTCCGCTCCGAGAGCGCGAAGCACTCGCCATTGTTGTTCGGTCAGGTCGTGGCGCGAGAGGAGCGGGCGAAAATGGCCCATCACTGCTTCGCGAGCGTTGAGCAACGCCATTGGAAGGGACTCGTCGAACGAGCGAAGTTCAGCCACTGCTACTGGGGCTCCGGTGCGGTGTGGGTCGAACCATCGGGAAACTCGTCGGCGACGGTATTGCGGAGCGTCCCGAGTTCGGGGACCGATACCTCGATCACATCGCCTGGTTCCAGCCAGATCGGCGAGTCGAAGCGAGCGCCCGCACCCGTTGGCGTGCCGGAGAAGATCACGTCGCCGGGCTGAAGCGTCGTAAACGTCGAGAGATAGTGGACTTGGTAGTCGATCGAGTACTTCATGGTCGCCGGATGGTCGTCTTGACGAAGTTCGCCGTTCACGTGGGTCGTGATGTGGAGGTCATCGAAGCTTCCGATCTCGTCGATCGTTGTGAGGTGTGGTCCTATCGAACCCGATGCTTCCCAGTTCTTGCCTTGGGTGACATTGAATTTGGCGTGGCGAACCCAGTCGCGAATCGTTCCTTCGTTGCCGAGGGATAGCCCGGCGATGTGGTCTCGTGCTTGGGCAATAGGAATGCGCCGCCCCGACTTGCCGATGACGACGACGATCTCGCCCTCGTAATCGAGCTGCTGGCTTTCAGGCGGTCGAATGACCGGACGGTCATGGCCGGTGAAGCTCTCGGGGAACCGGACGAAGACCGACGGGTAGGCCGCGTCGGTGGTGTCGGCGTACTCGGCTGAGCGGCCGCCGTAGTTGACGCCGATGCAGAAGATCTTGCCTGGGCGGGGGAGGAGCCTCTCGAAGGTGATGCTCGTGATCGCGTGATCGGCGGGGGCGTCCGTGTAGCTGGCGAGCGTTTCGAGTTCGCCAGAGGAGATCAGTGCGCCAAGGTCGGTTTCGCCGTCGACTCGAGAGGTGAGGTCGATGACGCCGGTGCCATCGGTCGTGAGCATCCCGACTCGTGCGAGACGGAGAGTCTCTGTCGAGGCCGGGTCTTGCAACGAGTAGGTGAGAAGTCGCATATGGGCATATATTACACATGTTAAGTAATATTGGTTTACCGACGTCGAACGAGAAAGAGGTCCCCATTGCCGCACGTCACGATTGAGTACTCGGCCAACGTTGCTGATCATCACGACATCGACCACGTGGTCGGACTCGTCCACGACACCGTGTTGCACATGGGCATCGCATCATCGCCCGCGGCCCTACGAACCCGAGCGGTCTCTCGCGAGCAGTATCGGGTCGCCGATCAGGGCGACCCTCACCACGGGTTCATCGCGATCACCGCGAGGATTGGGCCGGGTCGATCGGCCGAAACGAAACAGCAAATCATTCAGACGGTGCTCGACGCTGCCGAAGACGAGCTCGCCGAACGTGATACCCCACTGCTGATCGCATGGTCGATGGAAGTTCAAGAGATCGATGCAACGTTCCGGCAGAACCGCAATCACATCAAGGCTGCCTATGAATCGGCGAGCAGCACCCAACAGGGTGAGCAGTAATGGACACACGCACCTTCGAAGAGAATGTGGCGGCAACGGAGGCGAACCTCCGCCGGTTCGCAGAAAAACCATTGCTTCACTTCATCGATGGCATGCCCGCGGCCTCGATCACCGGAGCGACCTTCGAGAACGCTTCACCCATCGATGGCTCCCATCTGGGTTCGGTTGCGGCCGGAGATGCGGCCGACATCGATGCGGCGGCACGAGCTGCCGAGGAAGCGTTCGCCGAATGGAGCCAGACCCCTGGTGCTGAACGCCAGAAGGTGCTCCACGCCGTTGCCGACAACATCACCGAACGGGCACATGAGATCGCGGTGACCGAGTGCGTGGACACCGGCCAGACCATGCGATTCATGAGTCACGCTGCCCTACGAGGAGCGGCGAATTTCCGCTTCTTCGCCGATCGTGCGCCCGATGCAGCCAACGGCCAATCGCTACCCACCGCCACCCACATCAACTACACAACTCGCACCGCCATCGGCCCGGTAGGCGTGATCACGCCGTGGAACACGCCGTTCATGTTGAGCACATGGAAGATCGCTCCGGCGCTCGCAGCAGGATGCACGGTCGTGCACAAGCCGGCCGAATGGAGCCCGTTGACCGCTGGGTTGCTCGTCGAAGCCGCACACGATGCCGGGCTTCCGGCCGGCGTGCTCAACGTCGTGCACGGCATGGGCGAAACCGCGGGCAAGGCGCTGACCGAACACTCCGCGATCAAGGCCATCGCGTTCGTGGGTGAGTCATCGACCGGTTCGATGATTCAGGCGCAAGGCGCTCCCACACTCAAGCGGGTTCACTTCGAGTTGGGCGGCAAGAACCCGGTGATCGTCTTCGCCGACGCAAACCTCGACCGTGCGCTCGACGCGGTGCTCTTCATGATCTTCAGCCTGAACGGTGAACGATGCACGAGCAGCAGTCGAGTCTTGATCGAAGACTCGATCTATGACGAGTTCACCGCTCGGCTAGCCGAGAAGATCACCGAGATACCGGTCGGCCACCCACTCAACCCAACGAGCATCATCGGCCCACTCATCCACCCGGCACATCACGAAAAGGTCTGTAGCTATCGAGGTATCGCCGAGTCCGAAGGAGCGACCGTCATCGAAGGAACAGCGTTTGCCGATGCGCCCGAAGGAGGGCAGTGGGTTACGCCGATGCTCTTCACCCATGCTCGCAACGACATGCGCATCGCCCAGGAGGAGATCTTTGGTCCTGTGCTCACAGCGATTGCGTTCAGTGATGAAGTCGAGGCGATTTCCATCGCTAACGACACCGAATATGGACTCGCCGGCTACCTGTGGACGGGTGATATTGGGCGAGGGCATCGTGTCGCTGCGGCGCTCGATGCCGGAATGATCTGGGTGAACTCGCAGAACGTTCGACATCTTCCGGCTCCATTTGGCGGAACCAAGGCCAGCGGCATCGGTCGCGACGGTGGCGATTGGAGCTTCGACTTCTACATGGAGACGAAGAACATCGCCGTTGCCTTCGACGAGCACCCGATCCCCAGGTTGTATTCGTAGACGAGTAGGAATGTGTTCATGGGCTTGTACTACGTACAGAAGTTTCTGTTCGAACTCAATCGCGACGCTGATCTCCAAGCACGCTACGACGAGGACCGCGCAGGTGTGCTCGCTCCGTACGAGCTGACGAGCGAGGAGATCGATGCCCTCGTCGCCCCCGACATTGGCTTGTTGTTTCATCTGGGAGTGAATGGGCAGATCCTCATGCACTTCGCAGCGCTGCACCAGATCGATTGGCAGGACTATCTACAGCTCATGCGTGACGGCATCGAGAAGCATGGACCGGTTCGCGAAGGTGTCTATGCCGTGACCGGATACGACGGGCACGACGGAGAGGACAGCTGATGGCACTTGTGTATGCGGGAGTGTGCAGCCACGCACCTGGGATCACCGGGCGAGCGGATCGAGCCGATCCCGCCGTACGTGACGGCTTCTACGCAGCGTACGAACAGATGCGAGCCGACATCGAGGCATCGGATGCCGAGGCGATCGTCGTTGTCGCTGCCGAGCACTTCGCCAACTTCTTTATGAACAACATGCCGAGCTTCGCAATTGGCATGGCCGACTTCTATGACGGGCCGATCGAAGATCCGAACTGGTTGGGGATCGACGCGTTCAGAGCGCCAGGTGACGCGGACCTGTCCAAGCGGCTGATCGCAGAGGTCATGGAAACCGTCGATGTCTCCTATGCCGAGGAGTGGAAGTTCGACCATGGCATTGCGGTGCCTCTGCACTTCCTGACCCCTTCGTTCAACACTCCGATCGTGCCGGTCAACATCAACTGTCAAGGGCCGCCGCTTGCGCCACTGCATCGAGCGTGGGCATTTGGCGAGGCACTGGGACGAGCGATCGAATCTGTGGATGAGAAGGTCGCAATCATCGGCACGGGCGGCATCTCTCACTGGCCCGCCACACCCGACTCGGGCAAGATCAACGAGAAATGGGACCGCCAGTTCCTCGATCGCTGGTGTCGCAACGACAAAGACGCGCTGCTCTCGTATACCGATGAGCAGATCTACGCCGACGCTGGCCAAGGTGGCTTCGAGATTCGCACGTTCCTTGCGGTCTCGGCCGCAACCAACGGTGCGCACGGTCGCGTGCACTTCTGCGAGCCGGTCCCGATCTTTGCTGTCAGCTGCACGATCGCGAGCTACGACCTGGGCTGACGGGCTAGTGCGGTGTTATGCGTAGTGCTCGTCGAGCTGGGCAAATCCCTCGTCGAGGCTGATCGTCGGTTCCCACTGCAAGGCTCGGCGCGTCGCGCGCTGGTTGAACCAATGAGCGGTCGAGAGCTGCTCCGCGCCAAAGGCGGTCATCGGCGGTTCGTCGTCGCGGCCGGTTCGTGCCCAGATCTTCTCGGCGAGCGAACCGCCCAAGATCGCGACCTTCCGAGGAACGCTTCGAGGTGACCATTCGACGTTGGCGGCCTTCGTGATTCGTGCGATGAGTTCATGAATGGTGCGAGGCTCGCCGTTCGAGATCACATACGCGCGGCTGCCGAGGTTCGGACTCTGATCGAGCGCAGCGACCATGGCATCCGCCGCGTTATCGATCCACGTGACATCGACGAGCGCGAGGCCTGTGCCGATCAGCGGCATACGTCCGCTCCGAGCCCTGTCGAGGATGCGTTCGACGAGCTGGGTGTCGCCTGGGCCGATGACGAGGTGTGGGCGAATCGCAACGATTGGCATGTCGTCCGACGAGGCCGCGAGCGCGAGCTGTTCGGCCATGGCTTTCGTTGTTGCGTAGTGGCCGCTCGTACGATCAGGGTCGGCCGGCTCTGCTCCGGCGCCGCTGATCGACTCGCCACCGTGGGCAACCGATGGTGACGATATGTGCACGAAGCGGCTGACTCCGGCTTCTCGAGCAGCCGAGATCATGTTCGTCGTGCCCTCGACATTCACGCGCACGAACTCGTCGAGCTCGCCCACGATGTCGACCTTCGCTGCGAGGTGGATCACGGCGTCTTGGCCGCTGACGGCTCGAGTGACCGCATCGATATCGGTGATAGACCCCTGGAGCTCGGTGACATCGCTGCGACCCGATGGTGACCGTTGGATGACCGTGACCTCATCACCACGGGAGACGAGTCGGTCGACGACGGCGTTGCCGATCATGCTGGTCGATCCCGTGACGAGAACCTTCAATGCTGCCCGGGGTTCGCTCGATGGGTCCGGGCCGTTAAAGGCTCGGTCGAGCAGCGATCCCTTGCTCGGCGTGGACCCCGGTACCGGCATTGCGGCCGTCCCCGGTTGGTCAGCGACCGGCTCCGAGACAAACCATGGACTGGTTCGGTCGTTGGAACTATCGCTCATCGGGGCTTCGGAGCTGGCGAGTCGCTCGGTGTTCACCGGAGGCGGCTTGTTCATCCCGAGCGGCTTGCCTTCGAGAACGCCAGCAGACCATGAGCGAAGCTGGCCCCGGTCGATCTTTGAATTGTGGCGTCGGTCGACGGGCATGGCGGGGACGCTCAACACCGCAACGACGTCGGTGCCGATCGTTTCGGTCGCTACGCGGCGGACACGATCGATGAGGTCGAGGTCGGCGAGTCCAGATTTCTTCGGCGGCGTATCGAGCTGAACGACCGCAACAATCTGTTGGTTATCGCTCGGTCCGATCCCGACGACGGCTGCCATGGCGACGTCGCTCAGGGCTTCTATTGCCTGTTCGAGCTGCACCGGGGCGATGGCGCCACGAGTTGTCTGAATGACATCGACGACTCGTCCGCCCATCCACAGGCGACCGTCGTCATCGACGTATCCAACGTCGCCGGTGCTATGCCAACCGGGAGGCTGGGATGCGACGAAGGTCGTGTGCCAGAGGCGGTCATAGGCGAGGCGGGCGTGGGGGGCACGCACAACAATTTCGCCGAAGTTCGCTCGACCGCTCGGCGCCGTGACGTCGTCGATTGGTCGGATCATCACGTCAACACCGGGAACCGGTGTGCCAACGCAGACACCGTTGCCCGTGCCAGCCTCATGGATCTCGGGAAGGCTGATCGTTGAAACCGGAAGTACTTCGGTCATGCCATAGGGCGTGTACGGCAAGGCGTACGGGAAGATCGTTTGGGCCTGATCGAACAACTCGGTGCGGATCGGGGCACCGGCCGAGAGGAGTAGGCGGACCTTCGCCAGCGCCTCGAAGTGTTTGCGGCTGATGTTGCTCTTGGTGGCGATCACACTGGCGAGGGCGGCTGGCGACGCGAACACCAGGGTTGCGTCGATGGCGGCGACCGCCTCGGCAAGGGTGGTCGAGGTGATGCTCGCCGGGGCGGAAACATCCATGTCTGGCACGACCGACGTGATGCCGAGCATGGGGCCGTAGAGCGCGAAGGGAGCGAACGCCGCGACGAGGGAATCATCGCTGGTGATCGAATAGAGATCGGAGATGATGTTGCGCTGAGCTGCGATCTGGCCATGGGTGTAGCGCACGCCCTTGGATGGGCCGGTCGAGCCGGAGGTGAAGATCACCGCAGCTTCGTCGGTGTCGACCGGGAGTGGGCGAGATGGGTCGACGGTGGTTGCATCGCGGAGTGTTTGAAGGTCTCCGCCGACGCTGAACACTCGGGCCTGAGCGCCCGTCAGAGGAGCGAGGGCGATCCGCTCACCCGGCCACCGCAATGCCCGAGATGCAGCGAGCGCACGTTCGATCCCGATCAGGTACTTCGGATTCGCGCTCTTGAGGGCTGCGGTCATCTGCGGGGGAGTGAGCGCTCCATCGACGAGCACCGCTATCGCGCCGAGACGCCAGCATCCGTAGGTAATGGCCACAAGCTCGATCCCCGGAGGAACCATGATCGCAACTCGGTCGCCCGGGTTCACGCCGTGGTCGGCAAGCCCAGAGGCCGTCGCTTCGATCCGGGCGGCCAGGTCTCCAAAGGTGATTGCGTCTTGATCGTTCGTCATCTCGGCAATGGCGACCTTGTCTGCGCGCTCTCGGTCGGAAACCCGTTCGAGGAGGCGGGTTGGTTCGGTGCTGGAGGTGACGTTTTCGTTCTGGTGCTTTAGCGCTCCGACCCAGTCGGCAATGGCTTCGGCGGCGGGGGCATCCTCGGTGACGAAGTGTCCCGCCGCTGGCCAACGATGCACATCCGCGTGGGGCAGACGTGCTTCGAGGTCGTGAAGGTAGAGGTCGGAGAAGACCGGGTCCTTCGCTCCCCAGAGCAGCAGCGACGGTGTATCCGCGAGGTGTTCGAGGCCGTTCGCGATGGCATCGAGTGTCTCGGCGGTCGGGTGATCGGGTTCGAGCGGGATGTCTTCGACGAAGTGTTGGATGGCTTCGCGTCGCTCCTTTGTCTCATACGGCGCGAGGAAGCCCGCTCGGACGTCTTTGGAGATCCGAGGCTTCGACATCTCGAGCGCACCGGTGATGAAGCCCGTCGTATCGACCGTGGTGCGACGGAGTGCTGACTTTGAGCGAACGGCACGGATGATTCGTGGCGCTGCTGCATCTTCGGGCTGATGGACCGCAGTGTTGGTCAGTACGACGCCCGCGAGTTGTTTGAGATGGCGAAGCGCCCAGCCGAGCGAGATCGGGCCGCCCCAATCGTGAGCGACGGTGACGACAGGTCCGGTTATTTCGAGGTGGTCGGTCAGCGCGGTGAGGTCGTCGATGCGCTGGGCGAGTCGACGGTAGGTGCCGGTGCGATCCGAGAAACCCATGTCGAGGTGGTCGACAGCGATACCGCGCACACCCGGCGGCAGGTTCGCTAGGAGGTCGCGCCACAAATACGACCAGGACGGGTTTCCGTGCACACACAACAGCGTGAGTTCGAATTCCTCTTCGGCGACGGTTTGGGTGTCAAGAAAGTGGAACGTACGAGGTGTGCCGTCGATCTCGACGGTTTCGAGCCGGGACCAGTTGAGGTCGAGGCCGGTGAGCCCGCTAGGTGGGAGCCGAGCCGCGTCGAGCGACTCGGGCGCTACCACTGAACTTCGAGCATCGCGGTGTTGAGGCCCGATCCCATTCCTTGGAGAAGTACGCCATCACCTGGTCGCAACGTGTCGGCCACGCCGGCGAGCGTGATCGGGATCGCTGCGGGACCAATGTTGCCGAGCGTAGGGAAACTACGAGGCACACGGTCACCGTCGATGCCGAGCGTGTCGACAACGGCTTGGGTGTGGACTTCGGAGACCTGATGAAGGATGTAGTAGGTCATGTCGAACCATCCGGTCTTTTCGCCGGCATCATCCCACGCAAGCTTCGCCGTCTCGGTCCCGGCTTCGAGGAGGCCGCGGGTGTCGGTACGCATACCGGTCAGGCTTCCAACGCAGAGGTCGTGGTACTGGGTGGCTGCCCGGAAGAATCCGCCGACCACCCGGTGGCTGCCCGGGTTTTCCGAATGGCGTCCGAGCACCATCGCCGCTGCACCCGAACCGAGGGTCAGGGTGGCGAAGTTGGCGAACAGGTCGTCGATCGACGCACCTTCGGAGGTGAGCTTATCGATCGTGTTCTTATAGATCTCGCGAGTGCCTTCGCCATCGACGATGAGCACGTAGTCGGTTTGTCCCGACGCCAAGATGTTGCCCGCCAGATGGATTCCGTTGAGGAACCCAAGGCACGCGTTCGAGAGGTCGAAGTTGGTGCAGGACGACGGCAGTTTGAGCAGGTCATGGACCGTGACCGCACTCGATGGTTCAAGTCGTTCACGGCACACGCTCGTGTCGATCATCAGGCCGATCCGGGAGCGATCGATGCCCGACGCTTGGATTGCTTTTTCGCCCGCCATTGCGGCGGCGTCCATGAACGATGTGCCTTCGTTCCACATGCGCCGTTCTTTAATCCCGGCGAGTGATCCCAAGAGGCCGGGCTCGGCGCCGGTTGCCTTGTAAAACCGTGCGAGTCGCTCATCGATGTCGTCTGAGGTGATCACCTCGGGCGCTTGCTCGGCTGCCAGTGAAACAATGCCAAGATCGTCAAATGTGAAGCTTGCGTTGCCCGTCATGAGTCCCTTTGTAGCGGCGCCAAGCAGATGGCCCAGAAGATCATGTCACGCTAGGCGCAAACGCGCTTGATCCGGACGCTGGGAAGCAAAGGGATTTTCTTGGTGTTACACACGTCATGGCACGCGACTCTCGACCCAGAAGTCTCAAAAAAGCCACGTGGCTCATCGTCTTTGCCTTGATTCTCACCGCATGCGGTGAGGCATTCACGCAACCGATCACCGAGAACGCCTTCGATCCGGGCCTGTTCGACCCAACCGACGAGGACGATGTCGTGTTGCCCGAGGGGTATTTCCGGTCCTGGGGCCGCGACCGGATCATCCCGGTGTACGAGCCGATCTACGTCGGAGCCGACGGCGTCCCGTGGCCTGACGACGAGGTCGTTATCGGGGTAAATATCAACGGACAGCAGCGAGCGTTCCCCGTCGGGTTCCTCTCGAATCGTGAGCTGGTGATCGACCAGATCGATGACATACCGTTATTAGTCACTTGGTGACCGCTTTGCGGCACGGCGTTGGTCTATCGCCGAGAGATAAACGGAGAGGCAGTCCTCTTTGGTAACCAGGGTGATCTCTGGATGAATGCCATGACCTGGTTCGACCATGAAACCGGCAGTGTCTGGAGCCAGGTCACCGGCACCGCGTTGTTGGGGCCGCTCGAAGGAACCAGCATCGAGTTGTTGCCTTCGGAGCTCTCCAATTGGTCGGACTGGCGTGAGGAGTTCCCCGACACACTCGCCCTTCGCACCCAGACAGCGTCCAACACCTTCCGGGTGCAAGACCTCACCGTGGCTGCTCGGGTCAACGATGAGGTGGCCGGTCTCGAATTCAAAGACTTGCGAGAGGTCGGTTCGATCTCGACGGTTCTCGGTGGTCAACCCATCGCGTTCATTGCCGAGCCCAACATCGACCGATGGGGCGTTTTCTCACGGGTCATCGAGGGCGAGACCATCGAACTCGAGATCATCGATGGCAACCTGGTCAATTCCACAACGGGAGATCGGTGGGATCCCGCGACCGGCGCGTCCTTTAGTGGGCTGGCGCCGCTCGACCGGATCCCGACGTTTAGCTCGAACTTCAACAACTTCATCGACATATTCCCCGACGCTCAGGTGCTGATCGAGCCTGAGGTCATCCGACCAATTCCGGCACCGGTGAAGTCCTACATCGTGTCGATGGAGTAATTCGCAACCAGCTATTAGTGGGTGATATTCGGTTCGATCGTGCCGCGCTGGTTTGGCCCGATCGGTGCTGCTGGGGCACAGCCGTAGTTCAGAATGCGCAACACTCGGTCGGTGCGCTTCATGCTGAGAATCGAGACCGTTGCGGTCTCGAGGACGAACCGGCGCCCTTCCTCGGCAGGCATGCTCAGCCAGCGGGCGATGAGGATCGCGAGAAGGTGGCCGTGTGCGAACACGATGACGGGGCCGTCATCTGATGCGGTGTCGATACGTTCGATAGCTCGATCGGCGCGAATGCCGACGTCGTGTGCGCTCTCGCCGCCTTCGAGGTCGCCTACCCATTTCGACCAGCCGGGTTCATCGGCGACGATGTCTGCGTTGGTGCGCCCTTCGTACTTGCCGTAGTCCCACTCGAGCAGGTCATCGTCGAGGATCAACGCTCCCGGATCGTGTTTGACATCGGAGATCTCTCCGGTCTCACGGGCTCGTTGCAGAGGGGATGAGAAGCGGTGCGCGAAGTTCCACCCCAGCAGGGTTGGTCCGACGAGCTTTGCTTGCTCTCGCCCCGTCGTGGTGAGCGGAATGTCGGTGCGGCCGGTGTGCTGGCCGTTGCGACTCCATTCGGTTTCTCCGTGGCGCACGAGGACAATCTTTGAAGTCATACGAAAATAGACACTAGCGAAGGGGTCGGTCCGAGGTCGTGACGGGCATGACCAACGTCACTTCGGCGGCATCCGAATACCACCATCGACGCGGATCGTCTCGGCGTTCATGTATGGGTTCGTGATGAGGTCCATCACCATGTAGGCGAGCTCCTCACCGGAACCGAGGCGCTTCGGAAACAGGACGGACTGGCCGAGGTGTGCCTTGAACTGATCGCTCTGTTCTCCCTCGCCGTAGATCGGCGTGTCGATGAGGCCGGGAGCGACGGTGTTCACGCGAATGCCGATGGCGGAGAGGTCTCGGGCGATCGGCAAGGTCATTCCGACGATTCCGCCCTTCGATGCGGAATATGCGCACTGACCGATCTGGCCGTCGAAAGCTGCTGCCGATGCCATGTTGACAATGGCGCCGCGCTGGCCGTCCTCGTCAACCGCCTCGGTCTTCGACATGGCTACGGCGCAACGGCTGAGCATGTTGAACGAACCAATCAAGTTGATATCGATGACCTTTCGAAACGCGTCTAGGTCGAATGGTTCTCCATCGCGGGTGACGGTGCGGCCAGCCCAGCCAATCCCAGCGGAGTTGACGAGCGCACGAAGTGGTCCCATCTCGGATGCAGCGCCGATCGCTGTGTCGGCGTCTTCTTGGGAGGTGACGTCGGTCTTGACGAACAAGCCTCCGAGCTCGGAGGCGATGGCCTGCCCCTTTTCTTCGTTGAGGTCGGCAATGACGACGCGGCTGCCAGCGGCGGCGAGTTGGCGGGCCGAGGCCTCGCCGATGCCCGATGCGCCACCGGTGATAATGGAACTACTTCCTTCGAGGTTGAGACGTGGCATTAGGCGATCCGTTCGATCAGGGTTCCGTTTGCGAGCCCGCCGCCTTCGCACATGGCTTGGTAGCCATAGGTGCCATCGGTGCGTTCGAGTTCGTTGACCAAGGTGGTCATGAGCTTGGCGCCTGAGCAGCCGAGTGGGTGGCCAAGGGCGATGGCACCACCGTTGACGTTGACTTTGTCGAGGTCGATGCCGGTTTCCTTTTGCCATGCAAGGACGACCGAGGCGAACGCTTCGTTGATCTCGAAGAGGTCGACGTCTTCGATCGACACGTCGGACTTCTCGAAGAGCTTCTCGGTGACCGGGATCGGGCCTTTCAACATCGTGACGGGGTCGGTGCCGGCGAGGGCGAAGTTGCGGAAGACCGCACGTGGCTTGAGCCCGAGCTCGTCTGCCTTTTCGCGGCTCATGATGAGCACCGCTGCGGCGCCGTCGCTGATCTGGCTCGAGTTGCCTGCGGTGATCTTGCCGTCTTCTTGGAAGGCTGGCTTGAGGTTGCCGAGGATCTCGGCGGTAGTGCCTTCGCGGATGCCTTCGTCGCGAGTCATCATGACGGTCTCGCCATCGATGGTGACCGGCACCGGAATGATCTCGTTTTCGAAGCGGCCTTCCTCGGTGGCCTGCAACGCTCGACGTTGGCTTTCGGCGGCGAACTCATCGAGGTCCTGGCGGCTGATGTCGTATTCGTCGGCGATCATGTTGGCGCCGATGCCTTGTGGGGGAAGGCCCTCTTCGGCGTAGCGATCGTGCATCGACTGTGGGAAGGGGAAGCCGAGGTCTTTGACGATCGTGGCGCCCATCGGCGTGCGTGTCATGACTTCGACTCCGGCGGCGATGACGACGTCGTAGGCGCCGGCCATGACGCCCTGGGCTGCGAAGTGGAGGGCCTGTTGGCTCGAGCCACATTGGCGATCGACCGTTGTGGCAGGCACCGACTCGGGCCAGCCGGCAGCGAGGACGGCGTTGCGGCCGACGTTGAGGGCCTGCTCGCCGGCTTGCATGACACAGCCCATGACCACGTCGTCGACGAGTGCGGGGTCGAGGTTGTTTCGCTCTTCGAGGGCCTTGAGGACGTGGGCTGCGAGATCGGCGGGATGCCAATCTTTGAGCATGCCGTTGCGCCTTCCGGCTGGTGTCCGGACGGCATCGACGATGACGGCTTCAAACATGAGTGTTGCTTCCCCTTTTGGCTGCTAGCCCTGTGAGTTCTGCTCGGTGTCGAGCGCAGTAGAAATGTTGTGTTGTAGGCGGACGAGTACGTTTGCGAGTGCTTGGCGGTCTTCGCGAGGGATTCCAGCGCGGAGTTCTTTGCGCACGCCCTCGTCGATCTCGACGGCTTTGGCGGCCAACTCGGCACCGGCCTTGGTGACCTTGATGAGCCACACGCGGCGATCATCTGGGTCGGGGAGCCGTTCGAGCAGCCCCCGTTCTTCGAGTCGGTCGATTTGGGTTCCTGTTACGGCGCGACCTTGGCGAAGGTGATCTGCGGCACGGGTCTGCGACACTGGACCGAAGTCGTTCGCATATCCCAGCAGGCTGGCCAAGCTGAGCGTCAGCTCGAGCGAGGCAAAGCGGTCGTCATATAACCGGCGGATGTCGCTCGCCGCAGCGATGATTGTGCTCTCGACGCGCAACCACGGGGGAGCGTCGAGCTCGTGCAGGCGCTTCGACGTTTCGGTCGACTCAGGTGGGTCTGTAACGGTCATGACTGTATGGAAGCATACAGTTGGCTATGAGGCTGTCAATCCGGCACCTTGTGGTGGATCTTCGGCACCCTTCTGCGACACGCGCCAGAGACGATGCTCGCACATCAACTGGCGCCGTAGAGAGCTTGAGAACTACCTGCTGGATGCCTCAGTCAAGGGCGACGCTTATTCTCGACGTTCACCTCATCCTCACGCCAGCCCCGTTTCGGTTCGGTGGAACGTCTCGTGAATGAGCGAGATCGGGTGGGGTGGGTGCTGCGGAAGCACTGCGCCGCCTAAACGAATTAGGTTCCAGACATGACCATATTTTCCGTCTCTCTCAGAATTCAAAGTGAAACACTCTCAGCTGAGGAGATGGTGACAGCGCTCGGTCTTGAGCCAGACGTTGTGATGCGCAAGGGCGAGCCGGTAAGTCCTAGCTCTTCAACGATCAGAAAGTGGGCGGAGGTGAGGTTCTTGTCGTCGCTAAGCGGAGGGCGTCGGGAGCCTGAAGAGCGAGTGGGTGAGTATCTACTTGAGCTAGTCACACCACTGGAGCGTCTAGCTGTTTCAGGACTCGGTGATGATGCGAGCGCATCGGTAAGCATCGGAATGCACTCCAGAGGTATGGGGAACATTGTCTCCTTTGATCCACCATTTCTTGCCGTGTTGGCTAACGCGAACGCTTGGCTTTCGGTGGACGCGTATCCCCCGCTGGAACAGGACGCTTGACCCCATCCTCACCCACGCACCGTTTCGGTTCGGTGGAACGTCTCGTGAAGGAGCGAGATGGGACGGGGGAGCGAATTGGGCTTAGCGGTTTCGGTTCAGCATCCGCTGCTTTGAAGGCATGTCGGCCCACACTTAGGGACAGTGATTACTGATGGTCTACTAGCGAAGCACCAGCACCGAACCGTGGTTGGCTTTGGCTCGTGCGTGGGGCAGCGTGGCTGATTCGATCTCCAAAGTCCAACGAGTCGAGTACTTGGTTGTTCCCACTGATGGTGAACGTGGCAGAGATCTTGAGGTCGATTCTGAAGAAGTCCTCGTACCACAGGACATCGATTGCCGACAGGTCCAAGATCAGGCGGAGTTGGTAGTTCAAAAAGGGCTGTGGAAGGTCATCTACTCGTGGGAAGACTCTGGATGGCGACTGACGTTCACGGAGTTCGCAACGCAGATCGAAGGCTGGAACTTCTCCGCTGTCGTATGTGAACAACTCGAAGAAGCGACTGACGTCTCAGCATCAGTGCAGCAGCTTGCAGGAGTTGATGGAGGGATCTTTGAGTGCACCGGATCTTTCGGCTTGGAATCTCGGAACTCTGTTGTATTCGAGGGAAATCTCATCTCAGGAGAAATTGACGACTCGATGGCCGTCTTCGTTCCTGTAAATGCAGTTGCCTCGAAGCGGCTTGAGCTGGAGAGCATCGAATTCGTTGACCGCGCCGCTCAGCACGAATCTGGACTCGGGCTTATCTGCGTATGCGACGACTTGGATCAGATGCAACTGCTACTCGATCTTGACGTGGCCGGTCAGCTGTTCGAGGTCAGCCGCCGAGCCGTGTCGCCGATAGTTGATCAAATGCACGTCGTGAGGGAACTCGTCCAGCCATATCGCTCGCTTGTTGAAGAGATCTCTTCGGTCCTTTTCCATCACGACCCGATCGACATCAACTACGACGACAACACCGACGAGTACGACCCCGAGGCTGAAACTATCGTTCTGCGGTTTCTCGATATCGCCGACCTCACACAAAGCCGAGTGCTCGAAGTCGTCCACGAGGAGTTCGTTCGTTGGTTTGGTGTAGATAGCGCAGGACCAGTCGACGATTATGAAGACATTGCCCGCGAGGTGAAGAACCTTGCTGACCTAGCCCAACTTAAAGGCGGCGACCAGGAGTGCTACGGTCCGTGAGGTGCGGGCTAGAGGGTCTAAAGTCCGCGTCGCTGGTTGGGCTGCGCAGTGTTAGTGGGTCCAAATTTCTAACTTAGATTGAAAACCGCGACGCTCGGCGTGTCATCCAATCTTAGAAATCGTTGATTCTGCGTGACCCGATTTCTAACTTCTATTGACGCCCTACAGGTGGTTTGTAGACGACCGGGAATTACGTGGAGGTCAGGCATACCAGTGCTGGCTTGAGCAGCCGCCGAACGAAGATACTGCTGAGCTGAATCCGAGCTCCGTGAGTTCGTCGAATGGCCGCATCACAACAGTTTGCCCTTGCTGGCATGGCTTGGTTATCTCAGGCTCGTCTTCTTGCTATCGACGCAGATCTTGCCTTACTTGGCTCGCTTTACTCGGATCCGTTCGCCGTCTACC
>CAYVHV010000038.1:0-36040 GCA_964451305.1 uncultured Acidimicrobiales bacterium | reverse complement strand
GATGCTGCGCAGAAGAGTGGTCATCGCGACGACAACCAAGAGGCCGCTGTTGAGCAGCCCGATGAGCGTGAAGTCAGTGATGGGGGTGGGGGGACGACATTCGACGACTCTGAACGTTCGTCATCGTCAAATCCAGTGATGGAACATATTTTGCCTGAAGATCGTGAAGGAGAGAACTGATGAGCCGTCCAAGTGGACTCGGACGCGGCCTTGGTGCCCTAATCCCGTCCGATGTGACCGACGATGCTGACGCGACCTTTCAGACGGTTGCCGTCGCATCGATTCATCCCAATCAGTACCAGCCTCGCGGTCATTTCGATGAGGAGACACTCGACTCACTCGCGAACTCTGTTCGTGAGTTGGGTGTGCTTCAGCCGCTGCTCGTTCGCAAGGACGGTGAACGATACGAGTTGATCGCTGGCGAGCGACGTTGGCGCGCGGCCAAGCGCGCTGGCCTACAAGATGTGCCGGTGATCGTGCGTGAGGCGGACGACACGGCATCACTCGAACAGGCCCTGGTCGAGAATCTCCATCGCCAGGATCTCAATGCGATCGAAGAGGCAGCCGCGTACCAGCAGCTCGTTGATGACTTCTCGTTTACTCAGGCAAAGATCGCGAAACGTGTTGGCAAGTCTCGTTCATCTGTCGCGAACATACTTCGACTGTTGACGTTGCCTACGGCTGTACAACGGTTGGTGTCAGAGAATCGACTGAGCGCCGGCCATGCCCGCGCAATTGTCAGCGTCGAGAGTGAGGCAGAACAGGTCCGTATTGCTGAGCGTGTCGTCGCTGAGGATTTGACGGTTCGAGATGTCGAACGGTTGATGAAGGGTGAAGCTGTCGGCAAGGATGCTCCCGAAGTCGAGGCTGATCCGGTCACCGATAGTGACTCGACGCCCTCGACGAGTTCACCAACTCCTGGAGTAACACGCCCAGCAGCGGTACTTGAGCTGGAGCGTTTGCTTTCCGAGCAGCTTGAAACAAACGTCGGGATCTCGCTGGGTGCAAAGAAGGGCAAGATCGTCATCGACTATGCCGACCTTCATGACCTTGAACGTGTGTATCGCATCATCGCTAGTTAAACGAACATATGTTCGAATAGCCATCGAGTAACTGTACGGTCTTATCGTTGTTTTGCGAGACCGATGTCGGTTGCATGCATGGCCGTGCTCGGTACGGCAACCCACCGCAGCAAAGCATCTTGAATTGCTGCGGCTACTTCGCGCCGATCATTCGCCAAGCTGTCGCGCGGCCCAAGCCTGAAGACCACCGCTGGCATACGTGTCTCGCGCAGTACCGGCGTGCGCGTGCCCTCGACAGTGCCGGGGATACGAAGGGCGAGCGAGAGCTCATCGATTGCAAAGTTGGCAAGGTCTTTGCCGCCATAGCTCGAGTAGGAGTCGGTCTCGTAGAACGACGCTTCGCAGGTTTCCTCTGGGACAGCCATCAGACCGATGTAGAGCTCTGCGTCGAATTGGTTTGCAGCGCGAGCATGCGTCGAGCCGTCCTTGTGGTGCAACAGCAGGACTCGCGCGCCGGCTTTGCGTAGTTCCTTACCGAGCTCGCCAGCAACGATGGGGGAGTATCCAAAGTCACCAATGACGAGCCGGCGGCCAACGATGCCTTTTGGACCGTTGCGGAGCCGTTCTTGTTCACGAATGGCAGCAACGGGTCGAGCTGCGTTTGCCGAAAGTCGAAGGCGCGTAAGCGTCGCGACGGTCGTTGGCCCGGCAACGCCATCGACGGGCAGACCAGCGTTTCGTTGAAAGTCGGCGACGCCTTCTTCGGTCTGCGGGCCGAAGATGCCGTCGATCCATCCGCTATCGAAGCCGAGGCTGCCGAGGAGTAGTTGAAGTTCGGCAACATCGTCGCCTCGCATCATCGGCGTTCGGCGACACAACAGCCGTCCGCCGAAGTAGTGGGCGGCCTCGTCGAGCGACTTCCATGTTTCGCCACCGACGATTCCCGTACCTTCGAGGCCTCGTTGGCGTTGGAACGCGACAACAGCTTCGTGCGTGCGGCCGCCGAACCGATCGAGGTGTACGGACTCGACAAGATACCCGGCGAGGGTTAGTTGACTGTGAAGTTCAACGACACTCTCGCCAACGTCGCCACGTTCTAGTCGTGGTCGTGACGGGCGTTCGTTCATGGTCTTGACTGTAGTGACTGCCAGAGTGCAATGGGCGCAGCCCAACGGCGTGAAAACGAGAACAGGCCTTGGCAAAGCTGCCAAGGCCTGTCATCGAAAATTGCAGTGCTCAACAGAGCACTGCAGGCACGCACTCGTCGGAGTGCGGCACCCTACATGTGGTTTGCGAGCTCCTGGACAATAGCGTCCTTGGACTTCGCGCCGATCATCTTTGCGACTTGCTCACCGTTCTTGAAGACGATCATTGTTGGAATGCTCATCACCTCGAACTCGCGTGCGGTGTTTGGAGCGTCATCGACATTGAGCTTTGCAATGGTGACCGAACCGGTGTGCTCATCGGCAATTTCATCGAGGAGCGGCGCAATTGCCTTGCACGGGCCGCACCACTCTGCCCAGAAGTCCACGAGAACTGGAGCACCTTCGGCGGCGATCGTCTCAGCAAAGTTGGCGTCGGAGAGGGTAATTACGTTTTCTGAGGCCATGGGGCGCTCCTTCTAGTGATGAGTGTTCTGTGCAACCCAGCGTAGGCCGTGCTGCATTCCGTTCGGTTGTGTCGACCTAGTTGGGTTAGTGCTCTTCTTCGTTGGCCTCGAGCCAACGCTCGGCTTCGAGTGCAGCAGCACAACCGGAACCAGCAGCGGTGATCGCCTGACGGTAGTAGTCGTCTTGGACATCACCGGAGGCAAAGACCCCTTCGATGTTTGTCGCCGTGCGACCGGGTTGGGTCTTGAGGTAACCGTTGTCCTTCATATCCAGCTGACCTTCGAATAGGCCGGTGTTTGGCTTGTGGCCAATAGCGATGAACAGACCGGTTACCGCAAGGTCCGAGATCGATTCGTCGAGGTTGTTGCGGATCTTGACCGACTCGAGCTTCGATTCGCCTACGTATTCGACGACCGACGTGTTCCAGAGGATTTCAATCTTTGGGTTGGCCGCTGCACGGTCCTGCATGATCTTCGATGCTCGGAGTTCGTCGCGGCGGACAACCAAGTAGACCTTGGATGCAAACCGGCTAAGGAAGTTCGCTTCTTCAAGGGCCGAGTCTCCACCGCCAACCACCGCAATGTCGTGGTCGCGGAAGAAGAAGCCGTCACACGTCGCACATGTCGAGAGGCCGTGGCCGATCAGTTCGTTCTCACGGTCGAGGCCGAGCATGAGCGATTGTGCACCGGTCGAGACGATGACGGTCTTTGAGAGATGTGTTGGTTCGGCTGCTTCGGGGTCGCCGACCCAGATCTTGAAGGGACGCTCGGACAGGTCGACCTTGCTTGCCTTGACGGTCTGAATGTCGGCACCGAAGCGAGCAGCTTGTGCTTTGAAGTTCATCATCAACTCTGGACCCATGACTCCTTCAGGGAAGCCTGGGTAGTTCTCAACGTCGGTGGTCAACATGAGCTGGCCACCAGGCTGATCACTCGTCGAGCTTGGTTCTCCCTCGAGGACGAGTGGGGAAAGATTGGCGCGAGCGGTGTAGATCGCTGCGGTAAGTCCTGCTGGTCCTGAACCAATAATCACCACGTCGTGGATGGTGTCGCTGCCTGTCATGTCATATCTCCTGTGTACGCGCTACGTCGAGCGTAACGTGATGGGGAAGCTGACAGGGTTTCTCGACGTGAGTCGGGGTTACTCGACGCGTTTACGCCAGAGGATCCAGCCAGCAATGGTGAAGAGCGTGCCGAGGACTAGGTACACCAGCCACACACCGAGCCCGATCGAATTGGAGATCTGACTGAGGAGGTGGACGATGCCGACCAGCAGCATGATCACTGCAGGAACACCGAGAATGGCGATCACAATTCCGTAGACGACAGCTCGAACGGCTTTCGTTGCTGGTTGGGTCGTCTTGTGCTTGACGTTGTCGACCAAGCCAACGATGGTCTCGGTTGCTTGTTGAGGCCAGTCCGGTGTTGGGTCGCTCTGCATAGACATGCTCGGAACTCTAGCGAATAACTTCGCAGGTCTCTGCGTCGAGCAACCGACTCGTTCCGTCGTCACTGAACTCGACGAGGACGAGCTGCGGTGCACCAGCGAATGGATCGAGCACGATGAGTGAATACGGCGTTGCGCCGGTGGTTTCTTCGCCGGGGTTCAAACACTGTGGGTTGACGTCGGTGGCGAGAACTTCGTCGAGCTCAGAGGTTGATCGTGCTTGAAAGCTCTCGATGGCTATGACGTCGTCACCAGCGAGTTCTGGGGTGATGTCAGATGCGGCGACGAGCTCCTCAATCTCTTCGACCGTGGTAACGACGGTGATTTCGAAATCGACGGCCTCGGGAGCGGAGGACGCTTCGGCGGTCGCGGTGGCAGCGTCGTCAGATTCTTCGTCTTCCATAGCCTCTTCTTCAACGTCCTCCATTGCTTCTTCCTCCACCTCCTCTTCGTCTTCCATGGCCTCGTCGTCGCCGTCTTCACTGTCGGCCAGCGAGTTTGCTGAAGCACCGGCAGTGTCGTCGGCCGGTCCGTCACTGCTCTCGAATTCTTCGACTAATTCGACGGCGTCGGCTGCCACATCTGCGCTATCGGCTCCACCGTCAAAGATCAGTGGTGTCCCGAGAATGACGAGGAACAATGCTGCGGCTGCGGCCACGAGCCAACCCGTCGGTAGGCCCTTTTTCTTCTCTTCGCGCTCATGGCGCTTTGCCGACAGACTCGAAACCTCGGGCGACGCTGGAGTCGCTGCGGCCATCGCTGCTGCGATCGACGCCGAGCGGCGCTCGGGGGTGGCTTCAGGAACTGGCGTAGCCACAACATCGACCGCAGAACGCATCGCGGCGAGTCGCTTGGATGCCATCGGGTCGCCTTCGACGGCCGCGACCGTTTCCGGGCTGGCCTCCCCATCGATGATGGTGGACAAAAGTTCGTCGTCGTAGCGGTTAGTAGTCATTGTCAGAACCTTGTACGCCCGGTGTTGCGTTCTGGTTCCCGGCACTTGTCACATCACCGATAATGTCCGCCAATTTTCCGCGGCCACGGGCGATTCGGGAACGTACGGTACCGGGAGCGATATCCAACACCTCGGCAATTTCGTCGTAGTTAAGGCCACACAGGTCCCGTAACACCACGGGAAGCTTGAAGTCTTCATCCAACTGATCGAGAGCGTCGTTGATGACGATCTTTGCGGCCGCGGCCTCGTCGATGCCCGTGCTGCCAACGACCTGGAGGTGGCCTTCGTCGTCATCGATCGAGTCGGCATCGCGACGCTTCCGACGTCGAAGCTCGTCGATCGCAGCATTCGTCGCAATTCGATACGACCACGTGCTGAACTGGGCGCGACCGTCGTACTTGTCGAGATTTTTCACGATCGAGATCAGCGCCATCTGTGCGGCATCGTCGGCATCGGCGCCATGGCCAACCACTTTCGCGCACACCGCTCGAAGTCGATCGTGGTGCCGGTCGAGCAAAATCTCGAGTGACGCCATATCACCGCGTTGGGCTGCTCGGATCAGCTCGCCGTCATCGGCCAACGTCTGCATCTAGCTCACCAATTCGACCTGTGCGATCCGAAGTCGTTGGGCAATCTCGCCAGACTCCACCACGGCCTCGTATTGCTCGACGGTCTGCTCGGGATCCATACCGAGATCGGTCACCCACACCAGCAGTGCAGTGACGTCGCGATCGTCGACATCGACGACGCTCGATGGACCGAGATCTGAGAACGATCCAATGGGCTCGCCCCAGCCTTCGAGACTCGAGGAGATCTCCGTAGCGGCATACAAATCAAAGGCCCAGCCCTGCCGGTCCGCTTCGATGGCGAGATCTCGCATAGGGCGTGGTTCAGCGAATTCCACGATGAGACCAACCCCTTCCTTGATCTGGCCGAACGAACGGTCGCGGTACTGCTCTGTGAACCAGAACGTATCGGGATCTTGATCGAAGGGCCGGGATACTGCTTCCTCGTGCTCCTCGCCATCGCCGAACGGGTCGAACGATGTTGCGCGAAGTCCGGTCGCGTCAAAGTCGCCGAGGTCGATGGGTTCCGCGTCTTCGATCTCAGCATCGGCCTCAGGCTCGGGTGCTTCGTCGGTGCTAACGAGGGGCTCATCGTTACCAACATCGTCATCTGGGACGTCGTCCACCGACTGAGAATTCTCAGCCCCAGAGAACCGCTCGATGATCGAGTCGCCCGCGTCGGTTAGGAGAAACCAGACGGTTGCGACGGCAGCGAGCATGAGCAGCAGTGAAATGATCGGGCCGATCCAGCGGACTCGAGACTTGCTTCGTTTGACATGTCGCGCCGTACCGGGATCGGGCTTTGCTCGCTGCTTTGCAGTTGGCCGAGCGGGAGGTAGCTCGGTCGACCACACATCATGTGTTCCCGCCGTTGCGGGTGGTGGTGATACGACCGGTGGTCGTGGCGCAACCTCTGGTATGGCCTCAGTTGGTTCGCCGGTGCTGAGCGGGATCGAGCGCGGCTCGACAACTTTCTCGACGACCGTTGGGTCGCCGCGGTCGACGACGAGGCCACCCAGCATTGCCTTCTTCAAGGCTGCAGACCAGGCGGCCGCATCGGGGTAGCGGTCGTCTGGGTTCCGTGCCAGCCCGATCGTGAGGAATTCGTCGAGAGCGATGGGAAGGTCGGGTCGTAGTACTCGCGCCGACGGCGGATCCTTGCGGAGGCGCTCCATAGCACCCATGAGGTCCGTCGCGGAGAAGGGCACTCTGCCGCACAACATCTCGTAGAGCACGGTCGACAATCCGTACAGATCAGTTCGACCGTCGACCATATGGCCTTCGATTTGTTCGGGAGCGAGGTACTTCACGGTGCCGACGAGCGACCCGGTCTCGGTGTGGCCAGCTTCGTCCAGTGCCTTCGCAATACCGAAGTCGCTCAACTTCACTCGCCGATCGGGCCGGATGAGGATGTTCGCAGGTTTGACGTCGCGGTGGACAATGCCGTTTTGGTGTGCGTGTCCAAGGGCATCTGCCAGTTGTAATCCAACTTCGACCGCATCGGCCGCGGCGAGCGTCGGCCGTTCGTTCAGGATGGACCGTAGATCGTCGCCCTCGACGAACTCCATGACGATCGCGTCGTCATGGTCGGCGCCGACCGTGTCGTAGATCGCCACGATTGCAGGATGTGTGAGTCGCGCTGCGGCTTGAGCTTCGCTGCGAAAGCGCGCCAAGACCGTCGGATCAGCCGCGAGATGACTATGCAGCATCTTGATTGCGATACGACGCCCCAGCGTGTGATCGAAGCCTTCCCACACCTCGGCCATCCCGCCGCTACCAACCCGTGCGCGCAGCTCATAGCGGTCGTCGAGACGGCGGTTGGTCATCTGTTGATCGTCGGTGCTGATCCTGGCCATTGCACTGAAACGCTAGTGCCGGCTCGGTGTTCAGAGTGGTCAGCAGACCCGAGGGTCACCTCGACCAATACGGCCTCGGTCATTGGTCAGCCCTTGATCTGATACGTGATACCGATGATTCCAGGACCGCCGTGGGTGCCAATGACGGCACCGATGATGTCGGTGCGAGCCGTCGCTACTGCTGGGATGGCGCCGAGAGTTGCGACGAAATCGTCGATGTCTTCGGCGTTCGAATGCAAGATGGCAAGGTTCTCCACGTCGCCAACGTTCTCGAGCTGCTCGCGAACCCATGCCAACGACTTCTTGCGCGTCCGCTGTTTGCCAGCGGCAACGACCTCTCCTGAGCTCAGATCGAGAAGTGGCTTGATCGAAAGCATGGCGCCGAAGGCTGCTTGCGCGCCGCCGATTCGCCCGCCCTTCTTCAGGTTCTCGAGCGTATCGAGCGTGGCATAGACGCGGGTTCGATCACGCATGTCTTCGGCGAGAGCGACGACCTCTTCTGCGTTCTTGCCTTCGCGCGCCGCTTTCGCACAGCTAAGAACGATCGAGCCGAGACCGCCCGTCACCGACTTTGAGTTGATGACGTGAACGGGAATGGACACGTCGTCTGAGTCCGCTGCTGTCCGAGCCGACTGGATCGTGGCTGACAGTGCTTCGGAAAGGTTGATGCAGACGACGGCATCGGCGCCTTCGTCGGCGAGGGAGTTGAACATGGAGACAAAGGCGCCGGGTGCCGGTGCTGATGTCTCCGGAAGATGCTCAGACGCAGCGAGACGACGATAAAACTCCTCGGTCGAGAGCTCGGTGCGGTCCACAAATTCTTCATCGCCAAAGCGAATGGAAAGTGGAACGAGGCCAATGCCCCATTCGGCGAGGTCTGCATCGGAAAGATCACAGGCACTGTCTGTCACTATTCGTACTGGCATTTTTTCCTCAGACTCCGATCACTTCAACGTTTCCTGCTTCGGCTTCTTGCTCGTCCGAAATCGCCGCAACCGTATCGCGATCACCCCGAACGTGCCGCAGCCACCACACGAACAAGACGATGATGGCAATGACACCGATTGCGATGCCAACGCCAGAGAACGCAAAGGTTCGCACCAGAACCTCTGCTGAACCCAACAGAACGAGCCCATCGGGGCTGAACACTTGGATCCGAATCGGTGAGTCACCGGATGCTCGGGCGATAATTGGGATATCGATTCGGTTCGGTCCGGGTTCGAGCAATTGGATGACCTCGGAACCTTCCGGGAAGTCGAGTTCGTCGCTGCTCAACAACAGCAGGACGGTGGCGTCGGTGTCGAGGTCGTTTTCGAGGACGATCGGCACGTCGACTTCTCGGCCGGTGAGCGTGATCGTTTCCGATTCCGGGGTCGTGATCGATGCGTCCTTCTGGGTGTTAATGAGCGAGTACACGGCTTCGATGAATCCATCTCGCTCTACTTGAGTTCGTCGATGATCCGAGCTCAAGTAGAGGAGTTCGTCGAGGTCACGTCGTGTCGCCGTGTCGTTTCCAATGACGGTCGACCAGCTGTCGATTGCGTTTTGGGCTTGGCTAAATTCGGTTCGGAACGATCGGAGACTCTCGGCCTGTAGCGGTGGGTTGAGCTGACGCTGAAGCGGTCCGCTGAGCGTGCCGATGCCGAGCCGAGGAGTGATCTCGGTTTCGGCGAGCGCTTGGAGTGGCGACGATCCCTGAATGGCCGGCACACGCTCGAGGCCACTCAGGAAGATGTTGAGGAATGCTGGATCGGGTTCCCACGCCAACGGCGGGTTCACCACGACCGATTGACGGCCGCCACTGTTCTGAAGCGACAACAAAACCAAGTCCGCGAGCATGCGGTTTGCGTTGAAGACCGCGCCCCCGGGGTTGGTGAAGTGGTTAGCGAGTCCACCGTCGGCGACGAGTGATGGGATGGGATCGACGGCATCGTCTTCGGCGTCGATGAGAAAGCTGGTCGTGAGCGCTTGTGGAAAAACGGTTCGATCGAGGGGTGTCAGCTGTGCTGGTCGAACGATCGCGCCTTGAACGCCGAGTTCGCGAATGTCGTTCAGGCCAGAGCCGTCGATGGTTCGGTCGAGCAAGATGACCGACGGCTCCGGTTCGATACCGATCGTTTCGATGCTGACATCGCTCCCGGCCTCGTACAGCTGGACGAGGGCGTCGGTAAAGTCGGCGTCGAACCAGGCTTGTTCTTCGAGTTCGCTCAGCGGATTGGGAAGAAGTTGCGCGGAGGTCAGGTTGGAGCGCAGCTGATCGATGATCTGGGTTGCTTCTTCGCTGTCGTCTCGAGAGAGAGCGAGGAGGGTCTCGGGTGAGATCGACAGTGCCATGTTCGCGCCGGGGTGTTGGGCGAAGGCACTGCTCAAGACACTGAGGCGGGAGAGCGATTCGGTGTCGAGCGGGTTCGAAGCGTTGGGGGTGGCGCTCGATGGAACGGCGGCTTCGAGGATGATCGAGACATCGAGGGGGGAGCGGAGATCTTGGCGGGGAAGCTCGATCATGGAGGTGAGAAAGCTATCTGCGAGGGTTCCTTCTCCATCGAGGAGGGAGACCTGGATTGGGTAGACCGCCGATCCGCCGTCGCTGGTCAACACCGCGAGCTGCTGGCCTTGGTCGATCGTCGTGCTGGCGTCTCCCGCTTCGCCTTCCTCGTCCTCTTGGTCGGTGGGTACCAACGGGTTGGTGTCGAGGCGCGTATTGGGTCCGTCGAGGAGGATTTCAAGTCCGAGCACTTCGTTGGTCGAGTCCTGCGCGTCGCCGAGAACGACCGGTGGGAGCTCGAGAAGAACTTCGCTGTTGGCTGTGAGGTCTTGACGGAGAAAGTCATCTCGTTCGACCCACGGGGTCAGCACACGGACCACCACCGAGGAATCGGGTGAAGCGCCAGCGACGCGGACTTGGATGCTGAAGATGCCGCCATCGTCAACCCACGAACTTTGCGCGACGAGCTCGACCGAGCCGGCCGCTTGCGCGTGTGCAGGACGAGGCGTGAACGTCGTTGTCACGAGCACGGCGATCGCCAATGTGAGCGCGAAGACAATTCGCCTGCTCGGTCCGGCGAAGAGCCGTCGCGACGTGAGGGTCATGGGGTAGCCGAACGAAACGTTTGGCGTCCGCTCGTCGACGGCCACTCCAGAACTTTCAGCTTCTCGTCGACGAGTTGAAACCCGAGATGCTCGTACAACCCGAGGGCTCGGTGATTCTGATCTTGGGTATTGACGAGCATCGATACGCCGCCACCTTCACGCGCCCAACGCAGCGCGTCGTACACGAGGATGGAGCCAATGCCCTTGCGGCGGAGCTCAGGTTCAACGCCGAGTCGTTGCAAGAACGTCGACGTCCCCGAGCGGCCGGTGACCGCGTATCCAACCACACGGTTGTTGATCGTTGCGATGATGTATCGATGCGCGGGTGTTGCCTTTCGGGCAGCGTTGAGCGCCTCTCTGTCCATAACCCAGAAGTCGTCGAATGATCGACGGTCGATCGACAGCACGCGCGACAGGTCGGTGCGTCGACCGGCGCGAAGCTTCACCTCGGAGTGCATTTCGACGTTCGGCAGTGTCTGAAGATCGTGTCGAAGCAGATGCAGCGCTTCACGCTCGACGAACCCGACGTCGAGAAAGGCCGCCCGTTCTCGGTGAGATAACGCGCTCGTGACGACGAGCTCTTTGCTCGTATCGAGATGTTCGAGCAGACGTTCCACGTCACGTCGAGCGAGCTGACGCATCGGAATGATCTGAACACAATCCGATTCGCCGTGTTCGAGCGCGCCCCTTCGCACGATGCGAACCCCGCGAACGGGGCGTGTCAGACGCTGGAGCAGCATGCCTATGAGCCTAGGGCGAATAGGAGCATCGTGGGATTCGTACGGCAACTCGAGCGTCGATGGTTGTAGTACGTCGGTCTCCGGCGTGCCGGCTCTAGTCTTTCGGACGTGAATGACTTGTACGCATCGGTGCTTCAAGAGGTCGAGGCACTTCGAGACGCTTTTTCGAGCGCTGGGTTTGAGCTGTATCTCGTCGGTGGGATCGTGCGCGACCTGCATCTCGGCGCCCCCGTAGAAGAACTTGATTTCGATCTCACAACCGATGCTCGCCCCGAGGACATCAAGAGGCTCGTCGGACCGTTGTCGACCGCGGTCTGGACCCAGGGAGAACGCTTCGGGACCATTGGTTGCCAGGTCGATGGCAGACCGATCGAGATCACGACCCATCGCGCCGAGTCGTACTCCGACGAAACCCGCAAACCCGAAGTGGTGTTTGGTGACGACATCACCGTCGACTTGTCTCGCCGCGACTTCACGCTCAACGCAATGGCAATTCAGGTTTCTAACGCCACCTTGATCGACCCGTTCGACGGGTTGGGGGCGCTCGAAGCGCGAATCTTAAAAACACCGATCGAGCCCGAGGTGTCCTTTTCAGACGATCCGCTGAGGATTCTTCGAGCGGCTCGATTTATTGCGCGCTACGACCTTTTGGTCGATTCTGGCGTGTTGACCGCCGGCCAAGAACTGATCGATCGAATGTCGATCGTTTCGGCCGAGCGGGTTCGTGATGAGTTCGACAAGCTGCTCTTGGCTCCGGAGCCTTCCGCTGGGCTTTCGTTCCTTGCCGAGGTAGGAGCATGGCCGCACATCGTTCCGACGATCGATGTTTCGACACTCGCCGATCTGGCCGAACAACTCGATGCGGCACCCGTCGATCTACCTCTGCGTCGAGCGATCGTCTTTAGCTACTGCGCGGATCGCGATCGGGCCGACGCGCTGTCGGCACTGCGGTTCTCGAACGAAGACTCGCGATGGTTGCGACTCCTCCTCGCAGGATTCGATGTCGTTCGCTCGGGGGGCCAACCGCTCGATGCGTCGACACTCCGCCGGCTGATCGCTCGGGTGGGTTTCGAAAACGTCCCTCAGCTTCAGCGGTTGCTCGAGTCTCGTGGCGTTGCCGATCGTGGGTTCGGGGTGCTGTTCACCGAGCTCGATGCGCAAGAGGATCTGGCGGATCTCGACCCGGTGCTGACCGGCGATGAGGTGATGGCCTTGCTCGATCTCGAGCCAGGCCCCGAAGTTGGCGCCGCGATCGGTGTGCTTCGGGAGCGTCGATACGACGAAGGCCCCACCGATGCTGAAGGCGAAACCGACTATTTGCGAAGCCGCTATCGCCGCCGGTAGCTACCGGGTTTTTTTAGGCGCCGATCTTTCGCGCTCGAAAGATGATCGAGGCAGGGAGTTTGTCCGGACCCACCGGGTCATCTCCGTGAGCCGGCTCGAGAAGCGTGTCGACTCGGTAGTTGGCTCGAGTCAGCTGTGTGAACACGTGAGAGATGCCGTGTCGGTACGTGAGGTGATGGCCTGCACCGAGCGGTTCGGTCTCGCCGTAGGTGGAGGTGATGGTCTGCCCGTCTTCTGGATCGACGGTGAGCGCGGCCGGATGGGGAAGTGAGAATACGAGGGGTCGGTCGGTCTTGAGGAGGCGATGAACCTGGCGGAATACTCGACCGACGTCGCTGATCGATGCGAGAGAATGCACCGAGAAGACCGCGTCGAAGCTGTCGGCGGGAAGGAAGGCAAGGTCGGCGAGGCCGACGTTGTGAACCTCGACGTGAACTTCAGCAACTTCAGCTGCCGCTCGAGTCATTTCGGCTTCGCCATTATCCGGGTCGATGGCGACAACCCGTGCACCTTGTTTTGCGAGTGCAATCGACGAGCGTCCCGAGCCAGCACCGAGTTCGAGAATGCGCTGGTTGGCAACTTCGCCAAGAAGGCGGCGATCCAGGCCGTCCACGATGCCGGGGCCGAACTCCACCGAAGTGGACGGTCGCCGTTGTCCGTAGTCGCCGGATGTCGTGTAGCGGGTCCAGAGCTGCATGGGTCGACAATAGTTCGTGACGGCAAATGTCGGGGTGAGCCGGTACGGTGTCCTTATGACCCGCCCGGTAGCTGAGGTAGCCCCAGTGATGTCTGTGTGGTTCCGTCCGTGAAGAGCGATGCGCCAAAGGCGGCAGCAAATAGCGCCGAAGGTTCGATCGATTACCGGTTGGCGCGTGAGCGCACAATCCGTGCATATCGATCTGGTGAAGTCACCAAGTCAGAGGTCTGCGATGCGCAACCAGAGCTCATGCGCAACGCGATCAACTGTGGGGTTCCGATCGGCGAGCGCTGCCCGATCTGTCGTGCGAACTCGCTCGTCGAAGTGCTCTACGTCTTCGGACCGAGGCTTCCTGCGGGAGGTCGATGCATCGTCACCAACAAGGATCTCGACCGAATCAGGCGTTGGGCGGGCAAGTTCACCGCCTACGACGTTGAAGTGTGCACCGACTGCGACTGGAATCACTTGTTGCGCACCAACCCGGTGATCTAAGCGCGCACCGGCGGTGGCGCCGTATGTGAAAATCTCGGGCGCATCCTATGATGGAACTACCGCTGGCAGCCTTCGTGCGCTGGACGGGAAGGAGATAGCGATGGCAAAGGTCACCGTTCCAAAGATTTCTGCTCGTAAGGCGAGTCGTGGAGATGACGCGCTCGTCATGATTACCGCGTACGACGCTCCGGGAGCACGTGCCGCGAGCGATGCCGGTATCGACATGATTCTCGTCGGAGATTCCGTCGCGATGGTCGTACTTGGATATGACGACACGCTGCAGGTCACCGTCGATGACATGGCGCATCACACCCGCGCGGTTGCGCGAGCGAAGCCGGATTGTTTGATCGTCGGCGATCTGCCGTGGATGGCGTATCACGTGTCGGCCGAAGAGACGGTTCGAAACGCAGCGACGCTCGTTCGTTCTGGTGCGCAATGCGTCAAGCTCGAAGGCGGTCGAAAGCGACTGCCGATGATCGAAGCGCTCATCGATGCGGAGATTCCGGTGATGGGCCATATCGGTCTGACCCCTCAGTCGGTCCACGCCATGGGTGGCTTCAAGGTTCAGGGTCGCCAAGCCGAAGCGGGAATGGAGCTCATCGAGGATGCGAAAGCACTGCAACATGCGGGCTGTTTCGCGATCGTGCTCGAGGGTATTCCGGTGAAGGTCGCCGAGGCGATCACCGACGCCGTGGACATCCCAACGATCGGTATCGGCGCTGGCCCGCACTGCGATGGTCAGGTGCTCGTCTACCACGACGTCCTCGGTATCGAGGATCGTTTCGTCCCAAAGTTCGTTCGTCGGTACGGTGATCTCAAAAGTCAGACGATCGATGCGCTGTCGCGTTACGCAGACGATGTTCGTTCCGGAGCCTTTCCGAACGATGCGGAGAGCTATCACCTGAGCGATGAACAATCCGAGGCGTTCGGCCTCTATGGCAGCGAGGGTTAACCCACCCTCTTCCTTCTTCGGAGTTCCGTTTCGAGAATCCGCCGACTTCGATCTAGCGTTGAGAGATGGCTGACTATGTGATCGTTGGTGCGGGTGCTGGTGGGTGTGTGCTCGCTGACCAACTATCGAGGACCGGGGCGACGGTCGTATTGCTCGAAGCTGGACGGCCAGACCGGAACCCCTTTGCGAAGATCCCCGCCGGGTTCAGCAGACTCTTCCGAACCAAAAACGACTGGAACTACTGGACGGTCCCTCAACCTGAGTTGAACGACCGGCGGTTGTACTGGCCACGAGGCAAGATCCTCGGCGGGTCAACGTCGTTGAACGCAATGATCTATCAGCGTGGTCATCGCCATACGTTCGATGCGTGGGCGGCGGCTGGAAACACGGGGTGGAGTTACGGCGATCTGCTCCCGGCGTTTATGCAGCTGGAGGATCAAGAGCGCGGACCGAGTGACTTTCATGGCGTTGGCGGCGGCCTTAGCGTGTCGGATCTCCGGACGGTCAACCCGTTGTCGCACGCGTTCGTGGATGCCACAGCGTCGATGGGGTTCGCCCGAAATTCAGACTTCAACGACGCTGAACAGGAGGGCTTTGGTCTCTATCAAGTCACCCAACGCAATGGTGTTCGCTGTAGCGCAGCAACGGCCTTCCTCAAGCCGGCTATGGAGCGGGACAACCTGATCGTCCACACCGGTGCGCATGTGACGCGGGTCGTGTTTCGAAACGGTCGCGCTGTTGGGGTCGACTGGCGGGACTCGAAGAAGAGCATGACGCATCGAGTCCATGCATCGACCGAGGTCATCTTGTGCGGTGGTGCGATTAACTCGCCTCAGCTGCTGATGCTCTCGGGGGTCGGCCCTGCCGAGCATCTGTCGTCGCTCGGAATCGCCGTTGAACATGATTCGCCAAACGTTGGTCAGAATCTGATCGACCATGTTGCGAGCGGTGTCATCTTTAGCGTGACCGATCCCATTTCGCTCGCGCACGCCGAGGCCGTCGGCCCGGTCGTTGAATACCTGACGAAACGAACCGGGCCGTTGAGCTCCAACGTTGGCGAAGCTGGTGGCTTTGTCACCCTCGGCGATGGACCGGTACCCGACATGCAGTATCACGTCGCACCCGGAGTGTTTCTCGATCACGGATTCGATCGTCCAGACATGGATGGCATCACGATCGGCGCGACACTCGTCGATGTACGAAGCCGTGGAGAGATCACACTGACGAGTGCGGATCCAATGGATCACCCGCGGATCGATCCTCGGTATCTTTCCGACCCAGCCGATCTCTGGCTCATGATCGAAGGCTGCAAGCTCGCACGGGAGATCGCCGCAGAACCAGCGCTGCAGAGATACATCGATAGCGAGTACCTTCCTGGACCTGCGGTACGTAGTGACGAGGAATGGGCTGCGCACGTTCGCGAACGTACAGAGTCGCTCTATCACCCGGTCGGAACGTGTGCGATGGGACCAGCTCCAGACGCCGTTGTCGATCCAACGTTGCGCGTCAATGGAGTCGATGGTCTCCGGGTTGCGGACGCGTCGGTTATGCCGACGATCATCAACGCCAACACCCAAGCCATTTCGATGGTCATCGGCAAGCGCGCGGCGGACTTCCTGACCGTCGAGGATGCCAGAGGTACAGCCCGCTAGTCTTCGCCTGTGGAGTTGGAAACTGCGGCGTCGACGATTGAGGTTTCCGACAATGGAATCGTGATCCGTTGGTCCGATGGTGCCCGTTCACGTTTCCATTCCCTGTGGCTTCGAGATAACTGTCCAACGGCGGTGACGGTGACCGATCTGAATCCTGACGTCTGGGTCATGGATGCTTTTCGCAACGACGATGGCGATCTTGCCATCGAGTTCAGCGATGGTCATGAAACAAGCTTTGGCTTCGATTGGATTCGTGCGCACTCGCACGAACCACACGACCGTCTTGGCCGCTCTCGCCTCGTCTCACATGTTCGGGCGGGTCATGAGCTCGAGCGATTCGATGAGCCGTCGCTCGCGAGCAAGGAACTGCTCGACGTCTTTGAGTCGGTCTCGAAGTTCGGCGCGGCGGTCATCGCTGGCGCATCGACTGGCAACTTGCCGATGTTCCACGCAACACCGGCTGTCGTGGTCGAGCGAGACGACCTTGTCCTCACCCCGCATACCGACGATCCGTATCGCTACGTTCCGCCAGCGATCACCGCGCTCCAATCGCCCTCGAGTGCGGGCGAGGTGATCCTCGTCGACGGCTTCGGGGTGGCGAACGATCTTCGAGATGAAGATCCCGATGTCTTTGACACCCTCAGCGAAACGAGCATTCCATTCCGTGGCCAGGGTGAATCTGCCCAGTATTTGGCGCACGGTCCAATCATCTCGCTCGATCGCGACTACGAGCTTTCGGGCATTCGTTTCGACGAGACGGCGATCGCTCCGCTCGACCTCGATCCAGGAACTGTGGGCGACTACTACCGGTCGCTTATTTCGTTCACCGGGGAGGTCAACAACCCTGCCCGGGCACTACTCGTGCATCTCGAACCCGGAGATGTCCTTCTTCTCGACAACCATCGGTTGCTCCACGGATTGTCCGGTTTTGAACGCCTACATAAGACGACGATCCAGCGTGATGAGTTTCACCGAGAGCTACGTGAGCTTCGACAGGCCTACGAACGCCCGAACGTCGACGAACGCTTCGCGTCAGGCCCGCGCCCGTAGCGATTCAGCGTTCATCGCTGCGAAGGTGGCGCCCGCAATAATCAGGCCGTACACGAGGAAGCCAACACCGAACGGTGTCACCGTCGTATCGATAAAGCTGTCGATGATGGAGCCGAGGATGGCTCCGAAGATAAAGACGATCGCACCGGTTACCGATGCAGCGGTTCCGGCGATTGTTCCCATGGGTTCCATAGCGAGCGATTGAAACAGTGGCGAACTGCTCGAATTGAGTGCGGTCAGCAGGCTCACGAGTACGAACCACACCCAAAATGGTGGGATCCCGTTCGTTGACAATGAAATCGCAACGTAGACGATCGAAACACCGATCAAAACGGCGACTTGCGCTCGGATGACCGGCCGTGTCGAGTGGCGGCGCACCATTCGCTCGACGAAGAAGATGCCGATCGCCATAAGCACAGCGTTGCCACCGAAGATCAACGCGAAACTGTCTCCACGTCCGTAGATGTCTCCAATGAGTTTGGGAGAGCTTCCCAGCCATGGAAAGAACGACCCGTACGTCATCGTCGCGGCAAGGGTAAAGAGCGCTGTCGATCGCGTCGTGAGAACCTGTTTGGCTGCTCGACCTACTCGGCCGAATTCGAGCGGGAGTGCATCGTGGGGACGAAGCGTCTCAGAAATGCGAGAGAACCACAGGGCGCCGATACCTGCGAGCACCGCGGCCGAAAGCGTCGTGAGTCTCCACGAGCCCAACACGAGCAAGCCTTCGCCGATGGCCGGAGCGAGAATTGGGACGATGAGAAACACGGCGATCGTTAGCGACATGATGCGCGACATCGCGTCACCGTCGTAGCAGTCTCGAGTGATCGCCAGCACGATCGTGCGAGGCCCAGCAGCAGCGACGCCCCAGAACACTCGACCGATCAGGAAGGTCTCGAAGTTGGGAGCGAACGATGTCAGAACCGAACCGGCGATGACCGCACCGAGCGACAGGTACATGATCGGTTTGCGGCCGAAGCGGTCCGAGAGTGGGCCCCACACCAAGTTGCCAAGACCGAGTGCAGCGAAGAACACGGTGATGCTGAGCGAGATGGAGAGGCTCGAGTTGTCGAGTCCATAGGCTGCTTCGATCTCTTCGAAGGCGGGGAGGATCGTGTCGATGCTCATCGCGATCGTGGCGGTTACAAGCGACGCGAGACCGATGTACTCGGCGCGCCGTAGACCGTGTCGAGCCAACGGCTCGACTGCCGTCGTAGGAGACAAGGATTATGCCTGCGTGCGAGCGGGCGTCGAAGGCGCTGCTAGTTCCATATGCGCAGCGTACTTCCGTCCGCAAGCGCCACCGCAGCCCGTCCAGGTGTTGGTTCCTGGCTCGCGATGTTCGATGTCAGACCGAAGGTGAGCTCGCGCTCGCCGATGATGTTCCACCCCTGGAGTGCGGCGGCGGGATCGGCTGTACGCGTCATTGCCACGAGGGCCCCTCGATCAGATCGCGCTACGAGAACATCGGGAAAGCTATCGGTGTCGAGGTCGAGCGCAATGCCCATGGAGAGGTTGCGTGTTCGGTTGACATGAGAGGTGTAGCTCGCATCTGATGCAGCCACCTGGACGAGGCTCGGGACGTTTTCCTCGTCGACAACTTGTTGGAATGATTGAACGATGCCACCGATGTGCGGGGTCCGAACATCGATGAGTTCGACCTCACCTTCAGGGCCGAACGCTCCGGCGGCGAGCTGATTGCGCCACCGGTTGCCGAGCCCGATCGGTTCGGACTCACCAGCGGAGGTGCCATCGAGTTCGAACGCAGCGAGACGTGATCCACCATCGTCGTTGCTGAGGGTGACGATGATCTCGCTCTGTCCATCACCATCGATGTCGGCGAGGATGGGGGAGAGGCTTTCGATGACATCGGGCTCGGCGATGTTGATCAATCCTCGTTCTCCGCTACACGTGTCGACCCATTCAATTGCTGCAGCTTCGATCGCGTCTCCAAGAGCACCATGTCGATAGAAGTCGGTCGGGGTTGTGAGTGCGACGGCGATGGCTTCGTCGACCACGACGCGAGTGTCATCGAGGGGATTCGTGAACAGTTCATGGAACCGGAACGGCGAGTCAGGGTTGCCGTCGGCATCGAGTTCGGGAGGCACTGCGCCCGGTGTTCCCGCCGAAGTGACGGTGCCGTCTGTCGAGACCCGAACAGCGGAGCCTCGTTCAAGGACGACGTACCATCCGCCGGTCGGATCGGCGTTTACCCAAACACCGTTGTCGGGAAGTTCGATTTCCACCTCGGAGAGGTTTGCGAAGTCGAGCGTCCCCGGGGCGATGCGATTTCCGCTCGCTTGAATATCGACTCTGGAACCAGGAATCACCGGTTCGGCGTCGCAGAGCTCGGGGAAAAATGCGGCGTCGTCACCTTGATCACCTTCAGAGGGGTCGGTGCCGGCGTCTTCGACTAGCTCGTCCGGATCGCCGTCGGCTGATTGCGCCTCGGTCGCGACGGCATCATCACCGTCGTTTGTGGTCTGCGGTTCTTCGGAGCTGACGGGCGCGTCGGATCCGGAGGGTTGTTCTCGTGCTTCGCTGGCCGTTTCCGGAAGCGCGCTCGATGAGGCGCATGCTGACCCGAGTAACGCAAGAACAACGAGTGCGACGCGAATAGGGCGTCGCTGATGATTATTCGTCGCTGTGGTCATCGTCGCCATGGTCATCGGCGTGGTCGTCCTCGCCATGATCGTCGGCGTGATCGTCCTCGGCGTGATCATCAGCATGATCCTCGGCGTGGTCTTGGCTGACGGAGTCCTCGAAGGACACGGCGGTCGCAGCACTAAAGCCGGTGAGAATCAAGAGTACGAAGATGAAGCCTGTGATCGTGGCGGCACGACCGAGCTTGGGGGTTTCTTCGATGGGGGCGCTTCCAGCCATGGTGGTCTCCTCGAGGCAGCGGATTGTTGATCCGGGTTTAGGGCGCGGCGGTCGGCGCCATGACGTGTCTCTACGGTACCGCGACTTCCAACACAGCGGTCGTCGCGTTGATCAGCTGGATTCAGGAAGATGCGCTTTACGAGCACCGCCCTGCCAATCCTCGAATTCCGGGTTGTCCGAAAGCTCACCGAACACACTGAGCTGTGGTGTTTCTCGCAGTGATCGCTTCATTTCAGCGAATCCTGGATATGCAGCGAGCGTCGTGACGGCATTCCACAGCGGAACAGCATCGGCATCGTCAGGGATACGGCTGATGACCGGTCCAAAGAAGGACAGTCCGTCCGGTGGCTGGAAGGTGATGATCGGTGTGCCTACATCACGACCGGTCCGCGACAAGGCAAGTTCGGTCTCGGTCTCGATGATCTCATCCCACGACGTGTCATCGGCCGCAGCGGCAAAGTGCGTTGGAAGGCCAGCAGTTTCTAGCGCGGCTTCGATCATCGGCATCGTGCCCAAGGTGTTTCGGTAGACGTCGTTGGGTTCGACATCGAACGTCGAACCGGAGAGCGCGGTGTAGAGCGGCCCGATGACGTCATTGCCGAGCTCGTCTCGTACCGCAGCGCATACGCGGAGCATGCGGAGTCCAGCGGTGTGGCCGTGCTCATACTCTGGTGGAAAATCGGTGGCGTAGTTTTTGTCCTTGTTGAGAATGCGCAGTGCAATGAAGCGCCATTCGACGCTGTAGTCGGTTTGCGCACTCACCTTCTCGATCCACCTCGAGGTGATCCATGCAAAGGGGCAGACAGGGTCGAAGAAGAACTCGATATCAGCGTTGGCCATATCTTGTTATATCGCGGCGACGAAGTATCGGTTCGGGAAATCGCTTAAGTAATAGGCCAAAAGGCCCGATACCTCGATCATCAACTACATATGAGGTGGGACTCGATATGACTGGTATATCGCTCGTTTCGAAGATCGTTGGTATTGCCGGAGTGATTGTGTTGTTCACTTCCGGCACTACCGCCGAAGACATCTTCAACGTTGTTCACGGGGTCACTGAACAGGCAATGTCGATGGCCAAGGGTGTCGAGTTCGTACCGGGTTGAGGCTCACCGGCACCGGGGTGTTCAGGTCTGCGAGTGTGCCGCGACCAGCTGGCTGTATAGCCGGGCTTCATCTTCTGGTGGCGGCATGTCGTCGTGGTCGAGCAGGGCAGCGAGCCGGACCATTGCGCTCGATGCCATTTTGAACTGACGAACCTGCGCTTTGTCTGTCATGTTGGCTCGAACCGCCTTATGTTGCGCTGGGTCGAGGAGGAGCGCGACCTGTGCTTGGCTCATGTTGTAACGCGACGCAAGGAATGGGACGAGCTGTTGGTATCGCCGCTGGTCGCGGCGCCGCAGAATAACGATGCCGACTCCACTCGCGATGAACAGGCTGACGAACAGCAAGATCGCAACACCGATGACGAGTAGCCCGCTATCGGTGGCCTCGCTAAAGGTGAGTGCACCGTTCCACGCAGCGTGAAGTGCCATGGCGAGTCCAAGACCCCAAAGGCCTGACCATGTGGACTTGCGAGCTCGTACAGCCAGACCGATTGCGAGCCCGGTCCACATCGTAAAGAGCGGGTGTGCGAACGGGGTGAATAGCGCTCGGCCGATGAAGACCTCGACGAGCATGTCTCCTTCGAGGGCGGCGAGGAAGAAGTTCATGTTTTCGATCATGGCGAACCCGAGAGCTGACCATCCGGCGTACACGATGCCGTCCATCGGGCCATCGACTTCTTTGCGTCGCACCATCCAGACAATGCCGAGGCCTTTGGTGATCTCTTCGATGATGGGCGCCGACGCTACGGCGGCGACCGCTTCGCCGAGGGTGAGAGCGACTCCAGTGTTGACGATCACCGAGATGATGCCAGCAACGAACGTTCCCCAGAGAAAGGTGTGGATCTTCGATGACCAGGGCTCGGGTTCGATTCGATCGATCCACAACAGAACGGGCATCACGATAAAGAGCGGTACGAAGCCGAGGAAAAACGCGGGTGGCGCAGATACCAACACGACGGCCATAAAGGCAAGGCTGGGGAGCGCGGCGATGACGACCGGCCAACTCAAGAAGGCGGGGAGGAACGGCTTCTTTGGTGGTTCGAGCACGCTGAGCTGCGATGGGCCAGCGGTGTTCGTGAGGTTGCCCGCTCCCGGAACGGGAGCCTGAGGTACCGAGACCGGCGCTGCACCGTGGAGGTGACCGGTCCACATGTGGCCGTCGTACCAACGCCAAGACGCCTGCTTCCACGGATCCTCATACCATCCAGCCGGTGACCCGGTTGGAGGTGGGATAGCCGCCGGTGGTGGCGAACTCTGAGCGCCCGCAGGCCCAACGTTGAAGCTCACGTCTCCAGTGTGGCCGCGATGTTTATCGAGGACTCAAGCGCCTTTGAGAAATTTTGAGATCTTGTAGGCGATCTTGGCTTCTTTTTCGGATACGTATTCGCGTTCGTCTGCCGCGTTGAGGATGCTGCGACTGCTGCGCACGCCGAGCCAGCGGAAGGGTTCGGGCTCCCAATCGCGCGACCGGTGCCCCACCCAGGGGTAGGTGGTTCGTTCGGTATTTTCGCGACGGATCAGATCGGCCATGGTCCTTCCCGCAAGGTTCGCAGCGGCGACACCCTCACCGACGTACCCACCGAGCACTCCCGAGCCGGTCGCCGGATCGAAGCGCAAACTCGGGACCCAATCTCGAGGAATGCCGAGGACGCCACCCCATCGATGGGTGAAGGCTGCGTCCCGGAGGACGGGCAACATTTCGATGAGTGTCTCGCGGAGCAGCGAATGCGAGCCGTCGTGGAGCTCACCGCTTCGCGAGATCGCCGAACCCCAGAGGTACGGAACACCTCGTCCACCGAAGGCGAGGCGGCCATCCTCGGTTCGTTGGCCGTAGATGACCATGAAACGGTCGTCGGAAAACGTCGGCCGACCGTCGAGACCGATCTCGTCGAACATGGCATCGGGGAGTGGTTCGGTCGCAACCATGAGCGAGTAGACCGGTAGCAGTTTTCGTCTCCCACCTTTGAGGTCGCGCGTGTATGCCTCGGTCGCTTGAATCACCGCATCGGCGGTGACGGTGCCGTGTTTGGTGCGCACATGGTGGCCGTCGATTTCACTGACCGCCGTGCCTTCAGCGATGGTGACGCCGAGCTTCTCGCACGCGTCCGCCAGCCCTCGGATGAGACGTGCTGGATCGAGCGCAGCGCAGTCGGGCGAGTAGATGCCGGCACGCACGCTCGTGGCGTTTAACCTCTCGCGGGCCTCGTTCGGTTCGAGCAGTGTGCCGTGGGGGTTGGGCCCTGACATCTCGTCACGCATGCGCTTTTCCTGAGCGGCGTTTCGAGCGACGCGGATCCAACCGCCCTTTGCATACCCGCACGCAATGCCCTCTGCGTCGGCGACCCGTCCAATCTCATCGACGGCATCTGCCACAGCGGCTTCTTGGCGGAGGGCCTCGTCGAGCGATGACCAGTCAGCGTACTTTTCGGGTGCGCTCGCCAGGCCACCCTCGGCCCAGCCGCCGTTGCGCCCCGACGCGCCAAAGCCGCAGAAGTCCTTCTCGAGGACAAGGATCCGAATAGAAGGGTCGGCCTTGGCCAAGTAGTACGCGGTCCAGAGCCCACTGAACCCTCCACCGACGATCGCGACGTCGACGGTCGTGTCGCCGCGCAGTGCGGCTCGATTGGTGATGTGGCCGAGCTGATCGAGCCAGAGCGCGGTCGTGGTGGCGTTCGCAATGAAGTCGTTAGAGCTGTTGGCTGAGCTCGTCATAGTTCGCTACGCCCTTCGGGACCCGAATCACCGGGTCGATCGTTGTGAATCCGATACTGTCTGAATTCGACATTGATCGAGAATATACCCAACGGCCTCGTTTCCATCTCGTTCGCTGCTTTTCGTCAACTCTTTTCGTGGCCAATTTCCATATGGACTTCGAAATCAGTAGCGTGTGTGGCCATGGGCTCAATCCAACTGATCACAGACATCCCCGGTCCGAAGAGCTCTGGGATCGTTTCTCGCCGGCGGAACGCGATGAGCAACGGTGCAGCATTCCTGACCGAGCTCGCGATCGAGTCTGCGAGCGGTGCGATCGTCACCGACGTCGATGGCAATCAACTACTTGATTTCGCCGGAGGTATCGGGGTGTTGGCGGCAGGCCATTGCCCGCCGACGGTAGTGAGCGCGATTCAATCGCAAGCCGCCGACCTTCTCCATATCTGCAACATTGTGGCGACTCACGAAGCGTCGGTTTCGCTCGCTGAAGCGCTCAACGCTGCGGCTCCCGGTGACTTCGAAAAGAAGTCCATGCTGATGAACAGTGGTGCTGAAGCGGTGGAGTCAGCGGTCAAAATCGCTCGGACTGCTACCGGACGGGCTGGCGTTCTCGTATTCGAGGGCTCCTATCACGGCCGTACGAACATGACGATGTCGATGACGAGCAAGTACAGCCTCTTCAAGAAGGGCTTTGGTCCATTCGCTTCCGAGGTCTACCGGGTGCCCTTCCCGAACATTTTGCGCCGTCCCGCCGGCACCGACGTCGATGAGTTCATCGAGTGGTCGGTCAAGCGATTGCACGAAGCCATGATCGGCTTCGTCGACCCGACTGCGCTGGCGGCGATCGTGATCGAGCCAGTCCAAGGTGAGGGTGGGTTCATTCCGGCGCCCCAGCCATTCCTCGAAGCAATCCGGCAGATCTGCGATGAACACGGCATCGTGATGGTGGCCGATGAGGTGCAGGCCGGGTTTGGCCGTACTGGTCGTCTCTTTTCCATCGAACACAGTGGGGTCGTTCCCGACCTCATCACGATGGCCAAGTCCATGGGATCGGGCATGCCGATCAGCGCAGTGGTTGGCCGGGCTGACCTGCTCGACGCCCCACACCCCGGCGGAATGGGTGGCACCTATAGCGGCAACCCGCTCGCATGTGTGGCTGCTCTTGAAACGATTGCGATCGTCAACACGCCAGCGTTCCTCGACCGTGCGCGGGAAGTAGGCGAGCGCCTCGGTGCCGGGCTCGAGGCCATCGCTGCCAAACATCCGATACGGGTCGCCGAAGTTCGCGGTCTCGGGCCGATGCTCGCGATGGAACTCGTCCAAGACGAGGCGCTGACCCCCGACCCAGATCTCACCGCAGCGATCACTAAGGCCACGACCGAACGGGGCCTGATTACGATTCGCGCCGGCTTGTTCGGCAATTGCGTTCGCTTTCTTCCGCCTCTGGCCATCTCCGACGAACAGATCGACGAAGCGCTCGCGGTGCTCGACGAAGCCTTCGCCGCAGCGATTGCGAGCACCTGATGCAGCGGCCTCCGATTCGGATTCTCGATCTTGCCGGTTCGCCGACCGAGATAGGTTCAGCCCACGGACGCGCGTATGCCGAAGAGATCCGTGAGTATGCGAACGATCGAGTTGGCCTCGTTGCGTCCGGTCTGTGGACCGGTGGTCCCGTCGACCGCGAGGTCGTCCTCGAGGTGGCCGAGTCGATGCTTCCGGCGCACGAGTCGTTCGACCCCGCACTCAATGCCGAGATGCTGGCGATGGCCGACGCCGCAGGGATCTCTCCGGCGGAAGCAGTGGTCGTCGGTGGGTTCACCGATTTCGTCGACACGATGCGAGCCGTCATCGGTGGCGACATGCCCGAGTCGGTCATCGAGGATGACTGCACCGCCATGATCGTGCCGGACGCAGTCGCGGGCAACGCCGGGATTTTCGGCCAGACGTGGGACATGCACGACACGGCGACAGATCGAGTCGTCCTGTTGCGGCTGCACCCTGATGACGCTCCGGCGGCGCTCGTGTTTTCCACCACCGGTTCCCTCGGACAGATCGGTATGAACTCCGAGGGGGTGTGTGTTGGCATCAACAACCTCGTCGGCCTCGACGGCGTGCGGGGCGTCAACTGGACCATGGTCGTTCGTGCGATGTTGAAGACCACAACGGCGACCCAAGCGCGAGATGTGCTGCTCGGCGCGGACCTCGCAGGTGCGCACAACTTTCTGATCTTTGATCGACACGGTGCAGGATTCAACGTCGAAGCAATGCCATCGGCCCGGCCGTTCGCCGAGCTCGCCGACACGCCAATCGTGCACACTAACCACACGCTCTACCCAGAGTCATCTGCGGTCCAAGCCCACAAAGCACCCGGGCTGATGGACAGCTCGGCGTCACGATTCGAACAAGCAACAGCGTTGCTCGCCGATGACATCTCTGCGGATCGTCCGATCACTCCTGAACGGGTGATGGAGATCACGAGGCACCCCGACGCGATTTGCCAGGCGGCTGTCGAGCCGTACCACATCGAGTCGAGCGGAGCCGCGGTCATGCGTCCATCGACGGGCGAGTTCTGGGCGGTCTGGGGTCGTCCGATCGACAACGAGTACCAACAGATCAGCTTTGAGCGGCCCGGCCAGACCGAGCGGAGTGGAAAACAGTGAACGATGTTTTTGCCGTCGGCCCTCGCTCGGGGTTGCAGTATGTGCGTATCGAGCCGCACATGTGCGCGAAGTTAGAGGAGCTCGAGCTGATCGGTTTCCCGACCGCCGACCCCAAAGATCTCTACGACGAACGCGAACTATTGATCTTGGCTGGTGACTTTCCGGAAGGCAGCGCAATTGGGTTCGACGGGGACGACCGTGATCAGCCGGTGGCGGTCGGTCTGGGCGTACGAACCAACTTCGACTTCGACAATCCGCAGCACAATCTCAAAGCGTTTTTCGATGATGCACCAACCGAGTCTGGCGACGACCCAGACGGGCAGTGGTATTACGGCACCGACATCGTTGTTCACCCGGAGTATCGCCGACGCGGAATTGGTCAAGAGCTCTACGACCTTCGCAAGCAAATCTGTGTCGATTTGAACCTTGCTGGGATCGTTGCGGGCGGAGTCATTCCCGGATTCGCTGATCACAAGCACGAGATGGATGCCCATGAGTATGTCGAGAAGGTAAAGGCGGGTGAGCTCTACGACCCGACCCTCACGTTCCAGCTCGAGAACGGATTTGAAGCGCCGTGTGCGCTGTTGGACTACATGGCTGATCCCGAGGTCGACAATGCCGCATCGTTGATCGTCTGGCACAACATCGAGTACGACCCGAGCGCCCGTGTCGCTCCACTACCTAAAGCGGGTTCCGTCCAGTGAGCGGCATGATTCCGATAGATGACATCGACCGCGAGCTGATTCGGATTCTTCAAGCCGATGGCCGAACGTCGTACAGCCAGCTCAGCCGAGTTGTAGGCCTCTCCGACGCTGCGTGCCGGCAGCGGGTAAAACGCCTGCTCGACACCGGTGTAATCGATGTGGTCGCGGTCAGCGATCCGTTGGCGCTCGGTCTTGGTCACGGTTCACTCCTCGGCATCAACATCATTGGCGATATCCGCAAGGTCGCCAGCGATGTGGGCCAAATCGACGATGCGGTGTATGTCGTCATGACCACAGGCCGGTTCGACCTGATGGTCGAGGTCGTGAGCCGCAACGACGATTCGTTCATCGACGTCACCAACATGATTCGGATGATGGACGGCGTTACTCACGTCGAGTCGATGCCATACCTCGCCGTAACGAAACAGACCTACGACTGGGGGGTTGGCTGATGGGCGAAAACCTCGACGGCGATCAGGCATTCCGCGCCACACAACTCGACGGCCGCGACCGGGAGATGACCTGGGGCGGAGCAACGTCGTTTCTGCGCCGCAACTACACCCGCGACCTCAGCAACGCCGACATTGCGGTGACCGGTGTGCCGTTCGATATGGCGACGAGCAATCGGCCAGGTGCTCGCTTTGGTCCCCGGGCGATTCGAGCAGCTTCGGTCGGGTTGGCCGAGCTGGATGCGTATCCGTTCGGGTTCGATCCGTTCGCCACTCTTCGCGTGGCCGACTACGGCGACTGCTATCTCGATTACGGCCACGTCGAAGAGATGCCCGACCGAATCGAAGCGCATGCCGATGAGATCCTCGCCACCGACACGATGATGATCTCTTTGGGAGGCGACCACTTCATCACGTACCCGCTGCTGAAAGCGCATTACAAAAAGTACGGCCAGCTATCGCTCATTCACTTCGACGCACACAGCGACACCTGGGATGACGATGGCCAACGTCTCGATCACGGGTCGATGTTTCTCCGGGCGCTACGTGAAGGAATCATCGATCCGGAAACGTCGGTGCAGATCGGCATCCGAACCCACAACGACGAGACGCACGGGTTCACCGTGCTCGGGGCTCCGTGGGTACATCGAGAAGGTATACCGGCGGTCATCGACGTGGTCCGAGAGGTCGTTGGGCAGAACAAGGCATATCTCACGTTCGATATCGACTGCCTCGACCCATCATTTGCACCGGGAACGGGCACTCCGGTGAGCGGCGGGCTCTCTACCGCTCAGGCGTTGGATGCCATCCGCAGCCTCGACGAGTTCGACATCGTTGGCGCCGACGTCGTAGAGGTCGCGCCCGCATATGACCTGAGCGAGATCACCTCGCTCGCTGCGGCGACGATTGCTCATGACTTTATTAGCGTGCAGGCCCGAAAAGCGGGCGCTGTCGGAATCGATTACGGACGTCAATAGGACGTGCCTTCAGGGGGAAGCCGGTGACGGCAGCAGTACAAATTTCGGGGGTTACGAAGCGCTTCGACGACGTCGTTGCCGTCGACTCGGTCGATCTGGAGATCGCCGACGGCGAGTTCTTCGCGATGCTGGGGCCATCGGGTTGTGGCAAGACCACGACCCTGCGGATGATCGCGGGCCTCGAATTTCCGACCGAAGGCAGCCTCAAGATCTTCGGTGAAGAGGTCGGGACGCTCCCGCCGAATAAACGGCCGGTCAACACGGTCTTTCAGAACTACGCGCTGTTCCCGCACATGAACGTGCTCCAAAACGTTGGCTTCGGACTAAAGATGCAAGGCGTCTCAAAGTCCGAGATCGCGACACGAGCGAACGAGGCGATCGAGCTCGTGCAGCTCGGGTCGATGAGCAAACGCAAACCGAACCAACTCTCCGGTGGTCAACAACAACGTGTCGCCCTCGCACGGGCACTGGTCAACAAGCCAAAGGTGCTGCTTCTCGATGAGCCCCTCGGAGCGCTCGACCTGAAGTTGCGCCAAGAGATGCAGAGCGAACTCAAGTCGCTCCAACGTGAGCTGGGTGTGAGCTTTGTGTTCGTCACCCACGACCAGGAAGAAGCGCTCACGATGAGCGACCGGATCGCCGTGATGCACGACGGCAAATTGTTGCAGGTTGGATCGGCAGAAGAGCTCTACGACCGACCGGTCAATCGTTTCGTTGCAGACTTCATTGGCCAGACGAACCTCGTCGACGCGACGGTGGCCGACGACGAGACGATCGTCCTCGCGAACGGGACAAAGGTCAGGGCTCCAAGTCCACATCCTGCCGGGACCAAGGTCGCGATGAGTCTGCGGCCTGAATCGATCACGATCGGCGCGACCGAAGATGTTCCCGAAGAGTTCCAGCCGACGAGCTTGCAAGGTCAGGTCACCAACGTCACCTACCTCGGCCATTCACACGTCTATACCGTGGCGGTCGATTGGATGCCCCTCGAGGTGCGCACGAACGCCACACCCAACTCGGTCGTCTACGAGCCCGGTTCGCAGGTTGCGATCTGGTGGGACCGCCGCAGCGATTGGGTCGTTCCCGACGAGGGGTATGGCTCATGACCGCTCTCGCTACACCCGAGTTCGAAAAGGCAAACGAGAAGAACAAACGTCGGCGTGGCTTCCTGCTCGCGTTGCCCGCCTATTTCTATCTCGTCCTGTTCTTTGCGATTCCGCTCGGCATCGTCGTGGTGTATTCGTTCGCTACACGAACCAGTAGTGGGGCGACCGAGCTTGCCGGCTGGAACTTCGACTCATACGCACGCTTGGCTGATCCGATCGTCCGAACGATCCTTTTCCGATCGTTATGGCTCGCGATTCTCACGACCGTGATCTGCTTTGTTGTCGCCTATCCGTTCTCGTATTTCTTGGCGACTCGCAAACCGCTCACCCGAAACCTGATGCTCGTCGGCGTACTAATCCCATTTTGGTCGAACTTCCTCGTGCGCAACTACGCGTGGCGTGTCCTGCTCGGAAACGACGGTCCAATCAGCCAATTGACCGAAGCCGTTGGAGCGGGCGAGACGCGCATCCTCTTCACTCCAACAGCGGTGGTACTCGGCCTCGTCTACGGCTTCTTGCCGTTCATGATCTTGCCCATGTATGCAGCCATCGAGCGCATGGACTGGAGCCTGGTCGAAGCGAGCCGAGACCTTGGCGCGACCGGGTGGCAGACGTTCCAAAACGTCACCTTTCCCCTCTCTCGTCCAGGCGTGATCGCTGGTTCAATCCTCGTCTTTATTCCGAGCCTCGGGGCATTCGTGACTCCAGAGATTCTCGGTGGCGGACGCACCACCTTGCTCGGCAGCTTCATCGTCTCCCAGTTCCTCACTGCACGAAATTGGCCCGCTGGGGCGGCGGTATCGACCGTGCTCATGGTCGTGATGCTGATGGCCACGATCAGTTACTTCAGAAGCGGAGGGCGGACGTTGTGAGCAACAAGCAACTCAAGGGAGCCAGTCGTAACGTTCTCGGGTTCAACGCCATCCTCGTTTACATCTTTTTCTATGCCCCCATTGCTCTGCTCGTCTTCTTCTCGTTCAGTGACGACGAGCTCGTCGGACGATGGGGTGGTTTCACGCTCCGTTGGTACGAGGCGTTCGCACAGAACGAGCAAGTGCAGGACGCGCTCACGATCTCGATTCGTGTCGCCATCATCTCAACGCTTGTTTCCGTGGTGCTCGGAACGATGGCCGCACTAGCGCTCGAACGCTACCGATTCCGAGGCAACCGGTTCTTCGACGCCCTCCTCTATTTGCCGGTGATCGTGCCCGACGTGACGATGGCGGTCATGATGCTGCTGTTCTTCGCAGCTGGCCGCGATCTCCTCGATGCCCTCTTCGGCATCAGCTTCGCAAAGGGTGTGGCCACCGTGACGCTCAGCCACATCGCATTCAGCATCAGCTTCGTCTCGATCGTCGTACGTGCTCGCATCGCCGGGATGAGCCAACGCCTCGAAGAGGCTGCGCAGGACCTCTACGCATCGCGCCTGCAATCGTTCCGCTACGTCACACTGCCGTTGATCCTGCCCGGCGTCGTCGGCGGTGCACTCCTATCGCTGACGCTGTCGCTCGACGACGTCGTCATCACACAATTCGCCGCTGGCCCAGGATCGACGACGTTGCCCGTCTTCGTGTTCGGTCTGATTCGCCGCGGGGTAACGCCACTCATCAACGCCGTTTCGGTCGTGATGTTGGCGATCTCTATCGTTCTCGTCTTGCTCTCATTATTGGCGCAGAGGGCACGGGACGGGTCGGCTGCGTAAGTCAACGAATCAGTAGGCAATTTCGGTGGGAAATACACAACATCCTGGGAGGGAACAAAATGAAACGAAAGCAGCACATGCGCCATCTCGGCGCTCTTGCCGCCGTGGCGGTCTTCGCAACGGCATGCGGTGGTAGCACCGGAGACACGGCAACCGAAGGCGACTCCGATGGGGGCGATACCGGTATCGCCACCGCGGTATCCGCGGCCCAATGTGAGGCGGGCCAAACCGACGGCGATCTCGCCATGTTCAACTGGAGCGAATACATCGACCCCGACCTCATCACTGCATTCGAGGACGAGTTCGGCGTCAGCGTCACCCAAGACAACTACGACTCGAACGAAGCAATGCAGCCAATCATCGCCGCCGGCGGTTCGGGCTTCGACTTCATCGTGCCATCGGACTACATGGTGTCGATCCTCATCGCCGACGAGTCGATCCAGCCGATCAACCGCGACGCGATCCCGAACATCGACAACCTTCTGCCAGAGTTCGCATCCGACCTTCCATTCGACCCAGCCGCCGAATTCTCCGTGCCATACCAGTGGGGAACCACCGGTCTTGGAGTCGACCTTTCGATCACCGGCGAGGACGTTCCACAAACGTGGGGCCTCGTGTTCGATCCCGACATTGCAGCTGAATACAACCTCGAAGGACAGTTCGCGACACTGCTGAACGACCCGCGCGAAACACTCGGTGCGGCACTGAAGTTCCTCGGCTACTCGCTGAACACCACCGATGCAGCCCAACTCGAGGAAGCTCGAGTGTTGGTCCAAGACGCTCGTGACCGCATTGCGGCCTACGACTCGGACCAGTTCGACGAGCTCTTGGTGACCGGTGAAGCTGCCGTCACCCACGGGTTCAGCGGAAACTTCATCGTGCAATTCGACGAAGCGGACGATCCCGACCAGTTCGCCTACTTCGTCCCTGAAGAAGGTGGCACCCGTTGGGTCGACAACATGGCGATCCCGTTCGATGCTCCGCATCCATGCACGGCGCACACGTTCATCAACTTCCTGCTCGACGCTGAGCGTGGAGCACAGTTGACCAACTGGAACTTCTACGCCAGCCCGAACGAAGCATCCGAAGGCTTCATCGACACCGAAGTACTCGAAGATCCAATCGTGTACCCAGCAGACACCTCGAACCTCGAGTTCATTTCTGACACCGGAGACTTCGAGATCAACTTCTCGGACGCCTTCATCTCGGCGAAAGGGTAGTTGACCTTCGGCATCAGCGACTCCGTCGCCGATTTTGATGCCTCGGTCAACTACCATTCCGTTCCCTTCGGGGAGCGTTCATACGCCACGCAGGCTTGCGCCGGAGGCGGTGTATGAGTGTTTTCCTGGAGCGGAGCGGAAGGAAAGGCGCAGTGAGGTTTGAATAATTTGGGTTCGTGCCGGTCGACGATGTTGGCCGGCACTTTCGCTTTAGATGGCTTTTCCGGGGTTTAGGCGGTTTTCGGGGTCGAAGGTTGCTTTGACCTTGCGCATCATCTCTCGATAGATCGGGTCGATCTCGTCGTCGAGGAACTCTCGCTTTAGGGTGCCGACGCCGTGTTCTCCGGCGAGGGTACCGCCGAGGCTCAGCGTGAGGTGGACGATCTCTGCGAACGCAGCCTTCACTCGAACGAGCTCATCTGGGTCGTGCTCGTCAAAGACCAGCAAGGGATGCATGTTGCCATCACCAGCGTGGCCGATCACCGGGATGAACAGGTCGTGTTCGTCAGCGATAGCGGTGATGCCGGCCAAGAGCTCCGGAAGATGCTGTCGCTGGACTGCGACGTCCTCGGGGAGGAGCGCCTTGCCGAGCTTCTCCGCTGCTGGCCATGCACGCCGACGAACTTCGAGGAGCATCTCGCCCTCGTCGGCGTCCGCTGCGTGGTACACGAAAGTCGCACCGAACTCGGTGCAAACGTCAGCGAGTTCGCTGATCGGTTGGTCGTCGGGCGAAGACTGCATCAAGATCAGGCATGCGGCGTCGGTGTCCAGATCCATCGGATAGGACTGCTCGACGATCTTGAGCGTCGCCTGGTCGAGGATCTCCATCACCGTCGGCTGAAAACCGCGATCAAATATCGCGTTGATCGCCTCGCCAGCGGCCGGTAGTTCTGCGAAGTAGGCAACCGCTGTTTGCGGCGGAGGTGGTGCCGGCTCGAGTCGGACGGTCACTTCGGTGATGATGCCGAGGATTCCTTCCGAACCAATGAACAGACCGGTGAGGTCGAGTCCGGCCGTGCTCTTGATCGTCCGACGTCCGGTGCTGATGACCTCGCCACTCGCGAGAACGACTTCGAGGCCCATCACGTAGTCGCGGGTCACGCCGTACTTCACACAGCACAAGCCCCCGGCGTTGGTGGCGACATTTCCACCGATGCTCGACATATCAAACGACGCGGGGTCGGGCGGATAGTAGAGGCCCTCGGTTGCAACCGCAGCCTTGAGGTCTGCGTTGATGACTCCCGGTTGCACGCGAGCCAGACGGTTTGTGCGATCGATCTCAAGTACCTCATTCATGTTGTGTACTGAGAGAATCATGCAGCCGTCGATCGCATTGGCTGCGCCCGTCAATCCGGTTCCTGCGCCGCGCGGAACGATGATCGCCTTCGCAGCGTTGGCCGCTTCCACCGCGGCAACCACCTCTTCGGTGGAGTGTGGCGTGACGAGGACAGCCGCGGTGCCATGTCCTTCGAAGATGGCTCGGTCTTGGCTGTACGCGCCGACGATGTCGGGGTCGACTTTGATTCGTTGTTCTGGGAGACGGGACTGAAGCTCCGTGAGAAGGTCGGCCATCGTCGAAGTGTAGAAGAATCGCTACGACGCTGTCGCCCGAAGACAGCAGTGCTTGTACTTGCTGCCCGAACCGCACCAACATGGTTCGTTGCGACCGGGCGGCCAGTTGATGGCCTCACCGTTGCGGGCGAGGGCCGCTCCCATCGCCGCCCGAGAACTCGGTTCGCCAGCCTCATCACCGAATTGTTCGACCAACGCGTCGACGGCGAGTGGTGCGACGTCGGGGTTGCTGAACTCCCTGCCCGAGGCGACACGCAAGTTCAGTTCAACCCAATGGGAGTAGGCCACGTGATCTTCGGGCATGTGCTCGAGGAGCTCGGGCCAGAGCGCCACGGCTTTCGACCATTCGTCTTTTGGGAACCACGAGAGCGCCCATGCGGTGATCTTTCCTTCGCGCTCGTCGTCGGGGTTGAGGTTGAACATGTCGTCCATGAACAACGAAGCGTACCCGACCTCTTCGAGGGGCAAGCTCGGGAGATGAAGAGGTCAGGTACGTTCTGCCGCCACCGGTTGTGGATCCTCACTCGCTGCAGGTGTGGGAGCCGCACGACGGATCAGACCGATGAGGCCAACGCTGAGCCACATCAACTGGATCAGAAGCGTCGATGCATTGAACTGATCGAACAGGCTCATCAGGACGAGCGCCGCAGCGAGCGTGTTGCAGAGGGTAAAGGCGATGCTGTTGCCGTCGAGACGTCCGAGCTGAAGGGCGATGTAGGAACCTCCGTACAGTCCTGCGCCGAGGAGACCAGCGATGGCAAATGGGTTCAAGATTTCCATGGGACTCCTTCCGTCTCGGGCCGTCGTGGCCAGTGATTTAAACGTTACGGAGGAACTCGTTTGGCCAAATCGGGGTATCCCCGGGTCTTTTCGGTGGTCACTAGGGGTTGTGGGGGTGGCTAAACCCGGAACCATCGAACGTTGCATCAATATAGACCGAACAGTACAATTAGACCGTTCGGTCTGAACTGGAGACAAATGGGCTACGCAAAATCTGAAGACACAAAGCGAAAACTGCTCTCCACAACCTCGAGGCTCCTGTGGTCCCAGGGGTACGCGGCGACGGGTATTTCACAAGTGCTGGCCGAGAGCGGCGTCCCGAAGGGATCGCTCTACCATCATTTTCCAGATGGGAAGAGCGAGCTCGCCACCGCTGCTGTGGACTTCTCAAACAGCTTTATCGCTGATCAACTCGAAGCGCTCGTCGCTGCATCAGCTGACGCCGCATCAGCGTTTGAGGCATTCTGCGATTTCTACAGTCAGTCGTTGATCCAAACCAACTTTGAAAAGGGTTGTCCGATCGCCACGATCACCCTCGAAGCTGCCTCCGAGGTCCCGGCGATCCAGCAGCGCTGTGATGAGGGCTTCGAAATGATCGAGAACATCTTTCGACGCGAACTCGTCGCCGAGGGTGCCGACCCTCGTCACGCGGCCGATGTCGTGACGATGGCGCTCAGCGCGGTTGAAGGTGCGCTGATCC
>CAYVHV010000037.1:0-37871 GCA_964451305.1 uncultured Acidimicrobiales bacterium | reverse complement strand
ACCGAAGCAGAAGAGGAAGTCCCTGCGGTCACCATCGATGGGCAAGCGATCTACGAAGCCAACTGCACACGCTGTCATGGAGCCGAAGGCCAGGGCGGACGCGGTCCGAGCCTCCAGGGAATCGCTGCTGAACAACCCGACCAGTCGGCCGGTATTGCCCAGGTAGTAAACGGCGGCGGCGGCATGCCCGCATTCGGTAACAGCCTGAGCGCCGAAGAAATCCAAGCGACGATCGACTACGTCTGGGACACCTTCTAAGCGGTTCCAGACCCAGCCAGCCCTAAGCTCCCGAGGTATATGAACGGGAACTTTTTCGATCTGCTGCGAGCGCACTGGGCGGTGGCCCCGCATCGGGATTTTCTCGTTCCATCATCGGGAGCTCCGATTACCTACAGCGGAATGGATGACCGTTCAGCTCGCATTGCGAGCGTGCTCCGCACTCGGGGAGTTCACCCGGGCGACCGAGTCGTCGTTCAGATCGACAAGTCCATCGACGGTGTCGCTCTTTACCTTGCGTGCCTGCGCATCGGTGCGGTTTACGTCCCGCTCAACACCGCATACACCAGCGCCGAAGTCGACTATTTCATCGACGACGCCGCACCGACCGTCACGATTCGCCGCGACGATGTGGATGAGCTTTCTGCCGCAGCTGATACCGCGAATCCATGGGTTGGTGTAGAGACTCGACTCGCCGACGACCTCGCTGCCATGGTGTACACCAGCGGGACGACGGGTCGCTCCAAGGGCGCCATGTTGACCCACGCAAACCTTGCTTCCAACGCGCTCACCCTCCATGCCATCTGGCGCTTTACCCCCGGCGACGTGCTCCTGCACGTTCTGCCGATCTACCACGTGCATGGCCTTTTCGTTGCACTCCACACCGCCATGTTGAACGCGAGCACTGTTCTTTTCCCAACGACGTTCGATATCGACGAGACCCTCGATCTGCTCGATGAAGCGACCGTCATGATGGGCGTGCCAACCCATTACATCCGCCTGCTCGCCGACCCGAGATTCGATTCGGTTGCATGTGCCAACATGCGGCTCTTTACCTCAGGCTCTGCACCGATGACCACCGCTGTCCACGAGACGTTCACGGCGCGAACCGGACACACCATCCTCGAGCGCTACGGAATGTCCGAATGCGGCATGATCACCTCGAACCCCTACGACGGTGATCGGGTGCCCGGAACGGTTGGGTACCCGCTTCCCGGTGTCCGCATCCGTGTCGTGGAAGATAGAAACGAATGCAGCCCTGGCGACATCGGGATTGTGCAAGTCGTTGGTCCGAATGTCTTTGCCGGGTACTGGCGTCAGGACGACAAGACCGAACAGGCCCACCAGGATGAGTGGTTCATCACCGGCGATGTTGGTTGGGTCGATGACCACGGTCGCCTCACCCTCGAAGGGCGATCGAGCGACATGATTATCTCCGGAGGACTTAATATCTACCCGAAGGAGATCGAGATGGTGTTAGACGACTGTGACGGAGTGCTCGAATCCGCTGTTGTCGGCCTTCCCGACCCGGACTTCGGCGAGCGCGTCGCCGCCTTCGTCGTCGCCGACGGAACGGCAACGATCGACACGGAGAAAATAGCGACCGAGCTTCGATCGCAGCTCGCCTCATTCAAGGTTCCGAGATCGATTGAAGTCGTTGAAGAGCTACCTCGAAACTCCATGGGCAAGATTCAGAAAGCGGCGCTCAGAAATACTGCCTGATTCGTTCTTCCCATTCGTTTAAGAAACGAGAATTCGCTCCGATAACTCAAGAGTGGAACGTCGAATAGCCCGCAGATACGTCACCGACATGGTTCTGAGCGTATGGATCCCCCGTCAAGGTTCCCTTGGCCGCGCCAAGACCACGGAGATTCCGGTTGCCGACCTCTCAATGTTCGGCGCGTCCGTATACGCGAAGAAGTCTGACAAACTCGCCCGAGGCAAGGTTGTTCAGGTCACCATCGATGACCAAACATCCACAGCGATCGTTCGTTCTGAGATCGCAAGCGCCGAATCGAAGCAGACTCGCTACGGCCTGGAGTTCATTCAGCCGACAGAAGAGTTCCTCGATCGAATTCGCCAAGTCACCGAGGCCGCACGCCGGATTCAAGGTGAGGACATTCGCGAAGAGCAACTCTGGCTGCGTTCGAGCTAAATCGGTCGCCCATGGCGGCCGCTCTGACCAGAGACCACATTTAGCGCTACCTTTTGAGGCGTGTGGCTTCCATGGGAATTCGGTCTCGGACTCGCTGTTGCGTTTTTCGTTCTCGCGCTGAGAACTGAGCGTTCTGCCCCGCGACTGCACGCGCTCGCAAACGAGGCTGCGATCATCTCGGCGCTCTATGCCCTCTGGCAATTCGCAGGCAAGCTCTCGCTGCTCGGAATTGACGATGCCCTCATGCGCGGAGCCCAAATTTGGGAACTCGAGCGCGCCTTGTTTCTTCCGAGTGAACTCACCCTCCAAAATTGGATGCTGCCATCGTCGTTCTGGACCCAGTTCGCGAACCTGTACTACGCCATTGCGCACGTGCCCGCGATGGGGATCTTCCTCGTGTGGTTGTTCCTTCGCCATCGAGAGTCCTACTCGACATGGCGCAACGCTCTCGCGCTCGTCACCGGAGCCTCACTGCTCTTGCAACTGGTACCCGTTGCCCCACCTCGGCTCACCGACGAGACCGGCATGATCGATACCGGTCTCCAATACAACCAATCGGTGTACGGCGTCTTAGGTCGCGGCATCGCTGGTCAGCTACAGGCAATGCCATCGATTCACGTCGCATGGGCAGCACTGATCGGCTGGGGCGTTTGGCGAGCATCGACGAGCGGCTGGCGATGGATCGGGCCCGCCCACTTCGTGATCACATTCTTTGTCGTTGCGCTCACGGGCAACCACTATTGGCTCGACGGCATCGTTGCGATGGTGCTCCTCGTCGGCGCACGTTACATGGGTGAGCAGATCGCCGATCGGATGTCCACACGAACGACTACAGCCGAGGCTGCGCCTATAACCGTGGGAGTCTCGTGAGGGCCTGGCTCCTCTCGCTCGGCCTCTCGCTCATTCTTCTCAGTTGCGGTTCGAGCCAAAATGACTCCGTCATCGCCGCGCCCGACGACGAAACCTCAGAGGCTGTCGAACTCGATACCGAGTCGCCCACCGAACGCTCGTCGACGACCTCGACCGCAGCACCGACAACAACGACGACTACCGAAGCTCCTGCGGTCGTCGTGCTCACCGGAGCGCAACGACTCGCCGACACCGATTTTGCGCAGTTCACCGGGCAACGGGTCGGCCTTATCGCTCATCAGAATTCGATTGTCGATGGCGGCCATCTGAGCAATGCCATTGCCGAATCACCCAACGTCGAGCTGACCGCCCTCTTCGGACCCGAACACGGCGTCCGTGGCGACGCCGATGCAGGCGTATTCGTCGACGACGAGATCGACCCTGAAACCGGAGCACCCGTCTTCAGCCTCTTTGGACCGACCCGCAAACCCACGCCAGCAAGCCTCGCAGATGTCGATGTGTTGCTCTACGACCTTCAGGACGTCGGCACCCGGTACTACACCTACATCTCGACGATGGGCCTCGCCATGCAAGCGGCCGCCGAAGCCGACATCCCATTCGTCGTACTCGATCGACCGAACCCGCTCGGCGGTCAAGTAGGTGGAGGGCTCCTCGATCAAGCCAACTCGTCATTTGTCGGGCAATACGCCATCCCAGACGTGTACGGACTCACCAGTGGCGAACTCGCAAACTACATCGTCGAAAACGATGCACTCGCGGGAATCGATGGCCTCGAGCTCGACATCATCACGTTGGAGGGTTGGGACCATTCGATGGTCTGGGACGACACGAACCTCGAGTGGATCCCGCCGAGCCCCGCAATCACGAACCCCGACGCCGCACTCCTCTACCCCGCAACGATCTACTTCGAAGCGACCAACCTGAGTTACGGGCGAGGTACCGAGATTCCGTTTCAGATCGTCGGTGCGCCATGGCTCGACGCCGAAGCAGTAGCGAGCGAACTCAACGCTCGAGGGCTCGACGGCGTGTCGTTCACCGCCACACAGATGACGCCCGAACTCCTCGTCGGCATCACCATCGAACCCGCATTTCTAAACGAAACGCTCCCGGCGGTGCAGCTGGTCGTTACGGACCCGTCGACGATCCGCCCAACCGAGGTCGGTATCCACCTTCTCGAAGTGATCTTTGCTGCCGCCACCGAGGCTGGGGTCGACCCGCTCTCCCGTCCCGAATGGCTCGATCAGCTATCGGGCAGCACTCGGCTTCGAAGCGCGCTGACTACGGCGACGGCCGCAGAAGAGATCGTTGCTCAGCATCTCACCGAACGAACGCAAATCACAGCGTTGCTCGAGGATGCTCGACTCTACGAGTGAGAGCCCACGGCCTGGGTTGGAAGCTCAGAGCCGAGCATTGCATAGACCCGGCTGGACAGCATGTAGATAGCAACGCTGTTCAATGCTGCACTGGCGAACCAGATGACATACGCCCACGTTGTCGACTCGAAAATCTCAACGCCAGCGAACGTCAGAACCAACGTGAACAAGACACTGAACGGCGCCGTGATGTACGTGGCATGCGTGCCTTCCTCGAGGAGGAACTCATCGGGTGCAATATCGCTCCCGGCCAAGAAGGCTACGGCAAACAGCACGAGGTACACGAGAACGGTCACCAGGGCATTCCGGTTGATCTTCATATGAGTACTTTACGGACGGCGCATGCTCAAATATTAGGGAAACGACCAAACTTCCTCGTCGATTCACAACCGTTGTGACCAATGTCGGTCCGGCTACATGCTTACGAGCGCAGCATCTTTTTGTTCGAGGTAGGCAGCGAGCTTCGCATCGGCGTCGTCACCGAACAAAATCTGTGCAACCTCGGCCAATCCATCGCCTTCACGGATCTTCTCGTTTCGTACGACAAGATCGATCTTTGATCGACGCAACATGAAGTCTTCGAGATGGGTGATCATCTCGTGGCGTGCTGCGTGATGCAGCTCAACACGGATGTAGTCAGCCGATGCCAAAATGTCCTCGCCCATCTTCGGGTCTTCGCGAATTTCGTCGAGCATCGCGAACGCACGACGCCCGTAGCGGCGCCACAACCGCTCGCTCAACGGTTCGACACCCTTCTTGTGCCGCAACGCATCGAGCTTCATGCGCTTTGCCTGAGCCATGAAATCGGCTCGAACCTGCTCGGTTGGTTCGCCGTACCAATCGCCTAGGTCGGGATCGAGCGCAAAACCAAGCTTCTCCACCTCGGCGGCGACCTCCTCGCCGACGTTCAAACAATCCGTGATCTTGCCACCAAAGATCGTGACGATCCGTCGCTCCAAATCGAGATCGATCTCATGCTTGCGCGACAGCGTCGTCCAATCGATGTCCTCGCGATCGTTGCCGTCGTTCAACACGACGAGCGGGCGAACACCGCAACGTTCAGCAATGATGTCATCTGTCGTCAGTGGCTTCTCAAGATCGAGACGGTCATTGATCTGCTCTAACAAAAACGAACGATCTTCGGCGGTGACTTCTGTGAACGGTGTCTGCACGCGCGTATCGGTGGTTCCAATGACCGATCGTCGACCCATTGGAATGACATAGAACAATCGCTGTGTGTCATCGAAGAACGCGAGCACACGCTCGGTCTCGGTGAGCTGGGGCACCACCAAGTGGATCCCCTTCGAGTACACGATGCGATGCTCTGTCTGGTTCTCCCATTTGGCGTTCAGCTCATCGACGAACGGGCCGGCAGCGTTGATGATGGCCTTGGCCGTCAACGAATGGGGCTGGTCTGTCTCGAGGTCGCGCAGCTCAACATTCCAATTCGCGCCATGCTGCGTCGCAGACGTCAGTTCGACATAGTTCGCTGCCGTCGCACCCGCTTCGATCGCCTGGCGAACAAAGTTGAAGACGAACCGGCTGTCGTTGTCGCGCAAGTACGCGTCGTAGTACTCGATACCCCCACGCACATTGTCGATCTTGACGGCGGGCTCCTGCTCCTTGATCTCTTGAGGTCCAAGAAACTGCGGACGGTGGGTCTGGAAGTTTCCAATCGCCCAATACGCCGAACTTCCAAGCGCAGCAAGCCACGGTGGAAACGGTGACGTCTCGTCCATCGCAGCGAGAAAGCCGAGCTGGGTGATGTTCGACGGATATGCCTTGAGCAACCGATTTCGACTCATCGACAACTTGCGGACGAGGTTCAGCTCATAGTTGCTGAGGTACTTGAAGCCACCCCACGCGAGGTTCGACGATGACGAGCTCGTAAAGCCAGCCCAATCGCCTCGGTCGATGATCGCAATATCGAGACCTCGCCCGGCGAGAACCGCGGCTGAAACGGCACCATTGATGCCACCGCCAACGATCAACACGTCGAATGTCCCGCCACTTAACCGATTCACGTTGCTGGCACGGAGTTCCATACCTCAAGGGTATCCCCTGACGAGCCAACCATGCCGAGGAGGACGGCCCTAACCTGTTGGGATGAGTGAACCGGTATCCATCTTTGAAGCCGTCGGCGGAACCCCGTGGTTCGAGGGGCTCATCGACCGCTTCTACAACGCCGTCGAGACCGACCTACTCCTGCGGCCCATGTACCCCGACGACCTCACCGAGTCACGCGAGCACATGGTTTTGTTCCTTCAGCAATACTTCGGCGGGCCAACCACATACTCAGAGCAACGGGGCCACCCACGCCTGCGCATGCGCCACGCGCCATTCGTTATCACCACCGCCGAGAAAGGTGCCTGGCTCACACACATGCTCGCCGCAGTGCGAAGCGGTGAACTTCACCCCGAGATCGAACAACGAATGGTCGAGTACTTCGACATGGCCGCCACTCACCTCATAAATACGTAATTTCTTCACGCAGGCTCTACGCCAGAGGTGTTCTCGACCACAAAACTGGAAGAAGCCACCGAGTCTTTCGGTGGCTTCCTCAATCGATGGCGATGGTGGTCAGGCCCGGCGTCGATCCGGGGACCTACCGCTTTTCAGGCGGTCGCTCTGCCAACTGAGCTACCTGACCAGAACTCTCTACGACGAAATCGTAGATGTACTTGCGCGGTCCCGACGAGATTTGAACTCGCGACCTCCGCCTTGACAGGGCGGCGTGAACTCCTGACTTCACCACGGGACCTAACTAACCACTCTTCCCGAAGGACGAGCGGAGAACAGAATACCGCCCTTAGCGGACTAATCCACGCGTGGTCGCCGTTCTCTTTTGAATACCGCCTGAAACAGTGCCGATCTGGCCCGATCCAAACCACGACCTGTCGCCATTCTGGCAAAAGGTGCTCGACACAAAATCGATCTACGAGAGGTTGACGACGCCCGTTCCAGCCGTGATCTCGCCGATCTGCACTGCGGGGTGTCCGTGTTCGAGCAGGAGGTCGCACACACCCTCAACCTCATCTGCGGGGACGACGAGGGTCATGCCGATTCCCATGTTGAACGTGCGGAACATCTCATCGGTCGCGATACCGCCGAGCCGCTGAAGCTCAGTGAAGATCTGCGGCACTCCCCACGTCGAAGTATCTATCTGCGCATCGGCATTCGATGGAAGCACACGGTTGAGATTTCCTGGCAGGCCACCACCGGTAATATGCGCGACCGCACGCACATCAAACGCGTCGGCCGCCGCCAGCACAGCCGGCGTATAAATCACCGACGGTTCGAGCAGTACGTCGGCAACGGTGGATTCTGCACCGTCCCAAGCAGGATCATCGAGCGAACGGCCAGCCACGTCAAACATGATCTTTCGAACGAGCGAGAAGCCGTTCGAGCGGAGGTTCGGCGAGGAGATACCAATGATCGCGTCGCCCACAGCAACGGCGTCACCGGAAATCACCTTCGCCCGATTCACCGCGCCCACCGAGAATCCGACCAGGTCGAACTCGCCCGGCTCCATAACACCAGGATGTTCGGCCATCTCGCCGCCGACGAGCGCACAGTTGGCTTGGCGGCACCCATCGGCAACGCCCCCGACGAGCGACTCCATCTGTTCGGCATCGAGGGCACCGACCGACACGTAGTCGAGGAAGAACAACGGCTCTGCACCTTGGCACACCAGGTCGTCCACACACATGGCCACGAGGTCGATACCGATCGTGTCGAATCGTCCGGTCATGGTCGCAACGAGCGCCTTGGTTCCCACGCCATCGGTCGCCGAAACGAGCATGGAACCCTCGTGGCCAGCGGCTGCGAGATCGAACAACCCACCGAAACCGCCGATGCCACCAGTGACCCCCGGACGATCGGTGGACGCTACCAATGGCTTGATACGTTCAACGGCGTTCTCGCCGGCTTCGATATCAACGCCTGCGTCCTTGTAGCTGCTCATGGGACTCCCTAGGAAACGATCATGGCTGTTCAGGAGAACAGCGTGTCATTCGATGTAGCTTCGCGGCTTCCCTGCAAGGAACGCGCAATCGTGCTCGTCTGATGGCGTTCCTCACCCGACTCGAGCACGTTCTTTGAAAGGTTGACCGGAATCTCGATCGGGTAATTGCCCGTGAGGCACGCATCGCAGAATCCGGCGTTGACCGCACCGATCGAATCAACCATCGCGTCGAGGTTCAAATACGAAACCGAATCGGCACCGATGTACTCGCGAATCTCATCGACGGTCAGGTTCGCTGCGAGCAGCTCGCTACGGGTGCCGGTGTCCATGCCGTAGAAGCACGGCCACCGATATGGCGGCGATGAGATGCGCAGATGCACCTCGGTCGCGCCAGCTTCGCGCAGCATCGCGATCATTGCTTTGGTCGTCGTACCACGCACGATCGAATCGTCGACGACGACCAACTTCTTGCCCGCGATGTTCTCGGTCAGCGGGTTGAGCTTCATCTTGACGCCGAGCGCTCGAAGATCTTGATTCGGTGCGATGAAGGTTCGTCCGATGTACCGATTCTTAACGAGGCCATGGCCAAATGGGATCCCGCTTGCCTTCGCGAATCCTTCGGCAGCTGGAATGCCAGACTCCGGCACGCCCATGACCAAGTCGGCCTCGACCGGCGCTTGCTCAGCCAGACTCTCCCCCATCCGGACCCGAGCCTGATGAACGTTCTGGCCGTACAGACGTGTATCCGGACGAGCAAAGTAGACGAACTCAAAGATGCAGAGCTTCGGGTTGACGACCTCGTCGTCGAACGGGCGTAGCGATGTCACACCGAACTCGTCGATGATGACCATCTCACCGGGATCGAGCTCGCGAACAAATGTGGCGCCAACAACATCGAAGGCTGGATTCTCCGAAGCCAAGACCCAACCGCCGTCGTCGAGACGACCCAGCGACAGCGGACGGAACCCATTGGGGTCTCGAACGCCGATGATCTGACGCTGATCCATCACCGAGAAACAGAACGCTCCCCTGAGCTTAGGAAGCACCTCTTGCAAGGCATCGAGAAGCGGATTGTCCGCGTCCTTTGACCCTCCGAACATCTGCGTCGCAAGGAGCTCACCAACAAGGTCCGAGTCGGAAGCGACCGTCCCCGGAATCATGCCTGCGTCGTTCGCGAGCTCCTCGGTGTTGACCAGGTTGCCGTTATGACCCAACGCAAATTGCAGATCGCCGGATCCCCGGTAGATCGGCTGAGCGTTCCGCCACTGCGAATGGCCGGTCGTCGAATAGCGAGTCTGTCCAACGGCGATATCACCGGGCAGCGAGGTGAGCGCCCGATCATCAAAGACGTTGGAGACGAGCCCCATCTCCTTGACGACCATGACATCTTCGAGGTTGCTGACCGCCATGCCCGCGGACTCTTGTCCACGATGCTGAAGCGCATAGAGACCGAGGTAGGTCAGGTGCGCGACCATTCGTCCTGGTGCATAGACCCCAAAGATGCCGCACATGACTTAGAGGCTACCCATGGCCTTGGGAAGCTTGGTGCGGAACGTTTCTTCGGCTTCAGCGAGTGAACCTTCGACGAGACCCTTGAACGAGATTTGATCCCCTTGGGCAAGACCAAGACGAGTGATTGGCACTCCCATGGACTCGGCCATGTTCTCAACGATCTGCATGTTGTCGGGGGCGACCGCAACCACGACACGTGACGGCGCTTCGGAGAAGAGCTGATCGTGATCCTTGATGCGAGCGGCGATAACGCCGACGCCACCGGCGATCGCCATCTCGGCAATCGCAAGCCCAAGGCCACCAGCGCCGATGTCGTGAACGGCTGAGACCACACCTCCAGAAACGAGTTTGCGCGTCACTTCAGCGACCCGAAGATGCATCTCGTAGTCGAGCTCGGGCAAGTCGCCGCCCAAAGCCTTCTTGGAGCGAGCCCAGAGTGACCCACCGAGGCCGGTGCCTTCGGGGCCGAGCACGATGATCCGATGGCCCTCGGTGAGCGCCATACCGGGTGGAACGTGCTCGATCTGGTCGGTCATACCGAGCGTGCCAACCACTGGTGTTGGGTCGATGTTCTTGCCGTTCGCCTCGTTGTAGAGGCTGACGTTGCCACCGACGACGGGAACATTGAACTCGGTGCAGGCTTCGGCCATACCGTCGACGGCTTGGCTGAGCTGCCACATGGTGACGGGATGCTCCGGGTTGCCAAAGTTCAGGTTGTTGACGAGGGCCAGTGGCGTTGCGCCAACGCATGCGAGGTTCAGAATCGACTCGGCGACGGTCATGGCAGCACCACGGAACGGGTTGACGATGCACCAATGATGATTGCCATCGGTGGTGAGCCCAATTCCGCGACCGGTGTCTTCATTCGTCGTTGGATGCTTGAGGCGAAGCAACGTCGCGTCGTTGCCGGGACCGATCACGGTGTTGAGAAACAGCTGGCTGTCGTACTGGTTGTGAACCCACGACGTGTCCATCAACAAATCGCTGAGGTCGGCCCAGAGATCGGTCGCTTCAAGACTCGCGGGGTCGGTTTCACCCGAACGATCAGGCTCTTGCATCGGGCGGTCGTACAGCGGTGCAGCGTCGTGAAGTGAAGACGCAGGGATGTTTGCGAGCTCTTCGCCCTCCCACCCGTCGAGGATGCGAAGCGCACCGCCTTCGACGACCTTGCCAACTACGGACGCTTGAACTTCCCACTTTGCGCAAAGTTCGAGCACGCGGTCGACGCCATCGGGTTCGACGATTGCAAGCATGCGCTCCTGGCTCTCACTCGTCATGACCTCGAACGGCTCCATGCCGTCCTGGCGGCGATGCACCGCGGTCACGTCGACGTCCATGCCCATGCCGCCGCGAGACGCGGTTTCAGAAGTGGCGCATACAAAGCCAGCGCCACCGAGATCTTGAATCCCGACGACAAGGCCCTCGTTCAGCAGCTCGAGGCATGCTTCGATCAGGCGCTTCTCCTCGTACGGGTCGCCGACCTGCACGCTCGGGCGTTTCGCACTCTCATCCTGTGAGTCGTCGAAACCAGCTGATGCCAGAACGCTTACGCCGCCGATACCGTCTCGGCCGGTCGCCGATCCAAAGAGGATCGCAACGTTGCCGAGGCCGGTTGCTTCGCCGAGTACGAGACGTTCGGTCGGCATCGTGCCGAGGCAAAAGACGTTCACGAGCGGGTTGCCCGCGTAGGTCTCGTCGAAGATCGTTTCGCCGCCGACGGTCGGCACGCCGACCGAGTTGCCGTAGCCGGAGATGCCGCTCACGACGCCTTCGGCAATCCAACGGCTTCGTGCATCGTCGATTGGGCCGAAGCGAAGCGGATCCATCAATGCGATCGGCCGAGCGCCCATCGTGAAGATGTCGCGCAAGATGCCACCCGCGCCGGTCGCTGCACCCTGGTAGGGCTCAATTGCCGACGGATGGTTGTGGCTCTCGATGCGGAACGCACCCGCAATACCGTCACCGAGGTCGACGACACCGGCGTTCTCGCCCGGTCCCACGAGAACCCATGGCGCTTCGGTCGGGAGACGCTTGAGGTGGATACGAGAGGACTTGTAGGAGCAGTGCTCAGACCACATCACCGAGTACATCGAAAGTTCGAGAGGGTTGGCCTCACGGCCAAGAATCTCGTCGATGGATTCGGCTTCGTCGTCGGTCAGTCCAAGGGCGCGATGCAGAGGCTCAGCCATATATTCCAAACCTAACGGGCCGACGCTTTAGATGGTCAGTTAGGAACTGTGACCTTCGCATTTTTTCGACCGGCTGCGTCGAGCACCCGTACATGACCTTCGTGAAATGTCCTCGCGAGTCGGCTGTCGCTAGACGGCAGCGCCGACCGAATCGAGGATGCTCTGAAGCAACACGTTGCCGTCGGACGAGCCGAGAAGTTCGTGGCTCGCACGCTCGGGGTGCGGCATGAGACCCACCACGTTGCGCGCAGCGTTGCAGACTCCGGCGATATCTCCGACCGAACCGTTTGGATTGCCGACATACGTCAGCACGATCTGGTCGTTCGCCTGGAGCTCGGCGAGCGTCTCGGGACTGCAGGTGTAGTTGCCTTCGAAGTGGTTGATCGGAATGTTGAGCTCTTGGCCCAGCTCTGCAGCGGATGTCAAGCTCGAATTGGTCGACGCCACGCTCAGCATCTGCCAATCGTTGATGAACTTCAGTCCAGCGTTCTTTTGAAGTGCGCCGGGAAGCAGCCCGGCCTCGGTCAGGACCTGGAAGCCATTGCAGATTCCAATGACTGGCATCCCATCGTTGGCTGCGGCGACCACCGCATCCATGATCGGACTGAACCGCGCGATCGCGCCGGGACGCAGGTAGTCGCCGTGGGCGAATCCACCAGCGATGATCACTGCATCGCTGTCACCGAGAGAGCTATCGCCATGCCAGAGAATCTCGCCCTGGCCTCCGAGCGCGTCGATTGCCTCGACGGTGTCGAACTCACAGTTCGTTCCGGGAAATCGGACGACGCCGACCTTGGCCACCATTAGTTGGCCTCGGCGAGTTCGACGACGCTGATCGTTGCGTCTTCGATCACCGGGTTGGTCAGAAACTTCTCGCAGACCTCTGCGAGCTGTGACTCCGCCTCAGCAGCATCTGCTGCCTCGATATCGAGATGGATGCTCTTGCCTGCGCGGACCTTGGAGATGCCATCGAAACCCAGGGTCGGCAATGCTCGCTCGATAGTCGAACCCTGTGGGTCGGCAATGCCCGGGTGGAGTTGAACGTCAATCACGGCGTGGAACTTCATACGCCGAACCTATCTTCTCAGCGGACGATTTGTAGAGACGAAGTCTGAGTGTTTGGACACAGGTTTTGCTACGAGGGACTTTCAGAGCCAGTCGGAAAACGAACGCCCGGTCAACCGTTCGTACCCTTCGATATAACGCGCAGCCGCGCTCGCGATCACTTCGTCGGGGACCGGTGGTGGTGGTGGCGTCTTGTCCCAGTCGAGTGAGTCAAGAAAATCTCGGACCGGCTGCTTGTCGTAGCTCGGCGGCGTCGAACCGGGCTGCCAGTGGTCCGCCGGCCAAAAGCGGGAGCTGTCGGGAGTCAGCACCTCGTCGGCGATCGTCAACTCTCCATCGATCAGACCAAGCTCGAATTTGGTGTCGGCGATGATGATCCCTCGCTCTGCCGCATAGTCCGCTGCCCTGCTGTAGAGCTCCAAGGAAATCGATCGAGCTTGCTCGGCAAGTTCGTTCCCCACCATGTCGACAGCGGTGGCGTAGCTGATGTTTTCGTCGTGAAGGCCGTCCGCGGCTTTTGTCGATGGCGTGAATATCGGCTCGGGAAGTTTGTCGCTCTTCTCCAACCCGGTCGGTAGGGTCTCACCGTGGATCGTGCCCGACGTGGAGTACTCCTTCCAGCCCGACCCCGCGACATACCCGCGAACGATGCACTCGATCGGCAACATCTCCGCCTTCTTGACGTGCATCGATCGGCCGCTGAGTTCGGGGGCTTGCGCGCCAGCGGGAAATTCAGCGAGCTCGGTGCTGATCAGATGGTTCGGTGCCACGTCAGCGAGGTACTCAAACCAGAACGCCGATATGGCCGTAAGAACGCGGCCCTTCTCCGGGACGGGCTCGGCCATCACCACATCGAATGCGGAGAGACGGTCGCTGGCAACGATGAGCAGCGTGTCGTCGCCGGCATCGTACATCTCACGAACTTTGCCTGCGTACAAATGGGGAAGGTTGACGTTCACCCCGTTGAAGATATTGGCCTCTACGCGGCAATGCCTAACGGACCGAAGAACATCGCGAGCGTTGCGACATCCGATTTCTACAGGATGTCGCCTGGCCGATAGCTGGCTGCGTCCGGGCTCGCTTCGACGAGCACACGAACCCGTTGCTCGATTGCGCTGACCTGGTCTTGTGCAAGTCCGGCGAGGCTGATCGGATCGGAGATCGCCGCATCGAGTTCGCTCGGATCCACCGGGAATCGGTCATCGCTGGCAAGACGAGCGAGCAAGTCGTTGTCGGCCATTCCTTGCTGGCGCATGTCGAGTGCAACGGCGACGGCATGTTCTTTGATCGCCTCGTGTGCTTCTTCGCGACCTGCACCGGTCTTGACCGCTGCCATGAGGAGCTTCGTCGTCGAGAGGAACGGGAGGTATCGCTCCAGTTCACGATCGATGACCGCAGGAAATGCACCGAACTCGTCGAGGATCGTCAGGAACGTTTCGAACAGTCCGTCGATCGCGAAGAACGCATCGGGTAGCGCTACGCGTCGAACGACCGAACAGCTCACGTCACCTTCGTTCCACTGGTCACCAGCGAGGGAACCGACCATCGTGACGTGCCCGCGCAGGATGGCTTGGAAGCCAGTGATTCGTTCCGAGGATCGAGCGTTCATCTTGTGTGGCATTGCCGAGGAGCCGACCTGGCCTTCTTTGAATCCTTCGGTCACGAGCTCTTGGCCGGCCATGAGACGAAGCGTGTTCGCGAAGCTCGACGGTCCCGAGGCAACCTGTAGCAGCGCCGAGACCACGTCGAGATCGAGTGAACGCGGATACACCTGACCGACACTGTCGAGTACAGCGTCGAACCCGAGGTGCGCGGCCACTCGTTGTTCGAGCTCGGCCACGGTGGCTCCATCATCGAGCAGGTCGAGTACATCTTGTTGGGTTCCCATCGGACCCTTGATCCCACGGAGTGGGTAGCGGCGGATGAGCTCGTCGACGCGAGCATGCGCTTGAAGCAACTCTTCGGCCGCGGATGCGAATCGTTTTCCGAGCGTCGTCACCTGCGCCGCAACGTTGTGGCTTCGGCCCGCCATTGCAACATCGGAGTATTCGACCGCCCGTTCGGTCAACCGAGCGAGGGTGGTGACGATTCGATCACGTACGAGTTCGAGCCCACGACGAATCTGGAGCTGTTCGACGTTCTCGGTGAGGTCGCGCGAGGTCATGCCCTTATGAATGTGCTCATGACCAGCGAGCGCGCTGAACTCTTCGATGCGCGCTTTGACGTCGTGGCGCGTAATGAGTTCTCGCTCAGCAATCGATGCGAGATCGACCTGGTCAATGACCGCTTCGTATGCCTCGACAACCCCGCTCGGCACGTCCACGCCGAGCTCGGCCTGCGCCTTGAGCACGGCAATCCACAGCTGACGTTCGAGCACGATCTTGGCCTCGGGGGACCAGATGCCCACCATCTCGGCACTGGCATATCGCCCTGCGAGAACATTGCCGATGGTCGTCATGGTTGACTCCTAAGTTTCGATGGCTTGTTTCGCGATGTCTGACCGGTAATGCATGCCCGGCCACGAAATGTGCTGCACTCCGTCATATGCAGCGGTTACTGCATCTTCGATCGTGGGACCGCGCCCGACGATGTTCAACACTCGCCCACCACCGGTGATGAGCTCGCCGGATGCGTTTTCCTTGACGCCCGCGGCATACACGGACACCCCATCCACGCCGCGAGCGGCGTCGATACCGGAAATGACATCGCCCGTACGAGGGGTGGATGGATAACCCTCGCTCGCGCACACGACAATGGCGAGCGAGTCCGAAGAAAACACTGGTGTCGCAGTGATATCGCCAGCAGCCGCCTGGCTGAGCAGTTCGACAAGGTCAGAATCAATTCGAGGCAAGATGACCTGGGTCTCCGGGTCGCCAAAACGAATGTTGTACTCCAACATCTTTGGCCCGTCCTCTGTGAGCATCAACCCGGCGAAGAGCACACCGCGGTAGTCGATTCCGCGGCGCTGAAGTTCGGCGAGGGTCGGTTCGATGTGATCGCGCATCACAACATCGACCAGATCTGGATCCGCCCAAGCCAACGGCGTGTACGCGCCCATGCCACCGGTGTTTGGGCCAAGGTCGCTGTCGAAGACCCGCTTGTGATCTTGCGCGGGCGCCAACGCAACCGCTTTCGTTCCATCACAGATCGCAAAGACGGAGACCTCAGGGCCGCTGAGGCCCTCCTCGATCACCAAGGTGGCCCCGGCCTCACCGAATGCATCTCCCGACAGGTACTCCGGGATCGCCGCTTCGGCCCGCTCTCGACTGTCGGTGACGAGCACACCTTTGCCCGCAGCCAAACCGTCGGTCTTGAGAACGAAAGGCGCCGACACGGTCGCCAAGAACTCGAGCGCAGGCTCGACCTCGGTGAAGGAACCGTAGGCTGCGGTGGGAACACCGGCGGAGACGAGGACGTCCTTCATATAGGACTTGCTGCCTTCGAGTTGCGCGCCGTCGGCACCGGGTCCAAAGACGAGCTTTCCCTGCGCTCGCAAGTCATCGGCGAGTCCCGCGACCAACGGCACCTCGGGGCCGATCACGAACAAGTCCGCGTCGAGTTCGGTCGCGGGCGTATCGACAGATCCGGGGATACCGGGATTCCCGGGTGTAACGATGACGGTCTCGGCAGTGCGCGCCAAGACGTCAGCGAGTGCATGCTCTCGGCCGCCAGAACCGATGACAACAACGGTGGTCATGGCCTCTCCTCGAGTCTCTAGTTGGTGGCGAAGTCGACGACTTGTTTACGACCTGGACCAACCCCGACCAACGTGACCGGCATGCCGCACTGCTCTTCGAGGAAGGTCAGGTAGTCGACCGCTTCCTGCGGAAGCTCAGATCGATCGGTGACCTGCGTGAGATCGGTCTTCCAACCTGGAAGCGTCTCGTAGACCGGGGTCACGTTGTGCAGAACCGTCTGATGGTACGGGAAGTCTTCGAGTCGTTCGCCCTCGTGTTCGTAGCTCACGCATACCTTGATCTCGTCGAGTTGATCGAGAACATCGAGCTTCACGATCGCGAGCTCGGAGAGGGAGTTCACGCGGCGTGCGTAGCGCATCATGACGCAGTCGAAGTATCCGGGGCGACGCTTACGGCCCGTGTTCGTGCCGTACTCGTGGCCAACATCAACAATGTGATCGCCAACCTCATCGAACAACTCGGTCGGGAACGGGCCAGCGCCCACTCGGGTGATGTAGGCCTTGGCCACACCGACGACGCGATCGATGTACCGAGGACCAACGCCGGAACCAACGCACGCACCGCCGGCGGTTGGGTTCGACGACGTCACAAATGGGTAGGTGCCGTGATCGAGATCCAGGAAGGTCGCTTGTGCGCCTTCGAGGAGCACGTCGTCACCGGCCTCGAGACGTTCGTGAACAAGCGAGATCGCGTCGGTTACGAGAGGAGCGATCTTTGGCTGGTATTCCTTTAGGAATGTGTCAGCAATCTCGTCGATATCAAACGCGAGCTTGTTGTACACGCGGGTCATCACTGGGTTCAGCTGGTTGAGGACGACCTCGAGCTTCTCCCGGAAGATCTTTTCATCGAGGAGGTCCTGAACCCGAAGACCGCTTCGCATTGACTTATCGGCATACGCCGGGCCGATGCCGCGCTTGGTCGTCCCCAGCTTGTTCTTGCCGAGGTGACGCTCTTGGAGCGCATCGAGACTCTGGTGATACGGGAATATGAGGTGAGCATTGCCGCTCACCCGAAGCCGAGAGGTATCAACACCTTTCGACTCGAGCATCTCCATCTCTTTGATGAGGACACCGGCGTCGACGACGACACCGTTACCTATGACCGGTGTGATGTGGTCGTAGAGCACTCCGGAAGGGACGAGCTGAAGTGCGAAGCTCTCACCATCGACGACGATGGTGTGTCCTGCGTTGTGGCCGCCTTGAAAGCGCACCACCGTAGACATGTCACGAGCGAGAAGGTCGGTGAACTTACCCTTGCCTTCATCGCCCCATTGCGTCCCAACAATGACTGTTGCGCCCATGGGCTGTCCTCTCAGTCGAAAATCCGACTGACGAAGCCTACCGGCAGCCGCTGCGCACACCCTTACCCGGGGGCACCGACTCTCGTCACAATTCGACGAGATGTCGGTGCCCGCTGGGCGAAAGGGGATTAACCGGTAAAGGTTGGGTTTCCGTCCTGCGACTGGGCGACAGGAGCAGGGGTAATGCCTTCTTGAAGAACCTGTGGTGCTGGGACCCCTGGATCGTCGACTGAAGAATCGTTGTCTGCTGGCTGATCGTTCGTGATGGTCTCGTCGAGCACCTCAGGTACGACGCATGATTCGCCAGTCGTGGCGTCAATGGCACCTTCGATACCCGCTGCGAGTTGCTCCTCGCAGGTTGCTACTTCGAGAACCTCTGGCGCATTGTCGCCTGCGTTGCAGTCGATGTCGACGAGCACGTCGACCGAGACAGCTTCGGGGAAGGTGATGGTCTTGATGCCGGCGTCCTCAACAACGACGATCTGATCTTCTTGACCATCGGCGGTGACCGCCATGGTGCAGACATGCTCTGCTGGGTACTCGACGGTGCACTCGGTTCCTGGAGCGACCGGATCGATCAGAAGATCGACCGAGGTTCCCTCGTCGGAGAGCACTTCGCCATCACCGCATACGACCGAGACGATCGACGGATCGATGTTCTCCGAGTCGAAGTCGACGGTGATGCTCGAGTCGAGCACAACAGGTGCTGCGCTCGTCAAGGTTGCGCCGAGGCAGACCGGACGAACCGAGTTTGCCGAAGCTGCGCCTGGAGCGATGTGCGTCAGGCGTACCGAGCTGGAATCTGCATCGAGTGTCACTTCACCGAGTGATCCGGACCAGAGGCCGGTCTCGACGAGGTCTGGGACATCACCGGTCACGTTCGTGGTGGCGAGGATCGCACCGTCGGCGCCGACGAACTGTGCAAACCACTGCTCTTCGGTCTGGGTGATGAGCTCACGACCGATGTAGCCGTCGGTCGAGACGGCGGCGATCTCGTATGTGCCCGCTGGAAGCGCGTAATCAAAGGTCAGTTCAGTGGGGCCAGATGACAACAGATGGTTGTCATAGTCCGCTGAACCGAAGAACTGCGTGCCGAATTGAATCGGATTGTCGTTGGAACAATCGGCGGTTGGACCCGATTGTGCACTCACCGCCGCACCGACAGTGATCAACGAAGCTGCAAGAAGCAGTGCGGCCCCTACGCCGACTGCCACCTTCTTGCGGCCGAGTTGTTGTATGGAGTTCATTGAGAACCTTTCCCCTTTATCGCCCATTGGTTCTCCCGTTGATGCGGGAGGTGTTGGAGTTGTACCTGAGGCACATGGGGCAAAGCTTCCGCGCGAAATCCACTCATAGTCAAATCCCATCGCGTATTATTCGCGGCCCGTCGCGTTCGGTTACATCTGTGTTACGCCGAGAACGACATTCGGGCCAGCGTCAAACGCTGGCCCGAGGCATCGACAGGACTTTGTGAGTGCTGGTGCTGGCACGTAGCTAGGAGAAGGTCAGGCCTTCACCATCTGCTGCGACATCGACCTTCACCGTTGCTTCTTCGCCGAAGGATCCGTCGAGCAACTGCACCGCAAGTGCATCCGCGACGTTGCGCTGCACAACACGCTTGAGAGGACGAGCACCAAACGCAGGGTCGTAGCCCTCCTCTGCCAACCAGTCCGCCGCCGCGTCTGAGACGTCGAGCTGAATGTGTCGGTCGGTGAGGCGCTTGCGGAAGATGTCGAGCTGAATGTTGACGATCTGACGCAGATCTTCCTTGGTCAACTCGTTGAAGCGCACCATGTCATCGATGCGGTTGATGAACTCTGGTCGGAAGAACTCACCGGGATCTCCAGGCAAGTTCGACGTCATGATCAACACGACATTGGTGAAGTCGACCGTGCGGCCCTGTCCGTCGGTCAGACGACCATCGTCGAGGAGCTGCAGGAGCACATTGAAGACATCGGAGTGGGCCTTCTCGACCTCATCGAGCAGAACCACCGCATACGGGCGACGTCGAACCGCTTCGGTCAGCTGACCTCCAGCGTCGTAGCCAACGTAACCAGGGGGTGCTCCAATGAGGCGAGACACCGAGTGCTTCTCCATGTATTCGCTCATGTCGATGCGGATCATGGCCCGCTCGTCGTCGAACATGAAATCCGCGAGCGAACGTGCGAGTTCGGTCTTTCCGACGCCCGTCGGGCCAAGGAACAAGAAGCTACCGATGGGTCGATTCGGATCGCTCAGTCCGGCGCGGCTACGTCGGATTGCGTTCGCAACGACGGTCACCGGATCGTCTTGGCCGATCACCCGCTCGTGCAGAACCTCTTCCAAACGAATGAGCTTCTGCACCTCACCTTCGAGAAGACGATTGATCGGTACACCGGTCCACGCGCTCACGACCTCGGCAACATCTTCGGCGTCGACCTCTTCTTTCAACATGACGTTGCTGCCGTCGCCTTGAAGTTCGTTGAGGCGATTGGTCGCTTCGTCGATCTCTTCCTCCAGGGTTGGGATCAGGCCGTAGCGAATTTCCGCTGCCTTGTTCAGGTCGTCTTCGCGCTCAACATCGAGTCGAAGCTGTTCGAGCTGCTCCTTACGAGAACGGATCTCATCGATCGCATCCTTCTCGCTCTGCCAATGAACCTTCATGGCACTGAGCTGCTCCGTGAGATCAGCAAACTCGCTCTCGAGTTCGACCAAGCGGCTCGCTGAGCCCTTATCGCTTTCCTTTTCGAGCGCGAGCTTCTCCATCTCGAGCAAACGAAGGCGACGATCGACGACGTCGATTTCCATCGGAACCGATCCGATTTCGATACGAAGCTTCGATGCGGCTTCATCGACGAGATCGATTGCCTTGTCGGGAAGAAAACGTCCGGTCAGGTAGCGATCGGAAAGTACGGCCGCACTCACCAGCGCGGCGTCCTGGATGCGAACACCATGGTGGACTTCGTAGCGCTCCGCGAGCCCGCGAAGAATTGCGATCGTATCTTCGACCGATGGTGGCTCGACGAGGACCTGCTGGAAACGTCGCTCCAGGGCGGGGTCCTTTTCGATGTGCTTTCGGAACTCGTCGAGCGTCGTCGCGCCGACGAGGCGCAGCTCACCGCGGGCGAGCATTGGCTTCAACATGTTGCCGGCGTCCATTGCGCTGTCGCCGCCAGCGCCGGTACCGACCACCGTGTGGAGCTCATCGATGAAGGTAATGATCTCGCCGTCGGCGTCGTCGATCTCCTTGAGAACGGCCTTCAGTCGCTCTTCGAACTCGCCGCGGAACTTCGCTCCCGCGACCATCGATGCGAGGTCGAGCGACATGACCGTCTTGTTCTTCAACGACTCCGGAACGTCGCCATCGACGATTCGGTTCGCGAGTCCCTCGACGATCGCGGTCTTGCCAACGCCGGGCTCACCAATAAGGACTGGGTTGTTCTTCGTACGTCGACTGAGCACCTGGATGACACGACGAATCTCATCATCTCGTCCAATGACCGGATCGAGTTTCTGCGCTCGAGCATCGGCGGTGAGGTCGCGCGCATACTTCTCGAGCGACTGGTACTGATCTTCGGGGTTCTGCGAGGTCACGCGATGAGACCCGCGCACATCACGGAGTGCCGTGAGGACTTCTGCACGATCGAGGTCGAGTCGATCGGCCATCGCCAATAGCAAGTGCTCGGTCGACAGGTAGTCATCGTCGAGGTCCTGACGAACCTGGTCGGCATCGTCGAATGCGCTCGTCAGTTCGCGCGATTGGCGGATCTCGGACCCGTATGCGCTTGGAAGCTTGTCGATCTTCGAGGTGATCTCGTTGCGGACCGACAGCGGTTCACGCCCCATTGCCTGGAGAATCGGCAAGACGATGCCGTCGGCCTGGCCGACCATCGCAAACAAGACGTGTTCTGGAGTCATCTCTGGGTTGGATTTTGACTCGGCAAGCGCCCGACCTTCGGTGAAGGCTTCGCGGGTCTTCTGTGTCCACTGATTTGGGTCAATTGCCATCTGAGTCTCCTAGAAATTCGTCACGATCGTACCGTTGGCGCGAACCTTGCGGGTGCACAAACTTGAGTACACCTGACTCAACTTAAAACACACCCATTTTGTTCCCAGATCGCGGCACAAGATCTACATCATTGGTGAATGGTCACGACCAGAGACGCTCAGTGCAATTGCGGCTGCGAGCTCGTCGATCTGGTCGTGATCGAGATTGGCGATCGTGACACGAACCGCGGGTCCCGAATGCAACCGGTACGCACCTGCAGCACGGACCGCATAGCCAGCAACGCGAGCAGCTTCCACGGTTGCCTGCTCATCGACGGTCGGAATCCATACGTTGATGCCAGACGGCCCCCAGCTCGCAACCCCGTATGTCTCGAGCGCAGAGATCAACCGTTCGCGTCGATCCGTGTAGGAAGCCGCCGCGGTGCGCACGAGCTCGACGGTGTCGATATCGGTGAGCAGGTACGCAGCCGCACGCTGCAACAGATGACTGACCCATCCGGGCCCGTTGCTCACCGCGACGCCAACTCGATCGATCGTGAGCGCGTCGCCGACCGATACCGAGATTCGAAGATCCGGTCCGAGCGACTTACCCAGGGAGCGGATCGTTGCATGGCGTGCACCCGGTGGCGTCAGGGGGTGCCACGGCACTCCACTGATCGCTCCAGCGTGATCGTCTTGAATCAACAACAGGTCAGCGTGACGGCTGAGCCGCTCGGAGAGGTCTGCTGCACGTTCTGCGGTGAGGGCAGCTCCCGTCGGGTTCTGTGCTCTCGGCGTGACGATGAGCGCCCGCAACGGCTTTGACATCGCTTCGGTGAGCGCGTCGGGAACAATGCCCTGCTCGTCGATTGCCAAGGGAACGAGTTCGAGGCCCGCTGCTCGAATGAGTTGGTGCACGGGAACGTGTCCGGGATCCTCAACCCCGACACGATCGCCCGGACGCAGGTCGTTGGCGACCAAGATTTTTTCGATCGCATCCATCGCTCCCGATGTGGTCATCAGATGTGTCGCATCGATCCCATCGGCCTCGAACATCGCTCGCGTCGCCTCAGCAAATCCATCGTCGAGCAGCGAGTCACCGTAGGCGACCGGCCGTTCAGCGGTCGCCACGGCGAACGCGGGGCCGAGGTTGGGAAGCAGTGTCGGATCCGGAGAGCCTCGGAGCGCATCCACTACCCCTGCCGGAACCGATGTGAGCTGGCTCATGATCGGGCGGGTGAGCGGCGCAACGATCGTGCCTTGTCGTCCGCGGCCGAGCACGACTCCCCTGTCGCGCAGTTGTTTGTACGCCGACGCGACGGTGTTCGGAGAGACATCGAGTTCGGTCGCGAGTGTCCGCACCGGCGGCAACCGGTCGCCCGGTTTGCGGGACCCGCTATTGACGTCGGACTCGATCTGTTCGCGGATGCTTGTCGCTGTCATCGTCATGGTTTACGATTGTACTAGAAGATATCTTTATTGTACTAGTACAAACTGGAGACATGATGACTTCATCGGTAGTGGGCCCCTCACCTCGGACCACCGTTCGGCGTGGCAAGAACCGAGCGGTCTACGAAATCGATGCGGTCCGCTCGATCCTCGAGGCGGGCGTGATCGCTCACGTCGGTGTTGCGACCACGGACGGCCCGATCGTCCTGCCGATGGCCTACGGCGTGAGTGACGACGACCTGCTCATCCATGGCGCACTCGCGAACGCAATGATGAACGCCGGCCGCAGCCTCGACGTGTGCGTCACCGTCACGATCGTCGACGGGCTCGTCGTTGCCCGGACGCCGTTCCACAACTCGATGAACTATCGCTCGGTCGTTGTACGGGGCACAGCGCATGCCATCGACGACCCGGCCGAAAAAATGTCGGCGCTCAAGATCATCAACGACCACATCGCCCCGATCTGGGATTCCGCTCGCGCCCCGAGCGAAACCGACTTCAAGAAGACCTTGGTCCTGGCTGTGCCTCTCACCGAAGCGTCGGCCAAAGTCCGCGGCGAAGGTCCGGTCGATGAGGAGATCGACATGGATGGGCCTCATTGGGCCGGAGTGGTACCGCTCACCAGCACGTGGGGTACGGCGATCGACGACCCGAACCAGCGAGGCGAACCAGCGACACCCGAAGCGGTCACATCGCTAGCCGGCAAAAACGCTCACCCGCTGTAGATCCCTTTTGCTCAGGACTTTTTCGTCGCCTGTCTGGCCCGACGCTCATCACCGGCGCTCGCTAGCGCTGCAGGATCCGCGAGCGACATATAGCTCTCTCGCCAGTCTTGCGCTCCGCTCCACTCCACCGGGATGATTACACTCGATTGTGGAAGAACCGCAGCTTCGGCGAACCGGAGAGCCGCTGTCAGGATGCGGCGTTGCTGCTCGGCATCGCCGGAGGGACCAACCGGGTTGCCGAGGGGAAGGTCGGTAAACGCGAACCTCGGGACGGCGATCTCGTCGACGATGTCTCGGGCCGAGCCAATGATGAGCGTCGGGATTCCGTTTGCTTCAAGATGTCGTGCGGTCAGACTCACGGTCTGGTGACAGACCGGTCAAAGCGGAGTCAGTATTGCCAGATGAACACCATCGTCAGCCAATGCTGCGCGGATCGTTTCCGCCCATGTGTTGGTTCGACGTTGGCTGTAGATCGTGGGGATGCCAGCAAAGCGTGGAGCGAGCGATCCAATGATGTCCTCCTCGGCGAGTGCGGCGAGATGATCGACGGGCAGGTACGCGCCAAGGTCATCGGTGTTCGTTGCATCCTTGTGCCACGACAAATGATCGGTCGCGAGAGATACCGGCGCTGGTTGCGAAGCAGCGGTGTACGGCTCGAGCGGTGCATCAGCGGAGAGCGACGCCGTCGTGACGACAGCAACCCGACACTCCGACAGCGGCTTTCTCATCGGCTCGAAAGGGGCGTTCGTGTGTGTTGCCCAACGGTACGGCACGTCATAGCCCTGTGCCGCGTAGTACTCACGAGACTTATCGATGTAGCTCACAAAGGTGCGGTGCGCCCGAGGCATACCACCAGTCTTGCCGATCACCCGAGAAAAGTCTGCTGAGCGATCACTAGGCAGTTGCCAGCGCTCAGGTCAAACGATTGATGTGGCCCATCTTGCGACCGGGTTTCGTCTCCGCTTTGCCGTAGACGTGAACCGCTACCCCAGGTTGTTGGACCCGGTTCGCGATGACGTCGATCTCGTCACCGATCAGGTTTTCCATAGTTACATCGTGCTGGCGTGACGGGTCGCCGAGCGGCCAGCCAGCAACCGCACGAACGTGCTGTTCGAACTGGTCGACGACACAACCGTTTTGCGTCCAATGCCCGGAGTTGTGAACCCTCGGCGCAATCTCGTTGACGATCAGGCCATCATTGGTGACGAACAACTCGACGCCGAGTACACCGACGTAGTCGAGCGCGTTGAGGATCGTCGTTGCCGCGGCTACAGCGGCGGCTACAACGTCGTTGCCGACAGGTGCGGGAACGGTTGTTTGGCGCAAGATGCCATCGACGTGCACGTTGTGGCCAGGGTCAAAGCACGCGACTTCACCCGATGTTGAACGGGCAGCGATCACAGAAATCTCGAGCTCGAAATCGACGAAACCTTCGAGCACCGCAGGAGCACCCGCCAACTCGTCGATCGCCGCCGAAGCATCATCGTAGGCAGACAGGCGAACTTGGCCCTTGCCGTCATAGCCGAAGCGTCGAGTCTTGAGAATCGACGGTGTGCCAATCACCTCGAGTGCGGCCTGAAGGTCGGCGAGCGAGTCAACACTGGCAAACGGTGCAACCTCGAGACCGAGCGATTGCAGGTAGTCCTTCTCTACGAGACGATCCTGGCTCGTAGCCAGCGCATTTCGGCCAGGACGAATCGGCGCAAGCGACTCGAGGAGATCCAGTGCCGAAGTTGGGACATTCTCAAACTCGTAGGTGATGACGTCGACGGCTTCGCCGAATGCTCGCAACGCAGCATCATCGTCGTAGGGCGCCGTGGTCACGGATTCCGCGACATGCCCCGCAGGCGGAGCAGCGCCGGGTTCGAAGATGTGAGCGCGAAGCCCGAGGCGAGACGTTGCGACGCTCAGCATGCGGCCCAGTTGGCCGCCGCCAAGGATGCCGATGATCGCTCCGGGGGCGAGTGCGTCAGCCATCCGTGGGCTGCTCGGCGATCGATGCTGAGAGAGCCTGACGCCAGACATCGAGTCGTTCACCGACCGCCGGATCCGACGTCGCCAAAATTGCTGCCGCCATCAGACCAGCGTTCGCGGCGCCCGCCGCGCCGATCGCCATCGTTGCGACGGGAAAGCCCTTGGGCATCTGCACGATTGAATACAAGCTGTCGACACCGGACAACGCCTTGGTCTGCACCGGAACGCCAATGACTGGCACCCGCGTCTTCGATGCCATCATCCCGGGCAGGTGGGCCGCCCCACCGGCTCCCGCAATGATGACCTTCAACCCTCGGTCGACAGCAGACGTGCCGTACTCCCACAGCCGGTCCGGCGTGCGATGAGCAGACACGATGCGTGACTCATAAGCAACGTCGAGTTCGTCGAGAACCTCGGCTGCTTCTTTCATCGTCGGCCAGTCGGACTGGCTCCCCATGATGATCCCGATTTCGACGCGTGCCATGTGTTCTCCCAGCGGGTGGACAGCAGAATCTTACTGGCCGTAGCGCTCGTCCAGATCGTGCCTATCGCTCTTCGTAGATCGTGACCGTCTGACGAAGCGGCACCAGATCGCGGCGACTGCTTCGCTCAGCTTGTCTCACCGCTTCATCAACCGACTGCGACGTCGACTGATGCTTCGCAACTTCAGCTTCGAGAACCGCAACCTTGTATTCGAGGTCGAGCACCCGCTTGACCCCGACCAAGTTCATGCCTTCCGAAGTCAGCTCCGAAATGCGCTGAAGCAGCGCAATGTCAGCGTCGCTGTAGCGGCGCGAACCACCCGACGTACGAGCCGGCTGGACGAGCCCCTTGCGCTCATAGATACGCAACGTTTGCGGATGCATGCCGCAGAGTTCAGCCGCAACCGAGATGACGTATACCGCTTTTCGTCGAGCCATGATTACCCCCTCGGTGCTGGTTCGGACACTTTGGCCAGCTCTTCGATCAAGGCACGTTCTTCATCACCGAGGCTCTCCGGTACGTGCACGTTTACCGTCGCCAAAAGATCACCTGTTCCCGATGAACCCTGAACGCCGCGACCACGAACACGGAAGACGCGTCCCGATTGCGTGCCGGCCGGAATCTTCACCGTGACCGATGAGCCGTTCAGTGTCGGCAGTTTGACCTTGGCGCCAAGCGACGCTTCAGCAAAGGTGATCGGGACATCGACGAGGATGTCGAACCCGTCGCGGTCGAAGAGCTCGTGTGGCTGGATCGTAATCGTGACGAGCAGATCTCCGGGTTCGCCGCCCTCGCGAGAGCGAGCACCCTTTCCACCGACACGAATACGTTGACCATTGGAGACACCGGGCGGAATGCGCACGTTGACTTCCATTGGACGTTCGAGCGCCTCAGAGTTTATTCGTACCGACTTGGTAACACCGTTGACGGCTTCATCGAAGCTGAGCGTGAGGCCAGCTTTGAGATCGGTTCCCGGCATTGGACCAAACCCGCCGAACCCGCCGCGACTTGAGCCGCCGCGCGAACCGCCGAAAAGGCCACCGAGCAAATCGGACAAATCACCGAGGTCGCCAACATCTCGTGCACCACCGGGGAACCCGCCGGCACCACCACCGGGAAAGCCACCGCCTGGGTAGCCGCCACCGGGAAAGCCGCCGCCGAGACTCCGGAATTCGTCGTACTTTTTGCGGGTGTCTTCGTCACCGACAACGTCGTACGCGCTCGATATCTCTTTGAACTTCTCTTCGGCTGCCGTGTCGCCAGGGTTCGCATCGGGGTGATACTTCCGGGCGAGATTTCGGTATGCCTTGGTTATCTCTTTGGCTGAATCGGTCTTCTTGACTCCAAGAACCTTGTAGTAGTCCTTCTCCATCCATTCACGCTGGCCATCCATATCTCACCTCCTCGTAACTACCGCGCCGACCTCACGATCAGCCAACTACTTTCACCATTGCGGGTCGAACAACACGACCCTTCCAGAGATATCCAGCTCGGAAGATCTCAGCGATCACTGGACCGTCCTCGCCACCGTCACCGGGTTCGTGCATCACTGCTTCGTGCTGCTCGGGATCGAACGCTTCTCCATCGGCCGGAGCCAACAGTTCCAAACCGTTCTTCTCAAGCTCGCTGATCAGTGCGCTACGAATCGGCCCGGCCGCAGAATCGGCATCTTGAACCAGCGCTGAATCACAGGCATCGAGCACCGGAATCAAGTCTCGAACCAGCCCTGCCGACTGTGCAGCAGCAGCATCGTTGACTCGCTTCTCAGACTGTTTGCGAAAGTTCGCAAAGTCAGCCGCTAAGCGTTGCGAGTCCGCCAGATATGAATCGCGTTCAGCTCGAAGGGCTTCCAACTCACTCGAGTCATCCGCAGCTTCGTCGTAGTCGATTCCGGCGACCTCTGCATCTTCATTCGACGCAAAGTTCAAAGAGACCTTCTTCTTCTTTTTGGATCCGTCTTTCGATTCCTCGTCGGAATCACCAGCTTCTTCGGGCGGGGCGCTCGCCGGGGCCTTCGCGGCCTCGGCGGCGTCGCGCCCATCCATTACTTCGTCGACGAGAGCATCGATAGCTGACTTGTCGTCATTACTCATTCTCGTCGTCAGCCTCTGGCTCATCTTCGATGATCTCAGCATCGACTACATCGTCTTGGACATCGGCTGGTTCGCCGTCGGCTGGCTCTGCATTCTGCTGAGCTGCCTCTTCGTAGAGACGCTGGGAGAAGCCCTGTGATGCGGTCATCAGTGCTTCGGTCTTGTCCTTGATCTCTTCGATGTCTTCGCCAGCAAGAGAGGTCTTCAGGTCAGCGAGCTGGCCTTCGACTTCAGCCTTCTCGTCACCCTCGAACTTCTCGCCCTGGTCACGGAGGAGCTTCTCGGTTTGGTAGACGAGCGAGTCTGCGTTGTTCCGAACCTCAGCCTCGGAGCGACGACGTGCGTCTTCCTCAGCATGTGCTTCGGCGTCACGAACCATCTGATCGATGACATCGTTGTCGAGCGAGCTCTGACCAGTGATGGTCATCGACTGTTCCTTGTTGGTGGCACGGTCCTTTGCGGAGACGTGCACGATGCCGTTTGCGTCGATATCGAAGGTGACTTCGATCTGTGGCACGCCGCGTGGAGCGGGTGGCAGATCGACGAGCTGGAACTTGCCGAGCGTCTTGTTGTACGCCGACATGTCTCGCTCACCTTGGAGGACGTGAATCTCGACCGATGGCTGGTTGTCGTCAGCGGTCGTGAAGACCTCGGTGCGCTTGGTCGGGATCGTGGTGTTGCGGTCGATGAGCTTGGTCATCACGCCACCCTTGGTCTCGATTCCGAGCGACAGAGGAGTCACATCGAGGAGAAGAACGTCCTTGACCTCGCCCTTGAGAACGCCAGCCTGAACAGCAGCGCCGACAGCGACGACCTCATCTGGGTTCACGGTCTTGTTTGGCTCGTTACCAGTGAGTTCCTGAACGAGTTCAGCTACTGCTGGCATACGGGTCGAACCGCCGACGAGGATGACGTGGTCGACCTCGCCCTTGGTGAGGCCAGCATCCTTGATGGCTTGCTCGAATGGCACGCGAGTGCGCTGGAGCAAGTCGGAGGTCAGCTCTTCGAACTTCGAGCGGCTAAGGCTGTAGTCGAGGTGGAGCGGTCCGGCGTCGGTCGCGGTGATGAACGGCAGGTTGATCTGCGTCTGCTGCACCTGAGAGAGCTCGATCTTTGCCTTCTCCGCTGCTTCCTTGAGGCGCTGTCCGGCCATCGAGTCGGCGCCGAGATCGACACCGTGATCGTTCTTGAAGCTGGTGACGAGCCATTCGATAACAGCTTCATCCCAGTCGTCGCCACCGAGGCTCGTATCGCCGTGGGTTGAACGAACTTCGAAGACACCGTCACCGATCTCGAGAACCGAGACGTCGAAGGTGCCGCCGCCGAGGTCGAAGACGAGAATCGTCTGGTCTTCGTCACCGGCCTTGTCGAGGCCGTAGGCCAATGCGGCTGCGGTCGGCTCGTTGATGATTCGAAGGACTTCGAGACCAGCAACAGTTCCGGCTTCTTGGGTTGCTGTTCGCTGTGCGTCGTCGAAGTATGCAGGCACGGTAATTACGGCCTGAGTGACGGACTCACCGAGGTATGCCTCCGCGTCACGCTTGAGCTTCATGAGCGTCCGAGCAGAGATTTCCTGCGACGTGTAGTTCTTTCCGTCGATGTCGATCTTCCAGCCAGTGCCCATGTGGCGCTTTACCGAACGAATCGTGCGCTCCGGGTTCGTGATGGCTTGACGCTTCGCGACTTCACCAACGAGAACTTCACCATCCTTGGCGAACGCCACTACCGATGGGGTTGTACGAGATCCTTCTGAGTTTGCGATGACTACTGGGTCACCGCCCTCGAGGACGCTGACCACAGAGTTTGTGGTTCCGAGGTCGATACCTACTGCCTTGGACATGTGTAATTACTCCTGAATGTCTGCTGGGGAGAGTTGAAGACTTGCGTGAACAGCGCTCAAGTCTAGGAGGCTCGTTGAGCAACGAGTTGACCGTGTGGCCGTTTCGTTGCATCGCCTCGTCGAATTGAGGTAATCCTTAGTCGATCACACTCAACTTCAGACCGTCAGGTTCTATTCCCAGATCGCGACAAACTTTCCGGGCCAGCCGAAGAAGAGTTTTCCACTACATCCACAGCTGCCTGTGGATCGAACACACGCGCGACGGCTAACTAAGCAAACTTCTGTCGTAGTCGCTCGGTGCCTCATAGCCCAGCAAATTCACGAGGGTCGCGGCAACGTTACTGAGACCAGCGTTGTCGACATCTGCAAGCTCGAGGACATCTTCGTTCGTTGGATCAAATATCGCGAACGGAACCGGCGAGAGGGTATGGCTGGTGAGGGGTGTCTTCACACCGTTCTTCTCGGTGTACATGATGTCGGCGTTGCCGTGGTCAGCAGTAAAGACCAACGCTCCCCCGAGCTCTTCGATCACCTGAAGGAGCCGGTCCATGCAATCTTCGAGCACTCGGATGGCTTCGATCGTCGCGGTGAGGTCGCCGGTGTGTCCAACCATGTCGGGATTCGGAAAGTTCAGTCGCCCCCAGTCATAGTCGCCGGACTTGAGCATCTCGATCGTCTGCTCGGTGATCTCGAGCAGCTTCATAGCGGGCGTCTTGTTGAACTCGACGTTGTCGGACGGAATCTCGATGTATGTCTCGAGCGACTCGTCGATGAATCCTGACTTGTTGCCATTCCAGAAGAACGTGACATGACCGAACTTCTGCGTCTCACTGATCGCGAAACTACGAAGTCCTTCGGAACACAGGAACTCACTGATCGTGCGATCGATCGCCGGTGGATCGACCAGATAGTTCGTTGGAACGAACGCGTCGCCGTCGTATTGAAGCAGACCAACGAAGTTCACGTCAGGGTTCGATCCGCGATCGAAGTACGGAAAGTCATCGTCGTCATATGCCTGGCTGATCTCGATCGCCCGATCGCCGCGGAAGTTGAACAAGATCACACCGTCGCCATCGGTCATCGTCCCGACGGGCTGCCCACTCTCATCAACAACCACGAACTCATCGAGGTATTGATCGCCGGAATCAGACTCGCCATACATTGTCTCGACCGCCTCGGTAGCCGACGAGAATTGGCGGCCTTGACCGTGGGTATGCGCGTTATAGCCACGCTCGACCATCGGCCAGTCAGCACCATAACGATCCATGGTGATCGTCATTCGTCCACCACCGGAAGCGATTCGAAAGTTGGCACCGTCGTGGGCTGCATTGATCTCGGCCAAGACCGCTTCGGTAGCTTCGATATAGCGGAGCGCGGAGCGAACTTCGACGTCACGTCCGTCGTGGAGGACATGTACCGCACAGCTCTTCACACCAGACTCGGCCGCTTCGCGAAGCATCGCGTAGAGGTGGTCGGTGTGTGAGTGGACGTTGCCGTCCGAATGTAGCCCGATGAAATGAAGCGTTCCCTCGGTCCCGGCTGCAACGACAGATGTCCAGTGAGATCCCGCAAACATCGAACGATCGTCGATTGCTTTGTTGACGAGCTTGGCGCCCTGGGCGAATATCCGGCCGGCGCCGAGTGCGTTATGACCGACTTCGCTATTGCCCATGTCGCCGTCCGTTGGAAGGCCAACCGCCTTGCCATGCGCGAGCAGTTCCATCGAGAGCTTCGACGTTGTCAGCGCGTCGATGCGTGGACTCTCCGCTTGAGCAATCGCATTACTTGGGTCGTCGGGAGCGCAGCCAAACCCATCGGCAATGACCAGCAACAACGGGCCTGGCCGTTCGATGGGATTCTCGGACTTTGTGAGCGAGGTCGTCATATCTCCACCATACCTTTCTGACTTTCACCCTTTCCCACTTTCTGAAATTGGTCAGAATGAGAAAGACAAAGGCACACTCGGGTCGGTGCGACCGACCGAGACCAACGAGCTCTACGACAAACGTGGCAAGGATTCAGACATGACGCGACAAGCAAAACTCTCAGATGACGAAATCACCGCGGCGATGGCAGATCTGCACACCGATTGGGATCACGTCAATGGACGTCTACGACGAGAACTGGTGTTCACGGACTTCGTCGAAGCGTTCAGCTTTATGGCAGCGGTGGCGTTACACGCCGAGAAAGCCGATCACCATCCGAACTGGGCAAACGTCTACAACCGTGTAGAGATCGACCTATTCACCCACGACGTCGACGGGATCACGTCACTCGATTTTGATATCGCGGCATCGATCGACTCAGCGGCGAAAAGTTACCGGTGAACCAGCGCTAGGAAACTCGGACCGGCATCAGCAGGTACAAGAAGTCTTCTGAATCTCCGCCGCGCATGATTGCGGGCTTGACCGAATCGACGGTCTGCAATGTGATCTCTTCGCTCGGAGTTACATCGATCCCATCGAGCAAGTAATCGGGGTTGAACGCAACGGTGAGGTCATCACCCTCGTAGTTCGCGTCGAGCACTTCCTGAGCCTGACCAACATCTTGGGTGACGGCAACAAGTTCCAAACCGTTCTCGCTCATGTTGAGCCGGATCGGTGTTGCTTCCTGTGCCATCAGACGAACACGACGAACCGCGTCGAGGAGCTCAGCTCGGTTGACGGTCAGTACGTTCGGGTACGAATCCGGAATGAGCCCGCGGTAGTTCGGGAACTCGCCTTCGATGAGTCGAGTAACCACCTCGGTACCGCCGACAGTGAAACGTGCATCGCGCTCACCGAGACGAAGCGAGACCTCGTCGTTCTCGCCAAACACTCGGCTGAGTTCGGCCAATGCTCGAGATGGAACAAGCACAGCTTGGTCACCCGACAACACCGAGGTGCCAGGCAAGTCACGAACAGCAAGTCGATAGGAGTCGGTGGAAACGAGGCGGAGCCCCTCCCCTTCTGCGGCCATCAACACGCCGGTGAGAATCGGACGAGAGTCATCTGCCGACGCCGCCTTGACGACCTGCTTCAGCGACGCCGAAAGATCAGCCGCGTTCAGCGTGACCTCTTCACCCTCGGGTGCACCCAAACGAGGGAAGTCGTCCGCTGGGATCGTCCGCATCGAGAACTCGGATCGACCGGCGGTGATCTGTACTTCTTCGCCCTCGATCACAAAGTCGACGGCTCCAGGCCCAAGTGCGCGGACGATGTCAGCGATCAGCTTCGAAGGAATCACGACGACACCATCGGTATCACCGGCGACGGTGACGTTCTGCGAGATCGTTAAGTCGAGGTCAGAACCCGTGACGGTCAGTGCATCACCAACGAGTTCAAGATGAAGCCCAGACAATGCAATATTGCCGGCACGACCGCCAACAGCACGTCCAGTCGTGCTCAGCGCTTCGAGTAGTACATCACGTTCACATCGGAATTTCATCGTTCCACATCTCTTTGAAGGTCAGGATCGGATTCGGTAATAGGAGGAAGTAGGTGTGTGGATTGTGGACGATAGTCGCTGGTGACTGATTTTTGAACGATGTTGCGTCCACTCGTTATCCACCGCCATCCACAGAATGGTGTGGACCGAACATTCGCGCGGTGGATGGAGAATTGCTGACCCACAGGTTCAGCGTCAAACTCCACACCCGCGTTCCCAAAGAATTTCTGGTTTATCCACAAGTAATCCCCACCTGTGAACACTGGCCGCGCGAACACCGTCACCGCTTGTTGTTCTTGATCCGGTTGGTCAGCTCGGTGACCTGGTCGTAAATCTCACGGCGTTCGGCCATCAGCTTGCCGATCTTGTCGACGGCGTGAATGACCGTCGTGTGGTCACGGCCACCAAACTCTCGAGCGATCGCGGGGTACGACAGGTCGGTCGCTTCGCGGAACACATACATTGCGACCTGGCGCGCAGTGACGAGCGGTCGACGCCGGCTCGCGCCGATGATGTCATCGATGCTGAAGCCGAACATGTCGGATGTGTGCTCGAGAATGATCGATGGTGTGATCTGTCGAGGCTGGTTGGTAGTGAGCATGTCGCCGAGTACACGCTGACACATATCCACGCTCAACACTTCTTCGGTGAGGTTGGCATAGGCGGTCACACGAATAAGCGCGCCCTCAAGCTCACGGATGTTGTCGGTGACTCGCTCGGCGATGAACATCAATGTGTCATGAGGAATCTCGGCGTTCGAGAGCTCAGCCTTCTTCTGAAGGATTGCTAAACGAGTCTCGATGTCTGGCGGCTGAATGTCTGTCATCAAGCCCATCTTGAAACGGCTGCGAAGTCGATCTTCAAGAGTTGAGATGCTGTCGGGAGGACGATCAGAGGTCAGCACGATCTGACTGTTGGCCTGATGCAACTGATTGAAGGTATGAAAGAACTCCTCTTGGAGTCCTTCTTTGCCCTCGACGAACTGAATGTCGTCGACGAGCAAGACATCGATGTCGCGGTATGTGCGTTTGAACTGGATTGTCGTGTTTTGGCGAATTGCATCGACGAATTCGTTAAGGAAGGTCTCGGTCGAGACGTAGCGCACGGTGAAGTGCGGGTAATGGGTATGCACGTAGCTTTCGATGGCTCGAAGCAAATGCGTCTTACCAAGACCAGCATCACCATAGATAAACAGTGGGTTGTACGACTTCGCCGGTGTCTCCGCAACCGAGAGCGCCGCAGCATGGGCAAAACGATTGCCGGTGCCGGTGACAAAGTCCTCGAAGGTATACCGAGTGGCCTGCTGGGCTGGTTCGTGGCCGGTTTCGGCAGGGGCGGGCAGCGGCTCGGCTGATACTTCGGGCAGCTGTACAGAGATACGCGGTGTTTCGTTCGTGAGGTCGATGACGGTCGAGTTCAGACCGAGCAGGGTCTGCTCATCCATCCGTACCTGGAACTCCATCGTGATCGGACCGTTGTTCGATTCAGTGAGCGCGTCACGAACAATTGCAAGGTAGCGAGCTTCGATTCGATCCTTCACCACGCGGGAGGGAACGGCGACCGTGAGCTCATCGTCGGTTAGATCGATGGCTTCGAGCTCTCGAAACGTCGTATTCCAGACAACCTCAGAGACCTGAGCCTTAATGAGCTCAGAACAGGTCTCCCAAAGAGAGTTAGCATTCTGCAACTTGTGTACCCCTACTGATATCCACAACGCTCTCCACAGTTGTGGACAGCAAGTCTAAATCCCGCGGTGCCAATGATCCCGCAATAAAGTCAATGTGGATAACCGCCTATTCGTGTCATCGACCGCGCGACGTTCGCGCGCGATTACGTGCCGTGTCGAATCGCGCGTGGAAAAGGTGTGGAAAGTTGTGGGTAACTCCCGTATGCCCCAATTTCGGACGAAACGACCGCCTCCCTCGATGACATCGCCGCCAAGTGTTCGATCGATCCTGGTATTCGGGCAGGGTCGTGGTGCACGGGAGCGTTCCTCGAGAGAAATGACCATAGAGAGAGGTTGTTTCGCGCCTCTGTGCGGTCGTAGTCTTGAGAAGTTCTCTCACGCGACGGCGAGTGCGTCCCTTTTCGACACCCTGACACCTCATTGGTCGGGCAGGCATCGTCCATTGCTCACATGATCTGGAGAAGATGAATGAAGCGCACATACCAACCTAACGTCCGCAAGCGGGCCAAGAAGCATGGCTTTCGCTCGCGCATGTCGACTCGTGCCGGCCGCGAAATTATCAAGAATCGTCGACGCAAAGGCCGCCACAAGCTGACAGCTTGATAGTTGGAATCTCGGATCGTGCCGTGTTTTCGGCGATCCGGGTTCGGGGCTCCCATGTCCGTACTGGTGACCTCCGAATGCGTTTTCTGCCAGTAGCGGAGGGCGATTCATCATCAGTGCCGCAGGTGGCCTACTCCATATCTCGCAAAGTCGGAAACGCGGTCGTTCGAAACCGTATCCGTCGACGCCTTCGATCTCTGTTCGCTGAAGTATTGGCAGAACAACCCGAAGTGCTCAGCGCAGCTGTGGTGGTCGCCCTACCGGGCGCTGCCAATTGCACCTATGCTGAGCTTAAAGAGCAGGTGCTCAAGTTGATGATGAAGATTGAAAAATCAACGGATCTAGCCCCATGAAGGCGGCGGCGCGCGGGTTGATCCACTTCTACCAAGCCTGGTCGGCCACGCGCCCTCCAACGTGTCGTTACTCACCGACCTGCTCGCACTACACCGATGAAGCCATTGCCGAACATGGGCTGGTACCTGGTTCTTGGCTCGGCGTGAAACGGATCTGTCGATGTCACCCCTGGGGTGGCCACGGACATGATCCCGTACCTCCTCGAAAGGCGAACTGATGTTCGATCTGATTGCTAACGTACTGTCGTTTCTCTATGACATCAACAATTCCTATGTCGTAGCCATCGTGCTGCTGACATTGATCGTGTTGGTCGTCGCAACGCCACTGACGCTGACGGGCACGAAGTCGATGCTCAAGATGCAGCTTCTTCAACCGGAGCTCAAGGAGATCCAGAACAAATACCCCAAAGAAGAACGCGACGCGATGAACGCGGAGCTCATGGAGTTCTACAAGGACAACCAGATCAACCCCGTTGGTGGTTGTATCCCGATGTTGTTCCAGATTCCTGTCTTCCTGGTCCTCTACCGGGTGATTCTTGGCGTTACCCGTCGTGCAACGCCTACAGGTATTGAGCTTGGTGAGGTTGTCGGAAGCCTGAACGCAGGTACGGACCCTCAGCTCATCGATACCGATGAATTGCTCAACTTCAATCCGGCCTTTGTGAGCGAAGACTCTCAGCTGTTCCAAGATCTGTCATCGACCAATGTGATGGAAAGCATTGGTTTCGACCTTGCACGGTCGGCAAGTCAGGTGCTCGGCGATGGCATTGTTCCAGCACTCCCCTACTTGATTCTCGTTCTTGTTGTCGGCGCAAGCGGTTTCATTCAGCACCGGATGATCCGGGCTCGGAACACGGGTGCGTCGATGAACGAAACCCAAGAGCTCATCATGAAGTACATCCCGTTCATGCTTCCTATCTTTGCGTTCACGTTGCCGGCGGCGATCGTCTTCTACTTCCTCGTATCGAACCTGTACCGCATTGGCCAGCAGGCGTACATCACCCGCTCGTTCTACGGCAACGATGATTCACTCGGTGCACAAATTCGCAAACAACGCGAAGAGGCACCTCAAGACGAGGTCAAGGATACGAAGAACGGCTCGGGCAAGAACGGCAATGCCAAGAAGAACGGCTCGAACAAAAACGGCAA
>CAYVHV010000036.1:35929-38923 GCA_964451305.1 uncultured Acidimicrobiales bacterium | reverse complement strand
GTCCGGGAGACCGTCCGGACCCGCCCCACGCCACGGGCAGACAACCTCCCCTGCCCCAACGCGTTCTGCAAGATCGTTCGAGCACTGTCGGTCAGTGGAACGACGCGATCGAGTTCGCTCGGTTCGATCTGAGAGTTGATCGAACCCGTGCGAGCAATCGCGCGTTCGCGTGCTGAGGCAACCCGTTCGGCAACATCGGCGCTGCTCTCGCCAGTCGGTTCGGCAAAGAGTTCTGATGGAGCGGGCCGCTGTACTCCAATGCGAAGATCGAACCGGTCGAGCAACGGACCCGACACACGACGGTGATAGCGAGCTCGGGCCGCATCGCTGCAACGGCATGCACCGGGCGCTCCAGACTCGCCACACGGGCATGGATTCATCGAGGCAACGAGCAGGACTCCCGCTGGGTACTTCGCGGTACTGTGCGCTCTACTGACTCGCACGACCCGTTCTTCGAGTGGCTGACGCATTCCGTCGAGCGCGCTCGGTGTGAACTCTCCAAGTTCGTCGAGGAAGAGGACCCCTCGATGAGCGAGCGAGATCTCGCCGGGCCGCATCGATGAGGCTCCGCCCCCGATGAGCGACACCGGCGAGGCGCTGTGATGAGGCGCACGAAACGGAGGGTCGATGAGCGGGACCTGGTCGGCTGCGAGCTCGCCGGCTGCCGAATGGATCCGCGTGACCTCGAGGGCTTCTCGTTCGGTGAGGCTTGGAAGTAGCGCCGGAAGCCGTCGCGCCAGCATTGTCTTCCCTGCGCCGGGAGGTCCGACCATCAACAGGTGATGGCCGCCCGCTGCGCTGATCGTGAGTGCGAGCTTTGCGAGCTGCTGACCGCGAATATCGATGATGTCGTGACGAGCGCGACGCGATGTCGGCACCACGACATCGGGTGGGTCCGCCCACTGGTCATGTCCCGATAAACAATCGACCACTTCTCGAAGCGTCTCGACCGGCCGCACCTGCTGATCGAGCAACGTCATCTCTGCGCCGTTACCGGACGGAGCAACAACATTGTCGGTCTCGACCGCATCACCCATCGGCAGCGCGCCCCGGACGGGTCGAACCGTTCCGTCGAGGCCGAGCTCGCCCACAAAGCCGTAGTGCTCAAAAACGGTGCGGTCGATGCGTTCTATCGCACCAAGGATTCCGACAGCGATCGCGAGATCGAGGCTCGGGCCGGTCTTCTTCAAATCGCTCGGAGCGAGGTTTACGGTGATCTTGCGCTGCGGCCAGTCGATACCGCTCGACTGCAACGCAGCACGCACGCGATCTTTGGCCTCGCGACACGACGTGTCGGGCAGTCCAACGATCTGAAAGGCCGGTAGCCCATCCCCGACATGGACTTCGACGTCGACGGGATAGCCGCGAACGCCGTTGATCGTGGCCGATCGGACGAGTGCGTGCATGGTGATTCTCCAAAGCGCTGCACACGGGGCGCAGCATCATCGTTCTTTGGAGTGGCTTTTGGGCAGCCATCACGAGCCAGGCATCAACCTACTCATGGCCCCTGACAGCCAGTGATCCACACCTGGTTATGCCGGTTCGAGGATGTCTCTCGTGAAGCGGACGACGGCGTCGATGTCGGAGTCGCTGAGGGTTGCGCCGAACGCCGGCATCTGACCGGTCGGACCATTTCGCCCGTTCACGACCACGTCGCGCTGCTCCTCATCGGTAAGGCGCAACTCGATGTCTTGGATGTTGGCGCCGATGCCGCCGCCACCGGTTTGACCATGGCACTGGGCGCAACGCTGTTGGTAGACAGCCAAGCCCTGGAAGAGCTCTTCGTCTGCGTCATCGGGAAGCGTGATGCCACCGCCCCCGCATGCCGTGGCGATCAACGCCGTCATGATCAGAGTGAGGAGTGCGCGTAGTGCCACGTCTAGAGCATACTGACACCTATGGGAATGGACCCGACGCGCCAGCACAAGAAGACGCCATTCGACTACGTATTTGTCGTTGCGTCGGTAATTGCAGGCATCGCGCTCCTCGCCTGGGCATTGCTCGGCTGAGCCCCGAACCTTAGAAGGCGCCTTCGAGCACTTCGACGGACTGCCCGGTTACCGCCACGACATCGAATCGCAGTTCATCTCGACGGCGTCGATTCTGTCGGAGCCACGCGAGTGCAAGCCGGCGTACACGTTCTTGTTTATCGGCGTTGACCGCCTCTGCAGGGCTCCCCCAGCGTCGAGTCGAACGAGTCTTGACCTCGACAAACGCGACGGTACCGCGGCGACTCACCACGAGGTCGAGCTCTCCACGACCACTTCGCCAATTTCGGTCGAGAACGATCCACCCTTGGCGTTCGTACCAACGAGCGGCGAGCTCCTCACCCTGACGACCGAGTTCTTTGCGTGCAAATGTCATGCCAAGAGACCCTACGAAGAGGGTCTGACAGATGACTCTCCGTGCGAACCTCGTGCCTGTTTGTGGATCGAAACATATGTTCGATACGATGAAGTATGGAGGTGGAGTTCGATGCTGAGTAGCGATCATCAAACCGATTATGTAGGCGACGTTGCCGAGTTGGGCCTGACATCGCTGCCGGTCGACGAGCTCAACCGCGTCGTCTTGCGAACGTGCACGCTGGTGTCCCAAGCTCAGGGGCTCCAAGCCGCCGCCCTTGATGAGGCCGAGTGCGCTGCCATGTCCGCGCACTACGGGAATCGCATTCTCACGACACACCTCGCCAAAGAGACCGGCCAACCAACGCAGACCTTAGGCACCGCCCGATCACTTGCGATGTGGCTGCGCGACTTCCCCGAGCTCGGCGCAGCGCTGATTGCGGGCACGATCAGTCGGGCACACCTCGACGCGCTACGAGACGTCGACAGTGTTCGCACGAATCACCTTCTCAAACGCGATCAGCAGATGTTCATCGATACCGCCACTGATTTCGTTTGGAACGATTGGGTCAAACTTGTTGCCTACTGGCTGAATGCCGCCGACCCAGACGGCGAACTCACCGACCCGCCAACCCGGGTTATGGCATGAGTG
>CAYVHV010000036.1:29845-35829 GCA_964451305.1 uncultured Acidimicrobiales bacterium | reverse complement strand
TGCAACCTTGGCACTCAAACCCCGTTTCGATGGCTTGAGGCCGACCACATCCAACCCTCATCGAAGGGTGGCTTTACCGACCTCCGAAACGGCCAGATGATCAACGGTGCTGAGAACAAGGCGAAGCGAGACACCTGGAACCCGCGCCCCGAGTAACCCACGACCCAGACCAGCAGTGATCGACGAACTCAGAAACGTCGGACTGAGCCACCTCGGAAGTGGCAAACCTTGGCGTTTAGTGAGCAAAGACATTGGTGTCGGTGGAATTGCGGGACTTCATCACGTACGCAAAGCCAAAACCGGTAAACAACATCCAAAGCCCGTAGAGGCCCGGGACAAGCGCTAGCTCATCAGAGTTGAACACCGACAGTGCAATGGCGATCGACAGCGTCGAATTTTGGATTCCGGTTTCGATCGCGATGGTTGTCACTTCCTTCGCCGTTAGCCCAAAGGCGGTCGCAACACCCCAACCGGCTGCGAGTGCCAACACGTTCAGCGCTACAAACGCAGGACCGAATTCGGGAGCCTCATCGACGATCGTTCCCCAGTTCTGAATGACCAACAAGACAACGATCGCGATAAAGACGACCGACGCAAGACGCTTCGCCGGCTCTTCCATACGGATTGCGAACTCGGCCTTGCGAGCGCGGACGAACATCCCAATCGCGATCGGAACGATGGTCAGTGCCGCGATCTGCACAATGAGTTCAACAACCGGAACCGATGCAGTTCCGTCGAGGTCACCAAAGGCCCGCTGTCCAAGGGCGACGAGCACGGGCATGCTCACAAAGACCGCGACGTTTGAGATTGCCGTGAGCGTTAGTGACAGCGCACGATCGGCGTTACTCACGTGGACGATCAGGTTTGATGTCGATCCGCCCGGGCTTGCAACGAGCAGCACCATTCCCAGCGCAAAAACGGGTGCAAGTCCAAAGACCCAGGCAACGAGGAAACCAAGCGCCGGCAATATGAGCAGTTGGCTGAACAACCCGACTCCGACCGCCGTCTTCTGACCCAACAGACGCCGAAAGTCACCGCCTGTCAGCGTCATCCCCATCGAGATCATGATCAACACGATCGCGATCGGCAACAGCACCTCCGAAAGAATGCTCGTTTCCATACGCCCCCTTGACGATTACTTCGTTCCACACCTTGCATCAGGAGTTCCACCTCTCCCGAATCGGAAGTCGCAAAGCGCGACGCGATGAGTCGTACAAAACGACAAAAGCCGCCCGGCGAACCGAGCGGCTTGTCAGAGCTTTTTGGGCGCTTAGAAGTTGCGCTTTTCCTTGACCTTTGCGGACTTACCAATGCGGTCACGCAGGTAATAGAGCTTTGCACGGCGCACGTCGCCCTGGGTCATGAACTCGACCTTGGACATGATTGGCGAGTGAAGCGGGAAGGTGCGCTCGACGCCGACACCGAAGCTGAGCTTGCGGACGGTGAAGGACTCGTTAATACCAGAGCCACGGCGAGCAATAACAACGCCTTCGAAGACCTGGACACGTTCCTTGTTGCCCTCAACGACACGTACGTGCACCTTGACGGTGTCACCTGCCTGGAACTCTGGGATGTCGTCCCGGAGGCTCTTTTTGTCGACAGAATCAAGAATGTTCATCGCGATGCTCCTGCGTTGGATGGCCGACGGGCCAGCGGACAAGCCTAGGCCCCAACGCCATTTCCTCCAACATATCTGAGCGGGTTGTGAAGAACTCTCAGATAGAAGCTGCGATCTCGACCTCTTCGGGAGCGGTCTTGTAGATCACACGCATGGTCCGGAGAATCCCAGAAGCGACTTCTTCGGCGTTCACCGGAGCCGACCAATCCCACTGGAACGTACCCCAGCTCTCCGAAGCGACCGAGAAACCAACGGCGATGACCGCACGCTCATCACGGACGGTCAAACGGCTTTCACCTTCGAGGCTGTCGTTACCAGCGGCGATCAGCTGAAGCTCTCCAGCGTTGGAACGGCTGGCGTCGATGCGCTTGCCGAGCTGTGGTACCGACACCGTCACCATCTCGTTTCGCTCCGCGAGAAGGTCTGACAGCGAGTCGGTCAGAGAGGTCTTGATCTCATCCCATGACTTGGTTCCGGTCGACAGCAGCAGCTCGGTGGTCATACCGAGATGATCGGCACCAGCATGAAGAACGTGAGCCGTTTGGCCTATGAGCCCTACCGGGCCGTAGCAGGGTCGGCGCCTAGGACTGTTCGAGATCCTCGAGCCACGCCAAGAGCACCTCATCCTCGGAAGACAATCCGCCACGCGCCGCAATGAGGTCGGGACGTCGTCGCAACGTCCTGCGTAGTGACATTGCGTGACGCCAACGATCCACAGCCCCGTGATTCCCCGAGAGGAGTACCGGCGGGACGGCCACGCCCTCGAACTCTGCGGGCCGGGTGTAGTGCGGATATTCAAGCAAGCCGGTTGCAAACGATTCGTCTTCGATCGAATCGGCGTTACCGAGAACACCGGGCACGAGCCGGCCGACCGCTTCGATGATGACCGCCGCTGCCACTTCGCCGCCTGCGAGAACATAATCGCCGATCGACACTTCGACGTCGACGAACGTGTCGAGCACCCGCTGGTCGATACCTTCGTACCTGCCGCACAACACCGAAAACCCGCCGCCGGCAGCGAGCTCTCTCGCCATTGCCTGATCGAACCGTTTCCCCGATGGAGTCATGGCGAGGAGCGGACGCGGCGGCTCAACTTCGCGAATCGATGCAGCGAGAACATCAGCGCGCATGACCATGCCCGCTCCCCCACCAAACGGTGAGTCATCGACGCTCTTGTGCACGTCGGTTGCGTGAGTGCGAGGATCGTGCAGTCGAAGGTCGATCTGCCCCTTCTCTCGAGCTCGGCCGATGATGCTCGCAGACAGTGGACCGTCGACGAGCTCTGGGAACACGCTAAAGACGTCGACACGAAGCCCGTCGCTGCTCACAGGTCGAACAACCCATCGGGGACCTCGACGTTGACCACGCCTGCGACGGTATCGACATCGACGACAAAGATCGATGGAACGAGCACCTCGCCATCCAACTCGAGCAGGTCGCTCGCCGGGTTCGATTGCACTGCGGTGATCTCACCACGATCGACCCCGCCTTGATCAATGACATGGGCACCAATGAGGTCATGGACCCACAGTTCGTCCGGGTCATCGAGCGGTTCGGCCCGCAGTTCAGAGCCTCGGAGCTCATCTGCCTGCTCGCGGCTCGTCACCCCTTCGAAGAAGACCAGGAAATCGGCGTCCTTTGGCCGAGATGACTTCACGACCATCTCGCGATCGCCAACGATGAGGCGTGAACCACTATCGACGCGCTCGACACGATTGGTCGATAAATGCACAACGACCTCACCCTTGAGCCCATGTGCCTTGCGCACATGACCAACCAGGAGGAGGTCGTCGTTACTCATAGATACTGGTGATGTGCGGACGCTGTTGCCTCGGGCAACAGAGCAGCCGCAGCCATCAGAAACTCAGTCGAGGAATTCGATGTCGACTTCGACGCCATCGCGTGCAGCAGCAGCGCGGGTCAGCGTGCGGATTGCGTTCGCGACCCGGCCTCGGCGTCCAATGACGCGGCCCATATCGTCGGGACCGACACGTACTTCGAGCTGAAGTGTGCGCTTGGAGTCATCGACGTCGACCTGAACAGCTTCCTCGTCCTGCACGAGCGCCGTCACAACGTACTCAAGAACAGCTTGAGCGGTCGGAGCGCCTTCGACGGCATCTTCGTCAGATGCGTTCTCGTCGACCTCAACCTCTTCGTCCAACTCGACGTCGTTCTCGTCGCTCATGCGTCGTCGCCCTCAGCGGCTGGTTCTTCTGCAGGAGCTTCTTCAGCTGCGGCTTCCTCAGCAGGAGCCTCATCGGCTGGAGCGTCTTCTGCTGGAGCCTCTGCATCGTCATCTGCGGCCTCATCGGCAGCAGCGGCTTCTTCTTCGGCCTTGACAACAGCCTTTGGAGGCTTTGGTGGCGCAGGAGCGGTGTACCCCTTGTTCGGCGTTGGTTCAGGAGTTGGTGGCACCTCTGGGGCAACACCGGTGAACTCTTCCCACGCACCGGAGATCTTCAACAACTTCTCGACACGCTCGGTTGGCTGAGCGCCATGGCGAAGCCAGTGCACAGCCTTGTCGTTGTCGATCTGGATGACCGATGGATCTTCACGGGGCTGATAGGTGCCCACGATCTCGATAAAACGACCGTTCCTTGGGGAACGCGAATCAGCGGCAACGACGCGGTACGTCGGTTGCTTCTTCTTACCCATGCGCATCAGGCGGAGCTTTACAGCCACAACAAAATCCTCTTCTTGCGAGTCACGAAGACAGGAGGGACTCGACCGATAGATGCTATCGCCACACGTCCCCTTCGCGACAAATACAGCACGGTTCAATTGCGAATACTGTCACGCACCGAAACGAGCGTGGCGCAGCGGCTACCCGTCGTTTTTGCTCGCCGTGCGCGGATCTTCAAATTCGAGGCCCGGAAGCTTGAGGTCATTGATGTCATCAAGCCCCTCGTTCAGCACGACCGTTGGGTCTGCAAGCGCCTGCTTGCCCTTAGCTGTGGTACGGCCACCACCGCGCTTGCGTTTGTTCTTCTTGCCCTTGCGCTTCGACTTTGCCTTCGGCGTGACACCGAGCTTGGCCATCATCTTCTTCATCTCAGAGAACTGCGTCACGAGCGCGGTGACATCTTGTTGCTTCATGCCCGAACCATCGGCGATACGCGCCCGACGGGAGGCATCGATGATCTTTGGATCGGCACGCTCGGCAGGGGTCATCGATCGGATGATCGCCTCGAGGCGATTCACGTGATGATCTTCGATCTCCACATCGCGAACCTCTTTGGGCACGCCCGGCATCATCCCGAGCAGATTGCCGATCGGACCCATCTTCTTGATCTGCTGCATCTGCTGCAAGAAGTCATCGAGGGTAAACGTACCCTCCATAAGCCGCTGCGCTGCCTCTTCGGCCTCGTCCTCTTCAAAGGCTGCCTCAGCCTTTTCGATCAGCGTCTCAATATCGCCCATGCCGAGGATCCGGCTCGCCAAACGATCTGGATAGAAGGTTTCGAACTCGTCGATCTTCTCACCGGTCGACGCGAACGCGATCGGACGCCCAACAACTTCCTTCACCGACAATGCCGCACCACCGCGGGCATCACCATCGAGCTTGGTCAGGATCACACCGTCGAGCTCAAGGGTCTGATGGAAGGACTCGGCAACGGTCACCGCATCCTGACCGGTCATCGCGTCGACGACGAGGAATGTGTACTGCGGGCTCACGACTTCAGAGATCTGACGGACCTCTTCCATCAGCGCCTCGTCGATCGCCAAACGACCAGCGGTATCGACGATGATCACATCTCGACCCGTCGTCTTTGCCTCTTCGAGCGACGCCCGAGCGACACTCACCGGGTCAGACGCCTCGGAGAAGACCGGAACATCGATCTGACGACCGAGCGTTCGGAGCTGTTCAACCGCTGCGGGACGCTGAAGGTCAGCACCGACCAGCAAAACGTTGCGACCCTGAGACTTGAACAGGTTCGCCAACTTGGCCGAGTTCGTCGTCTTACCAGAACCCTGGAGGCCAGCCATCAACACCACGGTTGGGGGCTTCGGCGCGAAGGTGATCTGCATCGCCTCGCCACCGAGGCTCTCGGTGAGCTCTTCGAGGACGATCTTGACGATCTGTTGACCGGGGTTCAGCGCCTTCGACAACTCATCGCCGACCGCTCGATCACGAATCCGAGCAACCAAGCTCTTGACGACCTCAAAGTTGACGTCGGCTTCGAGCAACGCCAGGCGAATCTCGCGCAACGCCTCATCGACGTCCTTCTCGCTGAGCTTCCCCTTACCGCGGAGCTTGCCGAAGATCCCGTCAAAGCGATCGGTCAAAGTATCGAACATTGTGTTTCCTGTTTTTTCCAAACCCTGCGCTCTCGCCAGTCCGGTGTGAGGGACTGTAAAGAGGCGG
>CAYVHV010000036.1:16422-29745 GCA_964451305.1 uncultured Acidimicrobiales bacterium | reverse complement strand
GTCTTGCTTGTGTCTTGCTGTTTTTCCAAACCCTGCGCTCTCGCCAGTCCGGTGTGAGGGACTGTAAAGAGGCGGGCACTTCGGTCTAGGTCTTGCTTGTGTCTTGCTGTTTTTCCAAACCCTGCGCTCTCGCCAGTCCGGTGTCAGGGACTGTAAAGAGGCGGGCACTTCGGTCGTATTTTTAGCTTCTCGTTGAAGCCGCGTCTGGTAGGCCCTCTAGTTTGCCGGGTTATTCGAAGAGGGCGTCGACGAAATCATCTGCATTAAACGGAATCAAGTCGTGCGGGCCTTCGCCCAAACCGACCAGCTTCACTGGAATGTCGAGCTCGTTTTGAACAGCGACAACGATCCCGCCCTTCGCAGAACCATCGAGCTTGGTGAGCACAACACCAGTTAGATCGGCAGCTTCGGTAAATTCACGAGCCTGAATCAAGCCGTTCTGCCCAGTCGTCGCATCGATCACGAGCAACGTCTCGGTCACCGTTCCCGCACCCTTCTCCGCCACACGACGGACCTTTGACAACTCGTTCATCAGGTTCGTCTTGTTGTGGAGACGTCCAGCGGTGTCGGCCAAGACGATCTCGGCCCCCTGGGCCGCAGCACTCTCGACCGCATCGAAGATGACCGATGATGGGTCACCGCCTTCAGCGCCGCGGATCACACCAGCACCAGAACGCTCGGCCCACATAGTGAGCTGCTCGGCAGCCGCAGCTCGGAACGTATCGCCTGCGGCCAACACGAGCTTGCGCCCGTTCGCGACCTCGCGGGTGGCAATCTTGCCGATCGTCGTCGTCTTGCCGACTCCGTTGACCCCAACGAACAACCACACCGATGGGTCACCGCCTTCAGCGAGGCTCAGGTCGTGACCACCCAACCGGCCCTTCATCTCGTCCTTGACCAACTCGATCAGCGCGCTCGGCTCCTTCACCTTCTGCGCATCAGCGGTTTCGCGAACCGATTCAAGAATCTCGGTCGTCGCCATGATGCCAACGTCGGCTCGGATCAGTGCCTCTTCGAGCTCTTCCCAAGTCTCAGCGTTGACGTCGCCTCCAGAAAGAATCGAGCTGAGGTAGCTCGACATTGCCGAGCGGGCCTTGCTCAGACGACCCCGAAAGGTTGCTACCTCCGGCTCGGGCTCGACTTCTTCGACCTCTTCGGGGGCCTCGACCATCTCGTCGTCGAGCTCTTCGACGGCGACCGCATCGTCGTCGGCAACGTCGTCGGCAATGTCGACACCGTCCTGCGAAGCAGCGGCGGGCGCAGCCTTTTCGACAGAAGGCTTTTGTTTAGTCAGTACCGAGTCGGCCTTGTCTGTCGCGCTCGGATCAAGCGTCGGAGTGTGGTCGCCCTTCCCGCGGAGGAAAGCAAAACCAGCGCCGCCGACGACGAGGACTGCAACGACGATAAGAACGATCAGCAGAATGGGATCCATACCGGACACATCCTACGACCTGAGTTCCCCGGCAGGAACGAGGCGCCCGGCAAAAGGACGGACAAACCGGGCGCCTGGTCCCTGACATGACGCTGATCAACCGAGGAGGAGGGGAAACCTCGATCAGATCAACGGGTCACTGCCGACCTTACTCCTCGAGATGTAAAGAGCTTGTAAGTGCCGGATGATCACTAAACGTCGGCGGTTCAACGCGGTTCGACTCGCTGCGTGCCGCCGTCGTGCTCGGAGAGAAAGGTGAGTGGTCAGAGCCGATGCTCGGCATCCACACCACAAAGGTCGAGCCTTGTCCGAGCTCAGATTCGAGGCGTACTGCGCCACCATGGGTTTCAGCGATCTGGGTGACGATGGCAAGGCCGAGCCCCGAACGTCCGTCCTTGCGCATCTTTTCGGAGGTGTCGTTGCGGTCGCCACGCCAGAACCGACGGAAGACCCGCTGTTGATCGCTCTTCGCAATTCCTGGCCCCTGATCTTGGACACCCATCCAGATCCAGTCTTCAATACGCCCGGCACGCACAGAGATAACGGTTCCTTCGGGAGCGAGCCGAATTGCGTTTGCGAGCAGGTTGGCAAGAGCTCGGCGCAAGGCCACCGGGTCGCCTTCGACAAGGAGCTCGGGTTCGGCCGCCGAAATCAGTGAGATGCCATCGGATGCGGCCGGAATATCAAACTCCTCGACAACGTGTTGAACAACACCGGTGATGTCGACAACTTCGACCGACGTTGCCCGAGTCTCTTGGCGAGCGTGGTCGAGGAGATCATCGACCAAGGTGGCCATTCGTTCCGCGCTACGAGTGACGACTGCACCAGCCTTTCTGAGCTCGGCCACCGACGCGTCTGGGTTTCCCAACGTGACCTCGAGGTTCGTTCGAATCACCGCGAGCGGGTTCCGGAGCTCGTGAGACGCTTCGTGGATGAACCGAGTCTGTGCGCTAAAGGCCATATCCAGCCGGTCCAGCATGTCATCGAAGGTTCCCGCCAGCTGTCCAAGTTCATCGTCGGGACCGGCCAAATTGATACGCCGGTTGAGGTCGGTTGCGTTGATGTTTCGGGCGACGGTCGTAATACGTTCGATCGGTCGCAGCACGATGCCAGCGACATACCAGCCAACGAGAACGCTCGTGACGAACAACAGGCCGAGAGCAGCGAAGGAATATTGACGAAGATCTTCGAGGACCTGCCGGTCGACCTCGGCCTCAAAGTCTTCAAGTACGGGAACCGCGACTTGTTCTCCCGTCGTTGGATCAACAAAGACGGTAAAGCTCGGATCTTCGGTAATGTTTTGGCCAATTTCACGGCTGATTCCCGCGTAGAGGCCGCCGATAACGATGGCCGCAAGACCGAACAAAAGGATCGAATACAACAGGGCGAGCCGGAACCGAATCGAACCAACCCACGATGGCAGGAACCGGTCGGTGTTGATGCCAACACTCATCGGGCGCCGAACCGGGCGCTCCTTGGTCGTTGTCACTTCCTCAGGTTCGGGCGGTCGGAACTCTCCGGTCACCGAACCGGGATCAAGATCGGGCGAACGTACCTCGTGGTCAGCTGACGGGTCGGTAGCGGTCATAACACCGACTCGCTATCGGTGAGACGGTAGCCGGAGCCGATGACCGTCTCGATCAGCGGCACCTCGTCGTCCGCATTGAGCTTGCGACGAAGCGTGCCGACGGTGACCCGAACGGTGTTCGTGAATGGATCAGCGTTCTCATCCCACACATGCTCGAGCAGGTGCTCTTGGCTGAGGACGTGACCAGCGTGGGCCATGAAGTAGCGCAGCAGCGCGAACTCTTTCGGTGTCAGATCGAGCATTTCGCCTCGATTCGAGGCTTCGTGACGAGCCGTGTCGAGCCGCAGAGGGCCCACCTCGATGACCGATGAGGCTTGCTCGGCGTCACGGCGAAGGAGCACGCGGATCCGGGCGGAGAGTTCGCCAAGTGCGAACGGCTTGACCAAATAGTCGTCCGCCCCTGCATCGAGGCCGGTGATCTTCTCGTCGACAGAGTCTCGAGCGGTGAGCATCAGAACGCGAGGCGCTCCGCCTTCGGGTGGGTTCGCTCGAAGTTGTCGACACACTTCGAGCCCGTCGATGTCGGGCATGGTGAGGTCGAGGCAAACGAGGTCATAGGGCTGAAACTGCAGCCGGTCGAGCGCGTCGGCTCCCCCGTGAGCAACGTCGACCGCGTAGCCCTCACGACGCAGACCCGTCGCTACGGCGTCTGCGAGATCGGCTTCGTCATCAACTACGAGAATGCGCACAACCCCAACGGTAGTGCGTCAAGGTGTCCGTTGACTAGGGACCTCTCCCCCATGTCCGTGGAGAGCCAGTTACTTTACGAGGCTGTCAGCGAGCGCTTCGTCTCGCTTTGGACCGGTGCCAAAGTTACGTTCGACCTCGGATCGTTCACTGACCACACGAGATGAACCGCCTGGTTCCATCGTGACTCCGTACAACGAATCAGCAGCTTCCATCGTGCGCTTTTGATGAGACACGATGACGAGCTGGGCTTCGTTGCGGAATTCCTCGACGAGGCTGAGGAAGCGATGCAGGTTGACATCATCGAGCGCCGCTTCGACCTCATCCATGACATAGAACGGCGATGGGCGACTGCGGAAGACCGCAAACAGGAACGCAAGGGCGGTGAGCGAACGTTCGCCGCCGGACAGCAACGACAGCTTCTTGACGTTCTTGCCCGATGGTTTCGCGCTGACTTCGATTCCCGTCTCGAGGAGGTTGTCTGGCTCGGTGAGACGCAGCGATCCCTGACCGCCCGGGAACAAGCGCTCGAAGAGCGTCGTGAAGTTGTCGGCAACATCGGCGTAGGCCGAGGCGAACACCGTGACGATCTCCTCGTCGATTGCCTTGATGACCTTGTTGAGTTCGCGACGGGTTGAGCGAATATCGTCGAGCTGCCCGTTCAGGAACTCGTGACGTTCTTGGAGTGCTTCGAACTCTTGTAGCGCGAGTGGGTTGATCGGTCCCATAAGCTTGAGGTCTCGCTCGAGTTCGCGTGCACGAGCTGCGGGGGTGACGTTCTCGGGCAATTCCGGCGCTGGTGCATCGACCGCGGTCTGGGGGTCGACGTCGAGGTCTCGGCGCAACATTTCGATCGTTGTTTCGAGGCGCAGCCGTGTCTCGGCTTCATCGATTTCGATCCGACTCGTCCGTTCGGCGAGCTCTCGCAATTCGGTCTCGGTCGTCGAGCGCTTCGAACGCATCGCGTCGAGCTTCTCGGTGAGTTTGCGGACCATGGCCGACTGTTCGCGGCGTTCTTCGCGACGCGCCTCGAGATGTGTGCCGAGGTGTTCGATCGTCTCGGAGAGCATCACCTGCAGACGCTTCGTGAGGCTTTCGGTTCGGTCGAGGAGAACTCGCTTTGCCTCTGCTTCGGTTCGTTCGACGGCGAGTCGTTCCAAGCGGTCCTGGACTTCTCCGAGGCGGCGGCGCAGCACGCCGCGACGCTCTTCGAGCGCTGCAGACTTCACTTCGAAATCGGTGCGCTTCTCGGTCAGCGCATTCGAGCGCTGCTGAAGCACGGTTCGTGTCGCTTCGAGTTCACGGTTGCGTTCGGCGGACTGAACTTCGGCGGACTCGAGCCCTGGGAGCAGCGAGTCGAGTTCACCAGCGCGAGCAGTCTCACGTGAAAGACGGGCTTCGAGGTCGTTTCGCTGATCTGCAAGTGCATCGGTCTCGACGGCGATCTGTCGAATTTCGGCATCGATCTTGTGCAGCGCTTCGGTGGTCGAGGTGAGCTGGGCATCGTTGCTATCGAGTGCGTCCGCTGCTTCTTTGTCGGCTACGAGCAGCGTTTCGACCTCTGCGCTCAGTTGTTCGATATCGGCATCGCATCGGTCACGATGTTCGCTCGCCGAAACCGCTTCGCTCGTTGCCTGATCGAGCGCTGCTTGGGTTGCGCCAACTCCGGAAGTTCCGATGCGCCACAGTCCCCCACCGATCCGGTCTCCGGACTTGGTAACCACAACTCGACCGCTCTCGACAGAACGATCGAGTGCGTTTCGCCAGTCGCCGTCGACCGCATCGACTCCGGACAACAGGCTGCCGAGCACGCCCGCGACGTCGCTGCGCAACGGCGTCACGTGATTGAGGATTGAGTTTGGATTCGGCACCGCAGGCGGAAGCGCTGCGTCGAGTGCTATGACCGCTCCTTGGCCACGGCCGGTCTCGAACGACTCGAGCGCGCCTCTGGCCACTTCGGGTGACTCCACCACGACGGCCGAGAGCGCTTCACCGAGCGCCGCTTCGACAGCGTCTTCCCATCCGGCCTCGATTCCGACGACGTCGAGGAGCGTTCCGACGAGGCCGTCCATTTCGCCGAGGGCGTCGACACCCGCAGACGCGCGGGCCGAAGACAACGCTTCGCCTAGGGCCGCAACTCGTGCTTCGCCGGCACGGCACACGGCGTCGGCTTCGGCTCGTTCGTCTCGAAGAGCTGTGAGTTTTTCTTGCGCTTCGAGGTGTTCGCTAGCGGCCTTGTCTGCGGCTCCGACCAGTTGGGTTTCGAGGTGGACCGCGGCGTCGAGCGTTTCGCGTTCGCCGACGGTTCGCTCATCGAGGTTTTGTTTCTTTGTCTCGAGCGCCGTGGTGCGTTCTCCGATTCGGGTGAGTTCTTTGTTTGCCGACTCGATCGAATTGCGAAGCGCTGCAAGTTCGCCGCGAACTTCAGCGGCGCGACCAGCCGCTGCGGCTTCGGTGCCGTCGCCGGTCATTGATGAAAGTGCTAGTTCGAAGGTGGATCGGTCGTCGTCGAGGCTTTGCTCGGCTTGCGCGATCTCGTCGTGTTCTGGAGCGAGGTCGGCGGCGAGCGCATCGACCTCGATGAGTTGTTCGCCGAGTTGGGCTGCTTCGGAGCGCAGAGCGGCGACGACGTCACCGTCGATCGTTGCTTGACGCTCTCGCTCGATGCCCTTGAGGCGTTCGCTGATGAGGTCGCTTGCGCCTCCGGCGCGCTGACTCAGCCCTTCGAGGCGGGCGAGCGCGTCGCCGAGATCGACGGCACCTTGCGCAGAGAGGTCACTTTCGAGCGCGATGATGTCGGTGTCGAGCGTGGTGAGAGCGGAACGCAGCTGACGGTCGGTCGTTGCAAACTCTTGTCGACTGGTTGCGTGGCTTGTCATTGCCTTGCGTAGCGACGCCACCTGTCGTCCGGCGAGGAAGACTTGGCACTTGTGCAGCTCAGTGACGACATCGCCGTGTCGGCGGGCGGCATCGGCTTGCTTTTCGAGCGGACGAAGTTGGCGGCGGACTTCACGAAGGAGGTCTTGGATTCGGGTCAGGTTCGCTTCGGTGGCGACGAGGCGGCGCTGGGCCTTCTCGCGGCGTTTCCGGAACTTGAGGACTCCCGCAGCTTCCTCGATGATGAGGCGTCGTTCTTCGGGCCGTGCGTTGAGAACAGCGTCGATCTGGCCTTGGCTGATAATGACGTGCTGGCTTCGGCCGACGCCAGAATCTGACAGCATCTCTTGGATATCCATCAAACGGCACGGAACCCCGTTGAGGTGGTATTCGCTGTCGCCGGACCGGAAGAGCGTTCGGGAGATCTCTACTTCTGAGAATTCGGTGGGGAGAAGTCCATCGGAGTTGTCGATCGTGAGCCCGACGTAGGCGCGTCCCAGCGCTGGCCGGTTGGACGTTCCGGCGAAGATGACGTCGTCCATCTTCTGTGAACGCACAGACTTTGGTGACTGGGCGCCGAGAACCCATGCAATTGCGTCGACGACGTTGGACTTGCCGCTGCCGTTTGGCCCTACAACCACGGTGACACCGGGTTCCAACGCTAAGTCGATCGAATCGGCGAAGGACTTAAAGCCCTTCATCGTGAGCGATTTCAAATACACCGAATAACTCCAAGCGAAATAACAGGGGTCCGCCCCAAGAACGAAACCTAGCGCGAGAAGTTACAAAGGTGTAATTCAGGGGAAAACGTATTGCGGCGGTTCTAGCGGACCTTCGCAAACCAGCCTTTTCGCCTACGGCGAGGCGAAGCCGAGAAGCGAACACCGCCACCGGCGCCCAGCCTGCGTGGCGCCTGAACGCTCCCCCCGAAGGGGAGCACAGGCAGGTTTCAGAATGACGCAAAATAGCGGCGGAGCCGCTGCGTCATTCTTAAACCTGCGTCTCGCAGTAGTAGGTCCATTCGCCTTTGAACTTGGAGCGTTGGATTGGGGTTCGTGAGCGTGGGCTGAGTTCGCCGTCGCGTCCGTAGACCTGTAGGTGCTGTTCGAATGTTCCTGGCTCGCCAAAGACGTCAGCCCATGGGCGGTCTTCGAGGGTGGTTCCTCGGTATTTGATGACGTTGTGCATTGTTTCGACGAGCGAGCGGTAGAGGCGACGCACTTCTTGGGTCGACAGGGAGGTCGACTTTCGGTCGTAGCGGAGGCCGGCGTCGAAGAGCACTTCGTCGGCGTAGAGCCCGCCGATTCCGACGAGCAGCTTTCCGTTGGTGAGAAGTTCTTTGAGCGTGGTGGTTTCCTGCTCGAGGATGTCGCGGAACGAGAGCCACGACAATGGGGTGTCGATGGCGTCGATTGCGGGGTCGTTGAGGTCTGGGAACTCACTCATGACGTCGTCTTTCGGGACGACGGCAACTTCGCCGGTTCCGTCTTCATCAATAAAGCGGAGTTGGCCACCTTGGGTGAAGGTGATGATGATCTCGGTGCCCTTTTCTTCCTTGTCTTTGTTGGCGTTGCGTCGCAGCATGCCGTTCCCGGTGCGGATGACAAAGATGTCCTCGCTGTCCAGCGGGAAGAGGAGGAATTCGCCGAGGCGGTGAACGGCGGTGATTTTCGTGCCTTCGAGTTGGGAGGCGAAGCTCTTACGGTTTTTGTACCGAGGCAGGGCGGACATACCGGCTGCGCTAGCTTCTTTGACTTTGCGTCCGACCAGCTCGCGCTCGAGGTCGCGGCGGACCAGTTCGAGTTCGGGTAGTTCTGCCTTCATGAGGTTCCTCCGCTGGGAACAGTGGCAGCTGTATGCTCACCTTGTCCACTTACAGCCGTATTTGCGACATATTTTTCTTCCAACAGTGCTAGCGCACGTTCGGCTGCTTGCTGTTGTGCTTGTTTCTTTGACGAGCCTTGACCTGTACCGACGGCACTGCCGACGGTCACGGTCGAGACGAACGTCCGATCATGGTCTGGGCCCATCGAGTCCATGTCATAAGAGGGTGGATCGATATCGAGTTCGGCCGCCCGTTCTTGGAGCCGGGTCTTGTAGTCGCGCTGGCCGGGGGCCGTTTGCGCATTGAGCGCCACGTCGGCCAGATGGGTGTCGACCAGTTCGCGGGCTCGTTGCCATCCGGCGTCGAGATACACCGCTGCGATGACGGCTTCCATGGCGTCGGCGAGGATGGAGTCTTTGTCTCGTCCTCCGGAGAGCTCTTCGCCTTTGCCGAGCAGTAGCACTGCACCGAGGCCGAGTTCTCGTGCGGTTCGTGCGAGGCTCGGAGCGCTGACCACTTCGGCACGCGCCTTGGCCAGGTCGCCTTCGGGTTGTTCGGGTCGTGCCACGAAGAGGGTGTCGGTCATTGCGAGTCCCAGCACGGCGTCGCCGAGGAACTCGAGCCGTTCGTTGGATTCGATGTTGTCGTGTTCCGCGCAATATGAGCGGTGTGTGAGCGCGAGTGTGAGAAGACTCTCGTCCTCAAACCAATATCCCAGCGCTTCGCTGAGAGCTTTGAAGTGATCGGTCGTTTTCGAGTCAGCCAAGACGCCGCACGACGTAGTCGACCGCGTCACGGACGGTCTTGAGATCTTCAAGGTCGTCGTCGTCGATCCGAATTTCGAGTCCACGTTCGCCGAGTTCCTCTTCGATTGCCTCGACGAGTTCGATCAGCGCGAGCGAATCGGCGTCGAGATCATCTTGGAAAGAATCGCCTTCGCCGATGCCCGATGGCTCGATCTCAAGGATTTCTGCGAGACGGTCGCGGATAATTCCGACAACTTCATCTCGTTCAATAACTGCTTTTTCGCCTGACACGGGTCTCCCTCAGTTCTCCGGCTGCACCATAGCGAATTTCACCGCAAAACGGGGAAACGATGCATGCAAACCCAACTTCTACCGCCCAGCCCGGCAACGAATATGCTACTAGCCGTTGATCGCAGTGTGGATCTGTCCGACGACGTCGAGTTCCACCATTTCACTCGCCACGGAAATAGCGTTCGCCATCGCATCTTCGCCCGACGAACCATGGCTGATGATGCATGGTCCCTTTGTTCCGAGGAGCATTGCGCCGCCGTAGCTGTCTGCGTCGAAGCGCTTGTAGAGCGGAAGGAGCGCTGGGTAGAGCTGTTCGGCCGCTGCCTTTGTCTCTTCGGTGGTTTCGAATGCTTCGAGCAGCGCGCCAACGATGTTCCGAGCGCAGCCTTCGAGGGTTTTGAGCGCAACATTGCCGGTGAAACCATCGGTGACCGCAACGTCGACCTCGGGACCCATGAGGTCTCGACCTTCGACGTTTCCAATGAAGTCAGCGCCGAGACTCGCCCAGTCGACCTCGTCGAGGAGCTTCCAAGTCTCTTTCACAAGCGGCGACCCTTTACCCGCTTCTTCGCCGATCGAGAGCAGGCCGATTCGCGGTGTGGCGACACCGAATCGTGCTCGGGCAAAGATCGCGCCCATTTGGGCGAATTGCACCATCCAGTCGGACTTGCATTCGGCGTTTGCGCCAGCGTCGAGCAACACCGTCGGCGTTCCCGTCGGTCCCGGAATCGGGGTCGCGATGGCGGGCCTCGAAACACCTTTGATTCGACCGGTTCGCAACAGTGCAGAGGCCATGGTGGCGCCGGTATTGCCAGCGCTCACCATCGCGGACGCGTTCGCGTCTCGAACCGCTTCAGCGGCCCGCACGAGCGATGAGTCCTTCATCGTTCGAACGCTCGACCCAGGGTCAGCGTCCATCGCAATGACTTCAGACGCCTCGATTACGGGCAGGCCACCAGTATCGCCGATCTCGTCCGGGCGCCCGACGAGCACGACAGGAATGCCGTTTTCCTCGTGGGCACGACGCGCTCCGGCGACTATTGCGTGCGGGGCGTTGTCGCCCCCCATTGCGTCAACGGCAATGGGCAACATAGGGATATCCCCGTTCAGTCGACTTCAATCGCTTGACGACCTGCGTAATGTCCACAGTTCGAGCACACGACGTGAGGGCGCTTCGCTGCGCCACAGCGTGGGCAGTTAGAGCGGCCGGATGCGCGAATACGCCATGCGGAGGCTTTACGGCTCCGGCTCTTTGATTTGGATGTCTTCTTCTTTGGAACTGCCATGACGTCACCTGTGAGAAAAATTCGAACGGCGCCCGCGAGGCGCACAAGGCGACAATGTTATCCGCGTTCGGTCAGTCTTCATCAAAAGTAAGTTCCGAGAGGGCGGCCCATCGCGGATCGATGGGCGGGTCGCCATCTTCGTCACCGTCTTCAGCCTCGGAAACTGCATCTTCAGGCGAGGTTGGGAAGCGTTCTGGATCAGCGCCGACACAACCATTTGTGCACAAGGGCGACAGCGGCAGCGCGAGCATGAGCTCCTCGCGAACCACCTCACCGACGTCGATGACGTCGCCTTCGATGGGATAGGCATCTGCATCATCGTCGTCATTGAGGTCTGGAAGAAACGAGACGTTGAGGTCGATCTCGAGCGGTTCGGTGATGAGGGTAAGACAACGGCGGCACTCCCCCTCCCATGTGGACACGACCGTCGCGCGCAGCTCGATACCTGCCATTGCGGTATCGACGACTCCGTCGACATTGACCGTGGCTCCCTCTGGGATCCGCGCTGTCGTGACTTCTAACCCGTTTGCGATGACCGCGGCCGAGATTGGGCGGGTCGAGTCACCCTGCGGACGCTTCTTGAGATCGGCGAGGTTGTCTCGTTGGCGTAGGCGCGCCACATCGAAGCGCAGTTCTGGCCAATCGGTCACGAGAGGTCTTGGTCGAACAAGTCCACCGTCGGCTGCACGTGCGCTGGTGCCGCTGGGGCCTGCCACTGAGGCTCGACGGCAGCGGCATGCGCTGGCTCGACGACGTGTTGGGCTTCGGCGGCCTCGCGCTGAGCAGCTTCGCGTTGAGCGGCTTCACGCTGAGCTGCATCGGTGAGGTCGAGTTGATCTGCGCCTTGGAGCCGCGCCCGTCCGGTCGCGACGACGCCGCGGGTTCGGTCGAGAATGCCTTCGAGCGATGCAAGACGAGCATCACAAAAGTCTTCGGTTTCGCGCCGCATCTGCCGGGCCTCAGCCTTGGCTTCGGCGAGGATTCGTTGGGCACGCTGTTCGGCGGAGCGAACAACTTCGGTCCGTTCGACGAGGCGCTCGGCTCGTGAACGGGCGAGCGCGAGGATCTCTTCACCTTCGATCCGTTGGCTTTCGAGGTGTTCTTCGCGATCGCGGAGGAGCCAACGAGCAGCCCGGAGTTCTTCAGGAAGTCGTTCGCGCGCACCATAGAGAAGGTCGAGGAGCGGTTCGCCTTCGATCTTGATCGCCGTCGAAAGTGGCGCCGGGCGAGCGGTCTCGACCATTTCGATCGCTTCGATCAGAATCGCCTCGACGTCGGGGACCTCATGATTCGGCGCAGCCAGTGGTGCCGCATGGCGACCCGGGGCGGCTTCGTGAGCAAACGGGATGCCCGACTCCGAAGGTGGTGGTGGGCTTCCGGGATCTTGATGCTCGAAAAAGTGATCTGCTGCGTGACTCATGAGGAGTGCCTTTCTCGAAGGACGCGAAGTGCGGGCTCGGGGACCATGGACGAAACGTCGCCGCCAAACTTCGAGATCTCTCGGATGAGCCGAGAGGCCAAGAAGGAACGTTCCGACGCCGATGGCAGGAACAGTGTGTGTACGCCAGAGATTGCCTGGTTGAGTTGGGCCATCTGCAGCTCGGTCTCAAAGTCGGAGACGGCTCGAAGGCCTTTCACGATGAAATCGGCTTCGAGTTCTTGAGCAAGGTCGACGACGAGTGATGAGAAGGTTGTGATCTCGACGTTCTCGAGATGCCCGAAGGTCTCATCGAGGACCAACTTGCGCTCATCGAGGGTCAGCAATGAGTTCGTCTTCGACGGATTGCGCATCGCTGCAACGATGACGCGGTCGAAGAGCTGCGATGCAGTTTCGACGATCTCGACGTGCCCGTTGTGCACAGGATCGAACGAACCTGGGTACAGAACAGCGGTCACTGCGAAGCTTCCTTTGGCGTTAACACGCTCACCAACGTAGCCCCGTACTTCTTGTCGCGAAGGACATCCCACCTCGGATGTGGCTCGATGCGGTTACTGGACTCGGCGACGAGGAAGGTCGCGTCGAGCTGATCGAGGAGCGTGACCCACTCCTCTTCGGCATATGGAGGGTCGGCGAGAACGAGGTCAAATGCCGGGGTGCTCGAGTTCTGAGGTTCGATCCAGCTGAGGACATCTGCCTGAATGACGGTTGCCTGATTCGTGAATCCGAGCGTGTCGAGATTCTCGTGAATCACTTCGACAGCGTCACGGTCGCGTTCGACGAAGATGCAGCTCGCTGCACCGCGGCTCAGCGCCTCGATACCGAGTGCACCGGACCCGGCGTAGAGATCGCAAACGCTCGCGCCCTCTGTCGCTCCGAGGCTGAACAAGATGTTGAAGATCGACTCGCGAACTCGATCCGATGTGGGGCGGGTGGTGGTGCCCTCGGGCGAGACCAATGGGCGCCCTCCGGCGCTGCCGGCTACGACTCGCATGCTTACTCCTGTCCCCCGAATTCGATATCCCACCGGTCGAGGCAATCCTCGCACCGGTACGGAATGATCGTCCCAGGCGCAAACCCACCCTCCGGTTCACGAGGGAGCCGATGGCACGTGCCAAGGCAGTCGACGCATTCGATCGTCAGAGGTGCTTCC
>CAYVHV010000036.1:0-16322 GCA_964451305.1 uncultured Acidimicrobiales bacterium | reverse complement strand
GGTGCTTCCCCGAAGTACGGGGCGAGATAGGCTTTCCTCATGGTTGATGCCGTGGAGATTCTGATGACGAGCGATCGATTCGAGTGCGAGATCCTCGCATCAGCAGTTCGCTCCGAAGGCTTTGCCGTCGAGCTTCTCCACGATGAAGGAGCCGCAGCAGCGGGAGGGCCTGGCTTTCCGAGTCGACTCGTCGTCCGTTCTGAAGACGAAGACGCAGTTCGGAAGATCCTGCAACGAAGCCAAGAGCTCTAGGCCAGCGAGCACTTGAGCCCGGCCGAACACGTCTCTCGGCGACGTCAGTTCTTTCGGAGGTAGTCCGTGTCGGTGTTTCCGAGGATCACGGCGCTGTCGTCGAGGAGCGCAGGCAGAGCCGGATCGTTCGCTTCGAGCATCCTCACCGCTACCTCTCGGGCGAGCGCGACCGTCTCGCGGTCTCGCGAGAGATTAGCGAGGCGAAGGTCGTTCTGACCCTTCTGGCGATCACCCATGATCGTGCCCTCACCTCGAAGTTCGAGATCGATTTCGGCGAGTTCGAACCCATCGGTCGAACGAACGAGCGCTTCGATGCGAGCCTCACCGTCGGAAGTCGTTGTTTCGCCGACGAGCCAACAGCTCGACGCATGCTCGCCACGACCGACACGTCCTCGCAGTTGGTGGAGTTGGGCAATGCCGAATCGTCCGGCGTCGAGGATTACCATGACGGTCGCGTTCGGAACGTCGACGCCGACTTCGATCACGGTGGTCGCGACGAGCACCTCGGTCTTACCCTCGCGGAAGTCGGCCATGACCTCCTCTTTTTCGGCGCTCGACATTCGCCCATGAAGCAGGCCAACCTTCAACCCGTAAAGAGCCCCTGAGGTGAGCTCCTCGTGCGTTTCAGTCGCCGAGCGAGCTTCGATCTTGTCGCTCGCGTCGATCAACGGACAGACCACATAGGCCTGGCGTCCGGAAGCAACTTCGGCACGCGCCTCATCCCACATCGCCGCTTCCTCGAGCTCACCCGCAGCCCAGCTCGTCACGATCGGGGTGCGGCCGGGCGGAAGCTCATCGAGAACGCTGACATCGAGATCGCCATAGACGGTCATCGCTGCGGTTCGAGGAATCGGCGTGGCGGTCATGACGAGCACGTCGGGTTCTTTGTCGCCCTGTGCTTTTGCTCGCAGTACGGCGCGCTGTTCGACGCCGAATCGATGCTGCTCGTCGATCACGACCATGCCGAGATTAAAGAACTGGACCGAGTCATAGATGAGCGCGTGGGTTCCGATGAGGATGTCGACTTCGCCCGACAGTGTCTGCGCGAGGATTCGTTTTCGGTCCGCCACCGGCACGCCATTGGACAGCAGCTCGACTCGCAGCGGCCGCTCCGAAAGCAAGCTCATCGTGTCTTCGACCATCAGCCCGTCGAGCAGCTTCTTGATCCCGATGGCGTGCTGTTCGGCAAGAACTTCGGTCGGCGCCATTAACGCACCTTGAAAGCCTCCCTCGACTGCGCTCAAGAGGCCATAGAGGGCAACGAGCGTCTTGCCGGCTCCTACGTCGCCTTGCAACAACCGATGCATTGGGTGGCTGCTGTGCATGTCGGTCACGATCTCGTCGATGACGCGTTCTTGAGCACCGGTGAGTTGAAACCCGAGTCCGTCGACCATCTGGCCCGTAAGTGCACCGGTCGAGTGGTGGTCGACACCAACCTCGGTCTCTTGGCGGATCCGTTGTTGCTGAACGAGCTCCAGTTGGATCGCGAAGAGCTCGTCGAACACAAGACGCCGACGGGCCTGCGCAACTTCGGCCATGCTCTCGGGTTGGTGGATCGCGTAGGTCGCGGCGTGTCGATCGATGAAGTTCTGCTCGTCACGGACCCACTCGGGTAGCGGATCGCCAATCGTGCGATCTGCGGACCGTCGCAGCGCCTCACCCACCCATCGGGCGACATCAGCGCTTGCGATCTTCGCTTTCTCCGATTGGGGATAGACCGGCACGATCTTGTTGGTTTGGTCGCCGATCAAATCGACGATCGGGGATGACATCTGCATGCTGTTGCGATACACCTCGGCCTTGCCGAACAGCACGACGGGGAGTCCTTCGTATAGCTGCTTGGCCCGCCAAGGCTGGTTAAAGAACGTGACGCCGAGCGTGCCTGTGCCGTCGGTGACCTTGACGTTCACCATCGTCCGATTGCCTCGAATACGGCGTGACTCGACGCTCTTGACCGTGCCGAGCACCATGCCTTCTTCGCCCTCACGGAGATCCCGAATCGACGCTTCTCTCGTGCGATCGATGTAGCGACGTGGGTAGTAGCGCAGCAGATCAAGAACGTTGTGAACGTCGGCCTTGTGCAGCGATGCGGCACGCTTCGGTCCAATGCCCTTGATCGTCGCGATATCGAGATCCGCATACGCGCGGAGCGTCAACGGCCCCTTCGAGGGTATTGCTGGCTTCGGATTCGTTTCGCTTTCGGTGGTCACTCCACGCCGATAATAAACGGGTACAACGGCTGACCGCCGGAATGCACCTCTGCCTCGAGATCGGGATACAAGAGCTCGATCTGGGCGACGAGTGCGAGCGTCTCTGCGTCCTGCGCTTCCTCGCCGGAGACGACCGTGACGATTTCATGATCGTCCGTCACGAGCGCGTCGAGAACACCGACGGCGGCCTCGACCGGGTCTTGGGTGACCGATGCGATCTTTCCTTGAGCGAGGCCAAGCCAGTCCCCCGCCGAGATCTCGAATCCGTCGGCGGTCGTATCTCGGATCGACTTGGTGACCTCGCCATGGACGACCTCCTCGATGGCGTCGACCATTTCTGCCGAGTTGTGTTCGAGATCGGCTTCGGGATCGTACGCAACGAGCGCGGCCATACCGTCGATGATGCTCTTGCTATGGACGACTGCAACAGGCTTGTTTGCCTCAGCCCCCACTTGTTCTGCGACAGCGATGATGTTCTTGTTGTTCGGCAAGATGACAACACCTTCGGCGGGAAGGGCATCGACAGCCGCGAGCAGTTCTTGGGTCGACGGATTCATGGTCTGGCCACCCGCAACGACATGTTGCACGCCGAGCGAGCCAAACACCTTGGCAACACCGGGGCCGACCGATACAGAAACCACCGCGGTGGTGCAGGGCTCGATGTCGGCGAGCGACGCCTCGGCGGTGGCCTGCTTGACCCACTCTTGTTCTTCAACTTCTTCGAGAAGATCCGTAACACGGATCTTGTGCGGCCGACCAACATCGATCGCTGCTTCGATGGATGCACCGATGTCATCGGAATGGATGTGGCAGTTCCAGATTCCATCGCCACCGACGACGACGATCGAGTCGCCGACCTCGGCCCATGCGGCCTTAAACCCGTCGATCTTGTCGTCGGGCGCATCGAGAAGGAACATCACTTCGTAGCGAAGGTCTGCGAGTGCTGAATGGTCGTCGCCGGCGGGGCGCTCTGGAACAGCGTCGGGAACCGACGCTCCGTCGGGCATCACCGGGGCTTCGATTTCGCGGCCGTCGACAACGTGCAAGGCTGCGTCGAAGAAGAGCAGCAGGCCGGTCCCACCGGAGTCGACGACACCGGCTTCGGCCAGAACGGGAAGCAGCTCAGGGGTCTTTTCGAGCGCATCGGCGGCGCCGGCGCGGGCAGCATCGAGCACCGGAAGAAGCTCAGTGGTTCCCGAGTCTGCGAGGGCCTGTGCGTGTTCGCCCGCAACGCGAACGACGGTGAGGATGGTTCCCTCGACCGGGTTTCCAACAGCGCCGTAGGCAGCAGTTGCTGCGGCGGAAAGGGCGGTTGCAAAAGTTGTTCCGTCGATGAGATCGGACTCTGAAAGGCCAGCGGTGAGACCGCGAAGAATCTGACTCATGATCACGCCCGAGTTACCGCGCGCTCCCATGAGCGAGCCGTGTGCGACCGCTTTGCAGACGTCGCTCATCGACGAGCCCGGCTCGGGTAGGTCCTCGACGACCGATTCCAAAGTCAGCGACATGTTGGTGCCCGTGTCGCCGTCGGGCACGGGATAGACGTTGAGCGCGTTGATGACGCTCTTGTTGGCGATCAGTGCGTCCCGAAAGGTGATGACAACCTGGCGAAGGGTGTCTGCGTCGAATGCAATCGTCATACGGCGGGAGAGATTACTCCCGGGTAGATCATTCGTTCACATCGAGCGAACGTATTCTCCTGAGCAAACGACCCGTCGCTATTCGGGGAGGAGTTCTGGGGTCTCCATATCGACCTCAGAGCCGAAGCGGACCGTTGTGGCGAGACCGTCCTCATCGAGTTCGAAAAGGACTCGCTGCCCCTGTCGGAGCGTGCGAAACGCCGAGCCTTCGAGCGCACCTTCCGCGAGGTCGTACTCGTTGAATTTGACGTCGTCGATGACCACACCATCGCCGGTCGCTGGATCATAGGACTGGATGACACCCTGCATACTTCGCAGCCTATTGCCTCCCTCCCCCATTGAGCAGGGCCGCAACCGAATTTTGAAGAGTCATCATCCTCGGACGACCAGCAGTCTTCAAAATTCGCTATGGGGCCTGTCCCCATTACAAAACGTCATGGGGCCTGTCCCCATTGCGGAAGGGCCCGGTGACCAGAACGCACTCGCTCGGTCACCGGGCACTGGTGAAAACCGCCGTCGGTCTACATCCCGGGGTTGATCCCCAGGTCGGCATAGCCAGTCGCCTCAAATTTGTCTCGAAAGAGCGCCTTGAGTTCGGCTGCAGCCTCGTCGTACACCGTTGGATCGTCCCAAGTGTTCCTTGGGTTGAGGATCTTTTTATCGACGCCGTTCACGGCTACTGGGATCCGAAGTCCAAGCTGTTCTTGAACTTCGGTCTCCGCCGTATCGAGCTCTCCGTTGAGCGCCGCATTCAGCAGAGCGCGGGTCACCGTGAGCGACATACGTTCGCCCTTGCCGTACGCACCGCCGGACCATCCGGTGTTGAGCAGGACGCAGCGGGTCTTGTGGTCACGCATTCGCTTTGCCAAGAGCTCGGCGTACACGGCTGGCTTCTGACTCATGAATGGGTCACCGAAGCATGCCGAGAAGGCAGCTTGCGGCTCGGTAATGCCGACCTCGGTGCCTGCGAGCTTCGAGGTGAATCCCATCACAAAGTGGTACATCACTTCGTCGGCGTCGAGGATCGAAACCGGTGGAAGCACCCCGAAGGCATCGGCGGTGAGGAGCACAATCGTCTCAGGATGTGGCCCCTTTGCTCCGTCGGCGACACCAGGGTTACAGGTCAGCGGGTACGCAAAGCGAGTGTTTTCTGTTACCGAACCATCGGTGAGGTCGAAGTCCTGGGGGTCGGTGTCTTCGATTCGCGTGCCAATGAGCGGCGGAACGTTCTCGATCAACGTTCCCTTCATCGACAGCGCTGCGGCGATCACGGGCTCAGCGTTCTTGTTGAGGTCGATCAGCTTCGCATAACAACCGTCTTCAAAGTTCGAGACACCAGTATCTGACCAGACATGTTCGTCGTCGCCGATGAGCAGGCGATCAGGGTCGGCCGAGAGAGTGGTCTTACCGGTGCCGGAGAGACCGAAGAGAATTGCAGAGTCGCCGTCAGCACCGACATTCGCCGAGCAGTGCATCGTGAGTTGTCCAGCACTGGGCAGCACGTAGTTCATTACCGTGAACATGGTCTTCTTGTTGATACCGCAGTAGTCGGCAGGGCCGATGACCAACGCGACACGATTCGCGATGTCCATGATGACGCCGCGGTTCGAACGTGTACCGTCGCGCTCTGGATCGGCGACAAACGTTGGCGCGTTGATGATGGTCCATCCCGTGTCCGCACGATCCGAGTCGTCACGAACTCCCTTCGGGAACATGATGTTGCAGAAGTAGGCGTGTGTCGCATATTCGCCCACGAACCGATACGGCTCGGTGAACTCGGGGTCCCACCCGCAGAACACGTCGGTCACGTACAACGTGGCCTTTTTCTGGTTGAGGTGATCGATCACCCGTGGCAGCAACGCGTCGAATGCGTCGGGATCGAACTGGGCGAAGCCCGGCTTCCACCACACGCTGTCCACGACTTCATCTCGCGCAACGGCGTAGGTGTCGTGCACTGGACGGCCGGTGCACTCAGGGTCGGTGTAGAACACGAGCGGACCGTCGACGCCAAGCGCCGTCGGGAACGCCTTTCGTTCGTCATGTCCCCCGTCGAGGCTGACTCGGCCCCGGTCGTTCGCGATTGCTGCATAGAAAAGTTCATCCTGAGTTAGCCCGACCCGAAGGTGTGGTGTTGTCAGTCCGAACTGCTTTTCGAGTTGCTGGTCTACGGTCATCTCGGTCCCCTACATTGAGCCGTTCGTGTGCCGGTATCCACCCGCCAGAACGGTCGCATTCGCCTCGTTGCGAAGTGCGATCCAATAGGTGTACCAACCTTCTGGCATCATTCCAAGAGATCTGTTGAACTTTCTTCATCATATTTACAGATGAGCGTCTCAGTGATGGAGATAGATTGGCCTATCTATTTCTGCGATATCACCGTAGGTGGCAAGAGTTCCGCAGAATCCGCGGTGCGGAGCTCGGATATGGCAGAATCAGCACCGAGTTCTGTCGACGAGACATGTAAAGAATTTTGCAAGGCTCGTGCATCCAAACGCCGCATGCGGTTCGAACATCTAGGAAATGACACTCTTGGCACCAGAGCTTCACACCGAACAACCAGAAGCGGATCCCACCTCGCAAATGGAGCTTGGCTTTCGTCGGGGCGACGAACAGTATTTGCGCGAGGCATACGACGCATACGGTTCGTTCGTCTACTCGATATGCCGACGTTCCGTGGACGACGCTACCGCCGCCGACATCACCCAAGAAGTATTCATCGCTGCGTGGCGGGCACGAGACCGTTACGACCCGAACAAGGGCGGGCTTCGGTCATGGCTCTCCGGAATTACACGAAACAAGATCATCGATCACTACCGATCCGTCAGCCGTGAAGAGCGCCGGATCGATAAGGTGAAGAACAACCCGCAACCCGCAGAGCCAACCGAGAAACGGCTCGAAGAAGTCACGCTTCGGATGCTGCTCGTCGATGCACTCGACGAGCTCCCCGAACGTGCCCGCAACGTCATGTCCATGGCCTTCTTCGATGACCTCACTCACGTTGAAATTGCGGCCCGAACCGGAATCCCACTCGGAACGATCAAGAGCGACATTCGTCGTAGCCTGAATCGTCTCCGTCATGGACTGGGAGAACTACATGTCTGACGAAGAATTCTCAGAACACGACTTTGACGAATTCAAGTCGCTCGCGAGCTCGATCGAGCCCAACGACCGTGTTCGCCATCAACCGCCGGCCGACCTGTGGTCTCGAATCTCCAACGAAGTCTCCGGCCTGGACGCCGAGATCGACCTCACCGACGGGCCTGACACCGTTGAACCAACAGCTGAGCGCGACCTTCCGCCCGCTCAAGAACTCCCCGGAGGGGACCCCCGGTTCTCGCCTCGATTCGTCGTTGCCGCCGCAGCTGCACTGATCGTCATCCTCATCGGGGCCTCACTGGCGATCGTGGGCACCGGCGGCAACTCGTTCGTTACGTACGCCGCCGAGATCACAAACACCGACCTTCCAGAGTCATTCGATGGCTCGGCAACCGTGACGCTCGAAGTCGATGAAGACCCGATGCTCGTCGTCGACTTTGACCGCGAGCTCCCAAGCGGCGAGACCCTGGGAATTTGGATTCTGAGCGCTGATGGCACCGAGATCATTCCGGTCGGCATGGTCGAGCCTGGAGATACGGCATGGGCGTGGCCCGAGGGATTCAACCCTGCGGAGTATCCTCTGGTCGATGTGTCGATCGAACCCGACGATGGAGACCCATCGCACAGCGGTCGAAGCATTCTGCGCGGCGAGCTCACGACCTCGTGACCTGAACTAGCGTCGCTTCGGTGATCGTCTTCGTCCACATCCCCAAGACCGGGGGCACGAGCATTCGCAAGGCCGCCGCAGCGTATTTCAGTGACGAGAACGTGCTCTACGACTACGGAGCTACCGCGCCGCTCACGTCCCCACTCGTCCGCGAACTCCTCTACGAAAAAGATGACATTGAGGGTCTCGCTTCACAGATGCTCAAATCCAACATCGAGTTCCTCAGCGGGCACTTCAAGCGGGAGCGATACCACTCGGCACTCCCACACGCGACCTTCATCACCTGGGTCCGCGACCCCGTGGACCGCGTGCTCTCGCTTCACCGCCACCGCACGAAGACCCACCCGAACACACCCGACCTTGAGGAGTTCAGTAGGACCCTCGCCTTCCGCAACGGCATCGTCGAACAGGCGGGATCAGAGCCGGATCGGTACGCCTTTATCGGCGTGCTCGAACGGCACGACGAGTCGGTCGCTCGGCTCAACGAGATCATGGGCCTCGACATTGCGATTCGCCACGACAACGCTGCGATCGAATCACACGAGCACCGCCCTTCTGCACTCGCTGAAGACACCGGTCGCGAACATCGACCGATCGAATCACGAATCCTGACAAAGGTGAAGAACCTGAACGGCAAGGACGACGCGTTCGTCGCGGCGGCCAATGCCCGTCTTTCGCAACGGCCGGTTGCCGACGAACCGAAGCCCGACGCTACGCGGCGATTGGATTGAGGAACATCGCACGGATAGCGAGTCCCATCACAAACAGCCCGCCCACGCCATAGAGCAAATATTTGTATTCGCTCAGGTGTCGGTAGCCAATGATGATTCCGACGCCAACGAAGGTCAGAAACCCGTAGAACATGTGGGTCCCATCGGCCTCGATGTCCGAGAAGCCAACAAGAACTGCGCCGATCGCAACTTGGACTGCCACCAAGAGGTGAAAGACGTGCTGGGCTTTCCAAAGCGCCTCGCTGCGGAGCCCTTCGAGGTAGTGCGCGGCCAATGCCCACGAGCCAGCGATAAACCCAGCGAAGATGACGACCAGGGACAGGCCATCGTGAATCGATCGAATCGTCGACATGGGCTAGGCGATCGCACCAGACTCGGTGAGTTGACCGATCTGCTCGGTCGAGAAGCCCCAGCGTTCCAGTGCCTCAGCGGTGTGCTGACCGAGGTGCGCAGGCGGTGCTGGGGTCTCGGCCGGTGTACGACTAAAGCGTGGCGCTGGCGCGGGCTGGGCCACGCCCGCAACCTCGATGAAGGTGCCCCGCTCGACGTTGTGCTCATGGGCAATCGCTTCCTCCGGGGTGAGCACCGGCGCGTAACACGCATCGGACCCCTCGAAAATGACATCCCACTCATCGCGGGTCTTCTGCGAGATCCGCTCAGCGATAACCGCCTTGGACTCTTCCCACCTCGTCGCGTCGTTCTGCTTCGCCATGTCGTCGGGGTTCAGCTCGAGACGCTCGAGAAGTTCGGCATAGAACTGGGGCTCGATGCCACCGATGCTGACGAACTTGCCATCCGACGTCTCGTAGACCTCGTAATAGTGCGCACCGGTGTCCAACATGTTCCCACCTTGCCCGCCGTCCCAGATGCCCATTGCCTTGAGGCCGTACATCATCGACGAAAGCAACGCAGAGCCATCGACCATCGACGTATCGATGACCTGACCAAGGCCGGAGTGCGATCGTTCGTACACCGCAGCGAGGATGCCGAACGCCATCAGCATCCCACCTCCGCCAAAGTCGCCGACGAGGTTGACGGGCGGAACCGGCCGTTCGCCCCGCCGACCGATCATCGACAACGTTCCAGACAATGCGACGTAGTTGATGTCGTGACCAGCGCGTTGCGCCCACGGGCCATCCTGTCCCCAGCCGGTCATCCGGCCGAAGATGAGCTTTGAATTTCGTTCGAGGCATACGTCTGGCCCGAGGCCGAGGCGCTCACATACCCCTGGGCGGAAACCCTCGATCAGCACATCGGCGCCCTCGATGAGCGTCAGGACGGTTTCGATGCCGTCGGGATGTTTGAGATCGACACCGATCGATTGCCGACCGCGGGAGAGCACATCTGCTGGCGGCGCTTCTGGGTTGGCACCTCTCGCCGAAGATGCCCGATCGACCTTGATGACGTCGGCCCCCATGTCGGCGAGCATCATCGATGCGAACGGTCCTGGGCCAAGGCCCGAAAGCTCAACGACCTTCAGCCCGGTCAACGGCCCGCCCATCAGGCGCCCCCTGCTGCAGCTGCGTGGTTGGTGACGAGAGCGACCACGTGGGGAAGTTCGGTGATTGGGATGTCATGACCCATGTCTTCGATCTCGACATAGGTCGCCCCGGGGATCACCTCCGCGGTTCGCTCACCTCCCGACTTCGTGATGAGCGGATCGATACTGCCGTGGATCACGAGCGTTGGGACGTCGAGTTTCGCAAGAGCGTCGTCACGGTTTCCGGATGCGTTGATCGCCGCCATCTGACGCCTTCCGGCACCCGGCGACTGCGCCCGATCCCAGCATTCACCAAAGTGTGCGCTCGCCTCTTCTTCGTTCCAGGTGTCGGGAGTTCCCCAAACGCGCTTTCCGGACAAGCTGTTTGCGATCTGTTCTTCTCGGGTAGTGGCTTCGGGCGCGACGAGAGCCTCGATTGCCTCGTCGGTCGCGCGACCGAACTTCGGGTTGCCGGTGGTCGATGCGTATGACGTCAGGGATGCAACGACGTCGGGGTGATCGATCGCCATCGTCTGCGCGATCATTCCACCCATCGAGATACCGAATATGTGCGCGGTATCAGCACCGAAGTGGCGCAGCACCGCGACAGAGTCGTCAGCCATATCCGACAATGAGTACTCGGGTCCGTCGACGAACTTGGTCGACAAACCGACGTCGCGATTGTCCATGCGAATGACGAAGAACCCGCGATCGACGAAGGCCTCACAGAACTCGACGGGATAGCTGATCATCTGCCCCGTCAGACCCGAGATCAGGAGCAGTGGTGGATCGTCAGGGTTCCCGAACGATTCCGCAAAGAGTGTGACATCTCCCGCTTCGACATATGGCATGTGCATTGACCTACTTATTCTCGACGCCACCCTGGCAATGAGACTACGCCGTTGCACTGTCAGGCCGTTAGCCGGGCGAACCCGTGAGCGGGCGAGACCGAAGGAACTGCGGTGCGACCGACGCACCGGTGTGGGAAACTGCTCCTTGTGGATCACCACTCGCTCGAACTCAGCCCAACGCACTCGAGAGATGGGACGTTGCAACACTCCGACGAGGTGACGCGGGTCGTGTACTCGACGGACAACTCGATCTATCAGGTGGTGCCGTCATCGGTTGCGTTTCCACGGTCAGCGAGCGATATTTCAGAGCTCATTCGGGAGAACGCCTTACGGGATGAGCCTCGCTCGATCGTGGCGAGGGGTGGTGGCACTGGGACGAACGGACAAAGCCTGACCACCGGTCTCGTCGTCGACGTAAAGCGAAACCTGAATGCGATTTTGCGCATCGACCCCGAGGGTCGTCGTGCTGTTGTTGAGCCCGGAATTGTCACCGCGGAGCTCAATGCAGCTCTAGCCGAACACGGCTTGGTCTGGGCACCGCACACATCGACGCTGAATCGAGCGACCGTTGGCGGCATGATCGCCACGGACGCAGCCGGCAAAGGTTCGCTCGTGCATGGCCGCACTCATCGCCACGTCGAACAGATCACGATGTGCCTCGACGACGGCTCGTTCTTCGTCGCCGAACCCGTGAGCATCGACGAAGCCGAGCTCCGCGCAACCGCCGATGACCGATCCGGCGACATCTGGCGTTCCTTGCTCGACCTGCCGATCGATCACGACAGCGAATTCGATTTACCGGAGTTGGCTCGTGGGTTTAGCGGCTACGGCCTCGACCGCCTTCGCTCAGGAGACACGATCGACCCGCTTGCGCTCCTGGTCGGCGCCGAGGGCACGCTCGGTATCGCAACCAGCGCTACGTTGACGCTCTCACGCCTTCCGACGCACACGACGCTGATCGTCGCCGCGTACCCAACGTTTGCGTCAGCGCTCGAAGATTCGGTCGATCTGCGCTCGACGCTTCCGACGGCGATCGAAACATTCGATGAGGCAACACTCGACGCCGCACGATCGTCATCGGTGTGGGCAGCTCTTGGCGATGTCATCGACGAGCGAACCACAGCGGTCCTTCTGCTCGAATACTCCGGCGATCACCCGGTCGATGACGGACAGGTCCACGACACACTCCGACGCAACGGACGGTGCCTTAGCGCCGAAACGGTCCACTCCGCTGAGGATCGAGCCGCGGTGTGGACCGTTCGTGCCGACGCTGCAGGGCTACTCGCCGCGGCAGTGGACACCAGAAATGGGAGGACCGCTCGCCCAACCGCGATGATCGAAGACTGCGCCGTTCCGGTTTCGGAGATGGTCGACTTCATCGCCGCGTTCCGCGCCGCTCTCGATGGCTTTGGGGTTCGCTATGCAATGTTTGGTCACGCCGACGTAGGGTGCGTCCACGTCCGACCAGCACTCGACACCACCGACCCTGAACATGTTGCGCTCATTCGCTCGATAACGAACGAGGTAACCGCCATCGTCAAGCAGCATCACGGCATTTTGTGGGGGGAGCATGGCCGCGGATTCCGAGGGGAGGCGGCGAGCGATTTCCTCACCGAGGAAACCTTGGCACTCATGCGCCAGGTGAAATCGATCTTCGACCCGGGCGACTTGTTCAACCCGGGCAAGCTCTACCGGCCGATCGATAGCCCACTCGAACTGACTCGGCTCGATGCTGCCCCGCTGCGCGGCGACAACGACAGATCGGTGCCCGTCGAGATACGCCGCGACTACTCCGACGCATTCGCCTGCAACGGCAATGGGCTATGCCACTCGTATTCGAGCGCCGACATCATGTGCCCATCGTTTAAGGCAACCGGCAACCCGGCCCTCTCGCCCAAAGGCCGTGCCGATCTGTTTCGTTCGGTGCTCGCGAGGCGTGCCGCACCTAGTTACGGGGCGGAGGACCTTGCATTCGAAGATGCAGTCGCTGCAAACCTGAGCGAGTGCTTGAGCTGTTCAGCGTGCACTGGCACCTGTCCGGTCGAGGTCGATATCCCTGAGCTCAAGAGCCGATTTCTCGAGTCGTACTACACGACTCGCCAGCGGCCTCGTTCGCACGCGCTGTTGAGCAGGTTCGAGGCATTCGCCGCGATCGGTGGGCGCGCAGCGTCGCTCGCGAGCTACAACAGCAAACAGGCAGCGAAGGCACTTGGCCTCGTCGACCTTCCCGCCCCCGCTTCGGCGACCCGCCGGCACGATCACTCGACCTTCCACGCACGCAAGAATCGGGGTCCTTTCGACTTCGTCTTGCTTCGAGATGTGTTCACGGACCGGCTTGATCCAGACACGATCGTGGCCGCGGCAGACGTCCTTTCCGACCTCGAATTTCGAGTTGCCCTGTCCCCATTCGTGGCCTCGGGAAAGTTCGACCATGTTCAGGGCAAGCGTGCGGCGTTTCGCAAAGCCGCCCGGGCGCAGCGCCAACTCATCGAGAGCATCACCGAAACCGGCGCGGCGCCTCTCGCTATCGAACCTGCAACCGCACTGATGCACCAGCACGAATATCGGACCTTCGACGAGGCGTACCCAACGTCGGTCCGCCATCTCGTTGATGTGCTCTACGACAACCGCGGTGCACTCGCTCGTCGGACACCTTCACCTCCTCAACCAATCTCGCTGCTCGGCCATTGCACCGAACGCGCCACCCGCCCTGAGAACCTGTCCCGTTGGGCTGCGGTGCTCGATGCAGTGGGCTTCGAGACGGCCGTTCCTGATCTCGGCTGCTGTGGGATGGCTGGCCTCTTTGGCCACGAGATCGCGAATCAACAGATGTCGCACGCCTTATGGAAGATGGGTTGGGACGATGTCGTACGCCGAAGTGATGTCACGGCGACGGGCTATTCATGCCGGTCTCAGGCAAAGCGATTCAGCGGGCACGCCCCACCCCATCCAATTCATCTGCTCCCCCTTGGGGTCTGACCCCAAATCGAAGGGTTAGGCCTTTTCGAAGAACAGGCTGAACTCGACGACGCCCTCGTCTCGGACGGTGACGAATGGATTCGACGGGTTCTCGATGCCGTAGTCACTGAAGAGAACATCGATCGAGCCTGCGACCTGGACTTCATCACCGACGAGCGATGCCTCGAGCGGGAAGGTCACCTCGACGGTGGCGTCGCGAAGTGTCAGCGTCCCGGTCGCATCGACGGCGACAATTTCGCCGTCGGCTGGAACGTCGCCGAGCTCGATCGGCGATGTCAGGACGAAGTCCGACGTTGGGAACTCAGCAGCGTTCAGAATCGGACCGCGGAACTGGCCGTCGCGCATGTCGCTGTCGCTGGTGATCGTCGCGACTTCGATGCTGAAGTCCGCTTCGGTCACGGTGGTGCCTTCGATCGTGAGATCGCCGGTGATATCCGAACCGCGGCCAACCGCCTCGAAGTCAGCAACGCCGCCCACAAAGTCCTCCACGACTCGGTATCCGGCAACCGAATCGCCGGTGAGCGTCCAAAGTCCCACGATGTCGACGTCGCCGGCGACGGCCGCCTCGTCCGCTGGTGCAGCTTCTTCGGCTGTTTCAGCAGCGCCATCGGCGCGGTCACCAATAGTCAACTCGTCGGGTGCATCGCCGCGAGTAGCAAAGAATCCAACGATGACGACGATGAGGGCGATGAGCAATGCTCCACCGCCTACGGCAAGCTTTTTCGAAGATGACATGGCTACAGGGTAAGGAGAGCAGAGCCGAGTATTCGCGATGAGGGGTTGCGTTCTTACGATGTTTCTGCGATCGCCGACGTAGCGAGAAACTTCGGTTTGGTCATCTCACCGACGGCGAGGCCACCGCCTACATCCGTCTGAGGAGTTCTTCCTTCTTGGCTTGGAACTCGTCGTTGGTGAGCACGCCGCGGATCCGGAGTTCGTCGAGCTTTGCGATCTGGTCCGGGATCGATTCGCTCACAGCGGGCTGTGCTCCCGAGCTCGCTTGACCCATCTTTGTGAGCCTGCGGTTCTCGTAGTTCTCTTTTTGGTTGTAAATCTCGGCTTGGACAAGATTGGGCTTGCGGATGTTCGTGAACGTCTGCCGACCACCTTCGCCTGCGCTCTCGATTCCAAGGTTGCCCGAACCCGCCAACCGCTCAAATGCGGTCTGTTCGAAGAACACGGTGTTGATCCGGTCGAGGGGGATCTCGATGCCGTTCTTTGCAAACACTCCCTTTCGAGAGATCACCCGTTCGGTCGTCACGACAAACTCTGTTGTGCTCCACTCGGCGTAGCGCTTGGCAAAAGCAAGAAGGATGACCAGTACCCCAATACCCACGATGATCTGGCCGATGGTCCAGATGGTGCCGTCACCACCGAGGCCGACGAGTGCGAGGCCACCGAAGACGATGACGGCGAGGAGCGCACTTATCGGCACCATCGTCCACCAATGGGGGTGCATGTCCACGACGACCTGCTCGTCATCGCTCAAGAGCTCTGGTGAGAATCCCATGCTCCCAAACTAGCAATGACCGGCACGTGGAACGGTACTTCAGCGATCGAGTGGCGATCGTGAGCGTTGGCGGTGATGCCATCGCCGCGATCAGACGGCAAATCTGCAGGGAAGCGGAGCTAAACGGGGGCCTAAACAGGGGCATTGTCATACCCGGTCGATATTGTCGTGCTGTGATGGATTCCGCTTCGGCCCAGATTTTGGCCGGACTCAACGCTGAGCAACATGCTGCGGTCACCAGTGACGCCCAACAATTGGTGATTCGAGCAGGCGCAGGCTCTGGAAAGACGCGCGTGCTCACCCGTCGAATTGCATACGGCGCGGTCAACGACATTCTCGATCCTCGCCGTGTGCTCGCGCTGACCTTCACTCGCAAAGCAGCGGGCGAGCTCAACCACCGGCTTCGCCAGTTGGGGCTACGCCAGTCCGCCGCGGCCGGAACCTTCCACGCGATTGCGTTGTCGCAACTGCGCCGCAAGTGGGAAGAGCAGGGCACGGCCGCCCCCACGTTGCTCGATCGCAAGTTCGGATTTGTCGCTCGACTCGTTCCACGGGTCAACGACCGAACGACTCCGCTCGACCTCGTCGCCGAGATCGAATGGGCAAAGGCTCGCCGCATCCACCCCGACCGCTACGCCGAAGCGGCTCGAGACCACGACCGTAAGCCGCCGATGGAACCCGAGCGGGTTGCGCAGATCTACGAGCAGTACGAAGATGCGAAAGCGAAGCGCAACCTCATCGACTTCGACGACATTTTGATCCTCTGTGGTCGGATGCTCCAAAGGGATCGAAGCGCAGCCGAAGCATTCCGTTGGTCGTTCCGCCACATCTTCGTGGACGAGTTCCAGGATGTGAACCCGCTCCAGTTCGCTCTGCTCAAGGTATTCGTGGGCCCAGATCCGAACC
>CAYVHV010000035.1:19294-40786 GCA_964451305.1 uncultured Acidimicrobiales bacterium | reverse complement strand
CAACCTCTTCGGTTTCGCAGGTTTCGGTTGCTGCTGCTTCCTCGGTTGCTACTTCTTCGATTGCAGCTTCGTCGGTTGCGACGTCTGCGTCTGCTTCAGCTACCTCTGAAGTTGCGCATACCTCAACGGCCGCATCGTCTGGAGCGTCTCCACCGTCTTCGCCGAAGCAAATCTCAAGTGGTTGCACAGAGTTGACGCCAAAGTCGATTCCCACGTGCTCGAGGGTGATCGTGGTGCTGTCTTCGATGACCTGGCCTTCAAAGACGGTCGTTACTGAGTTCACGTCGTCAGGAATGTCGCTTGTTGCCGGTGAACGGTATCCCGAGTCCAACACGATGTGGAAGGACTCTTCTGGCTGCGTACCGATTTCAGGCTGAAGATCATGGTCGTCGTATGAGATGACCGTGATCGTGTAGGTACCCGCGTCGAGGGCGAGATCGAATGGACCTGCGGTGTTGCTGATGCCGTCGTTCAGCAACCGTGTGCCTTCGAACGCAAAGCGGAAGGAACATTCGCTTTGCGCGCCCAACGGCCCAGCGACCGTTGCAACCGTGCTAAGCAACAGCGTTCCAGCCGCTGCTGAGAAGAACATGCGTGCAAGCCGATTTTCGGGTGCACGCATATTTTGGAGTATGGACATAGGTAAGTCTCCTTGGGGATACCGCCGGTACGCCCCTACTCCGCCTATCAGATTAGTCAACCTGGTGGTGAGTATGAGGATGCTCGGGGATTTCGAGCGGATTCTTTTGCCTTGCAACCACGTTTGGCGCTCAAATTGCTAAATGCAGTCACGTAAAGTGATCTAGAGTGGTCCTCGGGAGGCACCGAACGACCTACGTACTCGCAACCTGTCAAATCGAGCCGCAAAAATTAGGTGCAGCTCAGCGTGCGAGTGGAGCGACCGTTGCCGCAAGAAGCGTGATGAGGTCCGCTGGATCAAGCTCGATGTCGAGTCCGCGCCGTCCACCACTCACGAAAATGCTGTCACAAATCGTCGCGGACTCATCGATAGCCGTCGGGCTCGATCGGCGTTGCCCGAACGGGCTGATCCCACCTGCGACGTACCCCGAGCTGCGTTCAGCGTCAGCCAGGTTCGCCATCGCGGCCTTTTTTGTTCCGAACGCCGTCGCGAGTGCCTTCAAGCTCAACAAATTCGCGACAGGCACGATGGCAACGACCAGTGAACCGGTTTCGAGCGTGGCCATCAGTGTTTTGAAGACGCGGTCGGGCTCAACGCCGAGTGATTCCGCAGCCTCCAACCCATATGACCCTGCGCTCGGGTCATGATCGTATGGGTGAGTGGTGTAACGAACCCCGGCACGGTCGAGTGCGACACATGCCGGGGTCATCAATCTCGTCCCTAGCCGAGAATCTGGCCGAGGATTGCCTTACCTGCGCTGGAACCAAGAAGATCACCAGCCATATCCATGAGTCCGCCACCGGACTGGGCTGCCGGTGCGTCTGGCTTGCCATTTCCGCTCAGTACGTCGAAGATCGCACCAAGTCCGCCGTCTTGGGCCTTTGCCTGCTCACGCTCTTGGCCGAGAAGACTTCCGAGCCCGCCCACGTCAAGCCCGCCGCTCAAGACACGCTTACCGATGTATCCCATAACGATCGGGGCGATCATGGGGAGAAGCTTCGAGACAAGGCCGTTATCGACGCCAGCGAATTGGGCAACGCTCGACTCGACGCTCGGCTGCTGGTCTCCAAGGAGATGTCCGAGGATGCGGGAACCATCTGAACCAAGGGCCCGGGTTGCATAACCGCCGGAGAGCAGTGGGCCCAACATGTCGAGAATTGAGCCGTCGTGGCCGCTCGTGAGTGCCCCGGCCAGAGCGTTAACGCCCTGGGGTTGATCTGCGTTGCCTGCAATCGAACCCAGCAGCATGGGCAAAGCGGCCGCCACGGCCTTACCGGTGTCTTCCTGAGAAGACCCCAAAAGGCCCGAGAGCTGGTTGATGGTTTCGCCGCTGAACTGCGAAGCGAGGCCATTGAGTAGTGAATCTGACATAGTGAGTATCTCCCAACTGACACCGGGGTGGTGTCGCCGCCAAATCGACCTTACACAGACGGGGTCGTCACGTGTTCGATCCAGAGCGCTGCCGGCACGAGTTCGAAGGTCAGTGGCGATCTGCCGAGGAGTTCACCGTCGGCCCAGAACTCAATGTCCGGTGTCTCGATCTCGAAACGCTGGCCGGTTCCTCGCAGTACTTCCTTGCGATCGGCCGTGCCGCCAGCGCGCCCGAGTAGGTGTGGGAGGAGTCGTCGGCGATCCACGCCTTCGATCGATGTGAGGTGCATGATCCCGTCGTCGGGAAGCGCATCCGGGCACGGCAGCATGCCGCCACCGAAGTACTTTGTGTTCCCAATCGCAAGCATCGCCGAGTCGGTCGTGACCGGAATGCCATCGATCGAGATATCGAAGCGTCGACGGGTAAAGGTCGGAAGTTCGCGAACCGTCGCGAGTGCATACACGCTCGATCCCCACGAACGTCCCATGGTGTTTGCTCGGGCATTGATGGCGGCAGGGAAACCAGCGATTGCCACCGAAGCCACCCAAGTGAGAGTTCCGTCCGCTGCGGTTACCCGAATGAGATCGGTGGTGACACCGACGCCATCTGTCTCGGCGTCGCGCTCGCGTACGGCATGGGCAAAGTCGTTGCCGCTGCCAACCGGTGCGATGACCGTGGGGATCCCTGTTTGCGCGAGGTGCTGGATTGCGAGATGGATGAGTCCGTCGCCCCCGGCGATAACGATTCGTTCGATCTCCCCGCGGTTGAGCGCAGCGGCAACGCTGGCCGACGCCTCATCGGCGGTCGATCCGCTGATGTCCACGACACGTTCGCCGTCGGCACGAAACTCCGCGATGAGCGAGCGTGTTGCCTTCTGCGCGGCTCTCGACGTCGATGGGTTGTGCAGCACATGGACGACCACGAGCTGACCCTAGCGAACTCTTCGGAGTTTCTCAGATGCGGCAAATTTCAGATCGGGGCGAGCAGGTCGAAGACGAGCACTGCGCGGCCGAGCTCGCGGGAGCGGCCGAGATCGACCCAACCGGTGAGCGCATGGTCACGGTTGTCTTGCGGATCGATGATGACTTGACGGACCGCAACCACATCGTCGCCTTCGTCGGCGGCTTGTTCGGCCGCGAAGACCGCGTCCGGTCCTGCGCTCTCGCCCAATTGAAAGAGCTCGGGGCTGCGCGCGTCGGGTCCGGTGCCCACGTCCTCGTACATTTCGAAGTAGCTATCGACCATCTGCTGGACGTGTTCGACCGGTCGGAGCGGGCTCGGGGCGCGTTCTGTTTCGCTCGCATGCTCGGGGTCTGAGCAGCGGGACAGCTCGCTGACGTTGCGACGATCCAATAGCTGCACCCAACGGAAGGCCTCGTTGCGAACCATCACGGCGAAGGCTCGTTCGTTTTGCGTGACATCTCGGGGTGCGGCCTCGATGGTCGAGAAACGCGAGTCTGGACTGAGTTGGTCGGGCTCGGGATTGATGAGCTTCTCCCACTCATCGATAAGGCTGGAGTCGACCTGGCGCACGAGTTCGCCGAGCCACTCGATGAGGTCGGTGACTTCCTCTGTCTTCTCGCTGTCGGGAACGGTCTGGTTCAGGGCACGATAACAATCGGTGAGATACCGGAGCACGAGACCTTCACTGCGCTTCATGCCATATTCCGAGACGTACTCGCCAAAGGACATGACTCGCTCGTAGAGCTCGCGGACGACCGACTTTGGCTTGACGTTTTCCTGACCGACCCATGGATGGCGAGTGCGGAAACCATTGAAGGCTTCGTAGAGTTCGTCGCGAAGCGGCTTTGGATACTCGACATCTTCGAGTCGTTCCATACGTTCTTCGTACTCGACCCCGTCGCGTTTCATCTCGCCGATCAGATCGGTCTTTGCTTTGTTCAGTTGTGCGGCGAGTATCGCCCCCGGGTTCTCGAGCACCGACTCGATCACCGACAAGACGTGCATTGCATGCTCGGGGTCGTCGCGGTCGAGTCGTTCGATGATCTCCAATGCAAAAAGTGAGAGCGGCTGGTTGAGGGCGAAGTCGTCCTGAAGGTCGAGGGTCACTCGGACGGTACGGCCTTCGTCATCTGCCTCGGGTAAGTGCTCCACCACTTCAGCGTCGAGCAGGGAGCGATACATCGCGATCGCTCGCTTCTGATGGCCGCGCTGTGCCTTTCGGCTTTCGTGGTTGTCGCGCAGAATTTCTCGGACGGCATCGCAGCCGCCGAGCTGAGGATGATCGCCCTCTCCCGGTGGGCGATCGAGCAGGTTGAGCAGCATCTGATGTGAGATCGTGAAGCTCGAGACCATCGGCTCAGGGTCGCCATTGACGAGCTTGGTGAAGGTGTCTTCGGTCCAGTGGGCGTATCCCTTTTCTGGCTGAGATTTCTTCTTGACTTTCTTCTTCTTTTTCGGGTCCGCAGCAGCTTTGCGTTCGGCGGTGAGGTTGTCGATGACATGGGCGGGCGCTTGTACCCACACGGTTCCCTGATCGTCGAAACCTTTCCTGCCAGCGCGGCCCGCAATTTGTTGAAACTCGCGCACGGTCAGAATTCGCACCCGCTGGCCGTCATATTTGAACAGCTGCGTGAGAAGCACCGAGCGGATAGGAACGTTGACGCCAACGCCGAGCGTGTCGGTTCCGACGATGACCTTCAAGAGCCCTTTCTGGGCGAGCTTTTCCATGAGTAGCCGATACTTCGGAAGCAGTCCGGCGTGATGGATACCCACGCCGTGGCTGAGGAAGCGCTTCAGGTCTTTGCCGATTGGAGAGTCGAAACGAAAGTCGCCAACCTCGGCGCGGATCGCGGCCTTCTCTTCCTTGGTGCAAATCGACAGGCTCGTGAACGACTGTGCTGCTTCGAGTGCCGATTTCTGCGTGAAGTAGACGACATAGACGGGTGCTCGTTCGGTAGCGAGCAGGGTCTCGACCGTCTCATGGATCGCGGTGGTCTGCCATGCAAAGTCGAGTGGGACCGGGCGCTCCTTGCTCGAAACGGTGACGGTCTCTCGGCCCGTTCTCTTGGTGAGCTCGGTCTCGAACAGAACGGTTGGGCCAAGGGTTGCCGACATCAGGAGATGTTGGACTTGGGGAAGCTGCAGAATCGGGACTTGCCATGCCCATCCGCGTTGGGGGTCGGCGTAGTAGTGGAACTCGTCGACGACGACGAGCCCGATGTCGGCGGCCGACCCGGAGCGCAATGCAATGTTCGCCAAGATCTCCTGCGTGCAACAAATGATCGGAGCGTCCGGGTTTACCGCGGCGTCACCGGTGACCATGCCGACATTGTCCGAACCAAGTTCTCGGCTGAGCGCAAAGAACTTCTCCGACACCAGTGCCTTGATCGGAGCGGTGTAGTAGCTCCGCTGGCCGCGTGCCATTGCAGCGAAGTGGCCAGCCATGCCGACGAGGGACTTTCCGGACCCGGTCGGGGTGGCGAGGATAACGTTGCTGCCCGCCAGCAACTCGAGGATCGCTTCTTCCTGCGCTGGATACAGCTCGAGACCAACAGACGCGCTGAAATCGATGAACGCGTCGATCAGTTCGTCAGGATCTGAACCTGTTGGGGGCAGGTGGTCGAGGAGGGAAATTGTGTCGCCTAGCGGGTGACGCCGGCTTTTTCGAGCGCAGCCTTTGTGCGGTCGAGCAAGAACTGCGGAACGCCAAATGCGTTGTCACCACCCGCGCTTGCGCCGCCGCCTCCACCACTGTCGGTCGAGGCTCCAGCGGCCGCAGCAGCTGCAGCCTCGGCAGCGCGCTCCTTCTCGAGGAAGTATTGGTCCCATGCCCGAGCGATCACGATGTCGTCGTGGTCGACGTGGCTGAGCAACTCGCCATTTTCAAACCTGACCCAATAGCGGAGCCACGTAATGCCATTGGACATGGCGACTTTGCCCCGGGTTCCCATTGGAACACCTGGGAGATCGACAGTTGCTTTTACCTTTGCGCCGGATCGGATCCGGTTCTGAAGGTCGACGGTCTTTGCCATGGTCGACATCGTAACGCCAACGACTGGTGGAACCTGCCTTTGGCGTTATGGCTGTTGCGGTCGTTCCCTGAACTCGCTCTTGCCGTTCTCTTGCTACACATTTAGTGCGCTCATGAACACCTGCGGAATTAACGAATGACCGATCGGGGTTGAGCCGGTTCATGAAACGATTGATTTCTGTTATGTTCGCGTTCGCTCTCCTCGCTACGGCGTGCGGGTCGACGGTCGATTCGGCCACCGATGATGTCGATGTCGATGCGGAATCCAGTGACGTTGGTGATGGCGGGGACGCCGAAACCGGCGACACAGCGCCGGCAGCGCCCGATGAACAGGAGGCGGTCAGCGATGGCACCCCTCGAGAAATCGATGGACCAAAGGAAACGTTCGAGCCTCCACTCGATGGTCCGTTCAACACCGACGAAGGTGGGATCAGCTTCGACCCCGAAGAGGTCGATGTCATTATCGAGCCCGGTGTTCAGAGTGCGCTGACCGAGCGGTACACCGCATGGCCAACCGACTGGAGCCGTCGCACGGTCGAAGACTGGGACGAGTTCCTTGCTGGTCTGCAGTCTTCGGACCCACGCGATGGGATTCCACCGATCGACACCCCGATCTTTGAGACGGTCTCCCTCGCGTCGGAGTGGCTCGCTCCGAGCGAACCGGGTGCGCTCGTCCAGGTGAATGGTGAAGCTCGTTTCTACCCGCTGTCGATCATGACCGCCCACGAGATTGTCAACGATGCGTTCGGTGATGTCCCCGTGACGGTGACGTTCTGCCCGCTCTGCAACACCGCTTTGGCCTTTGATCGGCGAGTCAATGGTGAAGTTCTCGACTTTGGTGTTTCAGGACTCCTCCGCAATAGCGACCTGGTCATGTGGGATCGTCAGACCACATCGCTATGGCAGCAGATCACCGGCGAGAGCGTCATTGGCCAGTTCGCTGGCGCCGAGCTGGCACCGCTTCCCACCTCGATCGTGTCGTTCTCCCAGTTTGCAGAGAACTTCCCCGATGGACTTTCGCTCGCGGCAGAAAGTGGCCGCGGCCGTAACTCATATGGCATCAACCCGTACCAGGGCTACTCGTCGTCTCAGAGTCCGTTCCTCTTCCAAGGCGAGATCGACGAGCGGATTCCTGCGTTGAGCCGAGTTGTTGGCGTGACACAGGGCGATGCGATCGCTGCGTACAGCTTCGAGCGGCTCCAAGCCGAATCGGTTGTGAACGACGAAGTTGCTGGGGTGCCCCTGGTGATCTTCCATGGCGGCCTGACAAATGATGCGCTCGATCAAGGGCTCATTGCCGTGTCGGACAACATTGGTTCTGGCGTCGCCCTCGATCCCGTCGTCGACGGGGAGACGTTGACTTTCACCGCCAACGGCGACAGCACATTTACCGACGATCAGACCGGATCGACGTGGTCGATCATCGGGATTGCGACCGATGGCGAGCTCGCTGGTACCCAACTCGGTCCGATCGAACACCGGAACGAATTCTGGTTTGCGTGGCAGGCGTTCTTTGGCGCCGACAACCTCCGCGAGGCATAAGCCGTCTCCACGACCGAACGCCGAACGGCCGATTCCGAGGGTCAGACCTCGGAATCGGTTCGTGACGTTCTACAGGTATGTGCCTGGGCGACTGTTGGCGTCGATCGTGTCGCCCCCAGCGGCGGGAAGACCCGGTTGGCCCTGCGGTCCAGCTGTTCCTTGTTGGAGCTGCTGAAGCTGTTGCAGCGCAGCTGCTTGCTGGGCCATCGCCATTGCTTGGAACCCTTGGTGAAGACCTTGTAGCCAACCGACAAGCTGTGCTTGCGCAATGCGAAGTTCACCTTCTGATGGCAGACCGTCGTGCTCGTCGCAGTCGATGCAGATTTGGAACTCTCGAAGCTCGTCGAGGAGGTCCTCGCTCATCGTGTCCTCGAGCGCCTCCATGGTCTCGCCATGAATCTTTGCAAGCATGGCCCGTCCGCCAGCATCGAGCGGCGCCTCACGTGCTTCGGTCATCAAGGACTGTGTCATCGTGCCGAGGCGAATCAACTTCGCAGCGTCAGTGATCGCGTTAACCTTTTCTGCCGGCGCCTGTTCCGGAGGGGTTGCAGGCGCTGGAGCGGTCGCTTCGGATGATTCAGGAGGCATGTCACTCATACCGGGTGAGTGTATCTCAGCTCCGTGACCAACGGTTTGGCCGGAGATGGTCGATACTGGAACCATGGCCGTTCGCAAACTTCTGCTCGCGCTGGTCGTCCTTGCGGGCTGTAGTTCCTCGGTAGGGACAGCGAGCGACGCACGTGATTCGACCACCACAACGTCGACGCCAGAAACATCGACGACAGCACCATCGACTACAGAAACATCGACGACGGTCGCCAGCGCTGCCGAGACAGATTCCACCGCGCCCGAGCCGTCAACAACGGTCGAGACAACGACGACGAGCAGTTCGATCCCCGTTGCCGACTTGCCGGGAACAAGCGGTGATCCAGAACTCGACGCACTGGTCGACGAACTCGCAGCCTTCGTCGAGATCGAACGCGGGCTGAACTTCGAGCGCCGTCCAGAGATTGCACTCCTCGATAGCGACGAGTTTGCCGATGAGTGGACGCGGTTGATCTCCGAAGATGCCGCAGAAAACGCCGAGAGCTTCGAGAACTTCACGAACATCTACCAGACGATGGGGATCATCTCGCCAGACCGAACCCTCGAGGAGATCTGGACCCGGTTCGGGGACGCCGGAGTGCTCGGCTATTACGACAGCGAGACCGAGCAGATTCGACTGCGCGCTGGTGAGATCAACACACTCACCAAGACGGTCCTCGCACACGAACTCGTTCACGCCCTCGAAGACCAAGTGTTCGATCTCGACCGCGATCACTACAGCGACCGGGACGACGAGATTTCGTGGGCGTTCTCGGCACTGGTCGAGGGGTCTGCTCGGGTCATCGAGAATCGATATCGGGAAACGCTCAGTGAGGCCGAACGAGCCGACGAGAACGCGGCCCTTGCCGCGCTGCCACGGTCGGTTTCATTCTCTGAATTTACGGCGTCGTTCCTAGAGCTTCAGTTCGGTCGCTACAACTACGGCGAGACCTTCGCCGATGCATTGTGGGCTGAGGGTCAGTCCGAACTCGACCAGACCTTTATCGCCCCGCCGACCAGTTCTGAACAGGTACTCGATCCAGGCCAGTTTCTTGGGGGTGTCGATGCCGACTCGCCGGTGAGCCCTCCTCCCGCCGATGGTCAGATCATCGAAGATGGGGTCTGGGGCGAAGCGGCATGGGTCGCACTCTTATCCGATGTGGTCTCGCTCAACGAGGCGCGTGACATCGCTAATGGGTGGGGCGGCGACTGGTACGTGGCATGGAACGAAGGTGATTCGACGTGCGTGCGGGTCGATCTCGTTGCCGATACCGATGAAGAACTCGTTCAGTACGAGACTGCTCTCGAGCGTTGGTCATCGGCTGGCGACCGCAGAGCTCTTCGCTCACCGAGCCCAGGGCTTCTGCGGCTCGACGCCTGCGGTTAAACAGCGACGCTCAACCCCCGCATTCGAAAAGCTGGGTTTACGCAGCTGGAGTGCCGGGGTACGGCGCTGGATCCTTCGGACCGGGAACGGTGAGTTCACTCCACCCGACCTGGGCGGCGAGGGTGTCGATGACGTTGCGCCAACCCGCTGGATCCCAGCCTTCGCTCGCGGCCGAAATGGTGCCATCTTGTTTCACGAGCACGAGAGCGGGGAGGGTTTCAAGACCTAAGGCCTTTACCGCGGTGCGGTCTGGGTCAGCGAAGGTGAGGTGTTCCTCCGCGTAGGGGCCGAGGAATGTCTTCACGCCATCGGCAGGTCCAGCGGCGAGCCACGCAACCCGGACGCCAGCGCCCGAGTAGTGATGAAAGATGCGCTTCGTGGTGTCGAGCAACCACGATGATTCATGCGTGTAAGGATCGATGACACCGAGCAAAAGGGGAAATGTCGTCAGCCAGTCAGAGAAGGGCCGGGCATCTCCGTTGATCGGATCGAGATCTGGGTCGCCATCAAGTGTTTCCACGGCCGAAACGGTAGCTGGTTTTGCGCGCGATCGCGCGGTCCAACGCTGGGCTCGTGTACTGGTATCGTCGGCACCGTGCATCCAATCGAGCGTCTCCGCTACGTTGCCCGCGCTGGCTCGGCTCCTGATCGATTCCTCGTTGCCGAGTCTGTACCAGCGCTTGCGGCCTTTGCTCACGAACCCAATGCGCTTCTCGTGGCGCTCAAGGGTCTGATTACGCGTCAGCCCGAATCTCCGGGATTGCTCGGCCTCGCAGCGCACATGATCCACGCGCTCGATCCGATCGAAGCTGCATGGTCCTATGCCGACGCGCTCAGCGAGGACCGGACTGCCGACATTGCCGAGACGGTCGCAATTGCCGAAGCTGGTGGCACCGATGTGATCGATTCGATTGCTTCGGGACGCGATCGCGAAGGTGGCGAGTTGATGATGTTGTGCCCGCTCGGGACTACGGCATGGATCGAACACGCTCGGTCGGCGGGTCGGTCGGTGGCGGTCGTGATCCCAAAGGGCAGCCGTCTCCCCACCATGTTGTGGACGCGCTTTCACACAGGTCAACCGCAAGATTTCGAGGTCGTCCCAGCGGCGTTGTTCGATGACGCCGTCGGTGAAACTGGTGTTACGCCGCTCGCTGCGTGGCAGCCCGATTGTCCAGATGTTGCAGAAGTCGCTCGTTTCTGACATCGATCTCGGGGTCGAGATCGATAACGGCTGCGGCTGCTAGCGGCTCTGGGCGTGTTGCGAGGGCGGAGAGGAAGCTGCTGATGACCCGTTCTTGATCCGCGTCGCTCAAACCTGGTCCGTTCGGAAGGCAGACCGCTCGGGTGAAGTGTCCTTCGGCAGCTGCACCACCAATTGCTCGATCGCTTGGGCTCGACGGTTGTAGGTGCATCGGCTTCCATGTTGGGCGAGCTTCGATGTCATCGGCATCCATACGCTCGCAGATCGTCTCCGGCGATGGGTGAAGGGCTTGATCGACCTCGACGACCGAGAACGTGCTGTTGCCGCGCCCGTCGTGGTCGATGTCGATGAGCGACACACCGGGAATCAGGGTGACGACTTCGCGATAGCGCGTGTTGATCGCTCGGGTGCGACCCATGACCTGCCCGAGGCGCTCGAGCTGCTTCGAAGCAATGGCGGCGAGGAGGTTCGACAACCCATATGAATGCCCAGCCTCATCGTGGTCGAAGTGCAGCACTGCTTCGCGAGCGTTCTCTGCGAGATCTCGTGCTCGTCCGATCGGGTGACGTCGACCCACGAGTGCTCCACCGCCAGTAGCGAAGCTCACTGCGGCAAGGGAACCAAATGAGCCGGCGAGGCGACCGTTATGGCTTGCGCCGATCGCTCCGGTCGCGTCTTCGAGGAGGGGTATGCGGTAGTGCTTGCAGATGGTTTCGATGCGCGAGTAGTCCGCGCAAGAACCATAGAGATCGGAGGCGATCACAGCGGCAGGTCGTTGGTCGCCGTTGATGAGGCCCCGGAGCGCAATATCGAGCAGATTCGGGTCGAGGTTTCCAGTCTCGGGTTCGCAGTCGACGACGACGAGACGTGCGCCGAGGTAGCGGGCGACGTTCGCCGATGCCGTGGCGATCAATGATGGGATGACGACGATGTCGCCAGGGCCGACTCCGAGGGTCAAAAGGCCGAGCTGGAGCGCAGCGGTGCCACTCGTGGTCGTGATGGCAGAAGCTGTACCGGTAGCGGCGCACAGAGCGTCTTCGAGATCGGGCACGACAGAGCTATGGGATGGATCCCAGTTCGTCTCGAACGCAGCGAGGAGTGCCTCGCGTTCGACCGGCCCGACGTCGGGTGCAGCGAGGTGGATGCGATCGAGAGCGACGTAATCGTCCGACGCATGCTCAGGTACATATGGTTCTTTTTCAATGCCTGCCATAGGAAGTAGGTCGGCTGAACTACAGCGATTTAAAGGGATGGTGCGAACGCGTCGGCGTTGGGGGAGACTCGGTGGGTGAACGGTTCCAGTAGCGCTGTCGATCCAATGGTGGAGTCCATACTCACGTGGTGGGATCGGACCGAGCGGAGCTTGCCGTGGCGCGATACCCGCGACCCCTGGGCGATTCTCGTCAGCGAGGTTATGTCCCAACAGACGCAGGTCGAACGGGTCGTCCCGAAGTGGGAAGCGTTCATGGAGCGATTTCCGACTCCTCGCGCAGCGGCACAGTCGACGGCGGGAGACGTGATCTCGATGTGGGATGGCCTTGGGTACAACCGTCGTGCATTGCTATTGCACCGATGCGCTATCGAGGTCGAGGATCACCACGGCGGAGAACTACCGAGCACGCTCGACGCCTTGCTCGCGCTTCCCGGTATCGGGCCGTACACCGCGCGAGCGATTCTGGCGTTCGCTTTTGAACGTGATGTTGCGGTTCTCGATACCAATGTTGGACGAGTGCTAGCGAGGACCGGCGGTCGATCGTTGACGCCGGTTGAGGCTCAGCGGTTCGCGGAGCGCCTCGTTCCCGTTGGGCGAGGTTGGGAGTGGAACCAGGCTCTACTCGACTTCGGGTCGCAGGTGTGTCAAAAGCGGACACCGCAGTGCGTCCAGTGCCCGGTACGTGAGGTCTGCGCGTGGGTGGGCGACGGTGAAGATCCGGCCTCGGGTTCAGCTGCGGTCAGCACGCCACAATCGACCTTTGTTGGTTCGGACCGGCAGGGGAGGGGCCGACTTGTCGCTGCCCTGCGTTCGGGGCCGGTGTTGCACCGCGATGTTAGTGTTCTTATGGGTTTTGGGGACGACGATACACGTACTACGCGAGTGCTCGCGGCGCTCGTGGCCGATGGCATGGTCGTCCTCGAGGGAGATGTTCTCCGTCTTCCGTAGGTGTGCCGGAGCGCCAAAACGGGTGCTGTAGACATGTCTGAGTTTTGTAATTCAGGGACGTCAGTTTGTTCACTCGGCGCGTCAATTACGTCACACGACTTATTATCGACCTCGTTCTAGCCGTTAGTCTCAAAGTATGGAGGTAGCCGGGGGGCAACCGGAAGACGGGAGATTGCATGGCTGGGAATGACGCTGGGGTGAACGTCTCCTTCTATGGCGTCCGTGGTTCAACTCCATGCCATTGCAGCTCGATGGCCCGCTTTGGTGGCAATACCTCATGTGTCGTTGTGCAACGTCATAACGAAGATCCGATCATTCTCGACGTCGGCACCGGACTGCGGTTCTACGGCCTCGACTTGGGCGCCGAGACCTTCACAGGAACGTTCTTGATCAGCCATCTGCACTGGGACCATGTGCAGGGCCTGCCCTTCTTCCCGCAGATTCTTCACAGCGATTCCAGCGCCAAGATCTATGGACCTCCGGAAGAGGACATGTCGTTCGCTGAGGCCGTCTCAGGATTTGTGAGGCCTCCGTACTTCCCGGTCGACATCGCTACGTTGCCTGGGAACTTCGAAATTTCGGACCTCTGGGACGGGACCATATCGGTCGGTAGTGCAACGGTGACGGCACGTTCGGTTCCCCACCAGGGACGGACCAACGGCTACCGCATCGAATGGGACGACTTCTCGATTGCGTACCTGCCCGATCACCAACAGCCAGAGGACCCGACCTATATCGCCCCCGGAGTGATCGAACTCGCCAGAGACGTCGATCTACTCATCCACGATTCACAGTTCACGTCCGAACTCTTGGAGAAGCGCCCGAACTGGGGACACTGCACTCCTGAGTATGCAGTCCATGTTGCTGACACCGCAGGAGCGTCCACCTTGGCGATGTTCCATCACGATCCGTTGCACAACGACGATGACCTCGATGGGATCTTCGAAGAGGCGCAGTCCTGGGACACGATGTGCACCATCGTTCCGGCGGCCGAAGGTATGAAGCTCACCTTCTAACGCTCGGACGCGGCGGCTAGCGACGGTGTGCGACAGCTAGCGGCGGTGACGGTGCGCAATAGCGCTCAGGTACGCGTGCTCGTGGACTTCGCCAGTGCGAGCCGGTGCGTACCGTTCGTCGAGCTCTGCTGCGAGCAGCTTTGCTCCGAAGAGCTCTTCCTCATGGTGTTCGCTAACGGCGGTCATGAGCTCGCCGAGCGCTTTGGAGTCGCCGGTCGGGTAGACGCGTCGCCCGTCGCTTCCACGTTCGGTGTTGAGAATTTCTCGATGGGGCGGAATGTCACTCGCCAGGATCGGCAGTGCAGCTCGGCCAGCTTCGATGAGTGCGGTCGGGAGGCCCTCGAGGTGCGATGACGTGATGAAGCCACCCGCGTTCGTGAGTACTTCGGCGAGTTCCTCACCGTAGATCGGACCGGTGAAGATGATGTTCTTGTTGTTCGACGCGAGCTCGTGAAGGTGGTTGACATACGCCTCGGTACCAGCAGCGCCTCCAACGATTACCAACGGCATGTCGGTCATGGCTTCTTGATACGCCTTGATCATCTCGTGAGGTGCTTTCTCCGGGACGAGGCGGCCGACCGATACGAAGTAGTTCTGGTGCAGAAGGTTGTACTTGGCCAAGACATCTCCAGGCCCGACTTCCTTGATTGGATGGGTGGAGTTCGGCACCACGGTCGTTGTGCGACGGAACTCCGCCGCGTACTCATCAGCGAGCGTTTCTGACACGACCAGAGTCGAATGCGGTACGCGAGCGCTGATCGACGCCGCGACGCGCAGCAGCGTGCGTACACCTCGGTTCCACTTATCTCGTTTGTCATCTCGACCGTGGACGGTGGTGAGGACGGTCGACTTGGTGAAGAGACGGGAGATGATCGACATCATGCCCGGTCCGAGTGCGTGGAAGTGAATGACGTCGTAGTTGCGCCCAATGCAATAGAGCGCGGCGCGGAGTGCATGGACCATCGCTCCGACGCCAGGGGACGTGGACGCGGACAGGTACACGAGGTTGACGCCGTCGATCATCGGAGGGTGTTGTTCGTAGTCCTCGGACCGACAGAACACGGTCACCTCATGGCCACGCAGGACGAGTTGTCGTGCGAGCACGTCGACGACGGTTTCGACGCCGCCGTAATTGGCAGGCATGCCTCTGGTCCCGACCATCGCAATGCGAAGGCTCTCGTTCTTTCGACGCTTAATCATTTCGTATCCCGCTCAGTAATGTTCTCCACTACAGCCAAAGGTACGTGAGGGCTCGCGGCGATTCGAAGGGACTGCGGACCCGTTGTTTGTAGGTCGAAAGACTCAGTTGTTCTCGAAGCGTCCCGTCGCCACGGTGTGGTTGGCATGTGCTCAGTCGAGCCTGCGTAGGGCGGTCCGGTAGCGCTTCACACGCTGCACATAATTGGCAGCATTGAGCAGGTTGAGTTCTGCTGAATGTGCGTCTTCGCGAATGGTCGCAGGGACGCCGAGCGCCATGGCGTTGGGTGGAATGACCTTGCCACCCGAGACGAGTGCGCTCGCGCCCACGAGTGCTCCCGTGGAGATAACAGCGCCGTGAAGGATCACCGATCCACTGCCCGCAAGCGACGCATCTTCGAGGATGCAGCCCTCGAGGTGAGCATTGTGTCCAACAGTGCAGTCGTTGCCGACCGTCGTTGCGAACTCTTCGGTGCAGTGCAGCACAGCACCGTCTTGAATGGAGGTGCGATCACCGATACGAATGGTGTTGTCGTCGGCTCGGATGACCGTCCCGGGCCACACTGAGGACTCGGCTCCAAGGACGACGCGGCCGATCAAAACCGCTTCTGGATGCACGAACGCGTCCGGGTGAATCTCCGGTTCCCAGCCATCTTCGAGTGCATACAGCGCCATTCCCTAAACCTAGCCGCTCGGAGAGTGAGAAGAGAGGCGAGAGCATCGGGGTCTACCCCCGAGGATTCGCCGAAAAATTCGGTGTCTACCAGCCTCGCAGCAGGCGGGTTGGCTGTTTGAACTTCTTTGCGATGATCGCCAGGCATTTCAGCTCGTCGGCTCGCCCAACATTTGCGTTGCGAACCGCGTTGACGTAGCCCTTCATGACCTGCCCTGCATAGGAAAGGTCCTCAGCGCCGTGCTCTTTCAGTTCCTCGAAGTTGAGTCCATTGCGACCGGAGTTCTTCGCGTGACTGCGCGACGCGAAGAGTTGGGCTGGAACCTTCTTGAAGGTGCCGCGCATGGCCATCTCGACGAGCAACGTACGGTCGCCACCGTAGAACGAGCCGTGCAGGCGGGTCTGCATCATGGTGTCGCGCCGCATGATTCCAAAGATGTAGAAGTTGCGGTGGTTGTTGTTGATGACGGCATCGATGCGAGTGTGCGGCGATGGGGCGTGAAAGCGGGTATCGCCAGCGGGAGGCGTGAGTGTGATGGCTTCGAGGAAGCCGTCGCCGCCGAGGTAGCCCTGCTCCATTTCGAGCATTGGTTCACTCGCCGGATCGATCAGCAGGCTCTCAGCGTGGCCGATCACGATGGCCGGATCAGCATCCATCATGTCGATCACTCGAGACAGATAGCCGGGCTCGATGCGGTCGTCGGCGGCAGCCCAGCGGAACAGTTCGCCGGTGGTCAGGCGGAACAGGCGGTTGAAGTTTGCCGGTCCACCGATGTTTTCATCATTGCGACTGTAGGTGATTCGAGCATCTTGAGCGGCGAGCTCGTTCACGATGTCGGGCGTTGCATCGGTAGAGCAATTGTCCGACACCACGAGCTCAAAGTCACCAAAGTCCTGCTCGAGATGGCTTGTGATCGCCTCGTGAATATAGTCGGCGCCGTTGTAAACGGGCACGCCAATAGAAAGCCGTGGCACAGAGTTGCTCACTTTGGGTTTGAGGGGGCCGGAAGAGCAGGGCGGCTGAGGTCAGCCTCGATCGTCGGATCGACTGAGGCGAGGTTCTTCTTCTTGCCCCATGTCACGACTGCGATGTGTGCAAAGGCGATGTTGAGGTACCACCACACGACCGTGTTGAGGAGCACGTTTTCGGTGAGCAGTTGTGCTGCGACCGACAACAGGGCGGCGATTGCGCCGACACTGATCACCGTGGTTGGACGGTCCAGCTCGCCGTTGCGAGCCTTCTTCCAAACCTTCACGCCGGCATAGGTGGCGAGGCCGAGCAATGTGAAGAAGCCGATCGCTCCAAGGATGCCGCCCTCGAGGTACGCCTGCAGAAGGCTGTTGTGCGGATCCTTGGCTTCGGGTGTCTGGGTCTTCGTGGCATCGATGCCGATTCCGCTGACCGGGTTGCGTGAAGCGAATGGCCAGATGCGTTCCCAGTAGCCGAAGCGCCAACCGAGTGAGTCGTCGGTTTTCGGTCCGCCGTTCGGGCCCGTCGAAGCCGTGAGGTTCGACAAGCGGTCGCCAACGCCGGGGACCGCAGCACCAGCGGCGACTGCGCCACCGATGATGACGAGCACGAGCTTCTTGTTGACGCTCGCAGCGAGCAACAGCGCTCCGATGAGAAAGCTTGCCCAAGCGCCGCGGGCGAACGTTGCGATGAGGAGGAAGGCGCCGAGGCCCGTGCCGATGAGTAGGCCCAAGCGAGGCTTGATGTCGAGCGTTGGGATGACCGCGAACCCGAGCAGCAACACGAACGTGAGATAGGTGGCGAACGTGTTTGGGTGAGCGAACGAACCATCGATTCGCACCAGACCCGAACCACCTGGGTCGAGCGTGCCGGTGAAGAAGAACTGTACGAAGCCAGTGGTGATCGGGACGATCATGCCAATGCCCGAGGCGAGCAACAGCTTGAAGAGGTTGCGGGGGTTGTCGAGCAGCTGCTGTTCCACTGCGAGGTACAACAAGGTGACCGACAACAGGCCGAACATGGCGCCCTGAGAAACGCCGCGGTCAACCGAGGTGATAAAGCTCGGGATGAACAGCACGAAGAACCCAATGAACGACCACGCGAGCGGGGTCATGGTGTTCCAGTTGCCGGTCAGCCGGCGGCTAATGAGGTGCAGCGCACTGACGAGGATGACGAGAATGCCAAGAATTGCCGATGGTTGGAACGTTCCGAACTGATCTGCGATGAGGTCGTCGAGCGCTGGACGAACCGCGAGGGTAATGAGCAGGAACCACTGGTACCGGTAGAGCCCGACGATCGCGAGCGCGATCGCTGAAAGAAGCGTGCCGCCGAGGATGACGAACGGGGTGTCGGGCGAAAGCGATTGGAACACGAACGCACCGCCCAAACCAGCCACGGTGGCGGCGAGAAGAACAAAGATTGCTGCTGGACCTGGACGCGGTGTCGGCAGGACCGGAGCAGCTTCTGATTCATCTTCCCGGCGAATCGAGACGCGATCGTGTCGTGCGTCCGTCTGCGGCGGGTCGATGATGCTCATGCACTCGTTCCGAAGGCGAGTTCGTAACCCCATCGAGTGAGGTACGGCGCAAGCTCAGCTTCGAGCTGGCGTTGTTGTAGATCGGTCAGGTCGCGGCGCCACTTGTCGTTCGTGTTGCGGAAGCCGAAGTCGATGACCGAGGTGTTGAAGCCATCGGTGTATTCGAGGTTGCAGAAGTCGGTCACAGACTCAAAGGTACCTGTTGGATCGTCACAAAGGTCTTCGTACCGGATCTCCATAAACTGTTCTTTAGGAACGAGGGGGGTAGCGGCCACCATCGCGTCGAACATGTCGGCAAGTTCCATTGCGCCGAGAGTCACGAACGACTGTCCGCTTTCATCCCAGCGCCGCTGTTGTTCGGGGGTCATATCGAGCCCACGCCAACCCTTTGTGCCCTTCCAGCCCTGCCAGAAGTCGATCTGCATGATCGAGTTCACAACGGCTCGACCGTCGCGGACAACGTGGATAAACCGGGCGTCGGGAAATGCCTTTAGGAGGTACCCCATGCGAGGCCATCCGGTGATTTTGATGAGTGGCGTCGGCCGGCTTGGGATGGTCAGTCGCGAGACTGCATCGACCAAGTTTGCGCGGGTGCGTTCGGTGAGGTCTGTCGCCAGAAGGTCACGGAATGGCTCGCTGAAGCCGGGTGCGATCCGTTCCCAGTAGGGGTATGCCTCGCTCGGTTTGAGGTATCCCGGTTCGATGATGCCCTTGCTGAGTGCTGCGCCGATGATCGGCGAATCGATGCGCTTGAGGACTTGAGCGTTGAGCTTCTCAGCGGTCGGGTACACATCGAGGATCTTCGAGACCCAAGAGACGTGCGGATGGCGGGCGAAGGCATGGTGAAAAGCGGTGGACCCGCTCCTGCCAGCGCCAACGATGATGATCGGCGGATTGGTGGTCGTCATGTTCAGCCTGCTTTGCTGCTGGCGTCTCTACCCCAACGGCCGTCTTTGGATCGATCCTTTTTCTTCGACTTGTTCGTCGGTGGCTCGTCATCGCCACCTTCCGAATCTTCGTCATCGCCCGAGCTTTCTTTAGCAAGAACATCGATGATGCCATCGTCGTCCGTGCCGACTTCGTCTTCGTCGACGACGGTCAGGCGAGTGGTCGACTCTGGGAGTGCTCGTTGCTCTGATGCATCGAGTTCGCCAGCGGCATCGAAGCCTTCTGCCTCGAGAGGTGTTTCTTCTGGCTTGCGACGGATGAGGTCGAAGACGGTGAAGAGCAAGATGATGACGAGCGCTGCGGGCACGGCGAAGGTGAGCAGTCCGGTCAGCAGTGCAGAGATTCGAGATGTCTCTTCGGTAACGACCTCGTTGATGACGGTGGTCGGATTGTCTTCGAGGAGCTCGATTGCGTTCTCGGTTTCCCGAATCGAGTTGGTGCGGTCGGCGAGGCGCACGTTGAGTGCTGCTTCTTCGGTCTGAAGGGTGACAAATTCTCGAGCGACCGGTGAGAGGTTGGCGACGATCTCTTCGAGATCGGCTGCTGCGGGAAGACCCGAGTCGACAACTTCGTCTGCGAACGTTCCATCATCTTGCTGGACTCGCTGCACGGTGGGGTTGAGGTCCTCGGCGCGGCGGGCGAGCAATTGAGCTTCGGCATTGTCGAGAGCGACGGTTGGGTTGAGGCCTCCGGCGAGGACGGTGAGCTCACCAATTCGAGAGTCGACCTCGGCGAGGTCTTCGAGAAGCCGATCTCGGCTCGCTTCGACGCCAGCGATTCCACGTTCGCTGGTGGCGGTGATCGCAGCGACACCGGTATCGATCGCAACGTTCTGGGCATCGGTTGGATCGTCGGCGACGACGTTGATGTTGATCAGTGCGCCGCCGGCCCGATTGATGACGATTTCGTAATCCTCTTCAAAGACGAGTCCGGTGCTCTCCTCAACCGAGATCTGAACCTCGGGGAACGATGCAGTGCTGACGATCTCTTCGGCGAGGAGGTCGAGCTCGCCAGCGGTGACATCACTGTCAGCCACCTGGTCGGCGTTGAGTACGTACCGCGCTTGAAATTGTGCCGGCTCTTGGAGGGCGAGGAACACCCCGACAGCGCCGGCGAGACCAGCGAGAAGAGCCAGAATGAGCGGCCGGAAGCCGGTTAGATGCAGGAAGGAGGAAAGTTCTCCACCTGAGCTGTCTCGTTCGCCTTGCGTCATCCTTGAGTTCTTTCCTCACACGCTGTATCGCCACCCTATTTCCGATACCACTCGCCGCGTTAATTCAGTGAGCAGTATTTTCTTGGGGTTCGGGGGTTCTTCAGCAATCGGCTCAAAGGCCACAATAAACAAGATCTGCTTTGCTGTGTTGGGCAGTTAGACCCGGATTTGCAGTGAAAAGGCCCATGTGTATGGGTTTTCGCTCGCTCTGAGAAAAACTGTCACCGAACCGTTACCCGAACACGCTCGAAATAGTCGCAGTTATGGTTTCGACGGTAGCAGCGATTTGGCTGCGTTGATCGGCGCTCAGCCCCGCCGCTGCATGCACTGCCATTGCCGCATCGGTTCGTTCTTCGACCATCTCGTAGGCGGCTCGTTCGGTGTCGGAGATCTCTATCGCGTCGTCGTAGCCGAACATCTCAAGGTCGTTCGGCCGCCGAATTTGGTGTGCAGCGCGACTGCGACAACCAGCGGCTGCGACCGCAGCGAGGTGGACGCTGCCGCGGAGTTCACGAAACATGATCGTTTGATGCATGAATGCATGGGTGGGCGGCGCCGGAACCGGTTGGGCGACAAACCCTGCGAATAGTGGGAGTGCTGCGAGGTCGATCGAGGTCATGAGAGTTCCGAGAGATGCTGCTGCCTCTGCGAGCCCATCGATGCCGCCCAGGAACTCATCGCCAATGTCGTAGGCAACGCCGAGTTGGGCCTGTGCAGCGGCGGTGACATCGCAGCGTTCAATACACGACGGCCATATTTTGTTGATCGTCTCAGGATTGAAGTAGCCAAACGCAGCGGAGAGTACCTCGGGGCTCACCGCTCCAAGGACGCCACCGCGACCCGCGAAGTAGAACCGGAACCCGTCGATGCCCAACCCTTCGGCTGCGGCCTTGGCCTTCGGACCGAAGTAGTGCATGGCGCCAAGGTTTTGGAACGGGTCGGATACGGCTGCAACGAAGTCCTCTGGTGTCATGTCAGGACACTAGAGCATCGACCCCGCAAGACTGAATTACACAGCGACGCTGAATTACACAGCGACGCTGAATTACACAGCGA
>CAYVHV010000035.1:0-19194 GCA_964451305.1 uncultured Acidimicrobiales bacterium | reverse complement strand
AGACTGAATTACACAGCGACGCTGAATTACACAGCGACGCTGAATTACACAGCGATGCCAAGTTCGCGGTAGACCTCGAGCAGGCCATCGAGGTAGTGCTCGCGAGAGAAACGCTCTTCGACAAAGGTGCGTCCCGCTCGTCCCATCTCGCCGAGCTCTGAGTCGGAGCGATCAGCCATGGCCGAGAGTTGTTCGGCAAACGAGGATACGTCACCCGCGGTTGCGAGCTGGCCGGTGACACCCGGTTGGATCAGTTCGGGGATACCGCCGAGATCGGAGCCGAGGACGGGTGTTCCAACGCCGTAGGCCTCGAGTAGAACGACTGGAGCGTTCTCGTAACACTCCGATGGCAAGACGAGCGCTTTTGCATTGCGGACAATGTCGAAGAGAGCATCGCCGGTCTGGTAGCCAGCAAATTCGACGTCGGCTCCGGAGGAGTCGACGAGTGCTCGCAGTTCGGCTTCTTGTGGTCCGGTGCCAACGATGGTTGCCTGTACCCCAGCTTGGGCAACGGCCTTGACGAAGGTCAGTAGGCCCTTCTCTTCAGAGAGTCGGCCGACGAAAACGAAACGTTTGCCAGCGGTGTAGTCCGCGACGAGGCCCGAGACATCGACGGCATTGGGAACGTACCGCGCCTTTTCAGCGGGGAGTCCCCAGTCGATGAGCTTGTTCATGTGGAAGTGGCTCGGGAGGACGAAGAGGTCGACGTTCTTCTTGTAGCTGCCGAGGAAGTTGTGCAGCGTTGTTTCGAGTGCTGCTACCGCCGACAGGGGAAGCGATCCCTTGAGGCAGCGTTGTTGGACGGCGTTCCAAGTCTTTCCGCCATGACAGCGTTCGCAGACGCCGTCTGCGGCAAGCATGAGCTTCGATGGGCACCCGATCTTGAGGTCGTGGACGGTCATCACCGCAGGCACGCCCTTCTTTTGGATGGCGCCGAAGATCGCTGGGGTGAGGTGGTGGTAGACGTTGTGGGCGTGGACGATGTCGGGCTGCACGTCGTCGATCAAGCGCCCGATCTCGCGGCGCGCTTCGAGCGAGTAGACCGATTTCACGACCTTGCGGACCTTCTCGACCGGTGTGTAGTCGCTTGCGAAGTCGATCTCTTCAACGAAATAGTCGTCGTAGCCGGTCTCGAAGTTCTTCTCGTACTCCATGGCGAACGGTACGATGTCCCAGCCGCGCTCGGTAAGCAGTTCGTTCTGATCGAGCATGACCGCTTCAGCGCCGCCGCGGCGGTAGTAATAGCTGGTCACAGAGATTTGTGTTGGCACGTGTGGCCTATCGGCAGGAGGTCATCTCAACTGAACAATATCCCGGGTGCACGCGACGGCGTGGCCGGGACTATTGGAGGGCTTGTTCGAAAGAAATTTCGTAGAAGCCGCGGCCGGTGGTCCCAACGACGAGGCGGTCGGGGTTCGCCGGGTCGAACTCGGCGGTTCGGAGTCGATTGAGTGGCAGACCTTCGGTGACCACAGTCCAGGTGGCACCGCCGTCATTGGAGAGGTGTACACCGGTAGCCGAGCTGATGTCGTTGAACTGTGGCTCGGTCGTGACGACGGCGAGGTTGTTCGGGTTTTCCGGATCGACGGCAACGCCGTGGGAGAAGAAGTCTTCGAATAGGCGGGTCCAGGTCGATCCGTCGAAGGAGTAGAGGCCGCCGTCGCCTTCTCGGAAGGCGATCGCGTAGACGGTTCCTGGCTCCGACGCTGAGGTGTAGAGGGTGCTGAGGCCCGGTGGGGTGGCATCGACGCCGTTGAAACCAAGTCCGGAATCGGTCGAGGAGAACAGTCCGTTGTCGGTGCTCACATAGACGGTGCCGTCTGGTGTCACGGTGACGTCTCGGGCGGTGCCGAGGCCATCGATGCTGACAAAGGAGTTGGCGCCGTCGTCGCTGCGGTAGAGGACTCCGCCGACCGTGGCGAGCACCACGTCGGTTCCGTTGACCTCGGTTACGGCGAGGCCGGTCGCTCCACCGTCGACGTTGCCAACTTCGGGTAGGCCCGATGTTGCGCCGACGGCCAAACGGAAGCTTGCGCCGCCGTTGTCGGACACGCCGATGCCTCGGAAGTTCTGGAACTGGCCGAGGAGCACATAGATGGTGTCTTCTTCGGTCGGCGAGTAGGCGGCTTCGACGCCTCCGCCCCATGCGGACACATCTTGGACGGTGCGTCGCCACGTGGTTCCGCCGTCGATGGTTTGGATGAAGTTGCCGCCGTCGAAGCCGAGAAGAATGGCGTCGTCGGGGTCGGTTGGATTGAACACGATGTCGGTGCTCACGAGACCGCTGTAGCCGTGGCCGCTGAAGAAGCCTTCGGTGTTTTCGATCGTGGTGAGGTCGGTCCATCGGGCGCCACCGTCGGTCGAACCGAGGAGCGTGTCATCTGAGCCGATCGCGATTCGGTCGGCATCGGCTGGATGTACGCCGATGTCAAAGGCGCGGAGTGCGCTCTCGTAGGCGTTGGGGCGAGCGGTGGAGCCGTCGGCGATGATGTTCCAGCTGTCGCCGCCGTCGTCGCTTCGGTAGATCGCTGCTTGGCCGGGAGCCACGTTCGATGTGTAGAGGCGGTCGCCGTCCGATGGAGCGACGACGATTTGGTGGAAGCTGCCGGTGTTGCCGGCGGTCGCGTTCGAGACGATGCTCAAGCCGTTGTTGGCGTCGGTCCATGTCGATCCGCCGTCGCTGGTGCGCCAAATGCCACCGGCGATGAAGTTGCCGTCGACCTCGGGGCCTTCGCCGAGCGAAACCCATGCGGTGAGCGGGTCGGTCGGGTGGGTGGTGACGTCGTAGAGGTTGGCGTGGGGGAGTCCGGCGGTGATGTCGGTCCACGTTGCGCCGCCGTCGGTCGAGGTAAAGACGCCGCGGTTGCCTACGGCTGCGAAGAGTTGAGCGCCGTCGCTGGTGAACGCGGCGGCACGAATGTTGCCGCCGGGGGCGACGATCGACAGTTGTTCCCAGTCATTTCCCGAGTTGCTGGATTGCCACACCGAGCCATCGCCGAGCCAGGTTCCGTCGGGGCCGATCGCGCCAGGGGCGACCCAGTTGCGTTGGTTGCCGTTGAAGGCGAGCAGGCGAGCGTTGTCTGTCGGGTCGACCAGGACGGTCTCGGTGGCGAGGGTAAAGGTCGACTCCGAGACTGCTGGCATGCCGTTGCGGCTGAGCTCCCAGATGATTCCGTCGCTCGATGCTTGTGGTCCCGAGAGGCTGCCGGTCCAGATTCGGCCGTCGGCGCTCGGTGTTGTCGTGATGTCGCCGATCTCCCACGAGGCAAACCCGGTGGTCGATTGCCAGGTGTCGCCAAAGTCGTTCGTGACCGCGATGCCGAGGAGGTCGCCGCCGACGAAGAGCCGGTCGGGATCGTTTGGATCGAACGCGATCGAGGTGATCCGTCCGCCCACGCCAGGTTCGGTGAGCTTTGTGAAGCTCGAGGTCAGCGCCGCGATTTCATTTGGGGGCTCGGGTTCTCCTACGCCGCGTCCGTCGGAGTCTTCCGCCTCGGACGTGTCTCCGGTTCCGGATTCAATCGTCTCGTCGTTGCCAGCAGGGTCGGTGGCGTTCGTGCCGTCCCCGGTCGAAGATCCGGTGCATGCCGACGCGGTCAGTGCGAGCGCCAAAAGAGCTGCCGCGGCGCGCCGGGATCGAGTGGAGGAAGGTCCCGTCATTATTTGGCGAGGATAGTGCGGACGTTGAACAAAGGCTCCGCGGGTATCGGTCTCATGCTGCTGCCACCCGACTCGCTATTGAGGCGTCGAGTTGGCGGTCTCGTGCGATGAGGCGTCGGTTGAGGTTGAGTGCGACGAGGATGACCGCAGCAAACAGGGCCGGCACGGCCGCCACGAAGGCCATGGCGATCGCCACAGGCACATTCGAGGTTGGCTCGACCGGTGTGACCGAGCGGTACCAGTCGGCGCTGACGGCTCTGATCGACGCTTCGATTTCCGCTCGCTGCACAACGATGGTCGCGAGCTGGCGTTCGAGATCGTCTACGACGACCTCGGTCTGTCGGAACTCGGCTGCGAGCGGTGCGATATTCGCGATACGAGAGCGGAGCTCGCCTTCTAAGGTGCCGACGGGGTCGTCGCCAATGCCGGTGGTAATCGCTGCGAGTTGTCGCTCGAGGCTGATCTCGGCCCGGTTCGGATTGACGTTTCCGGCGAGCGTGATGAGGCGGCCTTGATCTTCGGTCGCTGTGGCGAGGTCTCGTTCGAGAGCAGCCGCGTCGGTCGCGACCGCCTCGTCGACGCCCTCGAGGACGAACCGGACCATCTCTTCGGCAACGATGCGCGAGATCCGATCGGCTTCGCCCGAACGGTCGGTACGGATCTCGATTGCGACAACCGATTGGGTGTTCTCCACGATGCTCACATCGAGGGAGTAGTCGTCTTCGGCGCTGAGGAGCGTTCGCGCATCGATGCGTTCAAATACGGGCCCGAATTCGACCGAGTTGACGATGTTCGAAATGTGGTCTTCGAGTTCGTCGAGGGGTGCGTCGAAACCGACCCGGCTACCGAAGACGAACGTGGTTGATGTCTCGCCTTGATCTTGCTGAAGTCCGATGAATAACGCGCCGCCTGCTGCGAAGAGTACGGACGCGAAGATGATGCCGAGCCACACCGGCCGGATCATGTTGCGAAGGACGTCGGGGTGAAGGCGCATTAGACGAACTCGGCTTCCGCGTCGTCGTTGTTTCCTGACTCGGTGTCGCCGTCATTGCGGCCTTCGGTCTCGCCGGTGATCTCGCCTCGGGCGATCATGCCTTGGAGCTTGCGCCAGTAGTAGTAGCTGGCCAGGTAGCCAACCCAGTAGGCGACGCTCGTGGTGATTGCGGCTCCGGTGACGCCGTAGGTAGGTACGAGTGCGAAGAGGCCGACAGCGGTGGCCACCGCCGATGCGATTTGGGCCTTCGATGCCCACTCCGGCTTGTTGAATTGACTGAGCGCGGTCCCGAGAACCTGCGTGACGTCGGTTGCCCATGCGCCGGGAAGCAGGATTAGCAGCAACCCAACGGCTGGCTCGAAGCGTTCACCGAGGACGAGCGGAATGATGAACCAGGCTGTTGCCGCCATCAGCCCGAGGATGAGAAACGATACGACGCCGACCTGTCGGAACGATGACTGGATGCGCCACACGCGTTCGCCATCGCTCTTGGCTTTGCGGATGAACGGCTGCACGGCTTGCGCGACGCCCCGAGCGATCGGGCTCGCCAGGGTCGAGATGGCTGCGGCTGCCGCGTACACGCCGAGTGCGCCCGGATCGACAAAGCCGACGAGTAGCAGCTGATCGAAGCGGAGGCTCACGAAGAAGGAGAGGTTGCCTACCCAGGCTCGAAGGCCGTAGCTGCGCACCTCGTGGAATACGTCTTTGGAGAATCCGCGGCCGGGCCATGAGTTGGTCGAGGTCAGGCCGATCACCCAACCGATCACCAACGAGATGAAGGTCGAGGTCAGTGCCGAGTTGACGGTGAGCTGTCCCAGGATCCATAGACCGACGTAACCGAGGGTGATCAGTACTTGGGGGAGTGCCAAGAGAGCGTTGAACTTGACGAGGTTGCCGCTGCCACGAAGCCAGAGCACCGATGAGAGGAATGGGCCGTTGAAGAGCTGGAGGATAATGAAGGCGACGTACCAACGCTGAACTGTTTCGCCGCCCTCGGTAAAGGTCTCGCCGTTCAGCTGCCACAGGTAGAACGGGATCATGATGAGCGCGATAGGAAGCGCCCCGGTGATCATCATTGCCCAACTCGACATTGCGATTCGACGGTTGTCGATGTCCTTTGCGAAGTAAGCAGCGGCTGCCGGAATGCCGATCTGAAATGCCCAGCCGAGGACGATGGTGTTGCCGTACGCAGCAGCGACGAGACCGCGACCGTCATCGCCGAGCGCATTTGCGAGAACGACAAGGTTGACAAAGAGCAGCCCACTCGTGATGAGGAAGGCCGAGCTGGTGAACAGCGATTCAAGTTTCTGTCGGTCCATACCTCGGACCTTGGTAACCAGGCTGGTCATTACTGTTGGCAGTACTCCTGAGAATGCGTGTCGTGCGCGTGAGCGGAACACTCCACTATGGCGCTATTCGAGGTGTTGGGCATGGGCCACATGGCGCGAATGCTGGCGTCTGTTTTCTAAGGCGAATTGCCTGCGCTCAAAACAATGGCATGGAACACATCCAACAGTGGGTCGCGCCCCCACCCAGCGCGGTCTATTCGATATAGCGAAGTCACGGTGGGTTGTCGTTTTTGTGGAAATCGAAAGATTCACACGAGAAGGTGCTGATCTGGCGCGACGGGTGCGAGATACTCATTGCCGACTTGAGCCGGAGGGCTCAGGCGAGCGGGCATGGCGGATCTTACGATTTGGTCCTCACGCATAACCGATTGGGGAAATTACATGGCAAGAAAGTGGAAGCATTCTTTGGTGGGACTGGCGCTGGTTTCAGCAACAGTCGCCGCTCCTGCAGCGGTCTCGACCGCCGGTGCACAAACCGGATGGGCAGGTTTCGCCGTTGAAACCGCGTCGAGCGCTGTCGACGGCGGCGCTCCAAGCCCGGCCTTTGGCGCAGCGGCGACCGAAGATCTCGGTGGCGATGGTGCCGACATCTGGGACAACAACCATGCGATCGCATCGGAAGCACTCGTCGACTACGCCGGTAACGGCGCATTCGCCTCGAGCCAGGTCGCACCACAAGCCGGTCCTGGAATCGGCGTCGACAGCCACGGCTCGTACTTCGGCGATCTCGACGGCGACGGCGACGATGACCTCATCGAAACCGCTGGCCGCGAGAGTGGCAACCGCGTGTTTATCAACAACGGCGGCACGCTCGAGCTGCAAGCAAACACCGGCCTCGAAGCCATCGACGCCCGCGGTCGAAGCGTTCTCCTCGTCGACATCGACGGCGACGACGACTTGGATGCACTCGTTGCGAACCTCGACCGCACGCTCATCAACGATGATGACGGCGAGCCACTCGAAGCAGCGCCTTCAGCGCTTTACCTCAATAACGGCAATGGCACCAGCTGGACCGAAGTGGACGATACCAACAATGCCATCTTCGACGAGAACATTCGTTTCGTGTCGCTGACCTCGACCGGTCCTGGTACCGATCAGGTCATCATCACGTCGAACTCGTTCGCCTTCGGTCTCGACACCCTCCAGACCGGAGTCAGCGCTCCAATCGCTGCGGTGAACCCCGTGCGTCAGTCCATCGGCGACGAGTTTGATAACTTCTCGAACGCCCGTGACATCGCTCTCGGCGACCTCGACGGCGACCTCGACATCGAGTTCGTTGTCGCTCGTCAGCAGGACCGTCTCGCACAGCTTCCAAATGGAGACCAAGCGACCAACGGTGACGGTGAAGAGATTCCGAGCCTTGCGGGCGATCTTGCGATCGGCCTCGGCCAGGTCGGAAGCGGTGGCCCAAGCTCCCTCGAAGTCGTCCAAGACATCAGTAGTGACCTGCTTGCAGATAACTGCCGTGCAGTTTCGCTCGCTGACTTCGACAACGATGCCGACCTCGACATCTTCGGTGGCTGCACCTTTGCTGAAGGCGAGCAGGACACCAACATCGTTCTGATCAACGATGGTGCTGGCAACTTCACCCTCGACAGCACGTCTGTTCCAGCAACCGCTGCACAGACCGCAGCTGTTGTCGTCAACGTTGACATCAACAACGATGGCTGGATCGACACCTACGTCGGTAACGGCTTCGACAACGACAACGCTGTCGACCACATCTTTGTAAACCAGGGTGGAAGCAACCACTTCCTCCAGATCGACCTGGACGCTACAAGCGACGATGATGCAGGCGCTCAGGTGTTTGTTGGTACCGACAAGTGGCAGGTTCGTGAGACTGGTCACCGTAACCACCGTGGCCAGGACTCGAGCACGCTTCACTTCGGCCTCGCCGATCAAGAAGAGCTCGCACCGGTCGAGATTCAGTGGCCAGATGGCACGTTCGAGACGTGCACCATCGACGGCGGCGTCGATCAGCGTGTGACGATTACCCAGGGTGGCGAAAACTGTGTTGCTCAGACCGAGACCGGTCTTGTCGCTGCAGTGTCCACCGATCCTGTGATTCCGACGGATCCTCCGGCAGCAGCTACCCCAACGTGTGCGACGCTCGATGTAACGGTGAACCTTGCGAACGGCGATGTTCCTACCGAAGGTGACGATGTCATCCTCGGAACGCCAGACGATGATGTCATCGACGGTCTTGGTGGCAACGACACGATCTGTGGTCTTGGTGGCGACGACATCATCAACGGTGGTGCTGGCGCAGACCGCATCGTCGGCGCAGCCGGCGACGACACGCTCAACGGTGGCGACGGCTTCGACCAGATTTTCGCTGGTGCTGGTGACGATACGGTTCGTGGCGGCACTGGTAACGACACCATCAACGGTGGCGACGGCATCGACAACATCTTTGGCGAAAACGGAAACGACCGGATCATGGGCGGCGGCGGCGCCGACGTGCTCAACGGTGACGGCGGCTTCGACCGTGTCGCTGGCGGTAACGGTAACGACCTCATCAACGGTGGTACCCATGACGATGAGTTGCTCGGCAACCTTGGTCTCGACCGCTTGAACGGTGATGGCGGTAACGACGTCCTTCGTGGCGGGTTTGCTCGTGACGTCTTCAACGGTGGCGCCGGCAACAACGACGGTTGCACGCTGACCGATCCAAACGGAGTCGTTGAAACACGCATCTCGTGCGAAGGCGGCGTCTTCGGCCGCTAGGTCAAACATTCTCCCCTCAAGGGGTGTGGAGTGAGAGCAACGGGCACTGGTCGCTTCGGCGGCCAGTGCCCGTTGTTGATTTTGCGCGTATGCGTTGTGGAGTGGTCAACGTGGCTTCTCGCAACACTCAGTGAGACATCCTGATTTGATCCCGCTGCGGTGTGCAGTTTCTTTGGCTCGTAGGGCCACCGAACTACTTACTTCGTGCGACGTGTGTTCTACTCTTGAACAACATGGTGAAGAGTCGGGTAATTGGCTGGCGGGCCGCGGCGGCCGCCGCGTTAGGTGTTGCGTTGTTGGCGCCTGTGGTGGCGACGGCGTCTCCTGCCGATGCGCAGAGTTGGCGTGGGTTTTCGGTTTCGCAGTTGCCGTCGGGTGTTCGTGATGGCGCTTCGGAAGGTTGGGCGTTGGCGGTCACGCGCGACCTTGGCGGTCCGGGTGTTGATGTCTGGAACAACAACCACGGTTCGTTGAGCGAGGCGATTGTTGATGTGGGCTCTGCGAACACCATTCGGACGGCTATTGACTACGGGTCCGAAATAACGGTCGGACCCGATTCGCATGGCGTGGCGTTCTCTGACTTCGATAACGACGGTGACGATGACCTGATCGAGGTCACCGGTCGCAACAACAACAATCGGATCTTCCGCAATGACGGTGGCGAGCTCGTCGCTGTTGATGCTGGTGGGCTTGAGGACTTCTTCGGTCGTGGCCGTCAGCCGTTGTTTGCCGATTTCGATGGTGATGGTGACATGGATGTCATCGTCACGAACTTGGATCTTCGTTCTGATCCGGTGCCTCAAGAGGAGCGTCAGCTCATTCCGAGCGAGGTGTACCTCAACAATGGTGATGGCACCGTGTGGACGAAGGCGCCTGATCCCAACGAGGTGCTCGATGACGGGCACGTGCGTATTGCACAGCTGACATCGACGGGCCCAGGAACTCCTGGCGTTGTCGTTACTCATGATGTGTTCACGCTGGCGAAGGACTCGATTGCTCTAGACACCGGGTCGGCGACGTTGCAGGCACCTGCGAACGCGGTCCAATCTCGTACGAACCCGAGCCTGCCGATTCGCGAAGTTCTCATCGGCGACTTCGACGGCGATCTCTATCCGGAGTTCATCGTCTTTGCCGCCAACGCTTCGCCCGGCAACGGGCTCCTCCCGGTCACCGCAGTGGAGGTCACCGCCGAGGGCAACGCGGTGACGGTGTCGATTCCGGGCGGCGCGGATCTTGATAACTGCCGGTCTGGAACGTCCGGTGATTTCGATAACGACGGTGACCTCGACATCATCGCTGGTTGCACGCAGGTCCAGGAGGGCCAGGATCGCAACGTGTTGTTGCTCAACGATGGCAACGGCAATTTCAGTGATGCCGGAACGGGGATCTTGCCGCGGACCGGCGCCGATACTGCAGCGGCGATGCTGACCGCTGATATCAACGGTGACGGATGGCTGGATGCGATCGTGGCCAATGGGTATGACTTCGAGCCGGGCGAGGACGACATCATTACGAACCGTGGTGGGTCGGGAGCACACTGGCTCGGGATCGATCTCGTTGGCTCGAATCCCGATGCGATTGGTGCCCAGGTGTTTGTTGGGACCGATGACTGGCAGGTTCGTGAGACGGGCCATGCCTATCACCGTTCGCAGGATTCTCGGACGCTTCATTTCGGTCTCGGCGACGCGACGTCTGTTGCGCCGGTCGAGATCCAGTGGCCTGACGGCACCTTTGAGACGTGCACCGTTGGCGCTGTCGATCGGCGCGTCACTATTACCCAGGGAGGCCAGAACTGCGTTGCTCAGACTCGCGCTGGTCTTCTATCGACCGTCGCGACCGCTCCGGCTGCGGTCACCGGTCCAACGTGTGCGTCCCTTGAGGTGACGGTAAACCTTGCCGATGGTGAGGCCCCAACCGCTGGTGACGATGTCATCTTGGGTACGGCAAACGCTGATGTGATCAACGGTCTTGGTGGTAACGATACGATCTGTGGTTTGGGCGGTGACGACATCATCAACGGTGGCGCCGGGAACGACCGCATTGTCGGTGCAGCTGGTGACGACACGCTGAACGGCGATGATGGTTTCGACCAGATCTTTGCCGGTGCTGGTGACGATACGGTTCGTGGCGGCACTGGTAACGACACCATCAACGGTGGTGACGGCGTCGACAATATTGCTGGCGAGAACGGAAACGACCGGATCATGGGTGGTGGCGGCGACGATGTGCTCAACGGCAACGGCGGGTTCGATCGTGTTGCTGGTGGTAACGGTAATGACCTGATCAACGGCGGCAGCCATGATGACGAGTTGCTCGGCAACCTCGGTCTCGACCGCTTGAACGGTGACCGCGGTAGCGATGTTCTTCGTGGCGGCTTGGCTCGTGACGTCTTCAATGGTGGCGCTGGCGACGATGGGTGCACGCTGACCGATCCGAACGGTGTGAACGAACCTCGTATCTCATGTGAGGGCGGCGTCTTTGGCCGCTAGCGGCGACCGGCTGGGTCGGAGATGTCGATCGAGAGCGCGACGGCGTTCGATGTAAATCCTTCGTCGTCGAGCTCGGACAGAAACTGTTCGATCTTGACATCATCGACGCGCTCTAGATAGTCGATGTACTCATCTTGATGGTGGCCCACACCGGTCGCGGTGAACCCGCCTTCAAACTCTGCGTGCAGGCCGTTGGGTGCAGTGGATCGGACCCGTTCTTTCGAAATGTCGATGCGAGGCAACGGGATCGTGCGAAACCGGTTGAGGAGGCGAGTGGTCCTGTTGGTCCCGTGTTCGATCGCGGCGTAGGCGATTCGATCGGTGGGGCGAACACCGACATGGCTGAGTTGTTCTGCCAAGAGGACAAGGTCGTAGATGTTTGCGGTCGTCAGAGCGCTCGTGCGTGCCGGGATGTGCTCGAGTTGGGGGAAGCTGAAGTAGCCCGCCGAGAAGGTGTGGGTCACGTCGAGGAGTTCACCGTTGAAGTGCTCGTCGGATGCGAGGTCGAACGCGGTGTCACCGCCGAAGCTGTGTCCAATGATCGTGGTTTGGGTGCCTGGGGCAATGACGCCTGTCGAGACCATCTCTTCGGTCCATTCGACGATCCGTTGCGCATAGCCGTTGTCTTCAACCCCGGTGCTAAACGCCGAGTTGATGGCCTGCTGGTCGAGGTCGCGCAGGCTCTGGGTTTCGGGGTCGCGGCCGAATCGTGGGCTGGACAGGTCGATGACACCGGGCAACACCAGTGTCAGATTCCCGTTGTCGTGAAAGAAGACTTCGAATTCGTCGCGCAAGATCTGGTCGGGGTCCGCGGTGTCACGTAGGGCTCGGATGATGAGGTCGCGTCCTCGCTCGACCGCAGGTCCGGGATCGATGTGTAGAGGTATGCCGACCCGTGGCTCGGTGAAGTTGCTATCGAGATCGCCCGAGATCGCACCGACGGTGAACGGTGCGTCGAGCACGGCGAGCTCGTTCATGAGCAGCGCGACGCGCTCGCTCTGGGCGGCGGTGAAGGGGCGCTGGAGTGCCAGAAGTTCTTCGAGCTCTTGGGCGAAGAGCGCTTCGTCGTAGGTCCATCCAGATTCGAGCGCCATCGTCGCAACCGTTATGTCGATGATTCGTCCGGCCGCGGTCGACAACAAGTACGCCGTTCGCGCATCGGCGGACTGGATGAGGTTGGCTCGCTCGGTGAGGTCGCTCCGCTCAGCGGTGAATTCGTGGACGAGGGCGTCGAGTTGTTCTAACGCTCCGATGGCGTTGGTCGCATCGCTGCCGCTGCTCGTCGTGCCGCGTGCGGTCAGGAGTTCGTGGGCTTCGACGATGACGGGCGAGAGGGCGCCGTGGGCGTGCGCGGTGGTGATCGCAGCAGTTGCGTAGGCATCGGCGAGCGTTCGGTATCGCGTCATATTAAAAAATATGGACATATACCGAAAGTTATTGGAAGGTATTCAGGTAGGCCAACTCGGTGTCGGCATGACAGAAGCGGTACCGACTAGGTTTCGCCAATGGTTCACTCTCGGATTGCAGTCTCGCACCACGTCCTATTCGTTGGGTGCGTCATCGTTGCCATGATCGCCGCGTCCGTGACGGCACTGGCGCCGCTCGGCGCCCAAAATCCCGTCCTCGCGCCGATCGAAGATCGTGGAGTCACCGTCGACTTGGTGCCGTTCGCAACGATTCCCGATTCGTCGGCGGGCCGCCCGAGAATCAACGCGTTCGCGACCACCGGCGACCGGCTGTTCGTGGTCGAAGAGTTCGACGGCAAGATCTATGAAATCGACCGAACGGTTAATGGCGGGTCGCCACGGCTGTTCTTCGACGTTCGGGCGGGGCTACTCGACCAGACCGGCCGACGCATCGACAACACCAGTCGGGTTCAGGGCGGGTTGCGGTCGGTTGCGTTTCACCCCGAGTTCGAAACCAACGGCCTCTTCTACACCTCGCTCATGGAGCAGCGAACGGGTGGCATCCCCGACTCGGCGTACCTCAGCGATGTGCCGAACCCAATCGTGGCCGATGGGGTGGTGCTCGAATGGCAGGTCGATCTCCAGACCGGCCAGGTTGACGTCGACAGTTACCGGCAGCTCTTTCGTGTGGGCGTGCCGGTCTATGACCACACGATGAAACAGATCGCGTTCAACCCGTTTGCCGAGCCGGGGGACGAGGACTACGGCTTGCTCTATGTTGCCCACGGTGATGGCAGCACGCAGGCAGCAACGTCGGGGGGCGGGTTGAACAACGACGCTCGAGGAAAGATCTTGCGTATCGATCCGCGGCCCGCTGGAGGCCAGCCGTATTCGGTTCCGGCGACGAACCCATTCGTTGGTGATCCGTCGATGCTCGACGAGGTCTATTCGCTGGGACACCGGAACCCCCACCATCTCGCCTTCGCTCAAGACTCGACGGGTTCGGTGCTCCTCATCTCGGCTGAAGCTGGTCGTGAGAACGTCGAGGAGGTAAACGTCATCAACCCCGGCGAGAACTACGGCTGGAGCCAGCGAGAGGGGACCTTCGTGCACCTCCCGGGCGGTGGGTTAGGAACCGGCGTTGCCGCGCTTCCAGCAAACGAGGCGGAGAACGGGTTCACCTTTCCGTCCGCCCAGTACGGACACACTGGACCGCGGGGTCAAGGGTTCTCCGGGCAGAGTGTGGCTGGCGGATTCGTTACAGACAATGGTTCTGAGCTGGACGGGCAGTACTTTTATGCCGACTTCCCAGTGAGCGGCGCGCTCTATCACTCGACGGTCGACGAACTTGCAAGTGCAGTGACGCTGCTCGACGCGTCGAACCCGGACCGGGACTCGCCGAACGACCTCACGCAGGCGCCGACCGGGCGCGTGTCGATCACCTTCGATCACGATGCGAACCCGGCAACGCCGTCACTCAGCCGGTCGCATCTGCGCGATGTGTTTGACGATTCGCCCGCATACGACGGGACGGGTCGAGCGGATCCTCGCTTTGGCCAAGGCCCAGACGGTGAGCTCTACATTTCGAGCAAACGCAATGGGCAGATCTATTTGGTGACCAACTCGGTTCCGTCGAACAGCTTGTGTCGTGGTCGCTTGGCGACGGTGTCGGGTACGACGGGCACCGATGGCCCGGACGTGATTATCGGAACGGGCGGCGTCGACCGAATCGACGCTGGCGCCGGAAGCGACATCATTTGTGCGCGAGGTGGGGCGGACACGATCGATGCTGGTTCTGGGGCGGACTACGTGAACGCTGGTTGGGGCAGTGACGTCATTCGCGGCGGTGACGGGAACGACCTCATCTTTGCTGGACCAGGCCTCGACGATGTCGAAGGGGAGAACGGAAACGACGTGATTCGCGGTGGCCGTGGTGGTGATCGCATCGTCGGCAACGGGGGCGACGACACGCTCTTCGGTGGAGACCGAAAGGACCGAGTCTTCGGCTTCGCAGGCAACGACACGATCTTTGGTGGGACTGGTGATGACAACCTGCGCGGCGGTCCGGGTATCGACGATGCGACCGGTGGGCCGGGCACCGATCAGTGTGTTGATGTCGAGTCCAGTCTCGGGTGCGAGTCGAACTGATCAGGGTGTGCTCGGTCGTAGGGGCCTGAACGAAAAAAAGTTTGTCGACTTCGGGAATGAAGTTAGGTGAAGAGCGTTAACTAAACTTGAGTGCATGTCGCTCAACTTTACGTATGGAACCTAGCCAAGGAGAGCTATCACTATGTTGTTCAACACCTACGACCCATTTCGAATCCCAACGGCTGCATCAGCCAACCGCACCCTCGACCACGAGGTCTTCTCGAACGACGAGGGCGTGACCCTGCGGATCGACATTCCCGGTATCGATCCCGACACGGTCGACCTGACCGTCGATGGTCGCAGCTTGCGTATCGAAGCTGCCCGAGAGTCCTCGATCCCCGAGGGTGCACAGATCGTGAACCGCCGACGAGGTGGCTCCATTGCTCAGACGTTCCAGCTCGGTGAGCGTCTCGATGCGGACAAGCTTGAGGCCGACTACGAGTTCGGCGTGCTGACCGTGACCGTTCCGGTCGCAGAGTCGGCAAAGCCTCGCAAGGTGGCCGTTGGCGCCGGTGCTCCAGCACTAGCCGAAGGTAACGACGAGGCCTAGGGCTATTCGAGGATGACAATTCCTCGGTGAGGTAGTGAAAGCACGGGTTCTCCCCATGCCGGGTGCGTCAGCACCCGGCGAGGGGTACTCCGTACGGGCGTGCCGCCGTCGCCGCGTTCGCTACCTATTCGCCGCTGAGTTTTCGGCGGATCGCGATATTGACCGCTCCGAGGATCAATCCCACGGCAAGAAACGCAAGGGCGGTCTCGCGAAATGAGTCCGCACGATCTCCGCTGATCAGAACCCAACGCAGCGCAAAGAAGATAGCCATGACGAGAAACGCTGGAAACGTGCTCGAGATGATCAGGCCATGGCGCATCGCCCCGTCGACCGGGATGGGTTCTTCACCCTCGTACTCTTCCCAATCGGGGTGATCTTGCCAGTCGTGGTCGCTGTTCACGGTCAGCCTCGTTGCATTCGGGTCGCGCGGCCATTCCAGCAGCCTCGGTGCCAGTGGCGGCGAAGGTCGACGGCCTCGGGCGGTACCGCCACGATATGTCCTAGTCCTTTGGGGATGTCGCGGTTGCAGCCAGGGCACAGATAGACCTTGTTCGCCTGGTAGGGCTGGATTGCTCGCGTCTCGGCATCCGCCCAGAAATCGAACGCAGGTTTCTTGGCCACGACACCCAGTGTGCCAGCCGTGCCCGCTTCATTGCACTTCGCCGAGCGTTGTTACCATCTTGGTATGTGGCTCAAAAAGATGGCGCGGGCGGTTGCGGCATTCGCGCTCGTAAGCACGACGGTCGTAGTTGCGGGCTCGTCTGTGGCGGGCGCCAACAGCCCGCTGGTGAGCCAGCCAATAACCGATCGCGGCGTCACGCTCGAACTGGTCCCGTTGGTCGAGTTGCCCAACACCGATCGCGGCGCTGCCCGCATCAACCAGTTCGCAACCATCGACGATCGATTGTTCGTCGTCGAGGATCACACCGGCAAGATCTATGAGATCGAGCGTGACGGGCTGACGGCGACAGCGACCGAGTTTTTCGACGTGGGTGCGGCAATCCCCGCTGCGACCGGTCGCCAGATGAACCTCGAAAACGCGTTCCACGGCGGTCTGCGCGGCGTGGCCTTTCATCCCGAGTTCGCGAGCAACGGGCTCTTCTACACAACGGTGATGGAAGATCGGCCGAACACCCCGAACCCGACGGAGTACCTCAGCGATGCTGTCGGCCCGATCAGCGCAGATGGTGTGTTGATCGAGTGGGAGGCCGACGTGGAGACCGGAAGTGTCGACCCCAACAGCTACCGCCAGGTTTTCCGCGTGGGCATGCCGGTCTTTGAGCATCCGATCAAGCAGTTGGCGTTCAACCCGTTCAGCGAACCCGGCGATGAGGACTATGGGCTGCTGTATGTTGCGCACGGCGACGGCAGTGTCCTCTCTGCAACAGCCGGTGGTGGCATCAACAACGATGCGTTGGGCAAGATTCTGCGAGTCGATCCGGCGGCGAGTGGGAGTCGTGGCTGGACGGTTCCTGCCAACAATCCGTTCGTTGGAGACTCGTCGATGATCGACGAGGCGTATTCGATCGGTCACCGCAACCCGCATCACCTCTCCTTCGCCGAAGATGCCGCCGGTGATGTCCATCTGTTGGCGGTGGATGTCGGCCGTGACAATGTTGAAGAGGTCAACGTCATCACCCCGGGCAGTAACTATGGGTGGAGTGAGCGCGAAGGCACCTTTGTCCATCTCGATGATGGCGAAGGGCTCGTCACCGGTGTCGCACCGTTGCCGGAGAACGATGCCGAGAACGACTTTGTGTATCCGGCGGTGCAGTTCGGTCACCAAGGTGAGCCCGGAGCGGGCTTTGGGGGCCAGGCGATCGCTGGCGGTTTTGTTGTGGACAACGGCTCAGAGTTGAGCGGCGAGTATTTCTTCTCCGACTTCCCACTCGATGGCGACATCTACCATTCGACGTTCACCGACATTTCCGCCTCGGTGACCGAGCTTGCGCCCGATGATTCTCCCGATGCGTTGACCCAGGCCGAGATCTCGACGGTGGCGGTCACCTTCGATCATGACGCCGATCCCGAGACGCCGCCGCTCTCCCGTCAACATCCGCGAGGAGTGTTCGATGATTCGTTGAACTACGACGGATCGGGCCGAGCCGACGTTCGTATCGGTCAAGGCCCAGACGGCGAGATGTACGTGTCGAGCAAGCGGAACGGCGGCATCTATCTCGTCGCGAACTCACTGCCGGTCGAGGAAAAACCAGACGACGAATCAGACGAGGAAATTGCAGCGCCAGTGCCGACGACGCCTCAGACGTGTCGCGGTCTCGAGCCCACCGTCGATGGGCTCATCGGCACCGAGGGCGACGACGTGATCATCGGAACCGGTGTCCGTGATGTGATTCAGGGACTCGGGGGCGACGATCTGATCTGCGCGTTTGGTGGGGCAGATCAGGTGGACGCTGGCCCGGGCGATGACGTCGTCTATGGCGGGTGGGGTGCCGACGTGATTCGCATGGGTCTCGGTGACGACCAAGTGTTTGCCGGGCCTGGTCTTGATGACATCGAAGGCGGCGGTGGTAACGACATCTTGCGCGGCGGCAACGGTGGCGACCGGATCGTTGGCAACAGCGGAAATGACATGCTCTACGGCGGTGATCGCCGAGATCGAATCTTTGGTTTCAGCGGGAACGATCAGCTCTTCGGCGGAGCAGGAACCGACAACCTCCGCGGCGGTGCCGGAATCGATAGCGCCACCGGTGGAGCGGGGGTCGATTTGTGCGTGACGAGCGAGTCGCTCATCGGCTGCGAACGTAGCTAAGCATGGTCGAATGGACACTCCTGGACCTCAGTAGGTGACAAAGAACTATTTTTGCTCACGTAATGCAGCTGTTACCATCCCGTTTGCGGGACTTTGCACACTCTCTGTGCAGATGTAGGCGGTTTTGAGAGGGAGAGATTTATGGCAGGCATCGCAGGTTTTCTGCGCCCCGCATTGCAGTGGGCGTATGTGCGTCCGAACTTGTTTCCGAAGCTGGTCGATATCGCCATTTGGCCGGTTGCGTTGGTGATTGGCGCTGTGTTGAAGCTCGTCTTCGGTGTTGCGAGTACTGGTCTCGAGCTGATCGGTGTGTGTATTGCGGCGATGTTGTTGCAAGCAGGCTTCGGCTGGGCCGTCGGTCTGTACAAGCACCGGTGGCGCGTGTCGTCGTTTGATGAGGTAATGGCGCTTAGCGGTGTGTGGGCGGTGACGACGATCATCCTTGTTTTGGCCAACTACGCCGCTCGCTTGGCTGGCATTACCGATCTGCCGACGACAGCGGTAAGTATCGGAGCGCTTACTGCATTGGTGCTGTTGGGTACGTCGCGTGCATTGTGGCGACGGTACTGGGAGCAGAACCGTCGTCCGGTTCCTGAGGGTTGCCAACGGACCATCGTGTTTGGCGCTGGCGAGGGCGGTGCACAGATCATCAAGGCAATGCTGCTCGATCCTGATAGCGAGTTCTACCCGGTTGCGATTCTCGATGACGATCCGCTCAAGGCAAACCGCGAGCTCGATGGAGTCAAGGTTTGGGGTACCAAGGATGATCTTGCCAAGGTCGCGACGTCTCGCGAGGCGGAGGTTCTCCTTATTGCGGTGCCGACGGCAAAGGCGGCGCTCATCAAGGAACTCACCGCGAGCGCTCGCGCAGCGGGTCTCGACGTTCGCGTGCTGCCGAGCGCTGCGGACCTCGTCGGCAGGATGACGCTTGCCGATGTGCGCCCGCCGACCGTTGACGACCTTCTGGGCCGTGATCCGGTGGAGATCGATCTCGAGAGTGTTGTCGATTACATTCGCGGCAAGCGTGTGCTCATCACGGGTGCCGGTGGCAGCATTGGTAGCGAGCTGAGCCGTCAGGTTCGTGGTTTCGGCCCGAGCGAG
>CAYVHV010000034.1:38887-42181 GCA_964451305.1 uncultured Acidimicrobiales bacterium | reverse complement strand
GTGAACGATGGCGGTCGAGATGTACCTCGCGCCAAACACCCACGCACACAGGATCAACGCAACTTCGATGCTGCCCACAAACTCCTCGCCGACGACCCGACCACGAGAGCACCCACAGGTCGAAACCATGGTCGCGCTCGTCGACGATCGACAGTCTTTGTGACAGCCACCGTCGATCAGCTCACCGGTGTCGGCACCACACCGATGACCACCATCGACGGCAAGCCCCTGCCACGCAGCTTCGTCGAAGAAATCGCTGGCGACGCCACATTCATCGCGCAGATCTTCTCGCGAAACGGCGAATTGTTGTGGCAAGGCCGCAAACACCGCCTCGCCACGCCAGCCCAAGTCGACGGATTGATCAGCCGCGACCGTGGATGCGTCACATGCGGCGCATCACCTGAAAAATACGTTGCCCACCATCTGCTCCCGTGGGAAGCACCCCGGCCTGGTCCCACCAACATCAACAACCTGGTTCTGCTCTGCACCCACTGCCACATGCGGCTGCACCTGTACGAACAAACCATGTTCTACGACATCGCAACCCAAACGTGGAAGACCCGACCAGCCACTCCAGACGAAATTCCACCGCTTGGTAAACGCGGCCGCTCGTCGACGACGAACGCACCACCGCCCCCGGGTAGATACACCAAACCTCGCCCCTGGGAACGACCACCACAACCGGGGATCAGACCACGATCAGAATTGGCAACAGAAGCCCCGCAAGACAACTACCCACAAGACAACTACTAGCCTCGCCACCTTTGTACGTGAGCGTTGAACACGTACGAAATCATGTTAGCTGTTAGCTGTTCGCTGCGGCCTCGGCCTGCTTTGCGTGGTAGCTCGAGCGGGTCAGCGGACTCGACTCCACATGGCTTAGGCCGAGCTCTGTCTCTCCAATGTGCTTCCACTCATCAAACTCTGCTGGTTCGACCCAACGGGCGACCGGAAGGTGATTCGACGTCGGGCGAAGATACTGACCGATCGTCACGATGTCGACGCCGACCGCCGCCAGATCGGCCAGCGTGCTGACGACTTCGTCGAAGCTCTCGCCCATGCCGACGATGATCGATGACTTGGTGACGAGCCCGGAGGCCTTGGCTCGAGCGAGCACCGCAAGGCTCCGGGCGTACGAGGCCGATGGTCGAGCCACTCGCTGGAGACGTTGGACGGTTTCGATGTTGTGGTTCAGAACATCGGGACGGGCATCGTTGATGATGTCGAGGCTTTCTCCGTCGCCTTTGCAGTCGCTGATCAGAACCTCGACTCGACTTCCAGGCTGACGATCGCGAATAGCTCGGATCGTCTGAGCGACATGATTCGCTCCCCCATCGGCAAGATCGTCGCGGGCCACCATGGTGATGACCGCGTATCCGAGCGCCATCTTTTCGACGGCTTCGGCGACCTTGGAGGGTTCGTTTGGATCAAGCCCTTCGGGATGTCGAGTGTCGACGAGGCAGAACCCGCACTTGCGAGTGCAACGTTCGCCGCAGACCATGAAGGTCGCTGTTCCGTCATTCCAGCAGTCGAAAATGTTCGGACATCCTGCTTCTTCGCAAACGGTCACGAGGTCGAGGCTCTTCATCACGCCCTTGAGGCGTCGATACTCGGGACCCATGTCGGCCTTAACCCGCATCCACTCAGGTTTGCGACTGCTGATCTGAAGCCCGGTGGTCACCCCAGCTTCGGCGAGGCGCCCGGTGAGTCGCACCGACGTCCCTTCGAGGTGAGCCTTGTCCTCGGCGGTCGGGACCGGCTCGATGGGCGCTTTCACAAGCGGCGACTGCTTCGTTCCCGACCGTTCACCCGGACCTTCGCCACGAGAGAACGGGGTCAGGTCCTCAACGCGTTGGCGCCAAACGACATCTTCGCGCTGCACACCGCTGGTCGCCGCCCACTGCGCCTCGGCACGAACGAGCAGGGCATCGACGACGTCTTTCATCGACACATCGATTCCTTCGGCTGCGAGCGAGGTCACCGCCTTGTCATCGATTCCACATGGCACCATTCGATCAAACCAGGTCATATCGGGGTCGACGTTGAGTGCGAAGCCGTGCATGGAACGACCGCGGCTCAGGCGGACGCCAATCGCTGCGATCTTGCGAGGTTCCTCAGAGTCGGGAGCGACCCACACACCCGGGTACTCCCGAAGACGACCGACGTTGGCAAGTCCGAGATCCGAGAGGGTATCGATGATGACTTGTTCGACCGCTCGCACGTAGGCAACCGTGTCGGCCATACCGCCTCCGCGCTTGCCAGGCACCGACAAAATCGGATATCCGACGAGCTGCCCAGGACCATGCCAGGTGACATCGCCGCCGCGGTCGGCCTTGACCAACTCGGCGCCGACCTCGGCGGGATCGACAAGGATGTTGTCGAGGTTGGCGCTCAGGCCGTGTGTGAACACCGGGTCGTGTTCGAGCAAGAGCAGATAGTCGTGTGCGGACGCGAAGAGAGCCCGCTGGAGAGTATGCGCGTCGGTGTAGCTCACGCGCCCTAACCATCGGGCTCTCAGTGCGTTGTTCAGCTGACTTCAGCTTCCCAATCGGTGGTTTCGATGATCTCGCGCATCTTGGCGAGGAATGCTGCGGCGTACGCACCGTCGAATGCTCGATGGTCCCACGCAAGAGCGAGGACACCCACCGAGTGGATGGCGATGCTCTCGCTGCCATACGCGTCGGTGACGACAACCGGCTTGCGATGCACACCGTCGGTCGAGAGAATCGCAACCTGTGGCTGGTTGATGATCGGGAACTGCATCATCGTTCCGTACTGACCCGGGTTCGTGATCGTAAACGTGCCGCCGGAAAGATCGTCCGGCGTTACCTTCTTCGAACGAGCGCGGGTTGCAATATCGACGACATCACGGCTGAGCTGGCGCAGGCGCTTGCCATCGACGTTCTTGACGACGGGAGCCAAGAGGCCATCAAAGTTCAGGTCGACCGCGATCGCGACGTTGACCTCAGAATGGGTCGTGACCGAGTCTCCGGTCAACGATGCGTTCATGAGTGGGAAATCCCTCATTGCGTCGGCGACTGCGCGAAGAATAAACGGAAGGTAGGTGAGGCTGAAGCCCTCCTCTTTCTTCCATTCCGCCTTGTGCTTGCGGCGCACGACCTCCACGGCCTCAAAGTCGACCTCCATGGCGGTAAGGACGTGCGGTGATGTCGCCTTCGACATCACCATGTGCTCGGCGGTCTTGCGGCGAATGTTGTTGAGTGGCACGGAATCGGCACCGGCTGGAACAGCAGGCGCTGGAGCTGGTGCAGGCGCAGGTGCCGCAGCGGGGGC
>CAYVHV010000034.1:3802-38787 GCA_964451305.1 uncultured Acidimicrobiales bacterium | reverse complement strand
CAGCGGGGGCAGGAGCTGGTGCAGCCGCCGGAGACGGTGCAGCTGGCGCTGCCGCCGGAGACGGTGCAGCTGGTGCCGGCGCTCCGCCAGCGGTACTCGACAGGATTACCGCCTCGACATCCTTGCGGGTGATTCGCCCTCCAACGCCGGTCCCGGTGATGGTGTTGGCATCGAGGTTGTTCTCGGTGATCAACCGACGAACGACAGGGGAAAGGACAAGGCCCGACAAGCTGCTCGGACCGCTGGCATCTGCGGTTGGAGCTGGCGCAGCCGGTGGCGCAGCGGCTGGTGTAGGTGCGGCCGGAGCCGGTGCAGGGGCTGCTGGAGCAGGTGCGGGTGCAGCAGCTGCTGGAGCAGGAGCTGCAGCCCCGGCGCCACCGACACGAGCAAGCACGGTGCCAACATCGACCGTCTCCCCTTCGGGAACGAGGATCTCAGCGATCACGCCAGCGACCGGCGATGGGACCTCCGAATCGACCTTGTCGGTCGATACCTCAAAGAGCGCCTCATCTTCTGCCACCGAATCGCCGACGTTCTTAAACCAACGGGTGATCGTTCCCTCGGTCACCGATTCTCCCAACATCGGCAAGGCAACATCGACTGCATCACCTGCGGGCGCCGCGGCCGGAGCCGGTGCCGGAGCTGCTGGTTCTGGAGCCTGCGCAGCTGGTTCTGGAGCCGGAGCTGGCGCTTCAGCAGCAGCGGGCTCGGGTGCCGCAGCGGGAGCAGCACCGCCATCGCCGACGCGGGCGAGCACCGTTCCGACATCGACCGTCTCCCCTTCGGGGATGAGAATCTCGGTTATAACACCAGACACGGGAGACGGAACCTCCGAGTCGACCTTGTCGGTCGACACTTCAAAGAGTGCCTCGTCCTCGGTAACGGTGTCACCAACGTTTTTGAACCAACGGGTGATCGTTCCCTCGGTCACCGATTCTCCAAGGAGGGGGAGAGTGATGTCGCTCATGAGTCTTTGTCTTTCGTGTGGATTGGTATGTAGTCGTGTAAGTAGGGATAGATGAGTGTCGCCGTATAGCGATTAGCCGTGGAGCCCGCGGCCGGTCAGGGCCATGACGGTCTCGCCGAACAACTCGCTCATCGTTGGGTGAGGCTGAATGAAGTGGGCAACGTCGTCAACAGTGGCTTCCCAGTTAATGGCGAGGTACCCCTGACCGAGTTGCTCGGTGACCCAAGGGCCCACCATGTGGACGCCGAGCATGCGCCCAGCAGTGCCATCGGCGTTCTTCTCTGCAATGACCTTGACCAAGCCGTCGGTCTCTCCAACGATCATGGCTCGGCCGTTTCCGGTGAACTTGTGTGTTGACGTCACGACGTCGAAACCCGCTTCCTTGGCCGATTCTTCGGTATGGCCAGCAAAAGCCACCTCGGGATGACAGTAGATACACCACGGAACGTTCTGGTAATCGACGGGCTTTGGATCTTCACCAAGAATTCCTCGAATGGCGACCATGCCTTCGGAGAAACCAATGTGTGCGAGCTGGGCGGTCGCGATGACGTCTCCAACCGCATATACGCCAGGAGCCGAGGTAAGGCAGTTCTCATCGACGGGGATGAAGCCTCGTTCGTCGAGCGCAATTCCAACCGCATCGAGTCCGAGCAGATCAGCAAATGGCCGGCGTCCAATCGCCAAGACAACGAGGTCGACGTCGATCGACTCACCGTCACCGAACGAGACTCGGGTCGCTCCATCGACCGCTTCTTGGCCAGAGACCATCACGTTCGTGCGAATCTCCATGCCGCGCCCCTTGAGCGAGCGCTCAACCACTCGCGCCGCAGCGGGATCAACGCCGGGGATGATGTTCGCCATCGCCTCGAGCACGGTCACCTGAGTACCGAGGTCGGTCATCATCGAAGCGAATTCGATACCGATCGCTCCGCCGCCGATCACCGCAGCACGGGCCGGCAACGTTTGGAGAGAAAGAAGTTCGTCCGAGGTGACGATGCGGGTGCCATCGACATCGAATCCTGGGATCGTGCGCGGCACCGAACCGCCAGCCAAAACAAGGTTGTCTGCAGTGAGCTGGACATCGCCCGATGCCCCTCCACTGACGTTGACCGTCTTGACATCCGCTGTCGAAAAGACCGAGCCAACACCGTCGAACACGGTGACTTTGCGATGCTTGAGCAGCGCGGACAGACCGTTGGTCAGGTTGTCGATAACGCCTTGCTTGCGAACCTGTGTGACGCTGAAGTCGATCGTCGGCGCAGACGTACCCACACCAAAGTCAGAGGCGTGCGAAACCGTCCGAAACACCGCTGCGGTCTCGAGGAGCTCCTTGGCCGGAATACACCCGACGTGCAGACACGTGCCCCCAAGCTTCGACTTCTCGACCAGAGCGATGTTCAGCCCCGCTGCCGCTCCGTAGAGTGCCGCCGCGTAGCCGGCAGGGCCGCCTCCGATGACGACGACATCGAAATGGTTAGACATGAGTGCTCCAGTTATTTTTCAAATGGGTTTTTGACGTTCGGGCGTGTCCACTATTCATCGTGCGAGCACGACCTGTAAAGCGAACGCGACCAAGATGGCGACGCCGAGCACGAGTGACGCAAGGATAAGTTTGCGGGTACTCAACGTCGAGATCTCCAGCGTGGGAAGGTCCGAACGTGAGGTGTTCGAACCGTAACTAGGTTACCCATATCTGATACGTCCCCGACCCCATAAATTGACCACCACGCAGCGTCAGGTTTTTGCGATTCTTTCTAGACTGGGCGCTACCTCAGCGGGCATGACAGTCTGGTCCAGCCCGTTTGCGACCACTACTTGAGACCGTGACCGCACGTAGAGACACATGACAGATTCTGCTCACGAACCAACACCACCGATGATTCCCAGCCGTGGACTCGCAGACGCTGCAGTCGGCGCGGTCGTCGCTCTCATTCGAGTTGCCGAACTGTACGATCCAGCCGTTGCCCATCGAGCGGCGCTGCGAGCGCTCGTTGCCGAGCGGCTCTACGCCCAATATGTCGCGAGCGGTGGACAGGATGGGGCGGATTCGCATGAGGATTCGTCGCTCATCATCGCAACGGCGGCGCTCGCAGACATCGACTTAGTCGTTTCCCAACCCGACGATCCCGAAGGCTCGAACGAACCGACGAGGCCCCTTCTCGCTGCGACCCTGGTCGGTCGACTCGAGGGTCTTGACGACGTTGCGACAGCCCTCGAGCACCATCGCGAGAGGTGGGACGGCACCGGTATCCCGAGTGGAATCGCAGGCACGCAGATCCCGCTCGCAGCCCGCATGTCCGCGCTTGCCGACGCGCTCGTCGGAAATCCCACCGCGGGCTTTGTCCCGTCGTGGCATCACGCGAGGCGCCGCGTGAGCCGTCAAAACGGTGGCGCGCTCGATCCATTTCTATGCGGCCTGCTCGACCACATCGACCTCGAAGACCTCGAGGCTCCACCGGTCCCGTCGCTCACCGTCCAAAATCTCCTCGAACACGTGCCGGAGACACAGCTCCGTTCTCACGCGATCGAGACGGCGACAACGATCAGCAGCGCGGTGGCGCTCGCCGCCCGCAATCCCGATCTTCTCGGACTCTTTGCATCGAATGCGCTTCGGACGCTCGATGCTGCCGAGGTCTTGGTCCTGCGGTCGTCGTCGACACAACTCGACGCGTCGCCGGTGACCCGGGTCGACGATGGCAAGCATCCAGCACTGAGCGAGTCTCGCCTCGACGAACTCTATGAGTTCTCGGCGCAGGCCGAACTACGTGCTGGGGTCACCATCACCCGCGATACGGCGGGCGTCGGCGACGTCATCGATGAGATCATCACGCCGATCATCGTCGACTCAGAAACATGGGGAGCGCTCATCGCAACACGTCGACGGTCCGCGCTGAGCTTCGACGACCGCGACGTCCAACTTCTTCGGCGAATCAGCACTGAAATCGCCGACGCAATCGCGAGTACAACGCACTGGGCAGAGATGGAGCGCATGGCGCTACGCGATCAGTTGACCGGTCTCGGCAATCGACACGAGCTCTACCGCGAACTCGACGAGATCTTTACGAAACCTGCCGCGGAACGAATCGATACCGCGCTCATCATGTGCGATGTCGACGGGCTAAAGGTCGTGAACGACACCCTTGGGCACCATGCGGGCGATCGACTCCTCATCGACGCTGCAGCAGCCCTCAAGGGTGCGGTCCGTGACGATGCTCGCACCACGGTTTGCCGAATCGGCGGTGACGAGTTCTGTATGGTCATCAACGGAGGCGCCCTCCTTACCGCTCACGACATCTCCGACACGATCGAGCGCTTGTTTGAACGGTCGGCCGGGTCTGGGCCAGCCCGATCCATTTCCTGCGGAATTGCCTTTGCGGACGACACCGTGGACAGCCGAAGCGAGCTGCTCCGAGCGGCCGATGAGAACCAATACCAGACCAAACGCGCTCGAAAGAATGGCAAGTCGCTAAAGATGCTCGCGCTCCCTCCGGGTTCCGAGATCGAACCCGGTGATCGCCGGGCGATACGCGACTAACCGGTCGGAGCGGCCCTCGGCCGGACCTCGGGCATATCGAGCGAGGTTCTACGCAGTGCGTTGTGCCTCGCTGGTCACCGTGTCGCCGGTCAAGTCGATCTCATCGATGTCCACGCGCTCTCGTTCGACGAGGTCGATCGAGTCGAGGTACCACGGTCGTTCCTCAACGGGCTCGACCTGGACCTCAGGCTGAGGAACTTGCACCGACGTACGCGGCGGAACAGGTATTGGGAGGCGCTTGCGAAGCAGCTGATCCTCGTAGACAGCAAGGGTTGCGTCGACCACTCGCGTCTGGTCGAAGTCGTCAAAGGCTTTGGCTCGTGCACTACGACCCATCCGAGAACGCAACACCGGGTCGTTCACCAGTCGTGCAATCTCGTCTGCGAGATCCTGTGAACGACCGCGACGAACGAGCAGGCCCGTCTCTTCGTGGTCGATGACCTGACGAAAGGCGTGCGCATCTCCAGCGACGACCGGCACACACATCGCACTCGCTTCCATAGCGAGGCAATCGGTGTCATCACCGGGTGACGGCAGCACCAAAACATCGATCATCGGAAAAAGGGTGCTTCGATCATCGCCAGCATCGAGGAGATGGACGCCGCGTTCTTCGGCGCGACGTCGTAGCGTCGCTCTGCCGGCGATTCCCTGGTCCTTGCGCAATTGGGTAGCGATAACGAAGGCGACCTTGTCCGTGGACATGTCGTGTCTGACGCGATCGACCGCCGCAAAGAACGCGTCGTAGTCACGTTCGACAGCGTCACGATCGACCATTCCAACAACGGTGGTCGATAGGGAGATACCCATCTGGATCAGGCGACATCGAGCTGAACGGGAGCCGGCGCGACTCGGCATGAACGACGGCAGGTGGATTCCATTGCCCACCATATAGATGTCGTCGCGTGGCACATCGAGTGCAACCAACTTCTCAACGTCTTCGGTGCGGTGAACCACCTCGGCATCGCGGTACGCGGAAGCGAACCGCTCTACTCCCGTAACTGCGGCGCGCCGGGCAAACCCGGATTGGCGAGGCTCGAAGCTATTTGCGGAGTTCACCACGATCGAGCCCTCCACCAGACGCGCCATGACCCGGCCAACCATTGCCGACTTTGGTGTGTGCGTATGCACGATGTCGGGCTTCAGGACGTTCAAGAGACTCCGCAGTTGAAGAGCAGCTCGAAGGTCGGCTGTCGCGAGCGGGTAATGTGCGATGCCGCGACGGGACCAACCTTGGGCATCCTCGGCAGCGGAGGCTCCTGCGGGCGGAGACGCCACGGCGACGTCGTATCCCGCTGCGACGCTCGCGTCGAGTTGATGGCAAAGCCAATCTGGGTTGACCGAGGTGGTGGTCAGGTGCAGCAGCGTCGTCATGATTCCTCATCGCTATTGGAAGACTCGTACGCAGCTCCAGTCGGCCTCTGACATCTCGAGTTGAGTCGTTTGACCTAGTACATCGATCGACCCGACGCTGTTCTCGGTGACGATCGCGTGCGACAGGTCCCGTTTCCTCAGGACTTGTCGGCAAATGAGCTAAATAGTCCGTTCAGCTCACCGATGGACCACGGTGACGCCCCCATCCTCTCTCGCATCGCTGCCAACCATTGGCGGCCGACGTCCCCTCAGGGTTCTGTTCGTGTCTTCCACGACCCAGGGAGGGCTTGGGCGTAGCCAGCGAGAGCTCAATGCACTGATTCGAGCTACCGGAGCCGAAACGATGATGCTGGTCGACAAAGAGGAAGGTTCGACGCTGACCCGGTTCCTTCACGAACAACTCCGAGACGCGTCGATCCGTTTCGCGGATACTCCCGTACTCGGCGAGTCAGCAACGTGGCTTCGTTCGATTCCTGGACGACGCCCGAGCGAAGCAGATCAAGAAGTAGACCAGACGGTGCTGATTTCATCGGCGCCTGAGAATGCCCTCCCTGATCTGGCGGTCAGCTTCCGCCCGGACATCGTCGTGGGGTCGACCATCGACCGATCTGCGTGGCGAGCAATTCAAGAAACCTGTGAAACACTGCACATTCCCACGGCTCTCTACCTGTGCGGCGAGAGCGCGCTCGGTCATCTCATGCCTCGCAAAGGGAGGCCGTTCCGCTCGGACGATCTCGTCCTTGCGAATAGCCGTTCACTCGTTACCTCGGCGAGCGCGTTCAGAACGAAAGCCCACTATGTCCCGTCGGTCGTCGACGTCGAGGCCGCACGAGTCGACTCCACGCGAGAGCGGATTCTCCTGGTCCACCCGTGTCGAGATCACGGCATCCAAATGATCGACAGCCTCGCCTCTAACTTCCGCACCATCGAGTTTGTCCTCCAAGAGTCGAGGAGCCTCGACTCGAAAGAGCGCGCTGTCGTGAATTCAATTCTCTCCCGCCACCCAAATGTGAGTTTCCGATCGCGCTCAGGGAATCCTGCGGAGATCTTCCGCGATGCTGCGATCGTTCTCGCTCCCCATCGCGTCGATCATCGCCCGCGCATCATCCGAGAGGCGCTAGGTAACGGGATCCCCATCATCGCGAGCGACCTTCCTGGACTGGTCGAGGCAGTCGGCCCCGGCGGCATCATCGCCTCGGATGAAAACGAGTGGTTCGACGCCATCAACATACTTTGGCAAGACCCTGTCGTGTACCGGAGCTACCAACGAGCAGCCAGTGATTTCGCCAACCGGGACGAAATTCAGCCGGATCATATTGCCCGAACGTTCCTCACCCTTGTGAATAAGGCGATCGTCGACCGGCGGACCAAGGCCGTCGACATCGATCTTCGATGAAACCATCGAGCCCGACCTCGACGCCGTCACAACCGGTCTCCGAGCGAGCGTCGAACGATGGTCGTCCACGCTCCATCGCCCCCATATGCCCGCCGCCCACGAGCTGCCACCGGTTCGAGGTACCGAAGAAGCGACTTCGCTGACGCCGTCCGCTGTTCTTCACAACGTTTACGGATCCAAGGTTTTTGGATCAACGTGTACGGATCCAGCTGTTGGTGACGTGCCCCCCAGGACCCGAAGGTCCCGGGGGCTGGCAAGGCCACTCCGCACGCGATTCTCCTCTCCTATCGGCCCGGCACCGGCGATCATGAGCGAAACAACGAAACCTCTCATTTCACCTTCAGGACAGTCCGACGACGAGAACCTCTTCGCTCTATGGTCTGAGCATGAAGATTGCGATTACTGGTTCAAGCGGACTTATCGGCTCTGCCCTCATCGAAGCGATCACCGAGCGAGGTGACACGCCGGTGCGAATCGTCCGGAGTTCAGCAAAGCCAGACGACGTGCTGTGGGACATCGCCGCAGGCACGATCGACGCGGAGAAGCTCGAAGGCGTAGACGCTGTTGTTCATCTTGCCGGTGAAGGGATCGGGGAGGCCAAATGGTCCCCGGAGCAGAAGAAGAATATCCTCGAAAGCCGCACGCTGGGTACTGCGCTGTTGGCAGACACGCTCGCGTCGCTGACCAACAAACCTGCCGTGCTCGTGAGCGGGTCGGCAATGGGCTTTTATGGAAACCGCGGCGACACCAAACTGACCGAGAACGACGATCGCGGCTCCGGCTTCTTGCCGGACGTAGTGGTCGCATGGGAAGCAGCGGCACAGTCCGCAATCGATGCCGGAATCCGAACCGCGATGATTCGCACCGGGGTTGTCCTCAGCCCGAAAGGCGGCGCACTGAAGGAACAACTTCCCTTCTTCAAGATGGGAGTTGGGGGCAAGATCGGTGATGGCAAGCAGTACTGGTCGTGGATCTCGATCACCGACCAGGTCGGGGCGATCCTCCATATCATCGACGGGACCCTCGCCGGGCCAGTCAACGTCGTTGCGCCAAATCCCGTGACAAATGCAGAGTTCACGAAAGCCCTCGGAAAGGCACTCGGCCGGCCAACGTTCCTGCCAACCCCAAAGTTCGCCGTCGACGCACGGCTCGGCAAAGAGGCGGCCGAGGCCTTGTTGTTCTGGAGCACGCGGGTCGTCCCCCATGCACTCATCGACTCCGGTTTCCAGTTCACGCACCCAACGATCGACGAAGCGTTCGAGGCACTCCTATGAGCACATCGGGAATGATCGACATGGTCGCTCGGCGAACCAGCGCGTCCCGCCAAATCGCCGCGCCTGCCGAAGTTATCTTCGAGCTGCTAGCGAACCCGGCCCGGCACGCCTCGTTCGACGGCTCCGACATGCTCAAGGCGTCGACCGAGTCCGAGCCCGAGAGGTTGCGTCTCGGATCGAAATTCGCCATGAGCATGACCTTCAAGCTCCTCCCCTACCGAATCGGCAACACCGTCGTCGAGTTCGATGAGAATCGACTCATTGCCTGGCAACACTTTGGGAAACACCGCTGGCGTTACGAACTCAGCCCAGTCGGCACTGGAACCCTCGTCACCGAAACCTTCGATTGGTCCACGTCGCTCGTCCCCAAGGCAATCGAGCTCGTCGGATATCCCAAGGCGCATCTCAGCAACATCGAGCGCACGCTCGAGCGGCTCGCCGAGCTGGTCGAGGATTGATGACCACCGGAATGGAATGCTGAGCAACGCCCGTTGGTTTTAGCGTTCGTCCGGCAACAAGGAGACATCCCATGGCAACTGCAACGTTCAACGGCAAAGTCATTGCGCAGAGCGACGACACGACGTTCGTGGAAGGTAATCACTACTTTCCGCTCGACTCACTCGACATGTCTGTCGTGAGCGAAACAAGCCGTCAGACGTCGTGCCCATGGAAGGGTATGGCCTCCTACTACACCCTCGACGTCGATGGACAGGTCGCCGAGAACGCTGCGTGGTACTACCCAGATCCAAAGCCTGGCGCTGAAGAGGTTGCTGGACGGGTGGCCTTCTACAGCGTCGTCACCGTCGAGGACTAACGCATTCGACAGCGTCTAGAACTCGCGGATCTCGCCGTTCGCACCGTCACCGGCAGCAGCGGCGACGGCGAACTCATCGGCCTTGTCGTTCCACGTATTTCCCGCGTGGCCCTTGACCCAACGGAACGTGATATCGCGCTCCTTGTACAAGGCGATAAGCGGCTTCCATAGGTCTTGATTCGCGACGGGTTTCTTCTGGCTGTTCTTCCAGCCCCGGCGTTCCCAGCCACGCCACCAACCATCCTTGAAACAGTTCACGACATAGGTGCTGTCGCTGACGATCTCGAGCGGCCCTTCGAGGTGTTCGATGGCATGTAACACCGCCTGGACTTCCATGCGTTGGTTCGTCGATGGATCTTCCGCACCCGATGACCACAGTTCGTTCGGTATCACCCAGCCCCATCCTCCTGGACCGGGGTTCCCTTTGCATGCCCCGTCGGTGAAGACCACGCGGCGAGGGGAGTCATCTGCAGTCGCTGCGGCGTTGTCCGCCAGTTCGTTCGCGACCGGTCCCGATTTCGTTGCGGAATGGTCTGCCGGAGGCTCTTCGAGCGGAGGTCGTTCTTCGAAGTCGAAGGGATCGGTGTCAAAAAGGGTCATCGATCAACACCCTAGACCCGCACAAGAAGTCGAGCGCGCCGAACCATCGGGCACGTCTTTGGCCTCCGTGAGCGGTTTTCGGCACCGCTGACATTCCACATTGCGAACCATTTCCTTACTTTGTGGAGAAACATCGGCAAAAGTTACCGCTCCCGCGACTTGCTTGAGAGACTAAGGACATATGCACGAGAACTTCTCCCAGCAGCTGCCAGATATCGACCCGATCGAGACCCGTGAGTGGCTCGAATCCCTAGATGCCATTGCCGCCGGCGCTGGGAAGCAACGAGCGCGCTTCATCATGTCCAAACTCCTCGCACGCGCTCAGGAGACCCAGATCGGCACTCCCCCATCGGTGTGGACGCCGTATGTGAACACCATTCCGCCTGAAAGCCAACCGTTCTTCCCGGGCGACGAACACATCGAGCGACGTATTCGGGCCTTCACCCGTTGGAACGCGGCAGCGATGGTCGTTCGTGCGAACAAGGTCGCTGATGGCATCGGTGGTCACCTCAGTTCATTCGCATCCTCAGCCTCGCTCTACGACGTTGGTTTCAACCACTTCTGGCGTGGCAAGGAAGACGGTCTCCCCGGAGACCACATCTACATGCAGGGCCACGCTGCTCCCGGCATCTACGCCCGCGCCTACCTCGAGGGCCGGTTCGATGAAACAACCCTCGACAACTTCAGGATGGAAATTGGCGGCAACGGACTCTCGTCGTATCCGCACCCTCGTCTCATGCCCGACTTTTGGGAGTTCCCGACCGTTTCGATGGGCCTCGGGCCAATCAACTCGATCTACCACGCTCGCTTTGCTCGCTACCTGACACAGCGTCGCATCGACGACGCATCGCAGGGCAAAATTTGGGCCTTCCTCGGCGACGGCGAAACCGACGAGCCGGAAACACTCGGTGCGATCTCTCTGGCAGGTCGCGCTGGCCTCGGCAACCTCATCTGGGTTATCAACTGCAACCTGCAGCGTCTCGATGGGCCCGTACGTGGTAACTCGAAGATCATCCAAGAGCTCGAGGGCAACTTCCGCGGCGCGGGATGGAATGTCATCAAGGTCGTCTGGGGATCGAAGTGGGATGACCTCCTTGCCCGAGACGTCGACGGCGTCCTACTCAACAAGATGAACACGGTCGTCGATGGCGAGTTCCAGCGCTACGCGGTCGAAGACGGCGCGTACATTCGCGAGCACTTCTTCGGTCCAGACCCACGTCTTCGCAAACTGGTCGAGCATCTCTCCGATGATGACCTCGAGAACCTCCCTCGCGGCGGCCACGATTATCCAAAGCTCTACGCTGCGTATAAGGCTGCGGTCGAAGAAACCGATCGTCCTACGGTCATTCTCGCAAAGACCATCAAGGGCTGGACCCTCGGCCAAGGCTTCGAGGCACGCAACAGCACACACCAGCTGAAGAAGATGAACAAGGACCAGCTGCTCGAAATGCGTGAGCGCTTGTACCTCGAGGACGAAATTTCCGAAGCCGACCTCGAAGATGGCATTCCACCGTATTTCAAGCCCGATCCAGACTCTGCAGAGATGCAGTACCTTCGGCAACGTCGCACGCAGCTCGGTGGCCCGCTTCCACAACGAGTCGTCCGCACCCGTCGGCCGCTCACGCTGCCTGAAGAGAGCATCTTCGACGATCTCGACAAGGGATCAGGCGGCCGCGAAGTTTCGACCACGATGGTCTTCACTGCGACGCTTCGCTCGATGATGCGAGACCAGAACTTTGGCGAGCGCGTCGTACCGATCATCCCCGACGAAGCGCGCACCTTTGGTATGGACTCGATGTTCCGCGAGTTCGAAATCTATGCGCCGCACGGCCAGCTCTACGAACCAGTAGATCATGAGCTCCTCCTCTCCTACTCCGAGGACACCGACGGTCAGATTCTCGAAGAGGGCATTACCGAAGCTGGTGGTACCGCAAGCTGGATCGCAGCGGCAACGGCGTACGCCAACTACGGCGTCCCGATGGTTCCGTTCTTCACCTTCTACTCAATGTTTGGCTTCCAGCGTGTTGGCGACCTCATTTGGTCTGCTGCGGACTCGCGGGCTCGCGGCTTCCTCATGGGAGCAACCGCTGGCCGAACCACACTGATGGGAGAAGGGCTTCAGCACCAGGACGGTCATAGCCAGCTCCTCGCATCGACCGTTCCCGCCTGCGAGGCGTACGACCCGGCATATGCGTATGAACTTGGCGCCCTGTTGAAAGACGGCCTTCGCCGAATGTATGGCAGCGAAGCTGACGGCGGTGGAGAAGACGTCTTCTACTATCTGACCATCTACAACGAGAACTACGAGATGCCGGTCCGTCCAGACCACGTCTCCGATGAAGACATCGTCTCGGGGTTGTACTTCTGGGACTCGGGTCCAGAGCGCACCCACAAGGCAGCGATCCTGTTCTCGGGCTCTGCTCAGGGAGCCGCCCGCGAGGCCCAGGCCGAACTTGCAGAGCACTTCGACGTGAGCGCCGAGCTGTGGTCGGCAACCTCGTACAAGAAGCTCCGCGAGAACGCACTCTCTGTCGAACGAGCAAACCGCACCCGCACCGATGGCCCTCCAGCGCTCGCTGACGTCACCGTCAAACTCGCGAACGTCGGCGGCCCGATCGTTGCGGTCACCGACTACATGAAGATGGTCCCAGACCAGATCGCCCGTTGGGTTCCCGGACGCTTTGTTCCACTCGGCACCGATGGCTTCGGTCGTTCCGACACCCGCGAGGCGCTGCGTTCGTTCTTCGAGATCGACACTGCAAACGTCGTCGTTGCCACCTTGTCCGCACTTGCTGACGAGGGCCGTATCGACCGCAGTGTGGTGGGCGACGCAATCGCACGCTACGGGCTCGACCCAAACGCTGTAGATCCGGCAAAAGCGCACTAGGCGCTCGGCCAGTTCGGCGGGGCTGGATCGCCTGAGGTGATAAGCGCGACAAGACTTCGGTAACCATTGAGCGTTACCGTCGCGATGTCATATGGCTCATTCCCTCGAAAACGGCTCGACGGTACTCTCAGAAAAGGTGGAGTTGGATACCCCGAGTCAGGCGCGCGCAGAACGCCCCGTTAGCCGTAACCCGGCCTGGTGGGCGCTTCCCGTGCTGCCCTGGCTGTGGTACCTCGTCCGTTCGCTGTTCGCCTTTATGGATGTGGTGGCCGCAGGACTACCCATACTCATCATCATCGGAGGCGCCGCAGCTGTAGCAATCGCAGTTGGGCGCCGATCGATCCCCTTCGCTTTGCTCGCAGCGTCCTTCGGCTTGTTCTTCGTCGTCTCGGTACTCCTGCCATTTCGTTCGACTAATGGTGCTGCACCAACAGAGTCGATCCGCGTCGCCACGGTGAACGCCGGGCTCTATTTCTTCAGCGACAATGACCTTGGGTTTCTCGTCTTCGAAGAAGAACCCGACCTCGTCGTCGGCGTCGAGCTCGCCGAGTCCCATGACACCGAGCTGCAATCACGCTTTGAGAACGCGGTGACAGACATCATCCCGCTCGAACGACAACAGCAGAACGAAGCTGGCCTAAGCCCAGACGACGAGAGCTTCCGCCGAAACGGCCTGCCGAGCATTGGCGTGTATTCAGATCTCGAGATGGTGCAGCTCGAAGACCCGATCGCAGATGTCATCGACGGTGGGTTACCGGGCTTTCGCCTGCTTGTCACCACGGACTCGGGCGACATGATCGTCTACGCACTTCACATCCCACGACCTGGAGGGACCGACGGAGCTTTTGAGGTTTCCGCTGGCGAGCACATCGCGATTGCAAACGCCGTCGCCGACGCTGTCGCAGCCGAGGAGCTACCAACGATGGTGCTCGGTGACCTCAACGCCGTGGACCGTGGCCAGGCGTACCGGGCCCTCACCGGATCGCTCGAAGATGGCATCCGGCATGCCGGCAACGCCGGACCTACCACCGATCGACCCCTTCCGGAGTCATTGCTGTACGCACGAGTCGACCACCTGTTGATGACACCGGGACTCTGCACAGCAAACGCGGTCTCCGTCGACACCAGATGGTCTGACCATCGTCCGCTACTCGCCGATATTGGCCCATGTGGATCGTGACTTTCGACATGCGATACCGCCCCTTTTCCCCAGTAACAGACGGTGACCTTCAGCGTCACGACATTTACCCGACGTGGCGAATGTGACTATTTCGATCCGCGAAGTACTATTTGCATTGATCCAGAGGAGAGCGCTCTCGTGATGTACGAAACAGGTTCCCAGGCGAAAGAAACGCCGGGGCTCGAAGACTACCTAGCAGCGATCAGCCAACGAAAGTGGCTGATCTTGGTCTGTACCGCACTCGGCTTAGCGTTGGCGGTACTGCTGACCTTGTCACAACAACCAACGTTTGAAGCGGCCGCCAAAGTCGTCGTCAACCCAACGAACGTCGGGTCGCTCGACGGACGATTGGTGAGGCCAACCCTCGAGCGCGAGCGCGAGATCGTCGATTCCGAAGCGGTGGCACGTTTAGTCACTGCTGACCTCGGCATTACGACGTCGCCACTATTGCTGCTTCGCGACCTCGAAGTCGTCTTCGTCGACAGCAGCGACACCCTCGAACTCCTCTACCAAAGCGGCAGTGCATCCGAAGCTCAAGAGATCGTCAACTCATTCGCCGAGCAGTACGTCGAGCAACGCGTTACTCAGTCGACGGATCTGCACAATGCGACGATCGGCCCGATCCAAGACGAGGTCGATCGCCTGCAAGAAGAGATCGATATCGCTCAGGCCGAGATCGATGACACCGTGCAAGATCAGGCGGCAGCGTCAGCCACTGGAAACGCAGAGCAAGCGAGCTCGCTCGCTGCAACGGCAACCGAGTTGCGCACAAACCGCAACGCGCTGCGCAACAGTCTGAACTCTCAGCAGTCAGATCTTCAGGACGCAACGATCGCTCGCGACACACAGACCGTTCCCGCCGAGCTTCTCGAGCGGGCAGCGCTTCCGACCTCGCCGGTCGGGTTCTCTGACAACATTCTTCGCGCTGCGGGCTTGGTTCTTGGACTCGGCGCCGGTGTTGCTCTCGCATTTGTCTTGCATCGACTCGACCGCACCGCACGCGAATCGTCCGACGTCGAACTCGCATTGGGAACGAGTGTCTTGGCTTCGATCCCGTCATTTGGCATGGCGCACCGAAACGGTTCGGCTGCAATCGTAATGTTGGCAGGTGGGCGTTCGGCCAAGGTACAACGAGCACGCGAAGCGTTCCGACGTCTTCGATCGTCCCTGCAATTCTTGGGTACGACCCGCGACGCTGACACGTTCCTGATCACCAGTGCACGTCCGGCTGAAGGCAAGTCCACCACGGTTGCCAACCTTGCGATCGCTCTCGCACAAGGCGAGACCAGGGTCTGTCTCGTCAACGCTGACCTTCGTCGTCCAACGATCGAGAAAGTCCTCGGTATTTCAAGCCAACAGCAAGGCTTGAGCGACTGGTTGGTCGACCAAAGCGTCACGAACATCATGGTGTCGGTCCAAGGAACCCCAGGCCTCGTCGTCGTTCCTTCCGGGCAACCACCGGTCAACCCCGGCGAGTTGCCATGGGGTCGAATCAGCGGTCTCATCGATGAGCTTTCGAACCAGTTCGACATCGTGCTCGTCGACGCTCCTCCAGTACTCAACATCGCTGACGCATCGAGCATCGCACCATCGGTTGATGGCACGATCATCGTCGTCGACAGCAGCCGTACCGATACCGACACCTTGCTTCGAGTCCGCGCCGAGATCGACCGCTCCGGCGGCAATGTCGTCGGCGCGATTTTGAATCGTGATGACAGCGACACGGGCCGTAGCGTGCTCCGCAAGGACCGATACGCATATGAAAAGGTTGGCGCTTCCCGGGCCTCGCAGTAACTCCGCCCCGTTCAACAGGTACTGTTCTAGATAGATGACGACCCTACCGATCACCGTTTCATCGGTCACCGCACCGACGTCGAGCGAACCGTTCGTTCGTGCCCCCGGCATGCTCGAACGAATCGTGGCAATCGGCATGCTCTTCGTCTTTGCCTTCTCACTTCCTCTCGATTGGTTCGTCATCGTCGGTGGGAGCTCTGCAGGAACGGTGCAAGGCGGTAGCCCGCTCACGACGGTGACCTTCTTGAGCTTTCTTGGCGTCGTCTGGCTCGCATTTAACGGCAACTGGCACCTCCTCGCCGCAGCCGCTGGCCGAGAACCGCTGATCACTGCGCTCATCGGCATGGCTGGAATTTCGATCCTGTGGTCGGTCAACTTCGTCGAAACGTTGTCGACGGCGGTGGTCATGACCATTACGTTGATGGTCGGCTTTTACTTTGCGGTTCGATACCGAATAAGCGAAACGATCGCGATGGCATCGATCGCGCTGGCTATCGGCGTCGTAGCCAACTACGCATTCATCTTCGTTTTCCAGCAGTTCGGCCTCGACACGATCAACATCGGAACCGACGGTGGCGCAAAGTGGAGCGGCGTGTTCGTCACGAAGAACGAACTCGGCCGAATCGCATCGCTGAGCTCGATGATCTTTGCCTTCAATGCGGTGCAGCGACGGAGCTTCTTCGTCTGGCCGATGTGGACGTTGCTCGCTCTTATTCAGGTCGTGGCGAGCGATTCTGCTACCTCGCTTGGGGCCACCGCCGGGCTGATCGGTCTCGTGTTCGTCTTCCTTGGCTTCCGCGGCCGTAAGACCCTCTACGGAGCAACCGCGGTGGCGATGGTGTCGGTCTTTTCGACGCTCACAACCCTCGCGGCCACAAACCTGGTCGTTGCGACGGGTCTCCTCGGAAAGAACAGCACCTTTACCGGTCGACTGCCGATCTGGCAGAACAGCTTCACGTTCGGGATCGCTGAACGCCCATGGCTTGGGTACGGATGGCTCGGTTTCTGGACCGATGATGTGTCACGGTTCGACGTCGCTATACGGTCGAACTTCGATGTCCCCCACGCCCACAACGCGTTTATCGACGCCTGGCTCTATATCGGGCCGATCGGGGCGCTTCTCCTCCTCGGGATCTACCTTCGAGGATTCATCTGGTCGGCTCGGAACATTCGCAACGTCAAAGGCGCAGTTGGACTGTTTCCGATCATGATGATCTCCTACGGATTTATCTTCTCGCTGAGTGAAGTAGGCGTTATCCGACGCGATATCTCACTCGTTCTGTTCGTTGTTGCGCTCGTCCAAGCAGCGTCAAACAAAGGCCAGAGACGCCCGTATATGGTTCAAAAGACCCTAGCGACGGCCGAAAATTAGTCCTAGCGGTCAATAAGAGAGAACTTACTCAAGTAGGCAGATTCTGATGTCGAATTTCTCGACATCATGTATAACCGCACTCCCATCCTTGCGCTCGTGGCCCTCGCGGCTGGACTTGCTGTTGGTTTGTTGGCGTGGCTCGTGATTCCGTTGGGTGGATCGGACAGCGACCTCGCAACAATCGATGGCGACAATCAAATCGGACGTTCCGTCGGAGAACCGTCCTCCCCTTCCTTTGGCCGTGATACAGACGACGCTCCGCCCGTCGCTCTTCCTAGCGTCGCCGAATCCGGTGAGTTCCAAGCCTCATCGGCCCAGAACGACGACGATTCAGACACGTCAACCAATCGTGTCATCACGCCTGCGTTCTCGGGAGAGCCAGGAACATCTCTCCCATCCACGTCGAGCGCCGCAGCGTCGACCGATGGTGCGGCAACGACCGCTGAGCCATCCAGAGCTACATCAAACACGCAGTCTTCGGCATCCACCTCTGCGTCGCAGAGTGGAACAGCTTCTACAAACAGCGGCTCCAGCAGCACGGCAAGTAGCGGTTCTGGTTCGAATACCACCGGTTCGAACAACAGCTCTGCAGCGAACAGCTCGGCTGGGAGCAGTACGACATCTGGTGGGTCGTCCGCCACTACGCCGCCTGCGACTCAGCCGACACGCCGTGCACCAGCGACGACCGCAGCGCCGCGATCAACAACACCACAGGCACCAGCGACCACCGTTGCTCCCAGCGTTCCAACAACGACCGCACCGGTTGCTGCGCCCGTCCAGGCTGCACCGAATGCAAACTCCTCCCAACGCTCCGCAATCGACCCAAGCTCGAGTGTGTACGTCTCACCGAACGGCAACGATTCCAACCAAGGCACCAGCCAGTCACCGGTCGGGAGCCTCGACCGAGCATTGGATCTCGCCAGCGCCGGAGACTCGATCGTGTTCACCGCTGGCACCCACGATGCGCTTCGAATCACCGGCGTCAACGGCACCGAGAGAAACCCTATTCGCATCGTCGGCGCACCAGGCTCGGAATTCCGAAGCTCCAGCTACTCTCGCGAAGCTGGCATCTTGGTTCGAGACTCGACCAATATCGAGATCGTGGACGTTAACGTCCGTCATGCACTCTGGGGTGTCTACATCCAGAACTCGCACGGCATCGACCTCCTCGACAGCGATATTCGAGACATTGGCCAAGAGGTCGTGCGCATCAAGGATGGATCGTCGAACATTCTCGTCGAGGGCAACATGATCGCAGACTCGGGTCGACGTACAGATAACGACCACGCAAACGGCGAGGGCGTGTATATCGGCACAGGCACTCCGAGCAACGTCGATCATGTCAGCAACGTGACCGTTCGCAACAACACGATCACACGCCTCACCGACGAGGCCATCGACATCAAGATTCCTTCGACGAACGTCGTCATCGAAGGCAACACCATCACCGACATCAACACCCAGACGAGCGGCGCAATCGTGGTCCACTTGAACAGCCGCACGGTTGGTGACCCGAACATCACCATCGAAGCAAACATCGTTCGTGACGTCACCCGGTCGTCGCCATACCGAGACGGCAACTGCATTGTCGCAGTGGCAACCGTAGAGATCATCAACAATGTGCTGCACAACTGCCAGCACCGCGGCATCCTCGTCCAAGGAAGCTCCGGGACGGCCACGATCCAGCACAACACGTTCATCGACACCGGTGAGCTCGGAACGATCCTCAACGACGGCCGAGGGATGTCGATCGACAGCAAGAACAACCTCGGGACCGATGGCTCAGGCAACCGTCAGGCGGACGAAAGCGACTTCGTCAACCCGGACAACTTTGATTATCGAGTGAACTCGGGAAGCTTCGACACAGCCTCCTCTGTCGGTGTACGAAGCGACCTGCTCGGGCAGACACGGCCAAACGGCCAGGTCACGTACGGCGCTATCGAACGCTAGATTTTCCCAAAGGGTCATCCGCAGACGTCCCGACAGCACAATCGGTAGTAATCGCGGTAAGTTCGCGACGGCGTGACTTTTCTACATCTTCGAACCACCGATCGTGCACATCGATTTCGGCGCTCGTTGCGATTCGTCGCGCTGTTCACAGCCCTGGCCGTCCTCGCCACGGCCTGCAGCTCGAGTGAAGTTGCATCACCTGATGCTCCTGATTCGATTACCCAACCAAGCACGTCGCCGAGCCTCGAGGCTGATGACGGTGGGGGCACGACGACCACCGAGGCAGATCCTGCATCACCTTCCAGCTCGACGAGCACAACAACGACCGAACCAACAACAACGACCGAGCCTCCCCTGTTGGCAACGGTTTCGATTAGTGCGAGCGGGGATGACGCGAACGCTGGCGGTCCTGGCGCGCCGGTCGCTTCGGTTGAACAAGCGCTCACTCGACTGCAGCCCGGTGGAACGATCGAGTTTGAACCAGGCGTCTATGCTCCGCTGACCCTTACGAACATCGCGGGACTCCCGGATCAACCAATCCGCTTCGTCGGGGGCCCCGGCGTCGAGTTCCGTGGCTTCAGCTATGACGCTGACGCCGGGATCCTCGTACAGGATTCGAGCAATATCGAGATCAGCGGAATGTCGGTGAGCGGTGCCCTCTGGGGAATCTACGTACAGAACTCAACGGGCGTCTCCATTCGCAACAACGACGTCTTCGACATTGGCCAAGAAGCTGTCCGCATCAAGGACGGCTCGTCGAACGTCGTGATCGATGGCAATCGGATTTCCGATACTGGGCGTCGTACGCAAAACGGGGTGCCGAACGGCGAGGGCATCTACATCGGAACAGGAACTCCCGGCGGCGTCGACCTCGTGACCAACGTCGTCATCTCGAACAACATCATCGATGGAACTACCGACGAAGCAATAGACATCAAACGCCCAGCGACGAACATCTCGATCGTTGACAACACGATCACAAACATCGTGACCAACACTTCAGGCGCAATCGTTATCCACCTGAACAACGAAGACAGCAGCGACCCAAATATCACGATCGAGCGAAACGTCGTGCGTGACGTCACACGATCCTCTGAATTCCGGGACGGCAACTGCATCGTGGCACAAACAACGGTTCGCATCGTTAACAACGTGCTGCACAACTGCCAGCACCGCGGCATCTACCTTCGAGCCCCGAACGGACTCGCAACGATTCTGCACAACACGTTTCTGAACACCGGCAGCATCGGCGCCATCGTCGACGAGGGCTTGGGCATGCAGATGATTGCCGAGAACAACCTCGGCGTATCGGGCGAGGACAACCTTCAGGCATCGGCGTCAACCTTTGTCGCACCTGAGCAAGGTGACTACCGAGTTGCTCCCTCTGTGGGTGGCGATGTGGGTTCTGCCCGGTCTCTTGGAGTGGTCGATGACTTTTTGGGCAGCACCCGAAGCACCACCGGAACCGTCACATACGGTGCGATAGAGTAGACCTAGATCTCACCCTGAGTGTGAGAGTTCAGAAATCCAAAAGTGCTTTTGGATGAACTTCACCATTGCGATTACGTTGCCGTACCGCGGGAAACAATCAGCGATGTTGGGAGTAGCACCCCGTATTCATCGCCATTAGTGGTCGTCATTGGCGACGAAGGGTGCCCGAGTGTTTGCCAAACAGGAGACGGTCCACGAGCCAGTCGTGACGATCCTCTTTAAGAACTGCCATCAATACCGCGTGCAGTTCTTCCATGAACTCGAGCGAATTCTCTCGCAGAAGGGAATTCACCTACGACTCGTCGTTGGTGGAGGCCTCCCGGAGGATGAAGCGAAGGGTGACACTGCCCACCTTGCATGGGCCGAGACCCGTGACTTCAAGTCGATCGAAGTGCTCGGCCACACCCTGCTCTGGCAACCTGGGCTAGATCTCGCCCGCGACTCGGATCTCATCATCACTGAACAGGCAACCAAGCAGCTCTTCAACGTCGTGCTTTCGATCGGTCAGCGCTTTTTCGGGACACGCCATGCGTTCTGGGGACACGGTCAGAACTTCCAAGCGAGTATCGAAGGCTCTGCGGGAGAGGGCCTGAAGAAGAAGATGACCGAGCGAGCGCATTGGTTCTTTGCATACAACGACTTGTCAGCAGCAGCTGCCATGGAGTTTGGGATGGACCCTCATCACATCAGCACGGTGATGAACTCGACCGACACGACCAGGATCCGCGAAATCAAGATGACGCTTCCCGACGACATCGAACAACAGATTCGCAGTGAGCTACAGATGGGCGAAGGACCTGCAGCCCTCTACCTCGGCGGGGTGTACGGGCATAAGCGCCCAGAGTTCGTGATCGAAGCTGCCGAACATCTCCGAGGGATCATCCCAGATTTCGAAATGATCGTGATCGGTGACGGTAGCTCTGGCCATCTCATGAGCGAAGCCGCGAAGCGCTACTCCTGGTTCCATCATCTCGGTTCGTGTTACGGCGACGAACGAGTCGCGCTCGCAAGCGTCGCCTCGATTCAGCTGATGCCCGGCCTCGTTGGATTGAACATCGTCGATGCGTTCGCACTTGGCATACCGACGGTCACTACCGCGGTCGACTACCACAGTCCCGAGATCGAGTATCTCGACGATGGCGTCAATGGTTTGATGACCCCAGGTGATTCAACACCGTTCGAATACGCACAAGTTGCCGCCGAGCTGTTGGCGGACCGAGAGCGACTGGCAAGGATGCAAGAAGCTGCTGAGCACTCCGGGCGAGAGCTTTCCGTCGAGGATATGGCTCGCCGGTTCGCAGATGGCGTCGTGCAAGCTCTGCTGTAGGGAAAGACTCTCCATCTTGCTCTAGTCGCTCCAACATCTTGCGGTCGGGCTATCTGGGCCATAATGGGTGAAGAGGCAGACCTCTGACTTTGGCGCCTCGTAGCTATTCACGTGTGGGCGGCCATATGACAGATTCTGTGGATTTTGAGTTGACGAATCGGCCGACCCCGCGCGACCTCACGATCGCAATCTGTACCATCGGGCGCGACGGGTATCTTCAGGCGGCGATTCAGAGTCTCATCGAGACGACTCCATCGGGTGTGCGGCTGCATCTCGTCTTAAACGGACCGACCGACCTCGACCTTCGACACCGCCTCACAGACTTCACCGACCGGTGGGATGGCCCTTCTGAAATCACCGTGCTCGATGAGCGCCTGACAATCGCTGGGAGCCACAACACCGCACTCGACGCTGCCACGACCCGGTTCATTACGTTTATGGGTGACGACGACCTTGCGCTCGAACCACGCGTCGAGCAACTCCTCGACTTGTTTTGGACGACAACTCCAACGCCGGCGGTCATCGGAAGCTACTGTCGCCGCGTCAGCGGTACCCACGACGAGCCCCGATTCTCGACGAACAAAGACTACGGGCCCTCGAGTCTCGAAGAATGGGAGGCTCAGCGAGACGCTGGAGATCTCATCGAACTCGTGTTTCCTTCGGCGATCTACCGCACGGAGCTCCTCCGTTCGGTGGGCGGCTTTGAAGAACGGTTTGGCTCGGCGATGGACCTCGCGACGTTTACGATCTTGGCCCAAGACCACCCGGTGATTGCCGACCCTCGCCGTTCGTTCGCTCACCGGATCCACGATGGCTCGGTCACGTCGAGTTCTGCTGGATCTCATGCAGCACGTTTGCGGTATACCGAAGCATGTATCGCAGCAGTACGTAACGGAACCCCTCAACCAGCGTGGGCGAATTTCGTGACGAGCGAAAAAGGTACCTCGCCACAGACACGCGCCTCTGAAGGACGACACACGATGAGCGCGACCCTTTTCCGGCAAGGTGGCGCAGCGGTATCTTCGGGACAACGCGTCCACGGGATGTCGAAGATCGCAGCCTCTGCGGTCGTGTCACCGAGCACATTTCTCGGGCGCCTTCGTTCGCAGGTCACTCGAGAGTCAAATGCCGAACCGGTCGTCTCCCTCCTGCTCTGTGAAACCACGCCCGAGCAATTCGGTTTCTTCGAACTCCTTCGTGACGAACTTCGAAGCCGAGGAATCGAACTCCGTTTGGTCGTCGCCTGTACCGGTAACGACGACACGGGGGCTCCGGCTCGACTTCCTTGGGCCGAGCACCGCTCACCTCGGACGTTCGATCTCGTCAAACGGACACTGGTATGGCAGCCAGGCTTCGATATCGCCACGACATCGGAACTCATCATCACCGAGTACGGGTCTCGCCAGCTCTTCAATACAGTGCTCGCCCTTGGCCAATCCACTCTCCGGACGCGGCACTGCTTCTGGGGCGATCAAGCACAGAGTTCATCTGTTGGTGATGAACAGCTGCCACGAGCGTACTTGCGGCGCCTAACTGCAAAAGCACATTGGTTGTTCGCGTGTACCGCCGGAATGGCAAATGCTGCTGCCGCCTGCGGAATGGCTCCAGACCGGATCACAACGCTCCAGTCGGCTACCCTTGAGGATTCCCCCACGATGGCCGCCCGATTCGCCGACGGTGTCGCCGCAGCATTGGATGCTCCTCCCCGATAATGACCGTCGATCGATCAGATAAAGGCCTCGCCCAGAACACCGCCTTTGTGCTGGTCGCCGAACTGCTGGTGCAAATTACACGGGCGGCCACGATCTTTGTGCTTCTGGCCATCTTCGACGAAGCGGTATTTGCTGACTACGTTCGAATCCTTGCGTTGACCACACTCTTGGCGCCCGCAGCGCAGTGGGGAATGAACCACGTTGGGGTTCGGGCCGTTGCGCTCGACCTACCGTTTGCGCACACGTGGAAGAAGGTCACCTCCGCAACGTCGATCGGCGGCGCTATCGGCACGCTCGTCGCTGTTCTGATCGCCATCATCTTCTTCGACGGAACGTCGCCATTGACCGTCGCTCTGTTCGGTGTTGCCCAACTCATTGGATTCAACACGGCGCAGGCCTCGACGATGATGACCGAAGCCCATCATCGGTCCGACATTGGGTTGCGCATCAACATTGCCGGTGGCGTGATGCGCCTCGTACTCCTCGGGACGTTCTTTCTCCTTGGCTTTGATGACCTCCGTCGATGGTCGATCTTCTTGCTCGCGGGCATGGTTGGTTGGGGCCTCGTGAGCGCGGTTCAAGTGGCGCGAGCCTTTGGCGGAGCATTCGGACTCGCCTCGCCCACTCGAGAAGACCTCAAGAACGGAATGGGTTTCGTCTTCGTTCAAACGTCATCGAGCGGCCAAACTGACATCGACAAGTTTGTCCTTGGCACCTCCGAAGAATTCCAACTCGACAACGCCGTCTACTCCCCCGGGTATCGAATCGCCGATATGGCGACGATCCCACTCGTGGCCCTCGTACGGGCGTCCTACGCCGAGTTCTTTCGACGTGGCAATTCGACGGTCAACGAGGCAATGGCCTTTGCCCGCAGGCTCACGACGGTTGGGGCTGGGTACGGACTCGTTGCAGGAATTGGGCTGTTCATCGCCGCGCCTCTTGCCACGATCGTGATCCGGAACCCTGAACTGGGCGAAGCGGTCACGGTTATCCGCTGGATGTCCTTTATCCCCTTCGTGAAAGGCTTGCAGTACTTTCCCGGCAACGTCCTCACGGGCTCAGATCATCACGGCATTCGTTCGTGGATCATCTTTGGAACCGCAATCGTGAACGTCATTGGGAACGTGATCTTCATTCCGCAGTTCGGCTGGCAAGCAGCTGCGGTGACGACCTTCGTTGCTGAGTTCCTACTCGCAGGCGGCCTTTGGGTTGCTGTGCTTCGTCTCGCGAAGGCAGAACGAGTCGCAGTGTAAGGACCCGCGAGATGCTCGGGCAGCGCCAAAGGAGCTAGCGGAGGCTGCTATCGCCGAAGTTGTTGCCTGAGATCTGCACGTTTTGTGTACAGGTACCGGGGTTCCACAAGTGGTTGACACCGTCGGGCAGGTGCTGGTTTTCCATGTACACCCTGTTTCCGGTGATGACATGATCTCGGCACTCAGCGGTGTAGCCGAAGTGGTTGATCGTCATTCCGACCGTCGTAGCGTGCGGGACATTGCCAGTTCCAACGATCGTGTTGTTTCGGATCGTTATGTGGTCGCCGCCGGCCAGGTTGATTCCAACGTGGCCTGGATCGATAAACCGGTTGTTTTCCACAACGATGTATTGGGTGGGGCCACGCCGTTCGTTGCCATCACCAAGGATGATGCCAGTTCCTGAGTCGCTCGGACCGCCGTTGCGGAAGGTGTTACCACTGATCCGGATCGGGCTGCTCGATGTACCCGATGAGCTGAAGAGGTTGATCATGTCCTCGTAGTCGGAGTTCCAACGACCCCGACCTTCGATGGTGTTGTTGGTGACCGAAATGCCCGCACCTCCGCGAACTCCGCTGATCTGAACACCGTTACGTCCAGCGTTGTAGAGGCTGTTTCGATCGATGGAAATGTTCGAGGAAGCGCCCTCGATCACGATTGCTCGGTTGCCACGATCGTCGCTGTTGTCGTCGATGTTGCTGTGGACGTCGCGGATGCTGTTGTTATGGATCCTGATGTTTGAGCTCGACGTAATTTGGATGGCATTGTTGCGGCTTGCACCAAAGCGCTCATTTGAGAAGTTTCGAAGTACTGAATCTTCAATCGTGATGTTGTTGGCGTTCTCTATGCGAATGAGACCGTTCGCATAGCTCGGCGAGGTCACCGCCGAACTCGTGCCGCAATTCTCGATCGTCACGTTGCGCAGGGTGATATTCGATGCACCAATCAAATCGATGCAGCGGCCGCCTGGATTCGAGATGATCACGTTCTCGAGCGTGACGTTGCTCCGGTTCGACAAGTCTTGGAAGCCCACGGTCTGGCAACCGCTCGAACAGCCTGGCCCAGACGATGGCGCCGCGGTTGTTGTCGTCGGTGCCGCTGTTGTTGTCGTAGACGTCGTTGTCGTGGACGTCGTTGTGGTGGACGTTGTCGTCGAAGAGGTCGTTGATGTTGTCGTTGGACGTTCTTGCAAGCGAGTTGGATCGTCTGTGACCGGAGCGGTCCGATCAAACGGAGCTTGAGTTGTCGTGGTGGTCGTAATTCGCGGATCCGATGTGGTCGGCGTTCGCGGATCCGATGTGGTTGGAGCGCGGTTCGTCGATGGCGGCGACGACTCAGATGGCGAACCAGCAACCGTTGCGGGGGGCAGATCTCGGGCCTCTCGAGGCGCACTCGCAGTGGAATCTGTCCGACCGTTCTGCGATTCGCTGCTTCCGACAGCAGGTGATTGGGCTACCCGGGCAACCGGTGAACTCTCCACTGCCTCTTCCGTTGCATCGGGAGTTGGCGCTGCGAATTCCGAGACCCTCGAGTCGGTAATGGGCTCGACCTCGCCTACTGCTCGTGCGCTCGAGCCATCAACGGGTTCAGCCCGCACTGCAGCGCCCGAAATTGACACGCCTTCGGCAGCGAGCGCTTGGTCGATCTCCGAGGCGAGTGTGCCCTCTCCAACGCTGCGCGCCGACGGGGCTTCGCCCACAGTTCGACCGGCTGAAGACAGCACAGTTTCGTCACCGTCGCCAAATGCAACGCTAACTCCACCCGCAGTGGTTGCCGCCACTGCGAGGACTACAAAGATCGACAAGCCGACCTGTTTCCGCCCGTGTGTTATACCCACGACAGCAACTTATCACTCGTCGTAACTAAAATGTCATGTCGGGGACATGTTTCTTGGTGAATTTTCGCGTGTTTGTCTGAGTTTGCGTGATGTAACAGCATCGTCGCTTACATTACGGTCTCGTAACAGAATGTGGTGGACTGAAACAGATTTGTTCCTTTTGGGATCTGAGCGGGACGGAGAGTACCGTCGTGATCATGCAGGAGATTCAAACCACTCCCGGGCATGCTGGTCGGAGAGTGATCTGGTCGGTCACCCCGGACCAAACCCGTAGCCCCTACATCTCCGACATCGAGCGAGGCCTACGCGAGGCGGGTTGGACGGTCGACAAACTCTCCCTTCGTGATCTCGCCTCAACAACGGGTCAGATCGTCCATATTCAGTGGCCTGAGCATGTGAGCCGCAGCACGACTCCCGCAAAGACAGTGGCAAAACACGTGCGTGCGGTTGGTTTGCTTGCGGCGATCAAGCTGCGCCGCCATCACGTCGTGGTTACCGCTCACAACGTTGCGCCGCATGGCGAGAGTGATCCTTTCGACGAGTGGTTCCGCGCCCAAATACTCCGACTCGCCGAAATAATGATCGTTCTTGTTCCCGACCACGAGCGCGAGCTTCGTCGTCTCGGTCAGATCCACCCCGAGCTGCGAGTGGTCACAAGCCGCCAACCAATCGTCCCCGAAGCACCGGCCGAAGACGAGTCGGCAGCGAGCGACAGAGAATCGCTGCTGATTCTTGGGCGCATCCACCCATACCACCGGATCCTCGAGTTCGTGGATGCACTCATTGCACTCGGCAGTACCCGCCCAGTGGAAATTGTCGGGAGCGTGGGAGACGGCGCACTCGTCGAGGCGCTCCACCAGCGCGCTACTCAACACGACTGGCTCACCGTCTCCCCTGGCTACATCAGTGATGAAGACATCGTGCCACTTATCGCTCGCACGAGCGCCGTCGTGTCCCTCCAGCGAACGCCGTTCAACTCGGGCGCCCCGTTCTTTGCGCTCGCTCGCGAGCGACCGGTCATCTTGACCACCGGAGCCCAGGCCAAACTCTTGGCTGAAGAAGTCGGTTCAGATTGGGTTTTCGAAGTCCCCGAAGATGAGCAATCACTCGACATCGACGCGCTCGATGCCTGGCTGAACGCTCCACGCCCCACCCCGACGCTCGATAGATACACCGTCGACGCCGTCGCTTGCGAACACGGCGAGCTCTACGAATTATTACTCCGGGAGCGTTAGCGCTACCCTGTACTGTTCGGTGGTCTCGATCGGCGTTTGGTCGACACTATTGCACTGCACCTCCTCTCCAATCGAAGGACATACATATCCCATGTCAGTAATTCTGGTGACCGGCTCGGGCGGGCTCATTGGCTCCCAGGCCGTGACGCACTTTGCGAGCGAGGCCGACGTCATCGTCGGCATCGATAACAACATGCGCGAGCAGTTCTTTGGCGAGGAGGCATCGACCACGTGGGTTGTCGACGACCTCACGTCCCGACTCGACAACTATCGCCACGTCGCAATCGATATTCGCGATAACGACGCCATCAACCGGCTCTTTGCCGAGTACAGCACAGACATTTCGCTCATCGTTCACACCGCAGCACAGCCGTCCCACGACTGGGCAGCGCGCGATCCGCACACCGACTTCAGTGTCAATGCAAACGGCACCCTCAACCTGCTCGAGGCAACCCGTCAGCACTGCCCGGACGCGCCGTTCATCTTCACCTCGACCAACAAGGTGTACGGAGACACGCCAAACCATCTTCCGCTGATCGAGCTCGAAACACGCTGGGAGCTCGACCCAGAACATCCTTGGGCAGAACACGGCATTCCCGAACAGATGAGTGTCGATCAAAGCACCCACAGCCTCTTTGGCGCATCGAAGCTCGCCGCAGACGCTCTCGTCCAGGAGTACGGCCGCTACTTCGACATGAAGACCGCAGCATTTCGCGGTGGGTGTCTCACTGGACCCGATCACAGCGGCGCCGAACTTCACGGCTTCCTGGCGTACCTCGTCAAGTGCACGGTGATTGGCCGTCCGTACACAATCTACGGATACAAGGCCAAGCAGGTTCGAGACAACATCCACGCTTCGGATCTCATCTCAGCGTTCGATCATTTCTACCGTGCACCGCGAGTTGCCGAGGTCTACAACATCGGAGGCGGCCGCGATATCAATTGCTCGATGCTCGAGGCCATTGCGATGTCCGAAGAACTCGCTGGCAAGAAGCTCGATTGGACCTATTCCGATGAGAACCGTATCGGTGATCACATGTGGTACGTCAGCGATATCCGCCGTTTCCAAGATCACTACCCCGACTGGAAGTTCACCTACGACATGCCGGCAATCATGTCCGAGATCCACGACAAGATGGCAGAGCGGTGGCTCGCTGAAGGATCTGGCGAGTAGATGACGATCGCAATCGACAGTCGGAGCCGAGTTGATGTCTTCGGCATTCAGATGTCTGTCACGAACTACGAAGACTCGATCGACCAGATCATCGAGGCAGGACGGGAACGACGGTCCTTCGCAATGAGTGCGTTAGCCACGCACGGCTTGATGGAGGCCGTCCACGATGATGACTTTCGCGAGGTCGTGAATGGGCTTGACCTTGTAACACCCGACGGCCAGCCCGTGCGTTGGGCCATGAACATCCTCCACGAAGCTGGACTTAACGATCGGGTCTACGGCCCCGATCTCACCTGGAAGGTCGTCGGCGCAGCGGCTGACGCCGGAGTTGGGATCTATCTCTTCGGATCTACCCCTGAAACGTGCGAAAAGTTCGTGGCAGCGATCCTCAAGAAATGGCCCCACGCGATCATCTCGGATGTGCAACCGGACCGTTTCCGAGACGCAACGCCCGAAGAAGACGCTGCTGACATTGCCCGCATCAATGCATCGGGCGCTGGGGTTGTCCTCGTCGGACGAGGATGTCCCCGCCAAGAGAAATGGGTCGGAGCGCACCGCGGCAAGGTAAACGCCGCCATGATGGCCGTCGGCGCAGCCTTCGACTATCACGCCGGGCTCTTGAAGAAACCCCCAGCGGTCATGCAACGTGTAGGTCTCGAATGGCTATGGCGTATGGGTCTTGAGCCTAAAAGGCTCTTCAAGCGATATGCCGTCACGAACACCCAGTACGTCGTCCAGCTGGCAAAGGCTGTCGTCGCGCAGCGTCGATAGCGCATTCCCAATGGCGGGTTACCCCTGTCACACCGCCCCTCCCAATTGGGCTTAGTGACTCAAGATCCCTTCTGTGAACCAAGTACAGTCGGGAATGGCAACTACCTAAGGAGCGGAATACGTCTATGGCTGATTCCTCTGTAGGTGAGCTCCAACTCGCCGATTACCTCGACATCGTCAACCGACGCAAGACCACCATCATTGCGTTGGTGCTTGCAACGTTGGCTCTCGCAATTCTCCTCTCAGCCCTCCAGACTCCTCAGTTCCGAGCTTCGGCGCGGGTTCGCGTGGAGGTCGGCAGCACAGACACGCTCGAAGACAACTCGAATACATCGACGAGCGTTCGTTCTCGAAATCTCCAGAACGAGGTCGAGTTCGCAAATAGCGACCGTGTTGCTGACGCCGCCGCTGTCGCGTTCGGCGAAGAAATCTCTGCGGCCATCGCGGCATCCAATGATTCGGACACACTCACGTTTACGGTGGTCAACGCCAACCCCGATACCGCAGCGAACATCGCGAACGTCTTCGCAGATGCGTATGTGACCGAGCGCTCCGACTCGGCCACCGAACGCTTCACCGATGCCTCCGATGTCATCTCTGAACGCCTGATCGTGATCGCTGATCAGCGCGCCGATCTTGAAGCGAGCCGTACAGCGGGAGCAGATGCCTCGAGCATTGACAACCAGATCGTTGCCCTCGATGCAGAAGAAGCTGGGTTGCGCAGCCAGCTCTCACAGATCGATGTCGTCGGCCAGCTCAACTCCAGTACATCGGTCTCGATACTCAACGCTGCAGAGCCTCCCGCTGGAGCCTTTTCGCCATCGTGGGTGCGCAACATTGGACTTGCGCTGATCGCCGGACTCGTTCTTGGTATGGGCGTCGCACTTGTGCGAGAGAGCCTCGACAACACAATCTTGACCAAGCGCAGCTTGGAAAAGGCGATGGACGGTCAACCGATCCTCGGAATCATTCCATCGCCTGTCCGTTCACGCTTTGGAACAAAACAGCGAGAGCGCCGGCTCATCACGAGCCGCACGGGTGGCTTCACTGAGGCCTACCGATCGTTGCATTCATCGATTGAACTCGGTCAGGCTGCGGGTAGCGAGATTCGCTCGATCCTCGTTACGAGCCCCAATGCTGCCGAAGGAAAATCTACTGTCGCATCACATCTCGCGATTGCATTTGCACGAGCCGGTTCAAGTGTCATCGTCGTGGACGCCGACATGCACAACCCCACTCAGCATCAGATGTTCGGCCTTCCAAATGAGAACGGCCTCGCCGATCAACTCTCGAACGTCGGCCAAGCGGAGATCGTCACAGAACAAGCCTCCGGTGAAGGGCTTCTTTCGGTTATCCCCGCAGGTAATAGTTCGCTGCCGCCAGCAGAACTGCTTCGGTCGGTCCCATCAGAAGAGTTCATTGAGAAGCTCTCCTATGCCTATGACCTGGTGATCATCGATTCGCCACCGCTTCGACCAGTCACCGACACGCTACCCCTCGCCCGTTTCGCCGATGCGACGTTGCTCGTAACAATGCGCGGACAAACAAACGCTTCCGAAGTCGAAGAAGCTGTGGAGATGCTGGCTCGTGCGCAGACCCGACCACTCGGTGGCGTGTTGAATGGCGCCGATGATAACCAGACCGGCTACGGCTACGGCTACGGCTACGGCTCGTCCAACAGCAGCCGTCGCCGCTAACGAACGAGAGGCTCGCCAGCTCTAGCTGGCAAGAGTGCTCGACTTGGGCGCTCGACCACGTCGGTTCAAAAACCCGATCGCGGTCGCCATAGATCGCGGGTCGTGGCGCAAATGATGCCGCGCTCCCTCGATCAGACGAAGTTCGGCCGCACCATGGGCGTCGGCGATCGCACGGGCATCGAGCGGAGGGACAGCGTTGTCGTTGCTTCCGTGAAGCACCATCAGCCGAACCGTTTCAGGGTCGAGTTTGGCCGCGCTCTGCACCGCCGAGATCTCGCTAAGTTCGCCCGACCATTGCGACATATCTTTCGGGAAACTCGGATCGCTGATGGCGCCACATCTCCGGGCGTGGCTCAATAACTCGCGTGGGCGAGACGCCCAGTCCTGAAAATCTGCTGGAGCAGCCATGGAGACGATGCCGGCGACATCTGGCTCATCTGCTGCGGCGGCAATAGCCAGCGCACCACCGGTTCCAAAACCCATCATCCAGATCGCTCCATCAATGCCGTCGACCGTCCGCAAATACGAGATTGCGACCCGAAGATCGTCGCGCCAACCAGCGAGGGAAAAGTCGCCTGCGCTTTGCGAGATACCTCGAAATGCGAACGTCAGCGCAACCATGCGAGCGTCCTCTGCCACGCGATCTGCAAGCCCTGGAAAGGTTCGGAACGAATTTGGCCCACCGCCAGGTGCCGCAGGAAAGCCTGGAACGATGATCATTCCAGGGCGGCCGCTATGCCCGGGAGAGGGTGGCATCGCAAGCCACGCTTCGAGTGTTCCAGCGCCGCCTTCGAGCCGTACGTCCACCGTTGTTATGCCTTGGCGAGGCGATAGCCGCGGTTGCGGGCCTCCGGGAGCGTGTCGGGACCAAACGTCCCGACCTGTTCACTCTCGACCAGTTCAGCGATGACCTCTTCGGGATACTCCGCGTCGAGGTCGTAGACGAGCTGTGTGCGCTTGTCACCAATGAAACGATGTTCGGCATAGGCCTTTGGACGGTCCATCACGTGAGTGTAGTAATCGCTGAGCCAAAACGCGAAGAAGACCCGACCAACATGGCGTTTGCCGTGCTGATCGGGTCCTCATCCGAATTCGCTGGAATACCGAAACAACCTTTGCCGGTCGCTGGTGCGTAGCGCACGAGCTGATGGCGTCGGGTGGAACAACGTCCGACGGTTCACGTTCGGCGGTGTCTGACACTGTCTGCAGGGCAGCCAGCGAGTCAACGTCTCGCCTAGTGGTCCAGCGGGGCCGACCTAACGGTCAGACACCTCCAAGGTTCCAAAATTCTGTGTATTAATCTGGACCACCCCCTTTCTCTTGGTAGCCCTAGCGTACCTCATCTCCGACCGCTCCGATGTCTCGGAGGTACGAGACGAAGGCATCGACGATGACCGTGACGTGCAACGAGTCAATGTTGCTCTCATCTTCGATGCCGCGAGCGACTGCAAAATCGACAGCGCCGATCTCGTCGGCAACGGCTCGATCGGCGCGCACCCAGTCACCACCCATCTCCTCACCGAAGTCGCTGACCATCCCGAGTTCATCGAACCATTCCAGCACCCAGCTGATGACCTGTTCGACGTCTTCGTGGCTGACGATCGCCGAAACTTCGAAGGGAACTGATGCCGAAACGACCTCGACAGCATCTTCCATTTCGAGCAGTGCTGGCGCCATGGTTCCCTCGAGCTCGACCGAAACTCGCGACACCGCAACTACAGCGATGACCACCACGAGTACAAGCCCACCGACAGCTGCAAGCCAAATCACGCTGTGATTCTACCGGTTTGCCCCTGGGCTCTCTTCGTGCGAGCCCCGATCCGCCAGGGCGCCGCAATTACAGGCCAATGCGCGTTGCGAGGAGTTCGCGGTGATATGTCGGATCACCGAAGAGAAGTTCGCTGCTCTTGGCTCGTTTGAAGTAGAGGTGCGCTGGATGCTCCCAGGTGAAACCAATACCGCCATGGATCTGAATGTTCTCGGCGGTTGCATGGAAGTACGCCTCGGAGCAGTAGCTCTTAGCGAGGCTCGCCATTGCTGGCAACTCGTCGTTGTCTTCCGAAGCACACCACGCGGCGTAGTACGCAGCGGACTTTGCCGACTCGACCTCGAGCAGCATGTCGGCGCACTTGTGCTTAATGGCTTGGAAGGAGCCGATCGGCCGTCCGAACTGCACGCGGTCCTTTGCGTACTCGACCGACATATCGAGGACCTTTTGCGCGCCTCCGACCTGTTCGGCAGCGAGACCAACCGCGGCGCGGTCGAGGACTCGTTCGATCACGGGCCATGCTTCACCGTCTGCTCCGATGAGCGTTGCTGGGGTATCGACAAAGGTGAGCTTGGCTTGCTTGCGGGTCTGGTCCATCGTGGCCAGCGCAGTGCGTTCGAGGCCCGCAGCGTCACCGTCGACAGCAAAGAGTGAAACTCCGTTGTTCGTTCGAGCAGCGACGATGATCAACCCGGCGGTGTGACCGTCGAGGACGTAGTGTTTCGATCCGTTGATCGACCATCCACCATCATTGACAGCGGTTGCGGTGACTCCCGATTCGTCCCAGCGCCCGTTCTCTTCGGTCAAGGCAACGGTGGCAATGAGTTCACCACTCGCGATTGCGGGAAGGTACGTGCCCTGAGCTGTTTCGTCTCCCGATAGCAAGAGCGCCGAGGTTGAGAGAACCACGCTCGAGAAGAACGGTGCGCAGAGCAGTGCTCGACCCATCTCTTCGAGGACGACGATGAGTTCGACCCAGCTGAAGCCTTGCCCACCGAACTCCTCGGGAATGACCAAGCTCTGGAGGCCGAGTTGCTCTGCCATCTGCGCCCAGACAGCTTCGTCATATCCTGCATTGGTTTCCATCAGCTCTCGAACAGCCGCCTCGTCGGACTTCTCTTCCAAGAACTGACGGACGAATGAGCGGAGTTGGTCTTGTTCTTCGGTGAAGGCGAACTGCATACGGGTTAACTTACCCGATGGTCACTTGTTCATGCGACCCGTGCCGCAACGACGTTGGTGTTGCCCACCGTGGAGGCGGCGGCGGAATGAACGTCGGAGGCAGTGGCGGCGCTGACGGTGTGTGAAATGGTCGTCGTGGCCGCCGAAGCGAAGCGACGATCTGGCCGATTCCCCGTTGAAGCCCTGCAAGGGTGTAGCGGGCGCCGCGAATTGGGTGACGAAGCATCCACGTTGGATTCTTGAGGCCGCGGAATGGGTACACCATTTGCGCCGCCATGGTTGATGGAACGTGCTCATCGACGCCGTAGATCGCTGGGCGACGATCCGGCGGCATAAACCACGTGCCAAACGCAATGTCCCAAAGCGGCAGGAAGACCGAGTAGTTCGAATTGATGGCATCT
>CAYVHV010000034.1:0-3702 GCA_964451305.1 uncultured Acidimicrobiales bacterium | reverse complement strand
AAACGCAATGTCCCAAAGCGGCAGGAAGACCGAGTAGTTCGAATTGATGGCATCTTGTTCGTTCGCATGGTGCCAATGGTGAAAGTCCGGGGTGATGATGATCCGCTGGAGGGGCTTCCAACGCCACCGGACGTTTGCATGAAGAAAAATGCCGGTGGCGATCTGCAGGACCGTCAGGATGCTGGTTGTTTCCAAGGTGAATCCAGCGGCCAACGTAAACGCGACCGGTGGGGCAATGATCAGCCCGTCGATCGGGTGGTTACGAAACGCCGAGATCCAGTCCATCGTCTCGATCGAATGATGCACCGAATGGAACCGCCACAAGAACGGAACCTCGTGACTCCACCGGTGAACCCAATAGATCAGAGCGTCCATTACAAAGAACCCGAAGATGAGCTGCGCTGTCAAACCAAGCGGGGAGACCAGCGGCGCCACGAGCATTCCCGGCAGCCAGAACAGACTCACGATTGCCACCACAAAACCAGCAGCCAGCGTGGCGGCTGCGAGTATCGGTTAGCTGAGCGCATACGCAAGGTCGAGGCCGATGAGCGGGCGACGAAGCTTCTGTTCGTGTCGAGGAAACAGCTTCTCGAATGGCACGACGAGTAGGAACAGCAGCGGAACGATGAGCGGACTGCCGAGATCCATGTAGAGAGATCGCTATCAGGCCAACAACGAAGCAGCGAGGGATGATTTGGTGTCGGGTCATCGCTCGATTGTGGAGATCGACGCCGGTGTTGACCATTGGGGATATCCCTGAAATCACCCTGACGCGACCCTGAGAAATGAGTGTTCAGACTCGGTTCGCATGCCGGTTCGAGGTGCCTTAGCCTCAGGACATGACTGAAACGAAGATTGAACGCGTTCCCGTCGATCAGTACCGAGTTGTCCCAGACACGTTCGGTGGAATCTCCTCGGTCGACCCGAACGCGAACGGCGGATACGACAAGGCCTCAGCGAAGCCGATCATGAAAGCGTTGAACAGTCGGGTGGAAGAGCTGCAGGAAAATCTGTACGCCCACGGACAAGAGCGCCTCCTGTTCGTACTTCAAGCTACCGATACCGGAGGCAAGGACGGAACGATCCGAGCCGTCTTTGATCGAACGAACCCCCAAGGCGTGGATGTCGCGTCCTTTAAGAAGCCAACCTCAGAAGAACTCGCTCACGACTACCTATGGCGGATTCACAAGCACTCCCCCGCCAAAGGCAACATCACGGTGTTCAACCGCAGCCACTACGAAGATGTTCTTGTGGTTCGGGTCCGGGAACTGGTCGAAGAACAGGTGTGGCGCAAGCGCTACGAGCACATCCGGAACTTTGAACAGCTTCTCGCCGATGAAGGAACGACGATCGTCAAGATCTACCTGCACATCTCGAAGGAAGAACAGCGCGAACGTCTTCAAGCTCGGATCGACAACCCTGCAAAACACTGGAAGTTCGAGATGGGTGATCTCGAGGAACGAAAGCTCTGGGACGACTACCAAGAGGCGTTCGGGGATATGTTGACGGAGACATCGACGCCCGATGCGCCGTGGTACATCGTGCCAGCAAACCGCAAGTGGTACCGCAACATTGTGATCAGTCAGATTCTCGTCGACACGCTCGAAAAAATCGCCTCGGATGAGTTTCCACCAGACCCGGAGCTAACCGGGATGAAGATCAGCTAGAACCCGCCCCGTCGTGGGGAACGTTCAGCTTCAGAATGAAGCTATTTCGCAAATGGCGTATCGAGGACACCGCTGGTCTCGACATCGATCGCGAGCAGAGAACCGGCCGGGACTCCACGGCTTCGAGACGCATCGGTCGGGCCTCCCTGCAGGCTTGTCACAAAGATCGTCGACATATCTGATCCTCCAAATGCTGGCATTGTTGGCATGGAGACAGGAAGCTCGATCCGATGGTCGACGGTGCCATCGGGCGTAAATCGAGTGAGCGCCCACCCGGTTACAGAAGCCGACCACACACAGCCGTCTGCGTCGAGACATGCCCCATCGGGAAGCCCGGAGATGTCGGAATGGGCCGAGTAGTCGAAGAACACCGACCTATTTGACCGGCGTCCAGTCTCGGAGTCATAGTCCCACTGCCAGATCGTGCCCGTCGGCGTATCTGCCCAGTACATCCGACCGCGCTCGGGGTCGAACACCGTGTTGTTTGGTATACCGACACCATCCTCGAGCGTGTCTACCTTGCCATCTCCATCGATCGAATACAGATACCCCTGCGACCGCCTGGTCGCTGGGTCCGGGTGCATCGTCCCGACTACAAAACGACCTGCCGGGTCACACCGTCCGTCGTTGAGCCGATTGCCAAGTGCTCCATCCTCAACACGAACGAAGTGTTCGAGCGCCCCAGTTTCCCATTCGAGCCAGGCCAGATCGGTTTCCATCGCCACAAGAAACCGGCCGGACGTCTGGGAAAAGACGAACGAGCCTGGCCGGCCCGGCAGCGCCCTCGATACCGTCGCTTCAGTGTTTGGGTCGGTGCGATGTAACAGCTTGCCGGTGATGTCCTCCCAATAGAGGACACCTTCACTCGCATCCCAAACAGGACACTCGCCGAGTTCCGCCACGATGTCACCAACCACTGAAACTTCGACCATGGAGCGAATGTAGCTCAGCGATCATGGCTTCGAACAGTCCGTCCGAAAACGGCACAACCCGGGGCGAAAGCCCCGGGTTGCACTAGATGAGGTTCTGTTGACGCGTCCCGCCGATGGAAGGGGAAACCAGCGTGCGTCACATACCCGTTATCCGATGGTGGCGGTTCCGGTTGGGAATCCTGGACCTGCACCAAGTTGTCCGGCGTACCCTGGGGTCACGCCTTCTGGGATTTCAGCAGCCAACGGCTTGAACGCGAACGGCGCTGGGCTGTCATCGTCTTCTGGCTCGATCGACAGTACGACCGTGTCGCCACCGAGGTCGGTAGGGAACTCGAGTCCGTCAGGAGCGTTGATGATGAAGTCCTCACCTGGGAATGGAGGAGCATCTGCGTCGCTTCCGGAGAACTCGCTCGACTGGTCTGCGCCGTCTGGAGTGAGGAAACGACCGGTCGATACAGCTTCTCCGTCGATAACTACCCAACCTTCGTAGACCCAACCAACTGGAAGTTCAGGAAGCTCGAGTCCTGCGACTGGGCCGTCGTCAGTGATTTCAAGGAACCAAACACCGGAGGTGTCGTCAGATTCATCGGCTGTAGTTGGAGCGGTGATGACGAACTGGCCCGCTGCACTGGTGAAGTCGTCTCCGAGCGCTGCCGGATGAGCAATGCTCAACTCAGCAACACCATCGACGAAGGCTCCGCCGAGTGGCTTTGCATCAGCTGGTGCTGGATCGTCGCCGACGGCAGGCTCGATGCTGAGAACGAAATCGGTGGCGGCTGCGAGGTCATCCTCGGTTGCGATCGAACCCTGATGGAACGTCTGCTCTCCGTCGATCTCGTCGATGGTGAAGCGGCCGGTGCTGATTGGTTCACCGTCAACGATTACCCAACCTTCGTACTGGAAGTCCTCGCCCAATGGTTCAAGACCGGAGAACTCGAGCGCGACTGGTGACCCAAGAGGGCCGTCCTCTTCATCTTCCATGGCCTCCTCGTCCTCCATGGCTTCTTCATCTTCCATGGCCTCCTCGTCGTCTTCCATGGCTTCTTCTTCGTCTTCCATGGCTTCTTCTTCGTCTTCCATGGCTTCTTCTTCGTCTTCCATAG
>CAYVHV010000033.1:27428-42844 GCA_964451305.1 uncultured Acidimicrobiales bacterium | reverse complement strand
ACATGTTCTCGAACCGGATCGTCGGCTGCCCGCTGGCTCACCGGATGCAAGACAAGGGTCTGGCGACGCTGTGAAGCGATTTCTTCCTAAGTTGAGCGGAATCCGCTCCATGTCCGGTGCTAGCAGCGAGGCAGCGACAAGCAGCTCCCTTGTGAGCCTCGGCTAGAGCAGAGGGTTCGTGAGCGATCGATTTTGTCGCTCAGGGTCTCTTTGAGACGCCTTCGTCGTGAACTATCGGAAGACCCTCCGGCGCACTGGGAGTCGGGAGCGAAACCGACGCTTTATGTCTTAACCGTCAGGCACCCAGCGGCCCTCGGGATCTCCCCCCCTTTTTGCGCAAAGCGTGAGAACCGAGAGTTGGCGGCCTCACTCCGGAGAATCAACGGTGTTCTGCACGAGAATCGCACGAGGAGGAGTACCATTCCGATGCGGCGGCTCCACGTATAGAACAAGCCCTCGTCGCACATCTAACGATGGTCTCGTTAGATCGAGCCAGTCACCCTTGACAAAGACCTTTATCTCCCAACCGTCCTCGCTCAGCTGTAGCCACTTAGGTCCATCTGTCCACTTATCGACGCCTTTCGTCTTGCCATCTATCGAAATGCTGATGATCTTGTATGTGTACGGCCAGCTAGTTGGCCGAAACGGCCCAAACTTTGCGACGAGAATTACTCCAGACCTGCCAGCAAACCGACGCATGGAGCGTCTAAGCAAAGTGCGTTTAAGCGGATTGAGGTGCCGATCGATACTACGGTCAATCACTTAGAAAGGACACCCCAGTTCCTGAGAGTGTCGTGATGGCGCTCACGTTTTGGGCGAAGTCGCCCACAACCTCTGTAACTTCCGATGTGTAGGTGTCCAAGCACCCGAGGTGTGGCAGCGCCCAGAGCCTCATGCATGGCCCCAACCTAGTTTTGTAGTGCGAATGCCACCAAAACACCGTTCGCCATTTCGTCTTCGCAAACCCCTCAGAGACCAAATCTGAGCCATTCGCTTGGAACACCCACTCGAGGACGTGGATGCGAACGCCTTGCCCCCTGAAACCCTGCACTCAAGGCGTCAGCCTCGCCCGCAGTCCCATGTTTCAAGCAGCTCCTCAAAGGCGCTTTGCCTTTTCTCGGATCCGGCGTTGCGAGACTCATTCGACTTCCGAAAGGCTTGGTTGAGCGCTGCAGTTCGGTCGATCTCCACCCCTTGAACGGGTGTGAACATCGGAGGACCGAAGCAGAAAGGAAGACCCCGCCCTAGCCGGCCAACGAGGTCGAACAGACTTGGCTTTTCGTCGACCGAGACGACAAGCGGAACGGCGGTGGATTGCCCACTTGGCCCGTCCACCCAAACCGAGGAGGAAAACCCCTTCTCGTTCCCGCCGATCCACATGAAGATGCCTTCATGGAGAAGTTGATTCCGATAACTCATCGCCTTACGAATTGCTGCAGCCGGAGGAAGCGGCCCGTCGAAAGCAACAGGCCCATCGATCTCCGCAAATTTCGCATGAACTGAAAGAGCGCCCGCCTTGACCAGCCGCTCGACAATCCTCAACCTTTCGTCAAACGTAAAGACCGGACTTAGCTGGTAGCGCAGATCAGGCGACGAGTCACTGCCAACCAAACAAGCAACGATGAGCCGGTCGATGCCTTGCTCGATCTTCGCGTAGCCCCGAACAATCGACCACGCATAGGGGGCTTCCTCATTGATCTGGTTGTCGTTCGCTCCCGAATCCTCAGCGAAATACCGCTCGCGAGTCATGTCATCTGAGAAACGAACAGGTAGGTAACCGCCAATCCGCGGAGCCGACATCGGACGTTCCTTTCATCTGCGCCGCGGTGATCCTACGCCCACAGACAGCTGGTAAGTTCGGGGCAAACGGACAGTTTCTGCATTCGACCGTAGGGCGGATTCTCAACTCGGTTGAGAATTTCGCACTTGGAACGAGAACTCACACGAATGCTCGGTGGCGACGGCAACGACGTGTTGGTCGGACTCGAAGGACGCGACTGGCTACGAGGCGGCAACGGTGATGACATTATCCTCGGCGGACCAGGCATCGACGACCTCAACGGCAACCGCGGCAATGACGAACTCGTCATCGTAGGACCCGACATCGGGCATGGCGGATTCGGAACCGACGCATGCATCAACGGAGCGCTCGCCGAAACCAACACCGTGGCATGCGAAACCAGCGAACCAGCCGGCCCAGAATGGGATGACATCTGGTAGAGCACTTCGCCGACGTTCTCGTGGAGTCGGCCGAAGCGTTGTCGCCCCGCTAGCGCCGGAGTTGCGGGTCGGTCTGGGTGACTCGTGAGCGCACCGTAAAGACGCTGTCTCCACTCAGCACACCACCGCGGCCAAACAGGCGACCGAACTCCCAGTTCGACAGGCCGAGCTCGGGGCGGTTGAACGCATACTGACCGTCGACCCAGCGGGTGAAGCCGTCGCCGACGAACGGCGCATCGACCCGCTCGAAGAACCGGGAGTGTTCGGCTTCGTCTTCGCTCAGCAGCGAGATCACAAAGCGAGGGGCTTGAGCATTGAACAGGTCGACGGCGTGATCGACCGAGTCGACGATCACCAACGTGACCTCGGGGCTGTCTTCCCACTCCCATTCGTTTCCGAGGTCATCCCACGTGAGCGTCGATGTGCGCGGTTCGGTGACGATACCTTCGGCCCGGCCAATCTGGGCATCCTCAAACCAGTCTGCGGGCAGCGCATCTGTCTGATCAGCAACGATGTGGAGTTTCGTCGTCGCTCCTCGATGATCGCCCGCAGCGTCGAGCGCTCCGAGAAACGCTGGCACGAGGCGATCGGCTTGGCTTCGGGTGATGCAGCACGTGTTTAGCGTGTTGCACACCTTGCGGTCGAGGCTGCTCACGACAGCCGAAGCGAAACGGTCGACGTCGGCAGACTCAGCTGCGACCATCCAGGCACCACCGGTGCCGTGCAGGCTGACCGAGACACCTGCCTGGCGGGCCACCGCACCGAGTTGGGCAACTGCAGCACCACTCCCCCGTGCAACCGCTAACGCCAGCCGTTCGTTCGAGAACATGGCATGGCCAGCCGCACGCGACGCGCTCGCGACAAGGCTCGCCGCACCCGCAGGCAGACCGGCCTCGGCCAGCGCTGGCGCCAGCGCGTGTTCGACAATCGCTTCGGCGGTACCGAGCGCGTCGCTCCCGATACGGAACACGACCGTATTGCCCGAACGCAGAACGCCGGTCGCATCAGCAAAGACATTCGGACGCCCCTCGAACACAAAGCCCACGACACCGAGACCGGCACGCACCTGCTCGATCGCCCAACCATCGTGTTCGACCCGTTCAACGACCTGACCGCGACCCGACGGTTGGTCGGCCCAGCCCCGCAAACCGTCGATCATGTCGGCGCGCATCACCTCGGTGAGCTCCAGGCGTGTCGTACTACGACCTCGCTCCTTCGCCTTTTCGATGTCGTCCAGATTCGCGGCCGAAATCGGCGCGAACGTTTCGTCATTTGCCAACCGGTCGGCGAAGAGCCGAAAGAACGTCGAGATTGCATCGTCGGAGACGGTGCCCATCTGCTCGAAGGCGGCGACCGCAGCGCCAACGGCGCCATCTGCGATCGCTTCGACCTCAGCTGGAATATGGATCAAATCGCCGGTCGTTTGAACCACGATCAGCGAATCGCCCGGCTCGAACGCCGAAGCGAGCTCCTCGGGAACGGTCGTCACCAGGTTCCCTCCGTAGATGATCGGCATTCCAGCGGTTAGTTCGTGCAACTCGGCCATAGCCAAACGCTAGCGTCCCAATCTCCAGTCGCTAACCGAACACTGCCCTTCCACGTTTTTTATCCCGGTAGAAGTACCGTGGTCGAGATCCCTGTGAGCCCCTCAGACAATCCTTCCGCGTCCGGCGACAAGCCCAAACGCTCAGCATCAGTCCTCGTCGCCGCAGGAATCCTTCTGTCGCGTCTGGCCGGTGTCATCCGCACCGCTGTCTTCGCCGCGTTTATGGGTCTCGGAGCTGCGAGCGACGCCTTTGGTATCGCCACCCGCATCCCCAACGTTCTCCAGATGCTCCTCGGCGAGGGCACCCTTTCGGCGTCGTTCATCCCCGTGTACTCCACCGAAATCGAACGGGACGAAGAAGAAGCGGGACGGATTGCCGGGGCCGTTGCGGCCATGCTCGCTCTTGCGGCAGCGCTCATCGTCATCTTCAGCGTCATCTTCGCGCCACAGATCACATGGGCGATCATGCTCGGCAACACCGACGACCCGCGCTTCGACCTCACCGTCTCGCTCATGCGGATCATCTTTCCGTCCGCCGGCATGCTCGTCCTTTCCGGCTGGTGCCTCGGCATCTTGAACAGCCACCGGCAGTTCTTCCTGTCGTACGTCGCTCCAGTGCTGTGGAACATCGCCCAAATCGCCGCTGTCGTCGGTGCAGCGATCTTCTTCGGCGTCGGTGACTCCGATGGGCTCGCCGATCTCAGCGATAGCGCCACCAACATCGACGTGCTCGGCGATGTCGCCCGGATCGCAGCGTGGGGTTTCCTCGCCGGCTCGCTCTTTCAGTTCGGTATACAGATCCCCTTCGTGATGAAGCTCATCAAGGGAGCCAAGTTCAAACTCGACCTCCGCCGAGAGGGCGTCCAACAGGTCATCCGACGCTTCGGCGGCTCGGTTGCAGGCCGAGGCGTCATCCAAATCTCCGCGTTCGCTGACACGATCCTCGCAGGAGCGATCACCGCCGGAGCAGTATCGGCCCTCGTGAGTGCCCAGATCCTCTACATCCTGCCGATCAGCCTCTTCGCCGTCAGCGTCGCCGCAGCCGAACTCCCAGAGCTCAGCCGACTGAAGGACCCTGAGGAAATCCGCAAGCGGGGCGAAAGCGGTTTCGCTCAGATCGCGTTCTTTGTTTCCTTCACGGCGCTCGCATACATCCTCCTCGGCGACAAGATCGTGGGCACGATCTTCGAACGAGGTGAGTTCAACAGCGACGACACCCTCCTCGTCTGGTTCACGCTCGGGGCCTACGCACTGGGCCTCATCCCGTCGGCGATCTCGCGCCTCACCCAAAACACGCTTTGGTCACAAGGCGACACAAGCGGCCCTGCGAAAGTGGCCGCCATCCGAGTCACGATCGCGATCGCTGTTGCGATCGGCGCCATGCTGCTCTTCGACCAGATCAGCAGCTCCGATGTCCGCAACGCCTTACCGACCCTCTTCGACGGCGGCCAACAGGACGCGACACTGCGCTTCGGAGCGATGGGCATCACGCTCGGCTCCGCCGTTGCCGGGTGGGTCGAAGCCATTCTCCTGTGGCGCCTCGCCGACAAGGCAATCCCCGGCGTCTCCCCACTCCGTCCGATCAAGGCGCTCATCCCGGCGCTCATCGGTGCTGGCGTCGTCGCCATCCTCATGCGAATCGTCACCGACGATATGTGGCCGCCGCTCGCGATGATCCTGTCGGTCGGGCTCTCCGGACTGACCTATTTGATCATCTGCTGGGTCCTGCGAATCCCTGCGCTCAACGTTCTTCTCGGCGGTCCGCTGCGCAAACTTCGCCGCTGAACAAAAAGAACGTCGCAACGGCCACGTGTTTCCGGCAAACCGCTCGTGTGACGGACTACAATTCGCACCATGATCAACACGATTAAGAAATGGTGGAAGTACCTCACCGCTAAGGCTGACTCGGAGTTCGAGAAGAACGCGGATCCAAAGATCCAGTTGGAGCAGGCAATTCGGGAGAGCAAAGAACAGCATCAGCGCCTGAAGGAACAGGCTGCGAATGTCATTGCGCACCAGAAGCAGACCGAGATGCGCCTCGACAAGTCGATGGTCGAGATGGAAAAGCTCACCAGTAACGCCCGCCAGGCAGTGATGATGGCCGACGAGGCAATGCAGCGTGGCGACGAGACCAAGGCCGCCGAGTACACGAGCGCAGCCGAAGCGTTCGCACAACGCCTGATCGGTGTCGAGACCGAGGTCGAGGACCTCAAGGCGCTCCACCTCCAAGCCACCCAGTCCGCAAACGAGGCCAAGACCGCCGTTTCGCAGAACTCGGACCGCTTGCAGACCAAGCTCGCCGAGCGTCAGAAGCTGCTGAGCCAGCTCGACCAGGCAAAGATGAAAGAGCAGATGAACGATGCAATGACATCGCTCACCGAGCAGGTCGGAACCGACACGCCATCGCTCGATCAGGTTCGCGAAAAGATCGAAGGCCGTCTCGCCAAGGCGCAGGCATCGTCTGACCTCAGCGCATCGTCGACCGAGGGTCGCATGGCCGAGATCGAAGCAGCTGCCAAGGGCACCCAGGCCAAGGCCCGCCTCGAAGAGCTCAAGAGCCAGCTCGGTGTCGGATCGGCAACCACTGCCACGCCGACCGATACAGCAACGTCAGCACCCGAAGAGGGCGGCACCACCGCAACTGCGGGCTAGCGAATGACGCCGGAACAGGTACGGGCACTGCGAGAGTCTGCAGTCAATATCATCGCCTACGAAAACCAGCTCGAAGCGCAGCGCACCAAGCTGTATAGCGAGCTGGAACGTGCGAACACCAACGCTCGCCAGGCCGTGTTGATGGCAGCCGAGGCCGAGCAAGAGGGTGACGCAGCAAAGGCGGCGAACTTCAACGAGTCCGCCGGGCTCATCGCCGAAGAGATCGTTCGTATCGATACGCAGATCGCAGCCATCGACATCGAGTTGATCGAAGCGAAGCAGGCATCGGACGAGGCGAAGTCCATCGCGTCAGACTCTGCGATCGAAATGACGCAGATGAAAGCGAAGGGCGCTGCGCTTCGCGCCGACTTTGAGCGAGCGAAGATGGCCGAGGCCACGCTCGAGGCCGAAGGTGGCACCAGCTTCGATTCGGTCAAGGCAAAGATCGATGGCCGATCGGCACAAGCCGAAGCAATGGCTGAGCTCAACGAGGTCGACGGCGGCAACGACATCGCTGGAGCAACAGCGATGGTCGAGAAAGCTGCGGCCGAATCGAAGGCAGCAGCCAAGCTCGCCGAGATCCGTTCACAGCTCGGCTTCGTCGGCAGTGCCGACCCTGCTCCCGCCGACGAGGTCCAAGACGCTCCTCCAGCTGACGAAGATCCTGACGGAGCCGACCCGACGGCATAGTCCGAACGACACTCGTTTGAACGACGCTTGCCGACCACACTTTTGGTGTGGTCGGCAAGTTCTCTTTTCAACGCAATTCGGTACTCGTGGCGCTCATCGTCGCGATCGGCCTAATCGCCGCGTCGGCGAATGTCATCACCGCCGCTCCCGCTCAAGCGCAAACGACCAGCACCCGCGATATCTCCGGCGGTGAAGGTGTGGTCAGCGTCGTGTCGGTCGCACCGGGGTCTTCTCCAGCGACCGGAACGGGCAGCCCTCCTGCACGCAGCCCTGGGGTTTGGCCATACACCTGCAATTTCTATCTCGGCGTAACACTCGACTCGCTCGCAATCGGCGTGATTCCGAATCCGGGCAGCACCTATCACCTCGTGTGCGTGCCTCGCCCCGGTTTCGAAGATCGACCACGAATCGACAACCTCCTCTACGTGTACCAACCAGGGGCTCCGCTCGACCCGACCCAGACTGACTTGCTCGCATCGGCCGAACTACTCGACGACGCCATCGCCACCTTGAACCCGACAAACCTGCCTCCAGCATTTAGCCCCGAGGCACAACAGATCACCGGCATCGAGACTTGGCTATGGCCGGACGGGCCCCGTGAGTCGACCTCAGCATGGGCGTCAGCTGGCGGGCTGACCGTCACCGTGGAGAGCCGTTACCGCGATACCGAGTTCACCCTCTCGGGCGCTAACACCGGCTCAGTTCGCTGCGCTGATGCTCCCGAATGGACACCGGGGGCCACGAGCAGCAACTGCACATTCACCTTTCGAGACATTGGTGAACAGACGATCACCGGCACCAACACCTTCGACCTCTTCTGGTGGGACAACGCTGCGTCACCGACTCCACAACCCCTCGGGGTTATCACCGAAACGTTCGAAGAGACCGTCGACGTCGTCGACCTCGAAGCCGTAATCACACGCTGATCACTCCCAGCGCTCACGCGTCTAGGCGCTAGGGAATCAAGACGAGATCGTCGGCGTGAACGACCACACGGCTCGTGTCAGCAGCAGCGAGCTCTTCGGAACTGGTTCGGGCGATGCCTTTCGCGAACGCTGCGCCGTCGGGACCAACAATCTCGATCGGATTGCGTCGTTCGAACGTCCCGTCGATCGAAGACACACCGACCGAAAGCAACGATGTACCGCCGCCGGCCAGCGCTTTGTGCGCGCCATCGTCCACGTGCACCGTTGCCACCGACGGCATTGCGAACCCAATCCACAGCTTTCGTGCGGTGAGCGTCGTCTCCCGTGGTTGCACCACTGTCCCAACACCAGCCGTTCCGGCGACCGATTCAGCAATGACGTCGGGGCGAGCCGCATTGGCAATCACGGTTCGCACTCCGGACCACGACGCGATCTTGGCCGCCGTGATCTTCGACGCCATGCCGCCAGAGCCTCGAACCGATCCGGCGCCCCCAGCGAGCGCTTCGAGTTGATGATCGAATTCGGCGATCTCGTCGATGAGCGACGCCGACGGGTCGACATTGGGATCGGCGGTGAGAACCCCATCGGTATCGGTCAGCAACACCAGCGTGTCCGCTTCGATCAGCGTCGCAACGAGCGCAGCGATGCGATCGTTGTCGCCGTAGCGAATCTCTGAATCGGTCACGGCGTCGTTCTCGTTGATTAACGGAACCACACCGAGCTGATGCAACCGCTGAAGAGTGGCCCGTGCGTGCAGGTATTGCTGGCGCTCACCGAAGTTGTGCGGGGCGAGCAGGATCTGGCCAACCGCATACCCGTGCTGATCGAGTGCATCAGCCCACGTCGCTACCAACGCCGGCTGACCAATCGACGACAACGCTTGAAGCGTCACCGCACTCGTGGGCCGATCGTCGGCTTCGATCCCCATAACGGGCATGCCAGCTGCGATCGCCCCGGACGTCACGATGGCCACTTGAACCCCGTTCGAACGGAGCGAAGCAACCTCAGCGGCGACCTTCTCGATCACCGACACATCGATGACACCGTCGGCGTTGGTCAGCGACGACGTGCCGATCTTGACAACGACTCCGTTCATGGCATCTGAGGCTAGTCCGCTTCGTATTCGAAGCTGAGGTCCCCAATATGGACGATGTCACCCTCGCGTGCACCGGCCTTGCTGAGCGCCTTGTTCACGCCGAGCGAGTCGAGCCGCTTCTGGGCATGTTCGAGCGCAGACGGATCGGTGAGATCGCTGAGACGCACAGCCTTGAGCGCCTGGCGTCCGTGAACGACGTACTGATCCTGACCAATCCGCTCGATGTCGATGCTCTCGACCACCGGACGGTGGATCACGATCTCGCTCGTGTCGAGCTCGGCTTCGGCTTGGCGAACCTCCTTGACCGCGTCCGCCATACGGCCGAGCAACTGCGGAAGGCCCTCACCGGTAACCGATGAGATCGTCAACAGCTCTTCACCATCGGCATCGAGAACGGGTTCGGCAGGGTCGTGGTCACCCATCGTGTTCGCCATATCCGACTTCGATGCGACCACGATGCGAGGGCGTTCGAGTAGTTCTGGCCGGTACGCCTCGAGCTCGGCGAGCAACGCCGCTTCCTGCTCGGCGGGGCTGACGCCGTCCCAACTCGCCATGTCGAGCAGCATCACGAGCACGCGTGCACGCTCGACGTGACGCAAGAACTGATGGCCGAGGCCCTTACCTTCGGCCGCACCTTCGATCAGGCCGGGGATGTCGGCGACGACCATCTCGAAGTCGTCCTTGTCATCCTCGATCCGGACGACGCCGAGGTTCGGCTCGAGTGTGGTGAACGGGTAGTTCGCGATCTTTGGCTTGGCCGCTGAGATGCGTGAGATCAGCGTGCTCTTGCCTACGTTTGGGAAGCCGACGAGGGCAACGTCGGCGACGAGCTTGAGTTCGAGGTGGAGCCAGCGCTCCTCGCCCTCTTCGCCCTGCTCAGCAAACGCCGGGGCGCGCCGCTTGTTGGAGAGGAAGCGAGCGTTTCCCTTGCCTCCCTCGCCACCGGCGGCAGCGAGAAAGCGATCGCCGTGTTGTGAAAGGTCAGCGAGTTCGGTGCCGTCGAAGTGGTAGACGACAGTGCCTTCAGGAACCATGACCTCCAGGTCGGCCGCAGACGTGCCGTGCTTCTTCTTGCTACTGCCGTGCTTGCCCGAACCGGCTTTGCGGTGCGGGTGGTCGCGAAAGTTCAACAGTGAGGCGGTGTTGTGGTCGGCAACGAACCAGATGCTGCCACCGGTTCCACCGTCGCCACCATCGGGTCCACCCTTGGAGACGTGCGCTTCGCGGCGGAACGAGACGCAGCCAGCGCCGCCATCTCCACCCTGCACGTTGATGTTGCACTCGTCGACAAAGTTACTCACGAGAAAAAGGTACCCATACACGCGCAAAAACCAGCACGCTGACGTGCTGGTTTAGCGTTCCGAGTCGGCCGACGGCCGCTGGAGAATGTTATTCGGTGATGATATCGACGAGCTTGCGCCCGTTGCGTGAACCGAACTTCACCTTGCCTGCGGCGGTTGCGAAGAGGGTGTCGTCGCCACCGCGGCTGACGTTGTGTCCTGGGTGGAACTTGGTTCCACGCTGGCGGACGAGGATGCTCCCGGCGGTGACTGCGCCACCGTCGAATACCTTTACGCCGAGGCGCTGTGCGTTTGAGTCACGACCGTTCCGTGTGGAACCGCCGCCCTTTGTCTTCGACATGAGATCTCCTTAGATCGGTCAGCCGGCCTTGATCGAGGTGACCTCGATGCGGCTCAGCTCTTGGCGGTGTCCCCAACGCTTCCGCTGGTTGGACTTGTTCTTGTAAGTGAACCCGTTGATCTTGGGTCCACGAGCGTTCTCGACGACCTTGATACCGACCGACGCTCCAGAGAGCTGGTCAGGGGTCGCAAGAACGGTGCCCCCATCGACGAGAAGGATGGGAGTGAGGGATTCGGTTGCGTCGACTTCGCCCATACGGTTGACGTCGAGGACCTGTCCCTCTTCAACGCGGTACTGACGACCGCCGGTCTTAATCACGGCATACATGTCTGAGAGGTTACCTCGCGATGACGCCAGTTCCGCCATCTAGGAGGTGGCGATTTCATTGAACGGAACGCCTTTGTCCACCGAGATATCCCGCGGCAGACCGAGGACCCTGTCGCCGATGATGTTTCGCTGGATTTCGTCGGTTCCACCGGCGATTCCGTCTTGGAAACTGTTGAGCACGTGCCGGGTCAATTGTTGGCCGTCGGCACCGTCGGATTCCCAGGCGAGCGAACCGAGACCGTCGATGTTGTTCGCGACCGCTCGAACCCGACGCGAGATGATCGATCCGGTGAGCTTTCCGAGCGAACCGCCGGGCCCGGGGGCCTTACCGGCCTTCATCTCGGCGCGGGTGCGCATGGCCACGAGCGACTTGCACGTCTCCATCGCATAGATCTTCATCAGCTCATCGCGCACGACAGGGTCCGAGATTCGACCGTTCCGTCGAGCTCGTTTGGCCAGCATGTCGAAGTTGCGGTGGGTGATATCGCCTGAGCCCGCAGTTCCGATCGCCACCCGCTCGTACATGAGCATGGCCGTCGCCTGATTCCAGCCGTTGTTCTGCGTTCCGAGGAGCCAGTCCTTGGGGATCCTCACGTCGGTGAAAAACACCTCGTTGAACTCGGTGCCGCCATCGATCTGATGGATCGGGCGAATCTCAACCCCCGGCGCCTTCATATCGACGATGAACATCGAGATACCAGCGTGCTTCGGCACGGTTGGATCGGTGCGGGCGATCAGCACCCCGTAATCGGAGCGATGCGCCCACGTCGTCCACACCTTCTGTCCGTTGATGATCCACTCATCCCCGTCGAGCATCGCGCTCGTACGAAGGCTCGCAACATCAGATCCGGCGTTGGGTTCGGAGAACATCTGGCACCACAAACGGTCGCCCGAGATGTTGTCGGGCATGAACTCGCGCTTTTGTTCATCGGTGCCAAAGTCATTGAGCACCGGCAAGCACATTCCGTGGCTGATGATGTACTCGGCATCGAGCATCGGAAAGCTCGACTTCTCGGCTCGCCAGATCTTGTCGTGTGCCTTGGTCAGGCCGGCCCCACCAAATTCGGTTGGGTACACGATACCGCCGAGGCCAGCCTCCGCGGCCGCAGCGACAAACGCTTTGCCAGACGCTTCGGTGCGTTCGCCACCGGTGGACGTGGACAGAAAGTCACGGCAGCGTTGTGCGAACGCTTCGGCTTCTTCCTTGGTCAATGTGTCGCTCATGCGTCAGCCCCATCTTCGTCGCTACCCATCCACGAGAAGGTGCTTCCCGATCCGAGCGGAGCGAAGCTCGCTGGTCGTTTCTCGAGGAAGCTCATCACACCCTCGGTGAGGTCAGCCCCGGCGAACGACTCTTCCATTAACGCGTTCGACGATTCGAATGCGGCGTCCCTATCCAACTCGGGTTCGATCAGCAGCTGGTGTTTGATCGTCGCCATCGACCCTGGCGAGACATTCGACGCAAGATGCCCTGCAAGCTCGCGTGCGGTTTCGAGCACATCGTCGACCGGCACCGCACGGTTCACGAGACCAAGCTCGGCCATTTCTGCTCCGGTGACGACCCGCGACGTCAACAAAAGGTCGGAAGCGACCTGACGGCCCGCGATCTGCGGCAGCAACCACGCAAGCCCGTACTCGGCAATGAGTCCGCGTTGAGCGAACGCCGTAGTGAACTTCGCCGAATCGGACGCGATTCGGAAATCGAGCATCATGGCGTGGCCAAACCCGGCTCCAGCACACGCACCGTTGATCGCCGCGATCGTCGGCTTACGGATCGACATCGGCATCGAGTTCGGGATTACGCCGTTCGGAAGCGGGAGATCGCCCTCCCCCGGGGTGTAGGCAAGGTCGGCGCCCGGGCACCACCCTTTGCCCGCTCCAGTGACGATGATCGCCATCACATCGTCGTCGGCTTCGGCCTGTCGGAGACGCTCGAAGTACGCGCGCTCCATGTTGCCGATCATCGAGTTCAGACGCTCGGGCCGGTTAAACGTGAGCGTCGCGATCCCGTTAGATACTTCGTACAGACACAGGTCGGGGTGCAACATGAGCCGAGCGTAGTTCCTTCGCTCTTCTGAACAGAATCTCAACGGCCCGCAGCGTCCATCACCACCGGCCTCCAAGTGAGTACCGTCAAGCGGATGGACGACCATCAGCCCACCTCGACCCAGTACTCGATCTCGCTACGCATTCAGCTCTGCAACGTTCCCGGCGTGTTGGGGCGCCTGACGACGGCGATCGGTGCAGCTGGCGGCAACATCTTTGCGATCGAGAACATCGTGGCCCGCGGTGAGTTCCTCGAACGAAGCATCGTGGTCAACTGCTCGAGCGTCGAACACCAAGGCGTCATCGTCGACACGGTGAGCAACCTCGAAGACATCACGGTCCTCGATCACTACGACCGAACCTTCGACATGCACAAGGGCGGCAAGATCGAGGTTCTCCCGCTCGCTCCCGTCAGCGACATCGATGACCTGTCGATGGCCTACACCCCCGGCGTCGCTCGCATCTGCCTCGCGATCGCCGACGACGAGCGGCTCGCCGATGAGCTCACCATCCGCAAGAACACTGTGGCCATCGTCAGCGATGGCACCGCTGTGTTGGGTCTTGGCGACATCGGCCCGAAGGCTGCCATGCCAGTCATGGAAGGTAAGGCACTCCTGTTCAAAGAGTTCGGCAAGGTCGATGCCTTTCCGCTGTGCCTCGACACGAAGGACCCCGATGAGATCATCGAGACCGTCGTACGGATGGCCCCAGCGTTCGGCGGCGTCAACCTCGAAGACATCGCTGCCCCCGGTGCGTTCTATATCGAGGAAGAGCTGAAGCGTCGCCTCGACATTCCGGTCTTCCACGACGATCAGCACGGCACCGCAGTCGTCACCCTCGCTGGCTTGCAGAACGCACTGAAGGTCGCGGGCAAGAAGATCGAAGACGTTTCGGTCGTGATCTCCGGTGTCGGCGCAGCTGGCGTTGCGATCGGCAAGATCCTTCTCGGCGCAGGCGTTGGCCATGTGGTCGGCGTCGATTCTCGTGGGGTCATCTACGACGGCCGCGAGAACCTCAACGATTCGAAGCAGTGGTTCGCGGAGAACACCAACCAGCAGGGCATCACCGGTTCGCTCTCCGACGCCATGGCCGGTGTCGACGTGTTCATCGGTGTGAGCGCTCCGGACATCCTCACGGTCGACGACGTGGCATCGATGGCCGACGATCCGATCGTGTTCGCAATGGCCAACCCCGACCCCGAGATCAGCCCCGAGCTGATCACCGACAAGGTTGCGGTGATGGCCACCGGCCGAAGCGACTACCCAAACCAGATCAACAACGTCCTCGCATTTCCCGGAATCTTCCGGGGGGCACTCGATGCCCGCTCCACCGATATCACCGAGAACATGAAGCTCGCCGCGGCACAGGCCATCGCCCTCGAGGTGACCGCCGAAGAACTCTCGGCAACACACATCATTCCGAGCGTGTTCGATCCGGCGGTCAGCCTCAACGTTGCGAAGGCGGTCGCCGAAGCAGCGATCGCCGACGGCGTCACCCGCTGACCGACGGTCTCACGACCTGAGGCTTAGCGCTTCGGAGGTCTGCCGGTCGCAACGAAGTCGAGCGATGAGGTCACGTTTCGGCGGACGAAGCGCTCGTTACGCGGCGAGGCTAAATAGCGGGCAGCGGCGAGCAGGGGTAGGTGGCTCCCGGTCGCCAACGTCTCTCGCTTTGCAGCGAGACTGAGCTTGATCTGGTGGCACACCACGATGAACGCCCCTGATTGATCAGCGAGGGCAGCCTGAACGAGCTCATCGCCCGCCTCGTCGGGATCGAGCGCGCAAACGGCGTCGAGGGCGGCCTGGGTGTTCCGAAAGCGAATCGCGGTTTGCACGTCGGCCACTAATGGGGTCGCAGCGAGTTCTTCGGCGACGCCGTGGCGCCGCTCAGCGCGCGAGCTATCGAAGAGGAGCCACGTGGCGAAGAGCGCGAGTCGAGCCACGTGCGGGCCAGGATCAGCCTCCGATGCCCATCGGACGGCGTTGACCATCGTGAGCACGTGGGTGATGTCCAACCACCCGAATTCGTCGTCGTCCATGAACTCGACGTCGAGGCTGTGGCGCAGCATCCGGCGAGACGCAGCGATCGACAGTGCGTCGATCAACCCGGTCATTCCTGCACCATCTAAGACGGTGTCGATTGCGATCTCGATCGGTGCTTCGTCGGCCTCGAGCAATGAATCGGCGAGCGACGCGACATCAGCGCCGGGTTCAGTGGTCGCAGTCGAAAGCGCGTCGAGATCTGCAGCGTCGACGAGTTTCATGACGTTGCG
>CAYVHV010000033.1:15384-27328 GCA_964451305.1 uncultured Acidimicrobiales bacterium | reverse complement strand
TCGCAGTCGAAAGCGCGTCGAGATCTGCAGCGTCGACGAGTTTCATGACGTTGCGCATGTACGGCAAGAGATCTTCTCGGGTCTGCCAGGCAGTGCTGCTCGCGACATATGGCAAGAGATCAGATGCTCTGTCCCAACCGACCATGTCGAGGATCTCAAAGGCCTTCTGAACAAAGATGATGCCATGGCCGTAGCCGAGATGGTGACGAGATGCCGCGGCGATGAACTCTCGCCGGATGAGCTCAGGAGCAATACCTTCGGCGATCATCGCCAACGTTTTTGCCTGGACTCCGGTGATGTCCTCGTCCTCTATGGCCTGCTGGAAGTCGGGCTCCGCATTCGGCTCGGGCAGCGTATGCGGGAGACGGCCACGGACGACCTCAGAAATTCCGCTGATGCCCTGCACGAGGGCGAGCGCCTGTTCGTCGCCTGTCCGATCGAGCGCGATCGCCAAACAGTCCGCAGCCATGGCCATCTCATGATCCGGGCCCCACTCTGCTCGAGGAGCGCCATATGTGATGGCCTCCGACAGGATGTCCTCAGCAGACGCGCCGGCGTCCAACAGCCGAGCGGTGTCGCGCGAGACCTGGCCGATGTAATTCGCCTCGATCCCGCTGCGAAGGCTCGGCCACACGGCATTTCGGACCTCCACAGCTGTTGGTTCGGTCAGCGACACAACGACCTCGTCGCCATCGACGGCAACGGGGTGACAGGCGACGTTCTCTTCGCCCTGAGTGCACTCTCCTGTGCGCACATCGAACTTCCAGTTGTGCCACTTACAGACCACGGTCTCGCCGGTGAGTGCACCCGTCACCAGACCGTATCCCTGGTGTGGGCACGCGTTGTCGAGTGCGTGCACACCCGAGGCAGTCCTGATGACGGCCACGCGGTGTTCGCCTACCTTGGCCAGTTTCATCTCACCGATGCCGAGTTCGGAGAGGGATGCGACGACCGCAGATGTGGTGCGCGTGGTTTCTTGGGTCTCAGGCGAGGTGCTCATGGGATGCATCGTAGAAGTTCAAGTACACTTGAAGTCAAGGAGAAATCCATGACCACGCCCCCACCACCTCACAAGGACGACCTGCTCACCGTCGGACAGGTCGCCGAACGGTCGGGCATTGCCACCTCGGCTGTCCGCTACTACGACGACGAAGGCCTCATCTCGTCGTCGCGCACGTCGGGCGGCCAGCGCCGTTTCAATCGCGAAGCGCTTCGCCGCATAGCGTTCATCCTCGCGGCCCAACGCGTCCGCCGACCGCTAGCCGAGATTCGCGAGACACTCGATTCCCTACCGGCCGAGGTTCCCGACCAGGCCGACTGGTCACGGGTCGCCACCGACTGGAAAGAGCGACTCGACGACCACATCGAACAGCTCGCCACGTTGCGTGACAAGCTCGACGAGTGCATCGGCTGCGGCTGCCTCAGCCTCGAGCGTTGTGCGATCTACAACCCAGAGGACACCGCCGTCGCGTTCGGCGCAGGCCCCCGCTACCTGCTCGGCGATGCCCCCTCTGTCTAACCACATACCCCGGGTCGCTAGAACTGATTCATCGTGTTCTTCGCACCGCCAGCCTTGAGCGCTTGCTCTCCAGCGAAGTACTCCTTGTGATCATCGCCAATGTTCGAACCGGCCATGTCCTGGTGTTTGACCGCTGGCAAGCCATTGCGGATCTCCCGACGTTGCACGCCCTTGACGTAGGCGAGCATGCCGTCCTTGCCGAAGTAGCCCTGTGCGAGCTCGTCGGTCGATAGCGCTGCGGTGTGATACGTCGGCAACGTGATCAGGTGATGGAACATCCCCGCGTCACGAGCTGCATCGGATTGGAACGAACGAATCCGATCATCGGCCTCGACGGCCAACGGAGTCTCGTCGTAGGCCGACGACATGAGATCGTCACGGTCATAACTCGACAGGTCGCGTCCGCCAGCAGCCCATCCGTCGAATACTTGTTGACGGAAGTTGAGCGTCCAATTGAACGAAGGCGAGTTGTTGTAGACAAGCTTCGCGTTCGGAACCACTTCACGAATCCTGTTCACCATTCCGGCAATTTCGTCGAGGTCCGGCGTGGCGGTCTCGATCCACAACAAGTCGGCGCCGTTCTGCAGGCTCGTGATGCAATCAAGAACCACGCGGTCAGCGCCGGTGTCGGGGATGAAGGCGTAGAGACCGTTCGGAAGGCGGCTTGGTCGGGTGAGCATTCCGTCGCGCTTGATCAACACGTCGTTCTCGTCGGCGTCGGCAATGTCGACCCTCTCGGTGTCGAGGAAGTCGATGTATTGACTCGCGAGGTCTCCCGGTTCGTTCGAGACCGGGATCTTCTGGGTAAGGCCAGCACCGAGCGAATCGGTCCGGGCAACGATCACGCCTTCGTCGACGCCAAGCTCGAGGAACGCGTAGCGGACAGCGTTGATCTTCGCGAGGAAGTCAGCATGGGGGACGGTGACCTTGCCATCCTGATGTCCGCACTGCTTCGCGTCCGACACCTGATTCTCGATCTGGATGCACGACGCCCCGGCCATGATCATTTCCTTGGCGAGCAGGTAGGTGGCTTCCTCGTTGCCGAAGCCAGCGTCGATGTCGGCGATGATCGGGACGACATGCGTCTCGAAGTTGTCGATCGCAGCCATCGCATGAGCTTCGGCATCGGGGTCGCCAGCTGAACGAGCCTCGTCGAGCGCTCGAAACAACTCGTTGAGCTCGCGAGCATCGGCCTGCTTGAGGAACGTGTAGAGCTCCGAGATGAGCGCTGGCACCGATGTCTTTTCGTGCATGGATTGGTCCGGAAGCGGGCCGAACTCGCTGCGCATCGCTGCGACCATCCAACCTGAGAGGTAGAGGTAGGTGCCGCTCGTCGTTCCCCGATGACGTTTGACCGAGATCATCTTCTGCTGGCCAATGAAGCCGTGCCAGCAGCCGAGGCTCTGGGTATAGCGGGTGTTGTCCTCGTCGTAGGCCGCCATGTCCTCTCGCATGATCTGAGCGCAGAAGCGGGCGATGTCGAGGCCGGTCTCGAATCGATTCTGAAGCCGCAGGCGGGTCGCTGCTTCGCTATCGATCGAGCGCCAGGCGTCGCCATTGGCGGAGATCACATCGGCGAGTGCGGTGGTGTGCTGGTCGTAGGTGGTCATTACTGGTCTCCTTCGAGGTCGAAGCCCAAGGCCAGATGCAACGGAAGTTCGCGCATCTCATCGAACGTGAGGTGGCACGGTGCATCAACCACGTCGATTCCGTTGGCATCTGTTGTCCGGGCAAATGCCCCGGGAGTGGACTGTGCTGATGGGAACGGCGTTGGTGGGTTCACGGTGTTGTCCTTGCCTGGGTGGTGTCGTGTCCGGGAGGTCCGGGTTGTGATGTTTAACCATTCAGCAATTCCGACTGGTTTTACTAACTATCTTGTTCGCAAGTTTTATGTTTTTTATCTCTCAGCATGGTTTTAGGCTGTCTTCAAGCAGTATCCAGCCAAAGGATCTGTCGTTTTCTGCGATTTTCGGTCAGATAGGTCGCCATGAGAGACCGCGATGTAGGGTCGTGACACGACAGATATCGGGGGTGCGCTGTGGACGATACGGCAGTACAAAACACGCTGGAGCCGGGACACTGGGCGCGCGAGACGCCCGACAAGGCAGCCATCGTCATGGTTCCGAGCGGCGAGACCGTCACCTACCGCGAGCTCGACGAACGAGCCAACCAACTGTCGCACTACCTGCGTTCGGTCGGCCTCGACGCTGGCGACCACATCGCCTTTTCGATAGAGAACCGTGCAGACTTCATGGTGGTTGTGTGGGGCTGCCACTACGCCGGCTTGTACTACACAGCCCTCAGTACGCGCCTGAACGCCGACGAAGCCAGCTACATCGTCAACGATTGCGGAGCAAAGGCGTTCATCACCACGCCGATGCTCGGTGACGTCGCCGCCGAGCTGGTCGCAACGACACCGAACGTGCGAGCCCGGCTCAGCGTGGGCGGAGCACTAGCGGATCATCTCCAGCTCGAAGATGCGCTGACCGGCCTCCCTCGAACCCCCCTCGAAGGCCGCCTAGAAACGAACGACATGTTGTACTCCTCGGGGACGACCGGCCGCCCCAAAGGGGTCAAGGTCTACGCCAACGGAGACCCGCTCGGCACCAGTGATGCCGTAACCAGAATGGCGGCGGGCCTCTTCGGCTTTACCGAGGACACCGTCTACCTCTCCCCCGGCCCGCTCTACCATGCAGCCCCGTTGCGCTTCTGCCGCTCGGTACATCGGGTCGGCGGCACGGTCGTCGTCATGGAACGCTGGGACGCCGAAGGGGCGCTCGCCGCGATCGAAGAACACTCGGTGACGTGCGGCCAGTTCGTCCCGACGATGTTCCTCCGCATGCTTCGACTTCCCGACGAGGTCCGCGACTCCTATGACGTGTCATCGCTCCAGAACGCAATTCACGCCGCGGCGCCATGCCCGGCCGAAGCCAAAGAGCAAATGATCGACTGGTGGGGACCGGTCATCGAGGAGTACTACGCCGGGACCGAAGGCAACGGCGTCGCGTATTGCAACAGCGAAGAGTGGCTCGCCCATCGAGGAACGGTCGGTAAGGCCGTCAGCGGGCAGATCCACATCCTCGATGACGAGGGCAACGAACTTCCGGCCCGCCAAGAGGGCGGCGTGTACTTCAGCGGCGGCGGAAGCTTCGAATACCACGGCGATGCTGACAAGACGCAGGGCGCCTACGTCGGCGACAAGTCAACCCTCGGCGACATTGGCTGGCTCGATGAAGACGGCTACCTGCACCTGACCGACCGCAAAGCGTTCATGATCATCTCCGGCGGAGTCAACATCTACCCTCAGGAAGCAGAGAACGCCCTCAGCATGCATCCCGACGTCGTCGACGTCGCCGTGTTCGGCGTTCCGAACTCGGATCTCGGCGAGGAGGTCAAAGCCGTCGTGCAACCGGTGGTGATGCCAGAAACAGACGACGAGGCGAACGTGCTCGAGCGGACGCTGATGGCTCACTGCCACGAGAAGCTGGCGAAGATTAAGTGCCCGAAGTCGATCGACTTCCGTCCCGAACTTCCACGCGCTGCGACAGGCAAGCTCTACAAGCGAGAACTCAAGGCCGAGTACTGGCCAAGAAAGTCGTAGCTGCCCGACGTGGAAACCCTCGACATCATTTTGCTGCTCGCCGGCGGCATGTTCGCGGGCGTGGTCAACGCAATGGCCGGGGGCGGATCTACCCTCACCGTCCCGCTGCTCGTCGTCGCGGGCGTGCCCGGCGTTGCGGCGAACGGATCGAACCGTGTGGGCATCTTGACATCGACGGTCTCGACGTATGTGTCGTTTCGACGAGAAGGAAAGACGGTCGACAAACGCCTCCTTCTACCGATCTTGCCTCCGGCTGTTGCTGGCGCAGCCCTCGGCGCGTTCGGCATTAGCCAGCTGACGAACGACCGGTTCGAAACGGTCTTCGGTCTGATCATGATCCCGATCATCATCCTGACGGTGTGGAAGCCAAAGGTACAGACCAACCCTGAACCGTGGCCCGATGCACTCATGGCTGCAGCGTCGTTCGGCGTCGGCATCTACGCCGGTGCGATTCAAGCTGGCGTCGGTCTGATCTTGCTCGCGATGCTCAGCCGGTCTGGGTTAGATCTCGTCACCGCCAACGTCGTCAAGGTGATCTTCACGTTCTTCGCAACGGTAATCGCCCTGCCGATCTTCATCCTGGAAGGCCAAGTTCGCTGGCTACCCGCGATAATTCTCGCGGCTGGGCTGAGCGCCGGTGGGTGGCTCGGCGCCAAGCTCGCCGTGCGCGGCGGCGAGAAACCGATCAGGGTCGTCATGATCGTCGCGGCGATCGTGCTGGCCCTTCGACTCCTCGGGTTTTGGAGCTGGCTCTTCGGACTTGTTTAGAGGACCTGTCCAGCTTCGTAGGCCGCTGCAATATCGTCGGCGTACATCTCGTTGACGACGTTTCGCTTGACCTTGAGCGTTGGGGTGAGCTCGCCGGTTGCGGTCGTGAACTCGTTCGGCAAGATGACGAAGTTACGGATGTGCTCGACACGAGCCATCTGCGGATTCACTTCCTTCGCGATCGCTGCCTCGATGTGGCTGCGCACCGTTGGATCGTCGGCCATCGTGGCCACGTCGATACCGTGCTCTTCAGCGAACCGGCTTGCGGCTTCTGGCTCCAACGTCAGGAGCGCCACGAGGAAGCGTTGCTGTTCGCCGACGACGACGGGAGTTCCGACGATGTCGATTCCGGCGAGAGCCTCTTCGATGTTCTGCGGAGCGATGTTCTTGCCGCCGGAGGTGATGATGATGTCCTTCTTGCGCCCGATGATCGACAGATAGCCGTCGCTATCGAGCTTGCCGAGGTCGCCGGAGTGGAGCCATCCATCGATGAGCGTCTCGTCGGTTGCATCCTGGTTCTTGTAGTACCCGGCGAAGAGGTTCTTACCTCGGACGAGAATCTCGCCGTCTTCGGCAATCTTGACTTCGACACCAGGAATTGCCCGACCGACCGTGCCGTAGCGGTTCGCTCCGGTGAGGTTCGTCGAGGTCGGTCCAGAGCCTTCGGACTGGCCGTAGAGCTCGGTGACGGTCATACCGATGCTCGAGAAGAACTCGAGGCTGGCGGCCGGAATAGGAGCTGCGCCCGAAACGAAGACCCGGCATCGATCGAGGCCGATCGCCGCTTTGATCTTGCTGAGCACGACCTTGTCGGCGGCCTTGTACTGGGCTGCCAGCAGACCGGAAGGTGTCTTGCCAGCGTTCTCCATCGAGATAACCCGAGCGCTGACCTTTCGTGCTTGCTCAGCGATCTTTGCCTTTGGACCCTCAGCTTCAGCGAGCTTGCCCTTAATGCCCGACTCGAAGCGCTCCCACACTCGAGGAACACCAAAGAACGTGGTTGGGCGCACCTCTGGGAGGTACTCGGCGAGTTCGAGGCCGTTGTGGCAGAAATGAACTTGGTAGCCAAAGACGAGCGGCATGAGCAACGAGTTCGTCTGCTCGGCAATGTGTGACAGCGGAAGGTAGGACAGCGCAACATCTTCGGTCGCGAGGTCGACCGTGCCGCCGATCGTCCGTGCGGTCCATTCGAGGTTTTCGTGCGTGAGCATGACGGCCTTTGGCGGCCCCGTCGTGCCCGAGGTGTAGATGAAGTCTGCGACCTGGTCGGGGCGCAACGCGTCGAGCCGAGCGTCGAGCTCTTCGTCGGTGATGTCGCTACCCGAGTCGAGGAACTCGTCCCATCCAATGACTCGGGGATCGTCGTGGTCGCCGGCGCCTTCCATCATGATGGCGGCCTTCAAGTTCGGAAGGTCATCCCACACTTCGAGGACACGACCGAGTTGTTCGTGGTTCTCGATGACGACGACGGGGGCTTCGCTGTGATCGAGGATGTAGCCAATCTCTTCAGCGGAACACGAGGTGTAGATGCCGGCTGCGATACCGCCGACGCGCATGGCGCCGAGCGCCGAAATTGTCCACTCTGGGCGGTTGGCGCCGAGGATTGCGAGCGGGTGACCTTCGCCAAAGCCGGTCTTCATGAGCGCTTTGCCGAAGCGGCGGGTCAACAGGTTGTATTCGCGCCAGTTGCGACGTCTCCACGAGCCGGTGGTTTTGTCATGGATTGCGGCGCGTGCCCCCTGGCGCCGAGCGTTCCGCTCAAGATGGTGGATGATCGTCGTCGTCTCGCTCATTACATACCCCTCGTCAATGGAGAACCATAGGTCCTCTCGGCTACCGCAATTACTTTTTGAGTCTCGGCTCTCTCGGAAGGCCAAGCACACGCTCTCCCAAGATATTCCTCATGATTTCGCTCGTGCCCCCGGCGAGCAAATAGCTCGGGCTGTAACAGAACTCGCGGCTCTGTTGGTTGTCCAACATCATCTCAGGTCCGAGGATATGTGCTGCAAACTCTGCTACTCGCACCTGATGCTCGGTGCAGAACACCTTCGTCGCTGCACTGAAGCCCTTTGGCGCCTGCCGGAGCACCTCCCGGTACACGAGCAATCGACCGACGTGATAGTCGGCCTCGATGCGGGCGATCGCTTGGCGGACTTTCGGATCGGCGGTGTCAGCTGCGTCCTTGGCGAGTTCGTACAACGGCCGATTCGACACGAGACGATCGATGCCACCCCGCTCGTGTTCGAGCTGCACCATGGTCTGCTTGAACGCGCCACCCTCGACACCGACGAGGTTCTCCGCAGGCACGACCACATCGGTAAAGAAGATCTCGCAGAAGTGCGTGTTGTTCACCATGTCTCGGATGGTCCGAACTTCAATGCCCGGCAGATCCATCGGCACGATGAGCTCGCTCACTCCCTCGTGAGGGCGACCCGACGCATCGGTTCGACAAATCAGGTAGACGTAGTCGGCAAGCGCACCGCCCGACGTCCAAATCTTCTGCCCGTTGACGATGTAGGAGTCGCCATCTCGCAGTGCCGATGTCTTGAGGCTCGCAAGGTCGCTGCCGCTGTTGGGCTCGCTCATGCCGATGCCCCACGTCGTCGAGCCAGCGAGCATGTCCGGTAGATAGCGCTCCTGCTGTTCGGGCGATCCGTAGGTAAAGATCGACGGCCCGAACTGACGGTCGGCAAACCAACTCGCAGCGATCGGCGCGCCTGCCCCGATCATCTCTTCGGCCATGATCACCCGTTCGATCGCCGGCCGTCCGCCACCTCCGAATTCTTCAGGCCAGGTCATCCCGACCCAGCCGTGTTGTCCGAGCGTGGCGGAGAAGTCTTTCGAGAAGCCATTGATCCAGCTGTCGTTGTGAACGCCGTGATCGAGCACCCCTTGTCGAGCAACCTCGCGTGCGTTGCCGCGCAGCGCGATGAGTTCGTCGGTCAGCCCAAAGTCGAGGCCGTGATTACCCACCTAGGCCTACTTCTTGGCGATCTTTGACTTGAGCGAGGTCACCATGTCGACAAAGGCGGGTTCGCCCATCGACCACACCTGCGTGTCGAGTTCGTTGTCGATTGCTTCGTCGCTGTTGGAGATCGCGATGGTGTTGTGGATGGTGTCCTTCGTTCGCATGACGAGCTCTCGTGGCGCCTTGGCCGCTTTTGCTGCAAGCGCCTCGGCTTCGACTAGGAGTTGATCGTCGGCAACGCATTTCCATGCGAGCCCGACCTCTGCGGCTCGACGCCCATCGAGCACCTCGCCGAAGAGCACCATGGCTTTAGTTGCTTGGAGACCGATGTTGTTGCGGAGCCGCCACGTGTGCCCGCCGCCGGGTCCGAGACCGATCTGCAGGAAGCGGCTGTCGAACTTCGCGGACTCGCCTGCGATGACAACATCGGTGACCAGCAGCGCATTCATCCCGGCGCCTACCGCTGCGCCGTTTACCGCGGCGATCGTGGCGAGGCGACTGTTGGCGATGCGAACAAAACCTGCGTAGATCTTGCGCATCCCGTCCGGGCCAGGGTTTTCGAGGAGCTCATCGAGGTGACCTCCCGAGCAGAACCCCTTGCCGGCTCCGGTGATGACCACCGCGCTGATTGTTTCGTCGGCTTCGAGATCATCGAAGATCTCGTGGACGCTTGCACTCATCGCGAGCGTGAAGACGTTTCGCCGGTCTGGATCGTTCAGCGTGACGACCGCGTACCCGTCTTTCTTCTCGACGAGGACAGGGTTTTGATCCGATGCGACGTTTTGCATGTTCTCTTTCTACCGGCCTCTACGCTTTGGTGATGACTTCAACGCATGTCGAATCTTCCAATGTTGAGCTCGAAGCTCGAATCATTGACGAGCTCTCACGCCTCCGTGCGACCTTTCGCTCCGGTGCGACCCGTTCGGTCGACTGGAGGATCGCGCAGATCGACGGGATCATTCGGTTCGCCAAAGACCACACCGACACGTTGATCGAGGCCATGGCCGCCGACCTGGGTCGCCCTCCGATCGAAGGATGGGCAGCCGATATCTCGTCTTCGATCAACGGAGCCGAGCACGTGAAGTCCAAGGTTCGCAAGTGGTCGAAACCTCGCCGTACGAAGCTCCCGTTGGTGACCCAGCCAGCGTCGGCGAAGATCATGCCAGAACCGCTCGGGCTGTCGTTGATCATCGCTCCGTGGAACTACCCGGTGAACTTGGTGCTCGAACCGCTCGTAGCGTCGTTCGCTGCGGGCAACGTCGTGGCGGTGAAGCCGTCGGAGGTCTCGCCGCACACGACCGGTGTGATCGCTCGCGAACTTCCGAAGTACATCGACTCTCGGGGTATCGCGATCTTCGAAGGCGATGCGACGATGTCGACGGCATTGCTGAAGCAACGGTTCGATCACATCTTCTTCACCGGCTCAACCCACGTTGGCCGGATCGTCATGCGCGCTGCCGCTGAGCACCTGACCCCGGTCGTGCTCGAGCTGGGTGGCAAGTCGCCGGTGATCGTCGCGGACGATGCCGACATCTCGGTGGCAGCGAACAGAATTGCGTGGGGCAAGACCTTCAATGCTGGCCAAACCTGCATCGCCCCGGACTACGTGCTCGTGAGCGAGGCCCGACGAGATGAGCTGGTCGAGGCCATCACCGAGGCATGGCGGACGTTCTTCGGAGATGAGATTGCCGATAGCCCCGACTTTGGTCGCATCGTCAATGCTCATCATCACGAGCGCCTGACCGGGCTGCTCGGCAACGGTTCTGGGTCCGACCTCACCGTGCTCGGCGGCGAGAGCGATATCTCGACGCTCTACCTCTCCCCCACGATCGTGATCGACCCGCCGGCCGACTCGCCGATCATGACCGACGAGATCTTCGGGCCGATCCTTCCGATCGTCACGGTCGAGAGTGTGTCGGCTGCGATCGACTTTGTGAACGAGCGGCCGAAACCCTTGGCGCTCTACGTGTTCGCTGACGCATCGGAAACAATCGATGCTGTGCTTACGCAAACGAGCTCGGGGGGCGTGTGTGTGAACCACACGTTGCTCCACTTCGTGCCGCCCGATCTTCCCTTCGGCGGCGTCGGGCCTTCGGGTATGGGCCGGTACCACGGCAAGGCGGGCTTCGATGCCTTTTCTAATATGAAGGGCATCTTGTCGAAGTCGACCAAGGGCGAGAACAACCTCGCCTACCCGCCGTATACCGACGCCAAGCAGAAACTGATCCGAACCGTCACGTAGCGGCGGAACAATCCAATCGAAAAGAGTCTTTCCCTTCTATGGCAATCGAACGACCAGCAGACCGTCCTGAAACCGAGGAGATCACCTTCATCGGACATGGGGGTCACGAACTGACCGGCGTGCTTCACCGCCCACCCCAGCGTGCGTTTGGCTCGGTCTTGATGGCTCACTGCTTTACGTGCTCGAAGGACCTTCACACGATGACCCGGCTCGCGAACGCGTTGAGCGAGGCCGGGCTCGCGGCGTTTCGTTTCGACTTCACCGGTCTCGGTGACAGCGAGGGAGATTTCTCGAAGAAGACCTTGTCGGGCAACGTGACCGACATCGTCCGAGCGGCGACGAAGCTCATTCAGTTGGGTTTCGGGCCCTGCGGTATTCTCGGGCACAGTCTCGGCGGCACAGCGGTGTTGCTCGCCGCAAAGAACCTCAAGACCGTCCGGTCGATCGCGACGATCGCGTCTCCTGCGGAAGCAGGCCATGTTCGTCATCTCCTCGCGGAGGATGAGGACGATCTTCTCGCGAAGGGCATCGCCGATGTCAGCATCGGCGGGCGCGTGTTCACGCTCGAAGCCGCCTTCATTCACGATCTCAAGACGCACGATGTTCTCGATGCTGTTCGCGACCTCGGTCGGCCGTACCTGACCGTGCACGCCGAGGATGACACCACGGTGTCGATCCATGACGCTGAAGAACTTCATGAGGCGGCCACCGGCGAGAAGAAACTGGTCCGCATGGCCACCGGAGGTCACCTGTTCGGAAATCGTGACGCCGCCCACGAGATGGCCGGACACGTCACCGACTGGTTCACCGCAACTCTGGGCTAGCCCCGCAGCAACCAAACCGTAA
>CAYVHV010000033.1:8074-15284 GCA_964451305.1 uncultured Acidimicrobiales bacterium | reverse complement strand
GGGGCCTGTCCCCGCGGATTTGATGATGATTGATCTCAGGTTCGTCAGGATCTGGGCGACAATAGTGGTGACGAACAAGTCGTCGGAGGGGACCTATTGGATCGAGTCATGGACGCTCCAGACCGAGACATTGACGACCAGAAGCCGCATCGCGGCGTGCTCCTGCTCATTGTTGCTGCCGGGGTTGCACTCATCGCGATGATCGCGTTCGCAGCGACCCGCGAGTCGGACGTTGCATCCCAAGATTCGGAACAGGAATCGACTGACACCCCCGCCGAAACCACCACCACGACAACATCGGATACGACGACCACTCTTGCCGAGCCGGACTCACCGGAACGACAACCAGCGGTGCTATCCGATGAGGAACGTGAAGAAGTTGTCCGGAGAAATGTAGGAATCTTCGTTGGCGTGGATGAGGCCAGGAGCCCCGGACTCGCCGACACCCTCGAGCGCCTCACCGAAGAGCACTTCTCCCCCGAGACCGGGACTCGTGTGGAGTTTGTCGATAGAGAACTCCGCGGCATCGGTTCAATGATCAACGGCGTCCAGGATCGCCCGCCTGATGTCATGTTGGTTCCCGTAGAGGTATCGACTCCTTTTGGCTCCAACGGGTGGCTTCAGGACTTGACACCCTTTGTTGAGGCCGACCCGGGATACGAGTCCGAAGACCTGCTTCCTTCGATTCGAGATGCGCACAGCTCGAATGACGTCGTTGGTTCCGGTGAATTCTTCGCTGCTCCATTCACCGGCGAATCAACAATCCTGATGTACAACCGTCGCATCCTCGCCTCCGCCGGTATCTCGGTGCCCGACCAGCCGACTTGGGAGGAAATCGCCGACATCGCCGATCAGGTCCACTCCGATGACGTCGCTGGAATCTGTCTCAGCGGCACTGGAGACTGGACCGATCTCGGAGCGTCCCTCACGACGGTCGTGAACACCTTCGGCGGCACCTGGTGGGAAGCCAACGAAGATGGCGCTACCGGCGAAGCACGGATCGATCAACCTGATTCGAACTTCCGCGCCGCCGCAGAGTTCTACGTCGACCTCGCACGGAACTTCGGCCCCGCCAACCCCGAGACGCTGGATGGGGCCGGCTGCCAAGAACACATGGCGAACGAGACGGCTGCCATATGGTTCGGCACTACCACCGGAGCGCAAGTTCTCAACGCCGGCAGCCTCAACGGCAACCTCGGCGTCGCACGAGCACCGGTTGGACCAACGCAGCTTCCCGGCGGCGGCCTATGGGGTTGGGGTTTATCGATCCTCCCGGCGAGCGAGACCACCGATCTGGCATGGGAGTTCATTAGCTGGGCCACGTCAGCCGAATACATCGAACTCGTGGGCGAAACCAACGGCTGGGAAAACGTACCCAGCGGCACCCGATTCTCCACATACGAAAACCCTGACTACCAGGCAGCGAATGGTGCGTTCGCCGATGTTGCGCTGGCCGAGATCCTCGACGCCGACCCGAATAATCCCGGCACCACTCCCCGCCCTGGCTGGCCCGGAGTCCAATCCGTTTCAATCCCGGAGTTCCCCGACGTCGCGACGAGGTGCGGCGAACAGATCACGTTGGCCATCGCTAGCGACCTCACCACCGATGAAGCACTCAACGCCTGTCAACAAATCGCCGCTGAGGTCACCCGATAGCCGCCACCCACTCCCTGAAATTTGAAGGCTGATGCGCCCCTGAGGACCAATACTCTTCAAAATTCGGTTGTGTTGTTAGGTGACGAGAGCTGAGTTACTGGCTGGCCTCGGACGCGATCACCTGGCACGCGTCGAGTGCCAGATTAACGGTGATTTCCCCGGCGATAGCGGCCGATATTTCCTCAGTGCATCGTCTACCGACGTCTTGGAATTCGGGAATGCCAACGTATTGGACGCCGGGGAGGCCCGGGCGTGCCGTCCTCGTTGGCTTCCCCACCAGGTGCCGCCGAAGGTGTTCACGACCGTGGTCAATGGGAAACCTAGATCGCGCCAGCCGGAACGGCCCCGGAGACAGATCCCAGCGACGTCATCGGTATGCACTTGTTCGGCGATCTCGGCGATCTGTTCCCAGGTGGGCTGCTCAGGCACGACGATGTCGTTGGCGTCCATGATCTCCTGGTTGTACATCAGGATCGATGACTCGCCGGACAGCGGTGCGGCGTAGATGCCGTCGTTCAGGCTGTGGGTTTGACGGACCGGCCCGATGATGTCGTCGAGGTCGTAGCCTGCGTCTGCCTCGGCGAATGGGTGAGGTCTCGAAAGAAGCTGTCGATACCGCCCAGTTGAGTCGTCTCTTGCGAACCGAACATCATGACGTCGGCCTCGGCCTGAGTGCTCAAGAAGCCAACGGTGAAGCGTTCACGGAGCTCCTGTTCGGGGAGCTCGAAGAAGTCGACGACGATCCCAGTTTCGGGAGTGAAGTGGCTTGCGGTGAGGCGCTGGAGGGTGTCGGTAACACCGTTGTCGACCACGAAGGCTCTGAATTCGCCCCGCACCGGTACAGGCGCTACTGCTTCGGTTGCGGGAGTTGTGGTCGTCGTCACTGTTGGTTCACGCGTCTGCGGGTCCGCGGTGTTTGCCCGACTCGCGATGAGGCCAATCCCCACCAGCAGAGCGACCACGACGAACCCAGCGGCGATCCACCCGACGGAGATCGACGACTTGTTCACGTCGTCAGTCATCTCGTCCACGATGCCCTCTCTCCGTGCTGTCGTTTGCCTAAAGCAAAACCCAATTATCGCGCGCTATCTGTTCCGTCGGAACTCTATCTCCGGAGCTAAGTTCGTCGGTTGCCGAAGCCGGTCTCGTCCTCCGTTGCGTTGCTGAGCTGTACTGGGCTGATGCTCATCTCGATCACCTCGACTGCCACTGCGGCTGCACCTGATGCAACCGATCTTGGCTACTTGCTGCACAAGCATCCCGATCGGGTGCGCAGTATCGATGTCGGGTTCGGTCGCGCGCACGTGTTCTATCCGGAGTCGAGCCCCGAGCGGGCCACGGCGACCTTGTTGGTCGAGGTCGATCCGATCTCACTGAGCCGCAAGCGCGCCGGGTCGAAGGGCGCTCAAACCCTTGAGCCCTACGTCAACGACCGGCCCTACGTCGCGTCGTCGATGCTCAGTGTTGCGTTGGGTCGCCTGTATGGATCGGCGCTTGCAGGCAACTGTGAGAACCGGCCCGAGCTTGTCGACCAGCCGCTCGACCTCGAGGTTTCGCTGCCGGTCGTTCCGGTTCGTGGCGGCGAAGAGGTCTTGCGTTCGCTGTTTGAGCCACTGGGATACGCGGTGGCGTGCGATGTGGTTGCGTTGGACGAGGAGTTTCTGAGCTGGGGGGACAGCCCGTACCTCTCGGTGACGCTGCGCTCGAACCAAACGCTGCAGCGCTGTTTGGAGCACCTGTATGTGCTGCTTCCTGTCATGGACGATCGCAAGCACTACTGGATCGGCGAGGAAGAGATCGAGAAGTTGCTCCGCCGGGGCGGTGACTGGCTTCCCGTACACCCCCGAGCCGATTTCATCACCAAGCGCTATTTGCGCTTTCGAAGCCTCACCCGCGAGGCGCTCGCCCAGCTGGCCGATGGCTTGGACGACACCGACGCGACCGATGAGAGCAACGATGCGAGCGAGCACGCTATCGAGCGGCCGCTCAGCCTGAACGACGAACGCATGAACGCTGTGATCGGGGCCGTGGTCGCCGCTGGCGGCGGGCGGGTCGTCGACCTTGGAACCGGTGAGGGAAATCTTGTCCGCCGACTGTTGGCCGAAGCATCCGTTTCGGAGGTGCTCGGCGTCGATGTGTCGATCGGCGCGCTCGACAAGGCCGAGAAGCGGCTGCACCTCGACGAGATGTCCGAGCGCCGCCGAGAACAGGTGCACCTCATTCAGGGTGCGCTCACCTACACCGACGAACGAATTCGCGGCTTCGACGTCGCAACGGTCATCGAGGTGATCGAACACGTCGACGAAGAACGGCTCGACATTCTGAGCCGGGTGCTCTTCGGAGATGCAGCTCCAGGCACCGTCATCGTCACCACGCCGAACGTCGAATACAACGTGCACTTCCCAAACCTCCCTGCCGGGACAATGCGCCATCGCGACCACCGCTTCGAGTGGACTCGGGCCAAGTTCACGGCATGGGCCGAGCAGGTGTGCACGGACCATGGGTACACGGTGAGCTTCGGGCCGATCGGCCCCGACGATCCTGTGACTGGGCCGCCCACACAGATGGCCGTCTTCTCCAAGGGAATGGGAGGGGCTGGCTGATGCGCGACCAACTCGACACCATTGAACTCCCAGAGGTTGGCCTCGTCGTGCTCGTCGGCGCGTCGGGGTCCGGCAAGTCGACCTTTGCGAAGAAGCACTTTCTTCCGACCGAGGTCGTCTCGAGCGACCAGTGCCGGGCGCTCGTGAGCGACGACGAGAATGACCAGAGCGTCACGCCTCAGGCGTTCGCGCTGTTGCACGACATCGTCGACAAGCGGCTCGAACTGGGCAAGTTCACCGTCGTCGATGCCACAAACGTGAAGCCACAAGACCGCAAGCCACTCGTCGATCTCGCCCGCAAGTGGGACGTGCTCGCCTCAGCAATTGCCTTCGACTTGCCGCTCGACATGTGCTCGGCACACAACGCGGCCCGCCCCGACCGCCAAACTCCCGAACACGCCATCAAACGGCAGCACAAGGGCGTCCGCAAGTCGGTTCGCTACCTGCGCAAAGAACGGTTTCGGAGGGTCTACGCCATTGGGTCGCCCGCCGAGCTCGACAACGTTTCGGTCGAACGCACCAAGCTCTTCACCGACAAGCGAGACGACCACGGACCGTTCGACATCATCGGCGATGTGCACGGTTGTCACACCGAGCTGATCGCGCTGCTCGACGAATTGGGGTACGACACGAACGCCTCCCCAATCTCGCACCCTGAGGGTCGGCGCGTCATCTTCCTCGGCGACCTCGTCGACCGCGGACCCGGCGTCGCCGAGGTGCTCGACGTGGCGATGTCGATGGTCGAGGGCGAGACCGCGCTGTGCATCTTGGGCAATCACGAAAACAAGCTGTCTCGGGCGCTTGCAGGTCGCGACGTGCAGGTCACCCACGGCCTGGCCGAATCCCTCGAACAGATCGATGCCCGGCCGCCCTGGTTCCGGGAGAAGGTAGCCGCCTTCGTCGATGGGCTCATCAGCCACTACGTCCTCGACGGCGGCGACCTCGTCGTTGCCCACGCTGGCCTGCCGGAGCGGTATCACAACCGGTCCTCGGGGCGCGTCAGAAGCCTCGCGATGTACGGCGACACGAACGGCGAGACCGACGAATACGGCCTTCCCGTCCGCTACCCATGGGCCGAGGACTACCGAGGCACAGCATCGGTGGTCTATGGCCACACCCCCGTTCCGACCGCCGGATGGGTCAACAACACGATCTGTGTCGACACCGGGTCGGTCTTCGGCGGCACCCTCACCGCCCTGCGCTGGCCGGAGAAAGAGCTGGTCTCGGTCGACGCCGAGGACGAGTACTACGAACCCATCCGTCCCCTCGTCGAAGAGCAGGTCGAACGTCCTCCCCTGCTACTCGACGTGAACGACGTGTTGGGCAAGCACATCATCGAAACCGAACTTCAGGGCCGGCTGACGATCGAGGCCGAACGGTCAAGCGCAGCGCTCGAAGTCATGAGCCGCTTCGCGACCGACCCTCGCTGGCTCGTGTACCTGCCGCCGACGATGGCGCCGGTGTCGACGAGCAAGCGACCGGACTATCTCGAACACCCCGACGAGGCTTTCGCCTATTACCGCAAGACGGGTATCTCCCAGGTCGTGTGCGAAGAGAAGCACATGGGCTCTCGGGCCGTCTTGATCTTCGCGAAAGACAGCGACGCAGCCCAGGCCCGGTTCGGCATTACCAACGAGGCAGCGGGCGTCATCGTGACGCGCACCGGCCGTCCGTTCTTCAATGACATCACCCTCACCGCATCGCTGCTCGACCGTGTGCGGGCAGCCGTCGACGCGGCCGGTGTGTGGGAGCGTCTGAACACCGATTGGCTCGTGGTCGACGCCGAACTGCTGCCGTGGTCGGCCAAGGCCAAGGAGCTACTACAACAGCAATACGCCGCCACCGGCGCGGCCGCATCCACGATGCTGCCCGCCGCGGCCGAGGTGCTGAGCGCTGCGATCGACCGGGGCGTCGACCTGGCCGACGTGAAGGATCGCATCGAAGGACGCTCCGCCCATGTCGACAAGTACATCGACGCCTACCGGCAGTATTGCTGGGACGTCGACGGGCTCGATGGCATCGAGATCGCCCCGTTCCAGATTCTCGCCGCAGAAGGTGAGGTTCTGGCCAAGAAGCCACACGCCTGGCACCTCGACATCATCGACTCGCTCATCGAGAACGCGCCAGACCTGCTGCGCTCGACGTGGCGTCGGTTCGTCAACCTTGCCGACGATGCGCAGATCGCCGGAGCCACCGAGTGGTGGGTCGAGCAGACCGAAGTGGGAGGTGAGGGCATGGTCGTCAAGCCATCCGACTCCATCGTCACCAACAAGCGCGGCCTCGTGCTACCCGGCGTCAAGTGTCGTGGACGTGAGTACCTGCGGATCATCTACGGACCCGAATACCTCGAGCCCGCAAACCTCGAACGTCTGCGAGAGCGATCTCTCGGGCGCAAGACGTCGCTCGCCCGACGAGAGTTCGCCCTCGGTATCGAAGCGCTCGAACGCTTCGTCGCACGAGAACACCTCTTCCGCACCCACGAATGCGTCTTCGGCGTGCTCGCCCTAGAAAGCGAACCCGTAGACCCTCGCCTCTGAGCCGGGACTCTGTGACTGGCATCGCCCTTACGACTCCTAGCGGCTTCCCGTCAACCTGCGCTACAGGAATACTGATTTAAGTGGCGTTTCGGCTTTGTGGTCGAACATTTGTTCGATATCATGTCTTGCATGGCCAGCATTGGGTTACATGACGGGATCAACCCGCTCGACACCCTCGAAACGGTCCTGGGCGAACTTGCCACTGACTACCTCCCGTCGATCGATCGCTCTGAACTGGGCGACCGATGCTTGCGACTGCTGTCGGCTCGTGAACGACTCGATGCCGTCATGGCCACTTCTGTTGCTGAAGCCGAACGTGCCGGTGTCGCAGCCTTAGGCAAGCAACGCACCATGGCTCAATACTTGGCGTCACGTTCACACTGCGCACCCGACATCGTCAGAGCCGATGCCCGC
>CAYVHV010000033.1:0-7974 GCA_964451305.1 uncultured Acidimicrobiales bacterium | reverse complement strand
CGCCCGCCAAATCGAAACCGAAGCCGGCTACCTGTTCGACCAAGACCAACAAGACACCTCGATCGTCCGCACCCCAACCCAACGCCGAGCCCACGCATTCACAAACCTCATCGAACGAGGCGCCGGACGCACCGAAACAAACACCAAACCACTCGTCCATGTCGTCATGTCGCTCAAAGTCCTCGAACACACCATCGCCCAAATGGCCAAACCCGTCGAAGAACAGGATTTCACTTCAGTGCTCGACCCAAACGACATCGACGGACGATGCGAGCTCATCGATGGCACGCCGCTTCATCCCAAGTACGCACTAACGCTCCTCATCAAGGCCCGAATCCGACGTCAAGTACTCGGAGCGAAGAACGTCACCCTCGACGCAAGTTACGAAACCCGACTGTTCCCCGACTGGATGAAACACATCCGCCTCATCGAAACCAGAGGCCAATGCGAAACCGCAGGCTGCGACGCCCTCACCGAATGGCTCCGCGCCGACCACCACAAACCATTCAGCCACACCCAACGCACAACCCTCGCTGACCTGCGCAACATCTGCAACCCTGACAACAAAACCAAGAGCAACGGCCCACCCCTCGCCGAACGCGAAACAACCACCCGAACCGAACCCGTTTGGAAAGAGCAGTAGAACACCAGCCGCTCGTCCCCGGCTTCGCCTTCCTCTGCCTTCTACGCCTGGCGGTAGCTAGCGAGGAACTTCTCTAGGCGTTCCAATGCTTGGGTGAGTTCTCTCACACGTGGCAGGAACACGATGCGGAAGTGGTCGGGCTCGGGCCAGTTGAAGCCACTGCCGTGAACGACGAGGATCTGTTCCGAACGGAGCAGATCGAGCACAAACTGCTCATCGCTCGTGATGTTGAAGCGAGCCGTGTCGATCTTTGGGAAAAGGTACAACGCTCCCCCCGGTTTGGTGCACGACAGTCCGGGAATCGCGTTCAACATCTCCCATGCAATCTGACGCTGCTCGTACAAACGGCCACCAGGAATCACATACTCGGAAATACTCTGGTAGCCGCCGAGCGACGATTGAATCGCGTGCTGGGCTGGCACGTTCGCGCACAACCGCATCGATGCAAGCATCGTCAAGCCTTCGATGTACCCAGCGGCTCGCTCTTTGTCGCCACTCACGGTCATCCAACCGGATCGGAAGCCCGCCACCCGATACGCCTTCGACAGTCCGTTGATCGTGAGAAATACCACGTCATCTGCAAGCGATGCGATGCTCGTGTGCTGCGCCTCGTCGTAGAGAATTTTGTCGTAGATCTCGTCGGCCATCACCAGCAGGTCGTGCTCCCGGGCGATTTCCACGAGCTCGGTCAGCATCTCTTTCGAGTACACCGCACCGGTCGGATTGTTGGGGTTGATAACGACGAGTGCGACCGTCCGATCGGTGATCTTCGACCGCAGATCGTCAAGATCGGGGAACCAGTCCTCGCCTTCGTCGCACCGGTAGTGCACGGGGCTTCCTCCAGCGAGTCTCGTTGCGGCGGTCCACAGCGGAAAGTCGGGTGCGGGGACGAGCACCTCGTCGCCTTCGTTGACAAGCGCGCTAAGCGCCATACTGATGAGCTCACTCGCTCCGTTGCCGATGTAGATATCGTCGATCTCGACGCCCGTGATACCCATCCGCTGGTTGTATTGCATGACTGCTTTGCGAGCTGAGTAGATGCCGAGCGAGTCCGAATACCCCTGCGCGGTCGGCAGATTCCGCATCATATCCACAAGCACCTCTTCTGGTGCTTCGAAACCGAAGGGCGCGGGGTTGCCGATATTGAGCTTCAGGATGCGATGGCCTTCATGCTCGAGCCGTTGCGCTTCGTGCATAACCGGACCACGAATGTCGTAGAGGACATCGCTGAGTTTGTCGGACTTTTTGATGGGACGAGCCATCGTCTCAGCTTAGACCCGAGACCACGCCGACTCGACCGACCAGACCTCTACGATTGAGAAATGAGCTCGACTCCCTTTGATCCACAGGCCAAAGAAGCATCACTGCGCGCCGAGTCCGAAAGCTGGGACATCTCCACCGCGGTCGACGCGGAACCCGGCGACGTCCCGATCATCGATGTGGCCAACTATCTCGAAACGGGCGACCCTGCCGCGCTCGCCGTGGCAGGGACAAAGCTTGCCGATGCCTGCGAAAACGTTGGCTTTTGGCTCCTCACCGGACACGGGATCAACCCCGACCTCACCGCTCGCGCCTTCGCTGCGGCAGCCCAGTTCCATGCACTCGACCGGGACACGAAGTTACAGATCGAAATGGACACACCCGAGCGTCTCCTCGGCGGGGTCGGATACCTTCCACTCGGCAACCGCAGACTCCCGGCGCGTTCGAGCGGCAACCGCAACGAGGCCCTCGTCTTTAAGTCCGGCGCAGGCATTGCCTTCGATGACAATCCGTGGCTCGACGACGACCTCGTCCCCACCTTTCGCTCGACTGTCACTGAATACAACGATGCGATCACCGCCCTATCGGTGAAACTGCTCCCCATCTACGCAACGGCACTCGGGGTCGAACCCGACTTCTTCGACACCGCATTCGCCCCACCGTTCACGCGCCTTCGCATGACTCACTACCCAGCCGTTGACCCGGTGGTCGAATCCAACACCGATGAGCTGGGCATCCAACCACACGTCGACACCACCTTCATGACGTTGCTCGTGCAGGACTCCCCCGGCCTGACCATCTTTCACACCCCGAAGCAACAATGGCTCAACGTTCCCGCCATCGACGACGCCATCGTGGTCAACACTGGCGAGCTGCTCAAGACCTGGACAAACGACCGCTTTCTCTCCGTCCGCCACTTCGCAAACGTTCAACCGGGGGCGACGAGCCGCTACTCCATCCCGTTCTTCGTCAACGCCGACCGGGACTTCGTCATGGAGACCATCCCAACCTGTCACGATGACGCAAACCCGCCGAAGTATGCGCCAATCTCGTACAACCAAAGTCAGGCTGTTGCTCAAGGCGAGTAACGTCCAGTGATGCCATCAGAATCGACCAACGTCGACCAACACGATGTCGACGCCATCGTCACCAGCCTCGACCTCGAAATCCTCGACAAAAACCTCTTCCGAGGATTCCCGCCGTACTGGGAGGCAGGCCGACTATTCGGAGGCATCGTCGCAGCGCAAGCGCTCGCCGGGGCGTACGCAACGATCGACGATCTGCACGTCCATTCGTTCCACAGCTACTTCCTCCGGCCCGGCGACCCCGAGATCCCGGTGATCTACGACGTCGACCGCATCCGCAACGGACGGAGCTTCGCGACCCGCCGCGTCGTTGCTCGCCAGCACGGCGAAGCCATCTTCAACCTGTCGGCATCGTTTCACCGAGTCGAGGACGGCTTCGATCACCAAGCCGAGATGCCCGAGGTTGGTTCTCCCGACGACGCGCCTCGTCCTGAAGACTTCGGGCTGACCCCGCGTGACTACCTGCCCCGCTTCTGGGAGCTGAAAGGCATCCCACTCGAAATCCGCCATTTCTCGGGCCCCGATGATTGGCACCCCGGAGTCATGGACCGCAAGGTCTGGTTCAGGGTCAACGGCACGCTCGGCGACGATCCGGTCCTACACCGACTCCTCCTCACCTACCTGAGCGACCTCACGTTGCTCGGCACTGCTGTTCGAACCCACGTCATGAACTTCGATCAGATCATGGCGGCCAGCCTCGACCACGCGGTCTGGTTTCACCGAGAGTTCCGTGCCGACGAATGGCTGCTCTACACGACGACGAGCCCATCAGCATCTGGCGCACGAGGGTTCAACCTCGGCCACTTCTATTCGGTAGACGGCACGCTCGTTGCCTCCACCGCCCAGGAAGGGCTTATGCGCGACCTCACCCGGCCTCGCTCATAGCTGCGCTATGGCAGCCACGTTTCGTGGAGCGCAAGCCAGTGCAGGCCATTGGGGGCTGCGTCAACTTTGCGAAACACCACCGTGGCCCAGCGTTGGTTGCCGCCCTCACCCACCTTCTGGTGCTCGATGTAGCGACCGATCACATGCTCGCCGGTTTCGGCAATGAGGTCGAAGTCGGTAATCCACATCGTGAGGCCCGCGTGCTGCCCGTGCTGACCGCTGATCGCAGCGACGATACTCGGCCCGTCTGTGACCGAACCCCCCGGATCGACCATCGTGAACTCATCGGCAAACGCGTCCGTCATACGGCTCGTCTGATCAGCCGGGAGCGCGCCACCCAGATAACCCTCGAAATACTCGTGAAGCTCAACAACCTCTGTCTGCCAATCGTCCATGGGTGCAGTCTTCCACACTCACCCGACTCGCCAGAACGCGACCCTAACCAGTGGAGCGCTGCCGCTTTGAGCTAGAAATACGGTCATGGCAACACCACAGTGGGATGAGCTCGCCACTTCAGAACTTCGAGGGCGTGATCTCGCTGATCTCACCATCGACACCCCTGAGGGCATCGCCGTTAAGCCGCTCTACACCGAGGATGACCTCGAGGAGGTCGAGCACCTCGGCGGCCTACCCGGTGTGGCCCCGTTCGTTCGTGGACCTCGAGCGACCATGTACGCGAACCGGCCATGGACCATTCGCCAATACGCCGGGTTCTCTACCGCCGAAGAATCGAACGCGTTCTATCGAGCCAACCTCGAGGCTGGGCAGATGGGCTTGTCGGTCGCATTCGACCTTGCGACCCACCGGGGGTATGACAGCGACCATCCGAGAGTCGTCGGCGACGTTGGCAAAGCCGGCGTGGCTATCGATTCGGTCGAGGACATGAAGATCCTCTTCGACGGTATTCCGCTCGATCAGATGAGCGTGTCGATGACGATGAACGGCGCGGTCCTTCCGATCCTCGCCTGCTACATCGTCGCCGCCGAAGAACAAGGCGTCGACCAAGCCGACCTCTCCGGCACCATTCAGAACGACATCCTCAAAGAGTTCATGGTGCGCAACACCTACATCTATCCGCCCGAGCCGAGCATGCGGATCGTGTCCGACATCATCGAGTACACGAGCGAGCACATGCCTCGCTTCAACTCGATCAGCATCAGCGGCTACCACATTCAAGAAGCCGGAGCGACGAGCGACCTCGAGCTCGCATACACCCTCGCCGACGGCATCGAATACGTGCGGGCGGCGCTCGCTGCTGGTCTCGATGTCGATGCGTTCGCACCACGGCTCAGCTTCTTCTTCAACATCGGCATGGATTTCTTCATGGAGGTGGCGAAGCTTCGAGCAGCGCGTCTTTTGTGGGCTGAGCTGATGGCGCAGTTCAATCCGCAAAACCCGAAATCGTCGATGCTCCGGACGCACTGCCAAACGTCGGGCGTCTCGCTCACCGAGCAAGACCCCTACAACAACATCGTCCGCACCACCGTCGAGGCAATGGCCGGTGTCCTCGGCGGTACCCAAAGCCTGCATACGAACAGCTTCGACGAGGCGCTCGGGCTTCCGACCGAGTTCAGCGCGAAGATCGCCCGCAACACGCAGCTGATCCTCGCCGAGGAAACCGGTATCACCCGCACCGTCGACCCGTTGGCTGGCAGCTACTACGTCGAGTCGCTCACCGCTGCGCTCGCAGATCGAGCTCGGGAGATTATCGCCGAGGTCGAAGAGGTTGGGGGCATGGCCAAAGCCATCGCAGCAGGAACCCCGAAGCTCCGTATCGAAGAGGCAGCCGCACTTCGCCAGGTCCGCATCGACCGAGGCCAAGACACCATCGTCGGGGTCAACAAGTACGTTGCGGACGATGGTGACTCGGTCGATGTGCTCGACATCGATAACACCGAGGTTCGCCAGCAGCAGGTGCGCCGTCTCGAAGAAGTTCGGTCTCAGCGAGATGCGGCGACCGCCGAGTCGGCGCTCCTCGCGCTGACACAACACGCCATCGGCAGCGGCAACCTTCTCGCCGCGTGTGTCGAAGCAGCAAGAGCCCGTGCGACCGTGGGCGAGATCTCCGATGCGATGGAGGCCGTGTTCGAACGGCACGTGGCTCAAACGCAGCTGTTGTCGGGGGTCTATGCCAAGGCATACGAAGACGACGACCAGTTCGCCGAGCTCACATCAGCTATCGGTAACTTCGAAACCGAGGCGGGCCACAAACCTCGCATGTTTGTCGCCAAGATGGGCCAGGACGGCCACGATCGCGGCGGACGTGTCATCGCAACGGCCTTTGCCGACATGGGTTTCGATGTCTATGTCGGTCCGTTGTTTCAAACCCCGGAGGAAGCGGCCACCGAAGCAGCCAAACACGACGTGGATGTCATCGGCGTGTCGAGCCACGCTGCGGGCCATCTCACCCTCGTACCCGAACTGATCGCAGCGTTGACGGCCAACGGTTCGGACATCGCCGTCATCTGCGGCGGTGTCATCCCACCCAAGGACTACGACGAGCTCACCGCCGCCGGTGTCGTCGGGATCTTCGGTCCTGGCACGAACGTGCCCGACGCCGCCACCGAGGTCCTGCACCTCATTCGGGAGCGCCACGATGACTGATACCCGACCATTCACCGTGCTTGGGGTCCAACAGATCGCCATTGGTGGTGATGACCTCGATGCGTTGCGCAGTCTTTGGATCGACACGCTCGGCGTCACCAAAACCGGCGAGTACACCGCCGAATCGGAGAACGTCAACGAGGACATCCTCACGCTTGGCTCGGGCCCGCATGCTGTGGAGATCGATCTCATGGAGCCGATCGACCCCGATGGGCGTCCCAAGGTCAACACGCCACCGCTGAACCACATCGGCTTGTGGGTCGACGACCTCGCCGCAGCTGTCGAATGGCTCACCGCCAAAGGCATGCGCTTCACCCCTGGCGGCATTCGCGCCGGCGCAGCTGGCCACGACGTGTGCTTCATCCACCCCAAGGCCAACGATGAATTCGCACTCTGCGGCGAAGGCGTCCTCATCGAGCTCGTCCAGGCCCCGGCCGCCGTCATCGAAGCGCTGAGCTAAGACACCTTGCCCCCGCCACACCACCCGGTCATCGTCGGTTCGAGCCAACTCGCGAACACGAACGCCGATGCTGAACCGATCGCGATGATGCTCGAGGCTGCCGAAGCTGCACTCGCTCACGCACCTGGTGTTCGTGAGACAATCACCGAGGTCGCGGTCGTCAAGGGCATCAATCCCTACGTCGACCCAGGCCGACTGATCGCAGAGGGTTTGGGCATCGAGGGTGCTCAAACCTCATACACGCCCGTCGGCGGCAACGCCCCGTACGACCTGCTGAACGACACGGCGTCTCGCATCGCCAGTGGCGAACTCGCCGCCGCGATCGTGTGCGGCGCCGAGACGATGCGGACGCGCCGCAAGGATCACGCTGCAGGCCGGAAGACGAACTATCTCGCTGAGCCAGCAGATGCTGAGCCGAACCGAATCGTGGGTACCGACGTTGCGCTGACCGACGCTGCCGACGACGAGGCGGGCATCAACACCCCCGCACACTTCTATGCGATGGTCGAGTCCGCCCTTCGATATCGCAGCGGCAACGACCTTGACACACACCTCGCGCAGATCTCGACGCTCTGGGCTGAGGGCAGCGCGGTTGCTGCCACTAATGCGCACGCCCAGATCGGCCAACGTGTCGATGCGGAGACAATCGCGGCCCCTGGCCCGGCCAATCGTCGAATCGCCGCCCCATACAACAAGCTCCTCACCAGCAATATGGACGTAGATCAAGCCAGCGCGCTCCTCGTCTGTAGCTACGCCACCGCTCAGGCAGCGGGCGTTGCCGACGACGCGATGATCTACCTCGTGTCGGGCACCGGAGCGAGCGACGTGTTTCGTCTTCGGTCCCGTCTCGAGCTTTCCCGTTCAAACGCAATGCGCATTGCAGGAACGCGGGCGCTGGAACTCGCTGGCATGACGATCGATGAGTTGACCTATGTCGACTTGTACTCCTGCTTCCCCGTCGCGGTGCAGGTCGCTCAGCGCGAGCTCGGCATATCCCCGGATCGACCGTTCACGATCACCGGCGGCATGACCTTTGC
>CAYVHV010000032.1:0-43131 GCA_964451305.1 uncultured Acidimicrobiales bacterium | reverse complement strand
CTCCAGCTCCAGCGGAAATCACCCCGGTAACCGAAGCACCAGCACCAGCACCAGCTCCAGTGGCTGAGATTGTGGACACTCCAGCAGCGCCAGCAACAACTGCGGAGCCAATCATCGAGGTCGAGGTTGAGGTTGCAGCACCTGCAGTCACCGCCGAGACCCCAGCATCAGCACCGGAGACTCCAGCTCCGGCACCTGTTGCTGAAATCGTCGATACACCACCAGCACCAGCGGTCACCCCTGAGGCTCCGGTAGTTATCGAGTCCATCGCTGTTGACCCTGTCGCTCAGCCAACAACTGAACCAACGACGACTGTCATCGAGACCGAAGTCCTCGGAACGACGGAGATTCAGGGAGAGCCTGAACAACAGCTCGTACCGACGACCGAAGCGATCATTCGTGAGGCAGTAGCCCAAGCTCCTGCCCCGGACATCGAGACCGAGGTTCTTGGAATCTCCGTTGACGCTCAGATCGCCGATGCGCCGATCACGACCGCTCAGGTCGACTCAACCAGCGGAACCAACGGTGAGGTCCTTGCACTTACCGGACCTTCCGAAGCGTGGAAGATTCTCGTCATGATGTCGATCGTAATGATCGCCATGGGCGGCCTATGCATCCGTTGGGGACGGGTTGCCTAGTAGTCATCCGCTATCGGGTTAGCGCCCGTTTGAAATGAAGTTTGAGACAGCCCGGCCGATTTCGGCCGGGCTGTCTTCTTGTATGAAGTGAAGTCCCGCCACCGTGACCTCTTGTTGATGTGCCCACGTCCGGCAGTATTCGCGAAGCGACCCAACGAGGATGGTCCCGGGGTCGGCATTGATGAAGAGCTTGGGTACGTCACAGGTCTCAAGCCACTCGGCGTAGGAGGCAACGATCTCGGCAACGTCAGCTGGCGATCCCTCGATCGGGATCTCTCTGGGCCAGGTGAGTGTCGGACGACGAGACTCCCCCATCTCGGCGAAGGGGCGCCGATACTCGGCCATCTCTTCTTCGGTCAGGTCACGCAGAATCGACGCTGGCAAGATTGCCTCGACGAACAAGTTTTTCTCCAAGATCATCTGCTCGCCAGCGTCAGAGCGCATCGATTGAAAAATCCCTCGAGCAGCTTCGGGCCAGTCATCCCACGATGTAATCGGCGCCACAATCGCCTCCATATATGCAATGCCAGCAACCGCATCGGGATGACGTCGAGCCCAATCAAACCCCAACGCAGAACCCCAATCGTGAATGACCAGCGTGACGTTTTGGTCCGCTCCCACGGCTTCGAGGAACCTGTCGAGAAAGTGACGGTGCTCGACAAAGCGATACGAGTCCGAATCTGCATCCACGATCCGGTCGCTACGCCCCATCCCGATCAGGTCCGGAGCGATACACCGTCCTACGTCAGCAAGTTCGGGCATCACGTTTCTCCACAGAAACGACGACGTTGGGTTCCCGTGCAAGAACACGATCGGATCCCCGGTTCCCATTTCGGCGTATGCCATCTGGTGCCCATGCACCTCCACGAACGAATACTCCATCGCAGGTCCCCTAACCGTCGAGCGTGAGTAGAGACCTAACACGAGTGCACGTACTGCTGCCAAACAGACCTCAGCACATCGGAGATACCCATCGAAAGAGAACGCCGTCAACCGAACTTCGCTAGCGTTCAGCTATGAGCATCCTCGGTAACCCCGTCGTGCGAGTCGAAGACCCGCGCTTTCTCACAACCGGCGGAATTTACGCTGCCGATATCGATCTCCCCGGCGCTGCCCACCTGGTGTTCGTTCGATCGACCGCGGCGGCCGGCACGATTCTCAACATCGAGACCGACGATGCGCGTCGAGCACCAGGTGTCATCGCCGTACTTACCGCAGCTGACCTCGAGCTCAATCCATTCTCGAACCACAAGAACGAGGTCACACGACGGTTCCCGCTCGCATCATCAGAGGTTCGTTTCGCAGGCGAGGCGGTGGCCGTCGTCGCAGCAGAAACCTATGCCCAGGCCCTCGACGCTTCTGAACTGGTGTGGGTCGACGTCGAGATAACCGACCCTGTCACCTCGATTGAGCAGGCCATTTTGGACGAGACCCTCGTACACCCTGGCCTCGGCACCAACGTGGTAAATACCAAGGAGGTCGACGATCTGGACCTCTCCGCCTGCGACATCGTGATCGACATGGAGATTGCAAACAACCGGATGAACGCAGCTCCCATCGAACCACGAGTGGCTGCAGCCGCGTGGGGCCAAGATGGGCGACTCACGTGCTGGACGAGCGGCCAAGGCGCTCATCCCGGTCGCGAGCGAGTGTTGAAAGTTCTCGGTCTCGAAGAATCAGACGTCCGTGTGATCACCGCCGATGTGGGTGGAAGCTTCGGTTCGAAAGCGGGCCCAGGACCTGAAGAGACAACGCTCGGCGCAATCGCCAAAGCCATCGATCGACCTGTTGTTTGGGCGGAAACACGGACCGAGAACTTTCTCGCGATGGGACACGGCCGTTCACAACTGAACCGGGTACGCCTTGGGGGAAGCGCTGACGGCAACCTCACCCACTACCAAATCGACATCACCCAAGAGGCCGGCGCCTATCCCGAAGCGGTGTCCTTCCTGCCCTTCTTTACCTCGATTATGGCGAGCGGCGTATACGACTTTGACCATGCGGCCGCCAGCTGGGTCAGTGTTGCGACCAACACCACCCCCGTCGTTGCCTACAGAGGCGCCGGCCGCCCCGAAGCTACCGCTTCCCTCGAACGCGCCATCGATACATTCGCAACGGAGGCAGGCATCGATCCCGCCGAACTGCGTCGGAAGAACTTCATACGACCAGAGCAATTCCCCTTTGAATCACCAATGGGCCAAGTCTACGACAGCGGCAACTACGAATCAGCACTCGACCTTGCACTCAGGAACGCTGGCTACGCCGATCTTCGCGAGGAACAGCAGCGCCGTATCGACGCTGGGGCAACAACACTGCTCGGTATCGGCATCGCATCCTACGTAGAAATCACCGCTCCCGGAGCTCTAAAGAGCGATGCAGAGTTCGGATCGATCGAAGTCCAAGACGACGGAACGGTCGTTGCGCGGACCGGGTCGACACCATACGGGCAAGGCCACGAAACAACATGGGCCATGGTCATCTCCGACCGGATGGGTGTCCCGATTTCCGACATCACGGTCATCTGGGGAGACACCGACGAGATCCCGTCGTCAAAGGTCACCGGAGGTTCGCGTTCGGTGCAGTTGGCAGGTTCGGCAATGGCCGACGCTGCCGATCGTGTGATCGCAGCGAGCATCGACGGCGCCGCTGCACTCCTCGAGGCCGCCCCCGCTGACATCACCTTCAACTCCACCAACGGACACTTCCACGTCGCGGGAACACCGGCGAAAGCCGTCACCTGGGCCGAGATCGCCCAAGCCGCGGATGGAGCGGTACTCGGCGTCAGCGAGTTCAGCCAGAGCGGCGCGACCTTCCCATTCGGCACCCACATCGCCATCGTCGACGTCGACGCGCTCACCGGTGAGGTCACGGTCGTGCGCTTCATCACCACCGATGACGCCGGAACGTTAGTCAACCCGCTGATCGCAAATGGACAAATCCACGGCGGTGTCGCCTCCGGCATTGGCCAAGCGCTCTACGAAGAGATCACCTACGACGAAGACGGCAACCTCACCTCCTCGAACCTCGCCGACTACGCACTACCCGGCCCAACCGAATTACCAAGCTTCGAAATCACCCTCACGGAGACACCGACACCACTCAACCCACTCGGGGCCAAAGGCATTGGCGAAGCGGGATCCGTCGGCTCCACGCCCGCGGTACAGAACGCGGTCATCGACGCCCTTCGTCATGTCGGCGTTCGCCACATCGACCTGCCGCTCACGCCGGCCAAGGTCTGGAACGCTTACGAAAATGCGTTGGCCGCATCGCCAACGTAGGTGACGGCGACCTGATCGCCTCGCATCCATTCAGCGCGGGCAGGAACCCGCACGAGCAGTTGAGTTCCGTTGAGATCCACGGTGACCATCATGTCGTGGCCGTAGTACTCGGTGAGCGTGATGGTCCCCGCACCATCACCTTCCAAGGAAAGATCCTCCGGCCGAACGAGAACATCCACAGCGCCGGTAGCGGGCGCAGCCAATGGCAGCGTGCCGACGGCCGTCTCGACCTCGTCACCAGAACCGGTTCCCTCGAGCAGGTTCACGTCGCCAACGAAGGATGCAATCCACGGTGAAGACGGGGTCTGGTAGATGTCCTGAGGGGAGCCGATCTGCTCGATTCTCCCGCCGGACATCACCGCCACCTCATCACCGAGAACAAAAGCTTCCTCTTGGTCATGGGTAACGAAAATTGATGTGATCCCAAGGTCGATCAGCAACCGATGCACTTCGGTACGGACGCCCACTCGCAGCGCCGAATCAAGATTGGAAAACGGTTCGTCGAGCAACAACACCGACGGGCGAGGAGCGATTGCCCGAGCGAGCGCAACTCGCTGCTGCTGACCGCCCGAGAGCGTATCGGGCATCCGATCGACGAGATCGGCCAAGCCAACCATGTCGAGCGCTTCGGAGATACGTGACCCCTTGCGCTCGGCTCGATCAAGGCCATAGCCGACGTTCTTGCCGACCGTCAGATGCGGGAAGAGTGCCCAATCTTGAAAGACCATGCCGACGTTCCGCTTTTCGGGCGGGACCCACGTCGATGGACCCGCCATCACCTGATCTCCAACGGAGACCTGACCCTCGTCGGGACGTTCCAGACCAGCGATCAACCGCAACAGTGTCGTCTTGCCACAACCACTCGGGCCGAGCAATGCGAGGCTCGTCCCTGGTTCGACCGATACGTCGATCTCGTGAAGCACGTCGGTCTCACCGAACGACTTGTTCACCCCAGAAACGTCGACGCCCCGAGCGGCGATACCTGCGTCAATAGTTGCGTTTGTCATGAAGTTCGTCGTAGTTCCTGCTCGTACCGAAGCCTTCAGCCAGGGCTCAGCGAACCATCGAAGGTGGTGCAGCTATCGGTACCTTCATTGAACCCGGTATTGAACCATTCGATGCGCTGAGCCGATGAACCATGCGTGAAATTCTCCTGGTTCGTGCTGCCGGTAATCGCATCATCACCCACCGCTCCAGCGGCATTCACACCCTCGTCGAGGTCACCGTCATCGAGGAAACCACGGTCTGAGAAACTGCGTGCCCAGGCCCCGGCAAAACAATCGGCCTGCAACTCGAGGCCCACCTGCAACCCGTTCGCCTCGACCTGGCCAACACCGCTCTGCGCTTGACGGAGTGCCGCGTTGATGCCAAGCAAGTTCTGGACATGATGGCCGAGCTCGTGGGCCAAGATGTACGCCTGGCTGAAGTCGCCCTCAGCTCCGAGCTGTTCTTGAAGCAAGAACATGTACTCAATATCGATGTAGGCCGTGTTGTCTGCCGGGCAATAGAACGGGCCGACCGCACTCGTCGCACTGCCACAACCACCGGTGTTCACGCCGTCCTCAAACACATTGACCATCGCGTCTTCCCATTGCAGCCCGCCCGCTGCGAATTCTTGAGGCCAGAAATCGTTCTGGAGATCGTCGAGAACGAAGTTGATGAGATCGAACGCCGCTTCTTCATCGGCGGAGTCAGAACCACCCGTGCCCGCGCCAACATCGGAGGCCACCGACGGGAGCGTCGAATCGCCGGTTGATCCGCCGCTGAACAGCACGAACAAGATCAAGCCAACGATGAGAAGCGCACCGATTCCACAGCCGCCTCGCTGCGCCTGCCCACCACCGCCGAGCGAACCTCCGCTCAGCCCGCCTCGGCTCGTCGACGAACGCCCACCAAAACCTCGCGAGGACGAACGCCGCGATGATCCGCCAGAATTGCGGGTGTCTCGGACGTTTTTGCTCCGATATCCCTTTGGAACCTTAACCATGGTCTCTCCCCTGTGTTCCCCGGGTAGGGCCGCCCACTGCGGATCAGCCTAGCTTTTTGCGGAGAGCCGACCTGAAACTACCGTTGTGCCGGCCACTGGAAGTCTCGGCCAGCCTGACGAGTGTCGCGCCGGCGCCCTCGCGGGTTACGTTCCGTCGGCGTCTCCGGAATGTGCACCCGAGAACCAGGCCGTGAGCCTGCGGGACGAGGCTGGATGACCGCAACCGGCCGCTCATCGACCACCGGGCGATCGGCACGAGGTGTACCCGGGCGTGCGCTTGACTGCGGAACCGCCCGTTGACCAACGGAGCGCCGAGACCGGCGAGGCCAAAACAAGAATGTCAGCAGGTACGAAAGCACCCCGACCAACGCAACTCGCGCAATAACTTCACCTGTACTCAATGACTGCCCACGGGTACCCAGAGTGATCGCTGCAACAATGGCTACGACCGCCAATAGAAAGGCCCCAAAGCGTTTCCACTTCCCTTGCATAAGCGCGAACGTAGGCGGCAGGCCGAGCAGCTGCAACTCCGTTCGGACTTTGTTCGTCCCGAACAAACTGAAACCAGCACCAAAGCTGCCGACCAACAAATGTGTTGCGAAATAGAACAAGCACCGGGGTGACCGACCTAGACCCGCTCAAAACCGTAGGATGATTGGAATGTCTCGTACGAATATTTTGGCGCGCGAACTCCGTGGAACTCTCGTGGTGCTCCTCGTCGGTGCACTCATTGTTTGGCTGTTCGCTCGGCTCAACGACGACCGCCTCGAAGCACAAGCCGCACAGGCCCTCGCAGAACAAACGACGACCACCATCGCAACGACGACGACGAGCACCACCATCCCAACTAGCGACAACGAACGGCTCTGCTCCCTCGCTACCGGATTCCGGATGAGCCTCGCAGATGTTCGCGTTTCTCTCGTCGATAACGCTGGTGACTCCCTCGAGCCCGCCGGCGCCCTACCGATCGATGTTGGGCTACACGCGCTCGGCGACATCCCAGTAGAAGTTCGCGAGGCCCGAACAGTCGCTGGCGAAGAAGCGTTCGTCAACGCTGCTCCGTTCACGACGACGACGACGCTGCCTCCAGACGCACCGACAACAACGACCGAGCCTCCGGCGCCGGAACGCCGAACCCCACCACCACTCGTCGATACAGAAATTATCGATCCGCTCGAATCCGGCCTGCTCGGCGATCCTCAAGAAGTTGCGCTCAACTTCTACGCCACCGCCTCGGCACTACGCCTCGGCACCATCACCGCCGACTTCGCCGCAGCCGCCGACTACTTCATCGACTTTGTCGAGATCGGCGGAAACGCTCGCTGGGATCTCGAAGAACTCGCACAATCGGATTTCAGCGACCAGTGGATTGCGCTCTCGACCGCTCCAGTCGTCGGGGTCGATGCCACCCTCGAATTCATCGAGGAAGAATGCAGTATTCGCATCGGCAATGGCTTCATCTACCGAGAGGAAGCACCAGAGCTTCAAACGGTCACGCCGATTCGTGTGCCGACGCCAGTCGATCCAAACGCCAGTCGCGCTCCGGCAACAACGCGAGCTCCAGCACCCACTACCGCGGCGCCAGCGCCAACGACGGCAGCTCCAGCACCCACTACCGCGGCGCCAGCGCCAACGACGGCAGCTCCTGCACCGACCGCTGCTGACGGCTAAGCAATGACCCCAACACAGCGGAACGGTCTTGGCATTGGAGTTCTGCTCCTCGTGCTTATCGCAGGCCTCTGGGGATTCGGGGTGTTTGGCGACCGGCAGCAAGACGCGGTCCTGTCGGATCTCGCAACCGTGGTAGACGAAAATGGCCAAGGGGACGACATACCGTCGGACGACGACGCACCCGACACCGCTGACGAACCAGAATCCATCGACGATTCAGACATCTCGGACAACGAGGCGGCATCGGGCGACGACAACTCGAACGATGACACAGCGCGCGAAACGACCTCGACGAGCACCTCGACCGAGACCACGAATGCGTCAGCGGTCAGCAATCCCGAATCACCCGAATCAAGCACGTCGACAGACGACGTTGAGGAAACGACGACTACCGAAGCAGCCACGACCGACTCGACGGCCACGACAGCGGCATCCACCGCTGCGCCGTCTACGACCTCTGCCCCGTCCACGACGAGCGCACCCGCCACGACCAGCGCACCTGCGTCGGGCAATCCAACCGCCGCAACCTTTACGGTCGTCGAAGAAATCCCGCACGACACCCGCGCATTCACCCAAGGCCTCGAGATCTCGAACGGGCGACTCTTTGAGAGCACCGGACTCGTTGGACGCTCATCGATTCGCGAACTCGACCTTGAAACCGGCGCTGTCCTTCGCAACACCGCCGTACCAGATGTCTTCGGAGAGGGGCTTACCATCGTTGGCGACACGGCTATTCAGCTCACATGGCAAGACGAGATTGCCTTCCGCTACGACCTCGACACCTTCGAGCTCATCGAGAGCTACACCTACGAGGGCCAAGGATGGGGCTTGTGCCAAGCCGACGATGCTGGCGGAAACCTCATCATGTCCGATGGATCGTCCGAGCTTGAGTTCCGCGACCCGAACACGTTTGAAAGTCTTGGCTTTGTCGATGTGCTCCTCGATGGAAATCCGGTCGAGAACCTCAACGAGCTCGAGTGCATCGGTGACACGGTGTGGGCCAACATTTGGTTGTCCAGCTTCGTCATCGAGATCGATCCAGCGACAGGCCGGGTTCTGACCGTTCTCGATATCGAGGAGCTTCGTCCGGAGTCCACGAATAGCGATTCAGGCGCGGTCTGGAATGGGCTCGCATACGACTCGACCGATGGCACCTTGCTCGTCACCGGCAAGCTGTGGCCAACGATCTTCCGTCTCGAGCTGAACTAGTCGCCTCCGGGCTCGACTCGTGCGAGCAAATCTTGGCCCCGGCGCAATAGAATCGGGTCATGGCCGAAGACCAGTCGACACCTCGAGTTACTCAGGATCGTTCGACCCCTCGTCGCCCGCGTCCGGCAACACCGGCACCCGAGCCCCAAGCACCAGGTCCCCTCTTGGCGTTGATGGCGAGTTTGATCATCATCTTGTTGATCGCCTCTTGGGTAACCGGCGAATGGGGCTTCATGATCCTCGGCGTGTTCGGCCTCGCAGCTGGTCTGGTGCCCCTCCTATCACGACGGTGACCTCACCGAATGGGCCTCGGGCAATCGGGGTCGATGGTGCGCCAGGCGGTTGGGTTACCGCATCCCTTCGACCTGATTCTGATGTCGAACTGCACTTCTCCGAGTTATTTTCCAGCATTGTGGCGTCGACGCGGCCCGGTGATGTCATCGTCGTCGATATGCCGATCGGGTTGCCCGATGACGGACATCGCTCCGTCGATTCAGAGGTGCGGGAGCGTCTAGGACCGAGGCGTTCGACCTTCTTCCCCACTCCCGCCCGGTCAATTCTCGATTGCCAGGACTGGGAACATGCCAACACCCATTCGAAAAACACGTACGGCAAAGGCCTCTCGAAGCAGGCCTGGAACCTCGTGCCGAAGATCGGCGAAGTGGATGAGGCCTGGACGCTTGAACTCCGCCGGCAACTACGAGAAGGGCATCCCGAAACGTCGTTCGCCGAAATGGCCGGAGGCCCACTTCGCTCGAAGAAGAACACGACGAATGGCCGGACCGAACGAATCGGACTTCTGACGACGGCCATCTCCCCATCGATTTCAGCGGTGCTCGCATCCTTCCCGAAGAAGTGGTTGACCGATGCCATCGACGCTCTTGCAATGGCATGGACAGCGCAGCGAGTGCTCAGCGGAGCAGCCATTCAACTCGGGGGCGAACTCGATTCGCTCGACCGACCGATGGAGCTGGTGATCTGATGGTCGTTGGACGCTACGCACCGTCGCCCTCAGGCGATCTCCATGTGGGCAACCTTCGCACCGCGCTACTGGCCTGGCTATCCGCCCACCACGGTGGAGGCGAGCTTCGGCTACGCATCGACGACCTCGACCCCAAGGTCGCTAGCGCAGAACATGAGACCTCCCAGCGAGCGGACCTCGCCGCCCTCGGGTTGACCTTTACCGGAGCCGAGCTACGTCAGTCCGAACGAACTGCTGCGTACTCACAGGCCATCACAACCCTCGATGAAAACGATCTGGTGTACCCCTGCTTCTGTTCGCGACGAGAGATCCGAGAAGCGGCGTCAGCGCCTCACGTTCACCTGCCCGACGGTGCCTATCCCGGAACGTGCCGCACGCTCAGCTATGCCGAACGCGCAGCGCGTGCCCACGACCGGCCCGCTGCCCTGCGAGTACGTACAAACAACGTCGAAATCGACTTCGTCGATCGTCACTACGGCCCTCAACGCGAGTTCGTCGACGACTTCGTCATCCAGCGCAATGATGGCGTGGCGTCATACAACCTCGCGACGGTCCTCGACGACCAGGCTCAGGGGATCACCGAAGTGGTGCGAGGAGCAGATCTGCTAATCGGGACGGCGCGACACGTGTGGCTTCGCACCGCACTCTCGCTCGATCAAGTCGAGCATGCACATGTCCCATTGGTGCTCAACACCGAAGGTGATCGTCTCGCGAAGCGCGACGGCGCAGTCACCCTGACCGACCTCGCAGCCCTGGGATGGAGCCCGGATCGCGTGCGCGGGGTCCTCGCCGAAACACTCGGCCTCGCCGAACCGAACGAGAACCCAACAATGGATGAGCTTCTCATTCGTTACGACCCCGATTCGTTACCGCTGGAAAGCGCCGTCTGGCGGACATAGGGCCGCCAACGGCGGCGGGGCCGTCTAGAAGAAGAACTCACTCGCTGCGAAGATCAAGAACCCGGCCAGGCCACCGACGAGCGTGCCATTGATTCGGATGAACTGCAGGTCTCGTCCAACCTGTAGCTCGATGCGGTCGGCGGTGTCCTTTGCATCCCAACCTTCGACGGTGTTCGCGATAAGGGCGCCGATCTCTGTCCGGCCTGCTTCAGCGAGATAGACGACGATCGATTCGATCCAGCGATCGACCTTGGTCTGCAACGCCTTGTCGTGGACGAGGCGATTTGCCAGGGCGACGAGCGCGTCTTCGATGCGTCGTCGAGTATCGGAGTCGGCGTCTTTGGTGGCCTCGCCGAATCCTCGCTGCAGCGACGACCAGAGGTCTTGGGTCCACAGCTGAAATTCGGGATGATCGATCAGTTCTTGCTTGAGCTGCTCACCCTGGGCAATGAGGCGCTCATCGGTGCGCAACCGTTCGGCAAATTCGCGGGAACGAACATCGATGTCGAGCTTGATGTGATGGTCCGGGTCTGCGTCAACCTCTCGCAGGAATGTCATGACCGCGCCGTAGATCTTGTCGAAGATGCGATCATCGATCGGCTCTGGCACCCACCACGGAGACTCCCCCATCATCCGTCTGCGGAAGGTTGCCTCGTTGTCGTTGAGGAAGTTCGCGGCGGATTTGAGTACCGTGTTGTACAGCTCATGGTGGTGCTCACCGTCCATACCAGCATCGATAACCCGACCGAGGATCGGCGCAACGGGGACCTTGCCAAGCCGGTCGCGCACGAGTCCATCGACCATGAGCTTCACGTCATCATCGTCGGCAAGAACCTCCGAGATTGCCGAAACGACGACACCGACCTCAGACACCATCGACTTGGCGTTCTCGGGGTCACTCATCCAACGACCAAGCCGGTGAGACATCTGAACGCTCGCAAGCTTCTCGGCAACGATCTCGCCGGTGAGGAAGTTCGACTGCACAAAGTCGCCGAGACCCTCGCCAATGTCGTTCTTTCGCTTCGGAATGATCGCCGTGTGCGGGATTGGTAGACCGAGCGGGTGTTTGAACAGCGCAGTGACCGCGAACCAGTCGGCGAGCGCGCCGACCATCGCGGCTTCTGCGGTGGCTCGAACGTAGTTCACCCACGTCACCTCCTCGCCCTCGAAGCCCCGCGCCACGATGAAGATGATTGCTGCCACCACCAACATCGCGGTCGCGACCATCTTCATTCGAGTGAGTTGTCGGGCCTGAACCTCTTCGCCGGCGGTGCCCGTTGTGAGTTCACCGATCGGCTCTTGTGCTGATGGAAGCATGTTGGTCACGTTTGAGACTGTAGAGCGCCAGCGCGGCCCTATCCTTGATGAGTGCTTACGGTCTCTGGTCTCTCAAAAGCCTATGGTGCGCGAACCCTCTGGAGCGACGTCACCTTGCAGCTATCCTCCGGGCGACGCGTGGCCCTCATCGGCGGCAACGGCACCGGCAAGACGACACTGATCGAATCGATCATGGGCGTTGAAGAACCCGACGCAGGGGTCATCCACAAGCCGAAGGACCTGCGGATTGGCTACCTCGCCCAGGAACTTCCCGAAGCAACCGACCGAACCGTGCTCGCGGAGACCCTCGATGGGGCCGAGCACATTCGCTCCGTCGCAGACCGGCTTCGCACCCTCGAAATGGAACTCGAATCGAGTGATGGGTCCGATATGGAACGGATCATCGATCAATACGGGCAGGCCCAGAGCGAATTCGAGACCATGGGCGGCTACGCGATCGAGTCCGAAGCGCACCGTGTTCTCGCCGGACTCGGTTTTCCCCCAGCGTGGAACGACCGTCCAATCAAAGAACTCTCCGGCGGATGGCGAATGCGCGTTGCCCTCGCCCGCCTCCTGCTGAGCGAACCAGATGTCCTGATCCTCGACGAACCGACCAACCACCTCGACGTCGACTCGGTCGCATGGCTCGAGAACCACCTCGCCAATTGGGGAGGCGCATTGTTATTCGTCTCTCACGACCGCGATTTCATCGATGCCGTCGCCAACCGCATCCTCGAAATCTCGGCGGGCACCGCCACCGAGTACGTCGGTTCATTTCTCGAGTTTGTTGCCGCCCGTGAGGAACGCTTCGCCCAAATCGCCGCACAAGCCGCTCAGCAACGGAAATCTATGGCCGCGACCGAAGCCTTCGTCGAACGGTTCAGGTATAAGGCAACGAAGGCTAAGCAGGTCCAGAGCCGGATCAAGGCAATGGAGAAGTTGGAGCTGATCGAGGTTCCGACCGAAAAGGAGATCGCCGCCAAGTTCGATTTCCCCGAACCGCAGCGGTCCTCTCGCATCGTCGCAGAAATTACCGACGCCACCGTTGGATACGCCAACGATGACGGCTCGGAAACGACCATCCTCGAAGACGTCAACATCGTCGTCGAGCGTGGTCGAAAAGTCGGCCTCGTCGGCCCGAATGGTGCTGGCAAGACCACACTCATCAGGATGCTCACCGGGGCGCTGGAACCAACGAAAGGTTCGGTGACGCTCGGGAGTAACGTCGACCTCGCCTCATTTGCTCAAGACCAGGCCGAAGACATGGATCCCACCCGGACCGTCTACGGCGAACTCCTGACGGTCACACCCAAGCAGACGACGCGCAACTGGCGGACGGTCCTTGGATCGTTCGGCTTCAGCGGCCAGGCTGCCGAGCGCAACGTCATGGAACTCTCCGGCGGCGAACGAACACGACTCGCACTCGCCAAAACAATGGTGATCCCGGTGAATTTACTCGTGCTCGACGAGCCCACGAACCACCTCGACCTTCCCAGTTGCGACGTGCTCGAGGACGCGCTCGGCGCGTACCCCGGAACGGTCCTTCTCGTCACGCACGACCGCCATCTCATTCGTGGCGTGTGCGATGCGCTGATAGAAGTCCGCGGCGGCAAGGCCATCTGGCACGAGGGCGTCTCCGAGAAGGTGCTCAACCCGCTCGGAACCGTCGAAGCCGACGTCGGCGCATCGAGCCGGCAGGCCGGATCAAAGAAGGCAAGCCCGACAAAGACCCCAACAACGGCAAAGAGTGCACCCAAGACGCCGGCCGCCGAGAAGAAGGCAAAGAAGCGGGCTGAAGCCGAAGCCCGCAACACATCCCACGCCAACACTCGAGACCTGCGAAAAAAGCAACAGTCTGCTGAACGCAAGTGGGAAAAAGCCGAAGCCAACGTCGCCGAAATACAAAACCAACTCGCTGACCCTGCCGTGTACGAAGACAACGACAAGGTCAAACAACTCGTAGCCGACCTCGACGCTGCAAAGGATGCCGCCGCTCAGCTGATGACCGAATGGGAAGCTGCCACCCTCGCGCTCGAGTCAGCGCGCTAACGATCCCGTCGTCGTAGAATCTCCCGGTGGCTGAGAGCGAACTAGCGAAATGGGCAGCGGACGTATCGGCAAAGCCCTACGGCAAACGGATCTATTCGATCACCCGCGCCATCACCATGCAGACCGTGTTCCGGATACTCGATATCCGTTCGGAAGGTCTTGAACACCTCAAAACCGCACCACCGGTGATCATCGCCCCGGTCCATCGATCGAATCTCGACAGTGTCATCGTTGGCGCACTCGGCGAACGCCGCCTCCCGACCTTGTCGAAGGAATCGTTGTTCAAGATCAAGCCGGTGGCGTGGTGGATTGCTGGACTCGGGGCAATTCCACTCGATCGGGACGCTGCTGACCGCGAGGCCACCACGGCAGCACGCAAGATTCTCGACTCCGGCAAGCCGCTGATGATCTTTCCTGAAGGGACTCGCCAGAGCGGCCAGCAGATCGCCGAGCTTTTCGATGGCACGACATGGATCGCTGCAAAGTCCAACGCCTCGATCGTCCCTGTCGGTATTGCTGGCACCGAAGAGGCACTTCCTAAGGGGGCCAAGCGCATCTACCGCACGACGGTCGGCGTATCGGTCGGAGAGCCCCTCGAGATGCCCGAGGGTCGGGTCTCTCGCCCACAGCTTTCCGAGCTCACCAAGGAGCTCACAAGCCGCTTGCAAGCAGCCAACGATCGGGCGCACGAGCTCCGGAGTTCGCCAACCGCCTCGCCCTGACTTTGGCGAGCGCCCGCCTCGCCGAGGACCTCGACAACGTGTTGGCCACCGGGAGATGCGAAATGCTCGTACGCTGACCCCATGCGCATCTTGGTGACGAACGATGACGGTATTTCTTCACTAGGGCTTCACGCACTAGCCAACGCAATGCGTCCGTTCGGTGAGGTCACCGTCGTTGCTCCCGCAAGCGAGTACTCGGGAGCCGGAGCATCCCTCGGAACCCTCAACTTTCAAGAGCCCATCGCTCGCCCCCACCATGACATTGCGGTGCTCGACGGCGTCGATGTGTGGTCGATCACCGGGCCGCCCGCACTGTGTGTGATGTATGCCCAGCTCGGATCGTTCGGCGAGCCGTTCGACCTCGTCGTGTCGGGGATCAACCCTGGCCAGAACGTTGGCTGGTCGGTGTATCACTCCGGCACGATCGGGGCAGCGCTCACCGGTCGGAACCGCGGCGCCAGCGGACTCGCCGTGAGCATTGGGTTCAATGGCAACGAAGTCGAGGGACAAACGTGGGGCCAGATCGTTGACGGCATGCGCTGGCACACCGCCGCCCAGGTCGCAGCTGAGATCGTCGACGGCATGATTGCAAGCCCGACCGAGACCCCGACAGTCATCAATTGCAACGTCCCGAATCGGGAGCTCGCCGACCTCAAGGGTTGGCAACTCGCCGAGGTCGGCAAGGAACCTCCTCGCAAGCTCACCACCGGGACACTCACCGAGTCCGACCCCGATGACGAAGGCCGTGTCTTCAAACTGTCGATGGATTGGGGTAAAGCAAGCGACCTCATCGAAGGAACCGATGCGTGGCTGGTCCGCAACGACACCGTGTCGGTCAGCTGGCTCGGAAACCTCGCCCATACGGCACCCGACCCGGACCAACACGCGGCCGTCGGCGACCGGCTCGGCGTCTTCCTGAGCTAGCCCGCGGCGAAGTCGTTGAGTTCAGCGCCGGTGATCTCGAGCAAGGTTCGTGGTGCAATCGGGAACACGTGACGCGGGGTTCCTGCGGCAGCCCACACGTTTTCGTAGGTGAGCAGCGCTGGGTCGAAGAATGCCGGTACGGGCGTGACGTGGCCGAAGGGTGCAACTCCACCGATCGCAAAACCGGTGGTCTCGCGAACCTGATCGGCGTTGGCTCGTCCACACTGTGATCCGTTCGCCGCCCTGGTGAGCGCGTCGGTGTCGACTTGATTTGCGCCGCTCGTGAGTGCGAGCACCAACTCGCCGTCGACGGCAAAGATCAACGACTTCACGATCTGGCCGACGTCACAGCCAACCGCCGCCGCTGCATCCACAGCGGTTCGAGTTCCGTCCGGGTACTCGACGAGTTCGAGGGTCAGTCCGTGTTCAGCAGCTGCGTCGAGCACTCGTTGAACGCTCTTGGGGTGATTCCCGCCTTCACTATCTCCGGTCACTCTTTGATGCCCTCGTCGAGCCAGATCCCGACCGAGCGAGGCGCCATCGTGATCTCTTCACCGTCGTGATGGACGTCGTTGTACGACCACAGAATCTTCGCCTCTGCCGAGAGCGCCTTCGCGGTGATTGGGATCTCATCAGGTTCGTCGGCGTGGTTGATCGCGATGACGATGCGTTCAACACCCGTCCCGCGTGCGTAGATGTAGGACCGGCCGTAGTCGGGACCAGGAGCGGGCCCGATGCGTTCGAAATCGGGCGAACGAAGCGCCGGGTACTTATGACGCAGCGCGATCAGGCCCTTGATCGCCTCGGTGAGGTCTGGCATCTCATCGGTTGCGTCCCACGGGAACCCGCGACGCGAATCGGGGTCGGGGCCACCTTCTAACCCGACCTCGGTTCCGTAGTACAGGCACGGAGCTCCTGGCAGCGTGAGCAAGAGCGATACGCTTAGAACGACGAGTTCAGGATCGCCGTCGGCCATCGACATCAAGCGTCCTGTGTCGTGGCTGTCGAGGAGGTTCAGCATCGCCGTGCGCTGCTCGGGGCCATAGATGTCGTTGAGGTGATCGATTCGGTCCGCGAACTCACCGGCGTTGATCCCACGCGACACGTCATAGTCGTTGTTGTCGACGATCGCGTCGTGGTTGATGCGGTTACCAATCGCATACGAGATGATCGCATTCGTGAGTTGGTAGTTCATCACGCCATCGAAGGGCCCCTCGGGTCCAACCCATTGACCGGCCTCGTACCAGATCTCTCCAGTGATGTACGCCTCTGGATTGACCGCCCGAACTCGGCTCCGAAACTCGTCCCAAAAGCCCTCGGCCTGGATCTCGTTTGGGACATCGAGCCGCCACCCATCAGCACCGCGCTCGATCCAATGCGTCCCGACGTTCCATAGGAACTCGCGAACGGCCTCGGTCTCGGTGTTGAATGCGGGCAGAGCGTGCAGCCCCCACCACGCGTCGTAGGTCGCCGGTGTGTCCTCGTCGTACGGGTCGATCGGGAACTCGCGGATTCGAAACCAATCGACGTACCCGGACTTCTCCTGCTGTTCGGCAATATCACTGAACTGGAAAAAGCCCCGGCTGGCATGGTTGAAGACCCCATCGAGGATGACGCGGATGTTGCGTGCATGTGCGGCTTCGATCAACGCATCGAATGCCTCGTTACCACCCAGGATCGGATCGACTTTTGAGTAGTCGTGCGTGTGATAGCGGTGGTTCGATGCGCTTTGAAAGATCGGGTTAAACCAGATGGCGTTGATGCCGAGATCGGCGAGGTAATCGAGCTTGTCGATCACGCCCCACAAGTCTCCACCCTTATACCCATGAACGGTCGGGCTTGCGTCCCACGCTTCGATCTTGGCGCCGACGTCGACCGTGCCAGATCGACGGAAGCGGTCGGGGAAGATCTGGTAGAAGACAGCATCTTTTATCCAACGTGGCGGGCTTGATAATGGAGTCGTCACGTCCAGAGTGTAGATCGGCTCAGGCCGAGCTTTCAGCCGAAGCTAAATGAGTTGCGAGGTTGCCATTGTCGCTGAACTGGATGTCATCTACGCCGACGAGTTGACGCAGATCTCGGATAGCAGGAACTATCCGTTCTGCTACATCGTTTGCGTCGTAACCCTCTTCGAGATGTGCTGCTTTGATACGAAGGACGTCATCTTGACGATCGGTCTTCACATCGAGGCGACCAACGAGTTGCCCGTCGACCATGACCGGCAAGCAGTAGTAGCCCCAACGTCGCTTCTTCTCCGGGACGTAGATCTCGATTCGATACTCGAAATCCCATATCCGCTCCGCGCGATCGCGCTTCCAGACCACGGGATCGAACGGTGACAGAACAGTCGCACCGGTAATGGAACGCGGAGTGGTTGCGTCGGGATCGACAAATGCGGGCTTTGCCCAGCCATGGACCGAAGCGGGTCGAACATGTCCAGCTTCGACGACCTCGGGGAGTAGACGCCGAACATCACGAATCGGAAGCCGGTAGTAGTCGGCAATGTCTTCAGCGGTTCCGACACCGAGGGAGCGAACCGAACGCGTGATCAACGACGAGATGGCATCGTCCTCGCTCGGAGTTTCAGTCTTCAGGATCTCTGCCGGCACGATTGCGTCGAGTGGACTGAACACCTTTTCGAAGTTTCCTTGACGGCGGATCCCAAGCTCGCCGATACGGAAGAGCCAATCGAGTGCGAGCACACCGAGTGAGCGATGCCACCAGCCAGTGCCGTCTCGTTCCACCGGGCGTGGATCGCTCAACGTTCCGCCGGTCACCGCCCCTCGCTCGCGAACCTCATCGAGCACGGCCTGCACATAGTTCGGTTCTCGCTGCGCAACCTCGAAGAGACCTTTCCAGGTCGCTCCTTGACGAGCTCGTTCTCGCATCCATCGAAACTCTGGCTCGACCTCGACCGGCAACAACGACGCCTCGTGGGACCACGCCTCGAACCACGATGACCCACCGTATGCGACACGGTCGAAAAGCTCGGCGTTATATGGGCCAAGGCGCGAATGGAACGGCAGATATTGCGTCCGGATTACCACCGGGATCGAGTCGAGCTGGATAACGCCGAGGCGTCGCATGACCCGCTGCATGTGACGAGCGGTCACCGCTCCCTTTGGCGCTGGATCAGCGAAACCCTGCGCACCGAGGAACGTTCGTCGAGCAACGTCGGCCGACATTTTCCGCGGGGTTCCTCCAGGGAGTGTTCCCCCGGGGTCGCTTCGCTCCTTGTCGGCTCCAATCGGCTTCACGAGGCGACTCTACCCGCACCCGTGGTGACGGCTTGAGGCGTGGGTGGAGCGATAGCCTGAAGAGATGTCTTCCCCCAAGAAGTTTCTCTCTTTTCTCCTCGCGATCACGCTCATTGCATCTGCGTGCGGTTCATCGACAGAGGACGCCAGTGCTCCGGCCGATGATTCTCAAGCTCAGGAGGAAGCCCAAGCTGACAACGACGCGCAAGCCGAGACCACCGAAGACGACAACGAACCAAACGCCGCCGAGTCAGCAGATGCTCAGATCGACACGAACCCCATCGGTGCGATCAATGGCGGCAAGCCAGCGATTGAAGACATCGACTTCGGAGGCGAATCACCGACCGACCTCGTCATCGAGGACTTCATCACCGGCGACGGGAACGCAGCTGAAGCCGGGGATCTACTCGTGATGCACTACGTCGGTGTGCTTCACGAAGACGGCAGCCAGTTCGACGCCAGCTGGGACCGAGATGACACGTTTAGCTTCGTCCTCGGGCAGGGCAACGTCATCCAAGGTTGGGACGATGGGATCGTCGGAATGACCGAGGGAAGCCGCCGTCAGCTAACGATCCCGCCACAACAGGCCTACGGCGATAACAGCCCAAGCCCCGACATTCCCAATGGCAGCACACTCGTGTTCGTCGTCGACCTCGTCGCTGCCTATTCACCCCACGATTTCGACGCGACCGACGCTGACGTGACCACGCTCGACGTCACGACGGTCGAAGAGGGCGACGGCGTCGAAGTTGCCGCAGGTGATGCCATCGAGGTGTTGTACAGCATCGCCCCCGTGAGCGTCGGCGAAGTCACGCAGTCGTCGTGGACCGATCGCAGCACCGGAATCTTTGTCGTCGGCGCCGACCCCGCCGAGATCTTCATCGGATGGAGCGAAGGCCTCGTTGGTCAAAATGTTGGCGATGTCGTGCGGATCGAAATTCCGCCGGAGTTTGGACCCGACCCATCCCAAGAAGACCCGCTCGTCACCCAGGTCACGATCCTCGACGTCGTGGGCTAATCGTCGAACCCGAGACGGATCTTGAGCGACGATAGAAACCGTTCGAATCCATTCTCGTCATCATCTTCGGCAACGTCACCGCCCGTCTTTTCCGCACGGAACGCGGCGACTTGCTCGGAACGGTCTTCGATCGATTCGACAACGCCCCCTTCGAGATCGACAGCAACGACGCGTTCGTAGTGCCAGACGGGCACGAATCCGGCATGAACGTAGAGGTCGCGGATCGGCCGTGCACCGAGAATCATGTCGCCGGTCCACGGGATCTCAAGATCGACGCTGAGGTACGTCCACGTCTGGCCATGTTCGTCGGTCGACGCCGCTACCCCAGCGATCGGCGGCGGTGCGTCGATCGATCCCACTTGAAGCTCGGATAACAACAACGCCCCGTTCTCGATCTTGAAGCGGGCATTTACGCCTCGAGTATTCGCCGTGTGCATCATCACAGGTTTGATCCCGTGGCTCCGCGCATCGAACAAGCTCTCGGCAGCGGGCTCAACAATGGCGAATTCCTCCCCATCGATCACGATCACGTCAGACATCTGACCGCTCATTGCATTCCCCTAGGTAGCTATCCGCCTCTGACGGACTCTAGGCGGTCGGCGCTGCCACCGCGGTGAGGATCGCTTCGCGCTGGGCGTCGAGGTCTGGGACCGAGCGTACGATCGGTCCGTCGGGTCGAGCAAAGATGAACTGCACATCGGACACGGTCTGACCGGTTGCACGCTCAATGGCGAGCGCGTACGCCGTGCCTTGCAACGCATAATGCGCAAGCTTGGCCTCGATGTCGGCCTCGGTCGTGACCGCGTCGGTCTTGTAGTCGACGACTACAAGACCGTCAGGGGTTTCGACGAGAAGGTCCACATAGCCCTCGATGGTCATCGAGCCGACCGGAGCCGCAACATAGAGCTCCTTGTGATGTGGCACTGTTCGACACGTCCGGACAATCTCGGCAGACAACGCAGAACGGACGGCACGTTCGATCGTGACGGCGTGTTCGGGGACGGACTCGGCCCACGCCTGCGATTCGCTGAGCGAGGTGATATCCGCATCGTCTACTGCGGTGAGATCGAGCAGTTGCAATACTCCGTGAACCGCTGAACCGATCGCGCTACCAGCACGACCTCGAGTAAAGACCCGCGGCGGAAGACCACCATCTTCTGGACTGTCGTCGCCGTTGCGCACATCGTCATCGCTGCTCTCGTCAGCCAGAGCGGAGGTCGCCATGGCCCCAGCGCGTGGTGCGTGGCCGGCTGCAACCGAACGAGCGAGAGCAGTTGCCGAGATCGCCGAACGTCCGCTCCCGCCAGCGATCCGAGCACGATGTCGTGCCGCCCACACCTCGGGCGTATCGACCATCGGCACGGCTGCGCGATCGCTCGTCGTCAGGTGAACCTCTGGCGCCATGTCGGGGACGTCCCACGAGCGGACGAGCTCGCTGCCCGAATCTGCTGCCCACTTCGCAACCGTCGCACCGTGAGACGGTCGTATTACTCCCTTTGCGGTCACTTTGTGGAAGCCGCTGACGGCGAGGTGGTCTCGCGCACGAGTGAGCGCGACGTATAACAATCGATCGCGTTCGGGTTGGTCCATCTCGGCGTCGAGTTCTTTGGCCTGATCGAACCGCTCTGTTCGAACCGACGACTTTGCGCGGACCTCGGGCAGCTCACCGGGCTCGCCCCATACAACCTCGCCCACAGTAGGGCGGGATCGCGCCTCGGTCGTCGTCCCGGAGACGATCGTGATCGGAAACTCAAGCCCTTTCGATCCGTGAATCGTCATGATCTGCACGGCGATGTCGTCGGGTTCGGGCAGCATTGGTTCGTGGGCTCGCGAGCCGTCGACGCCTTGCAACCGGGTCCACTCGAGATAGGCACGAAGGTCCCCACCACCGGACTCCGCGAACGCACGAGCCTGGTCGACGACATAACGCAATCGACGCCAGGTGTCGCGGGCTCGTCGGCCGTGTGCTGGCAACGCCATGGCGTAGCGCTCGTCGATGAGCCGGAGCAAGAGTTCGCTCGGTTCGTCCCACCACTTGCGAGCAGCGAGCGTCCGGATATGCGCAATGGCGTCGGCAACCACGGTGCCTTCGACCGAATCCGGGAAGGACACATCGATCGAGAACCGGCCACCGCCGTTGCGGAAGGCGTGGAGGTCGTCGTAGCCACAGGCATACAACGGCGATCGGAGCGCCGCGACGAGCGCGATCTCATTCGATGGGTCATCGATGGCATGAAGGACATTCAGTAGATCTTTGACCTCTTGGGTCTCGTAGACGAGCGTTCCGGTGTCGGCACGAAATGCAATGTCGAGATCGTCGAGCGCTGCCGAGAGCTGCGCCATCGAGGTTCGAGTCGGCAGCAAGATGGTGATGTCGGAGAGCTGAGGCTCCTTCCAGCCACCATTTCCATCGTCGATGGGCCAGTTGCTCGGATGAGCCCGAATGTCGGCGATGATCGATGCGACCTCTGCTGCCTCAGCGTCTCGGATATCTCCTGCGGATGCCTCCATCCCACGCCCAAAGACCAGCGGACGATGATCGACATCAGCGCTTGGCAATCGGTCGGCGATGAGCGGCGAGTACTTGGCTTGGGCTTCGGTGTCGTCGGGCATGACCTCGGCGAAGAGTCCGTTGACGGCATCGATGATCGGCTCGACCGTTCGAAAGTTCTGCTGGAGAGCCACCGAGCCGTCACCAAACGCATCTCGGGCAGCCAAGAAGAGCGTGATATCAGCTCGACGAAAGCGGTAAATCGACTGTTTTGGGTCGCCCACCATAAAGAGGCGGCCAGCCCCTGGAGTCAGGTCAGACCACTCCCCCTCGAACGTGTCGCCGTCGACCGATGACGCGAGCAGCAGCGCCAAGCTGATCTGGATTGGGTCGGTGTCCTGGAACTCATCGAGCATCAACACCCGGTACCGTTCGGCCAAGCTCGTTCGCGCCACCGATGATGTCCGCAGTAGGTGGTGTGCGAGCACGAGCAGATCGTGAAACTCAAGGACTCCTTCGTCGCGGCGCACTTCAGCCGAGGTAATCGTGAACTCAGCGACGCGAGCAGCGAGCTGAGTCAAGGTTTGATCTGCGACCTGGCCGAGGAGCACGTCGCACGCGTCCACGAGCGCCGCACACGTTGCGCGGGCATCCTCCACGGGGATCGACCAGTTCGACTTCGTTCCAACCTTTCCGAACTTCAGTGCAGCCAACGAACGTGTCACGCGCAGACGATCGTGTTCAGACGTTGCGGCTTTGAATCGGGCAAAGATCTGCGAGAGATCTCGAACCTTTATGAGGAGCTTGTCCGACTCGTCCGAGCAGAGCGTCTCCAGCTCTTCGATCTGGCGAATTGCGTCGTGAATGCCATGGAAGTTGATCGGTACTGGTCGAACCGTGGACGCCTCGACTCCCCGAAGACGATCCCAGTTGTCGTCGAAGATATGCGCGATGTTCCGCAGTTCCTTACCGCCGAGGCTCACGCCAAGAATCGACGCACGAACAATGAACTCCTCAAGATTCGGATCTTCGTACAACGCGTCGAGAAAACCTGACCAGCGCGCTTCGAAGGCGAGTTGGCTTCGCACTTCGTCGATGACCTCGACCCGAGGAGGAATCCCGACTTCCACTGGGAACTCGGACAGCAATCGCTGAGCAAAACCATGCAGCGTCTGGATCGCGGCGACGTCGGCGTCGGCGAGCGCAACCGCACAGCGTTCTGCCCGCTCAGAGTCGCCAGCCTCAACCGCGGCGACGAGCGCCTGTTCAAAGGCGAGGCGAACGCGTTCGCGTAGCTCGGCGGCTGCCGCCTCGGTGAAGGTAATCGCCGCGATCTGATTAAGCGCGATGGCGCTATCGGCCTTGAGCACGAGGTTGACGATTCGCCCGACGAGCGCAGTCGTCTTGCCCGTTCCTGCGCCGGCCTCCACAAAGAGTGTGCGGCCGAGATCGTTCGCAACGGTCGTTCTGGCCGCCTCGTCCTGTGCGATGAGCTCCGCTGTTGACGACGTCGAATTCGTGAGGCTCCCGTTCGTGCTCATGACAGGCCTCCTGCATTCTCATCAGCGTCGAGGTCCGGTTCTTTCATCGCGACGTAGTCGACGAGACGGCCCGATGAAATCGCTGCCTCCAACTCCTCAGCACGGTCGCCTGGACACAGCCGGTTAAACGGACAGTACCTGCAGTTGTCATGGTCGCCGAAAAACTGGTTGTACTCGCCGGGGTTGGGAGGAAACTGTCCTGCCTCGATGCCATCGAGAATCGTCGTGACCGCGGTGACGAACCGTCCGTCCTGGTCGTCGGACCAGCGATACCCCGCCGTTTTGAACCCACCTTTGCTCGATGCGTACCAGTAGTAGGCGTACGCGTCGGCGCTACCGAAGGCTTGTTTCGCCGCATAGGCGTAGGCCCCGAGCTGCAGTTTCGTCCCGCCACGTACCGGGTCCGTATCGAAGTCCTTCTGCCCTTGGGCTTTTGACGTCTTGTAGTCGATAACGACCGGAGCACCGTCTTGTGGACGAGTGTCCACCCGGTCGATCAAGCCTCGCAATGAGAGCGTCCGTCCGCCTACGAGGTCGACAACCGCTGCATCTTTTGACGACTCGTAGCGGTGCTCCATACCGAACGGCATCTCGACATCTCGCGGGATCGTGCGGCGATTCATCCGCAAATCCTCATCGAAACGGAGGAACAGCTCGAGGTCGGCGAGCGTTTCCTCTTTGCGGATCTCCCACAGGACGGCCTTCCCCGTGCGGTTGAGGTCCTCGTATTCCTGAAAGTGCATGTGCGCAATCTCGACGAGTCGACGGCGATCCTGTTCTGTCCAGCGTTGCTCGGGGTCCGAGATCGTCGTGGTTGCAGAGCTTTCGTCGAGCGACTCTCGAATGAAGTCTTCGAGGATGACGTGTACGAGGCTTCCACGGTCGAGCGCGCTGATCTCGACGATCTCCTCGGGACGTTCGATCTCGCCTAGGCCAAGAACCCTCGCCAGGAAATACCGGCGAGGACACGTCGCCCATTGCTCGAGCAAACTCGGGCTCACCGCACGGCCATCACCAGCTGGCGATATCACCCCGGCTCCGCTCAGGTCGCCGGTGAACCGGTTGAACCCAACGAGTCGCTCGTCGATCATCTCGAGTCCCCGTTTGAGGGGGCCGACACGCTCATCTTCGCCGAGTTCGATATCGAAGGTTGTCGCCAGGTGACTGCGCTGTAACTGCAGGTCTGCGTGCGACGATGCAATGCCACGGGTCATGGCGAGAAGAAGGCTCTCATCGAACGAACCACGCCGTTCGGCGGTCAGGATTCGTGACTCCATCCAATTTCGAGAGTTGATCGCACCCTCACCCGCTACGTCGACCCCTCGTGCCACCGCGAGGTTTCGCATTGCCTCCACCCACCAACGCGAAACGGTTCGTTCGCGGCCACTTCGATGATCGCCCTGAGGCATCACGAGGGTCGCGGCTGACGATCCCGATGCCACCGCGTGGAGATATCGCTGCCGCTCTTCTCGGTTCTTGTCGGTTCTTGTGCGAAGCCCTCCCTCGGTTCGTTCACGCTCAACATCAGGGATCAGCGTGTCTTCACGAATCGGGCGCGGGCACGTTCCTTCGGCGAGGCCGAGGATGTACACCTCATCGAGATCGAGTCCGATCGCGGAGGCCAGCGGGGCGACGAGGACACCGGTTCCGAACCGGCCACGTCGACCCGCGGGAACGTCAAGCTCGAGTTGAAGGGCTCGCACAAAGCTCGACGACGTCAGCGTCGGCTCGATCTCATCGAGTACCGCCACACGGCTGAGGATCTTGTCGATTCGTTGCGCTGCGTCGATTTCAGAATCGGGCCATTGCCCACGACGATTCTCCGCCGGCAAAAGCGATGCGAGCGCCGAGCGCAGCCATGCAGCTCGCTCACTCCAGGTGCGCCCGACCGCATCCGCCGACGTGAGCTCGCCGAGCCATGCAACGAACTCCCGCAACGAGATCGTCGTTGCCTGCTCTCGACGAAGATTGTTGACAAAGGACTCCGAGGCTGTCGGGTTCTCCACAATGCGTTGTTCGATCGACTCGATATGCACGTTGAGCGCGCCGGCCCAACCGTCGAGGCCCGAAACCACTCCGGCAGATCGCGACAGGTTCTCCCATGGCCCGACCCGTTGTGCCCTGCCATCGGGCCCGCGCACCGGTGCTGCGTTCACGAGCGCGAGCACGGCCTCGCGCTCGAAGCGCTTCTCCTCTGCGACCGAGCCCCTGGAATCGACGAGATCGAGAAGCGAACGCAACAACCGGCCCGTCATCGAATCGGCCAGCGTTCGATACTCAGGCCCCGCTGATGGGATCCCTGCCAGCTCGAGTTGCTCACGTACGGTTCGCAAATACGGCGCAGGCATCGGAACGAAGATCGCCATCGAATCAAATCGGGCTCCGCGCTCAGCGGACGCCAAAATCGACCGGACCACCTCGCGGACTTCCTCATCGCTATCGGCGGTCGGCACGAGCGCCGTGGGTGTAGGTAGCACCGAGGAAGGCCTGGTTTGCGAGCTCACCGGACCGAATATCGATTCAGCTTGGCTCCCGGCAGAGGCATCCACATCAGGGTCGGCGGTTGACGCCCAGACCGCGACCGGTGCAGTCCCTCCAGCTCTGCGATTCATTGCGCTGATCACGTCACGGAGAAACTCGATCGTGGCGAGACCTTGGCTGAAGGGCCCGACCACGACGAGCCGATCGTTGAGCTCGCTCGGACCCTTATCGGGCGAAGTCGCGACGTCCACTGCGGCGCGAAGGACCGTGTACTCATCGTGATACTTCGTTCGACCCGACGCCAGGTGCTCGTCGACCGCAGCGACGAACGCCAACACTTCTCGCGTTCGCTCGGTGGCCGAATCGGCCAAGAGCTGACGACGATTCGGCGGCATCTCGGTGATCTCGCCATAGGCCCGGATCAACGCAGATTCGGTAGCGACATGCTCGGCCACCTGACCAAAACGGCCCGGGCTCGTCGACAAAACGTGACGGACCGCTGCGGCCAGCACCGAGGTGGTCAAGGGACGGAGACCCAAAGCGGCGAGCGTCGGAGCGGCCAATAGCGACGCGAACTGGAACGGAGTAGAGAAGCTCACGTTCGCAATGCCAGCGAGCCCATCAGCGGCCAAGCCATCGCCACCGTCGGAACGGCTGGCGAGTTCACCCGATCCGAGCCGACGCCGAAGCGACAACCCCGCAAGGTTGGACGAAACAATGACCCGAACCGGACGGAGCGGCTCACCGGCCTTGGCAATCCGTATTGCTTCCCGCACCGCGAGGGTTGTCGGACGTCCTGCAGCGGCGGTCAAAAATTCCATCCCCACGATCGTAGGTCCCGACCCTGACAGTTCCCGCACTCCTTCCCCACCACTACCCAAACAACGAACCAAATCGTCGGGCGCGTGGGATTCTTCTCCACCGTCGGCAGACTCACATCGTGGCAATGAATGTTCTGGGTGGAGAACTTGAGCTCTGTAGCGCTGAACCGCTCACCGGCTTCACGCGAAATGGCTGTTGCGAGACACATGCCGAAGACGCCGGTTTTCACATCGTCTGTGCTGTGGTTACCAACTCGTTCCTCGCCTTCTCGAAAGCGCAAGGAAATGATCTGAGCACTCCGCGACCCGAATATGAATTTCCCGGGCTCAAGGCGGGAGATCGTTGGTGTTTGTGCGCGAGCCGATGGGTCGACGCCTTCGAAGCGGGTGTTGCGCCACGAGTCGTTCTCGAGGCCACCTCAGCGAACGCACTCGAATGGATCGACATCGGCGACCTTCGAGCACACGCGATCTGACCGGGTCAGGCTGTAGACACGACGGCCGCAATCCCGAAATAGTGCTTTACCCACACGCTCGACCGGTCGATACCCCGGTATGTCCATGGTGCTGACAGCGATCTTCATCCTTTCTCTCGCAGCGACCGTCGTCCACGCGGTCATCGAAGCGCGCCAAGAGCGCAAGCCCAACATGTTTGGCAACTCGTCGAGCTCGCACAGCGAATGGTCCGAAGTTGCCACGGCACTCGACCTCGAAATCGTACGACGCACCGGCATGGACGACCCGTTGTTACGTGGCTCGATTTCTGGTCATTGGATCTCGGTTGAACAAACCATGAAATCCATCGAGATCGATGTGCACTACCTCAGCGGTGTCGAACCATTCCGCGTTACCGAACTCTCGAGTATCACCGCTGGCGCGGTGGACCGTATCGAGACCGGAGACGACGCATTCGATTCAGAGCTGGTGGTGTTCAGCGACTATCCCGACGACCTCACCGACTACCTCAGCCCCGCTCGCCGCAATGCGCTCCTTTGGCTGAAGTCATCGTTCGAAGTCTCCGAAATTGACGACGAGGACATCTGCGTACGGTTCGTGAGCGAAAGCTGGAAAGCAGACGACCTGATCTCGGCGATCGAGCTGCTCGTCGACGTTGCAGAGATCATGCAGACCGGTCAGAAGGTCTTTATGGCTCCACCAACAATCGATAGCACAGCACTCGAGGTCATCGACGGCGGGCTCTCCTAGCTGCGACCGTTTGGCGTTGGCGCTGAGTTACGCGCTCGACGCCATTCCTTTGCGCTCTTGCACCCCCCATGTGTGGTCCCCGCGAACGTATGCCCATAGCCCCCATGCTCGCCACACCAAGGTGGCGTTGTGCATGAAAAATGCCTCGAATAGCGCAAAGCCCAACAATCGCAACCGGCTTCGAAGACCGCTGTGGGTACCGAAGAAACCATCGCTGATCGACAGCATGCCCACGGTGCGAAGCAGGCCAAAGCAATAGATCACGACGACGAGTTGGAGGGACCCGAACCCAATCACCCCAGTGAGAAGTGCGATCACCGTCAGGACAACCCCAATCAATTCGATGGTGGGCCCGATTGCTTCAACAAAGAGGAAGTACGGCAGGGAAATCCCTCCTGCGGTGCCATATTTTTTTCGAAACAGCATTCCGCGATGACGGTTGAGAACGTCGAGCAATCCGCGGAACCAACGATTGCGTTGACGCGCAAGCGTCTTCATCGACGCGGGGGCTTCGGTCCACGCGACAGGATTCGGGGCGAACACCACCCGGGCGAACTCACCGCGTTCGTAGGCGTAACGGCGAAGCCGGACTACCAACTCCATGTCCTCACCGATCGAGTCACGGTTGTAGCCACCGATCTCGACCATTGCCTCGCGGTCGAACAGGCCAAATGCGCCACTGATGACAATCGCTCCACCGAGCGGGTTCCACCCGAGACGGCCAACGAGAAACGCTCGGATGTACTCGACGGTCTGCGAACCGAGCATCCACGCCGTAGGAGCAATATCCAAATTGCTTTCGTCGTCGGGGACACGAGCATCCACGAGCCGCACGGTTCCGCCGACCGCAACAACGTCGGGTTGGGCAAGAAACGGTGCAACGAGTTCCTGAAGTGCGTTCGAACTCACGATCGTGTCCGCGTCTATCGCGCATATCAGTTCACCCGATGCGACGTTGATACCCACGTTGAGAGAGTCGGCCTTGCCCCCGTTGTCCTTGTCGACGACGTACAGGTTCGGGTTGCTTCGAGAACGCTTGATGGAACGGACGTGGACCGTGTCGATACGTTTCTGGTAGATCGGCAGCACGTCGACGAGATCGAACGTCTCGATCAACTTCTCCATCGTGGAGTCCGTCGAGCCATCGTTGATCACGATCACTTCGATATCTGGGTATCGCAGAGCGAGCGTTCGGGCGACCGAATCGGTGATCCAGACTTCTTCGTTGAACGACGGCATCAACACGGTGACGCGCGGCGCGAGGCGAGAACCCAGTACTCGTCTCCAAAGCTGGTGGTGGTTTCGTGCCCGACCGCGGTAGATCTCGTACACGGCCGAGAGGTAGATCATGCTCTCGAGCAGAAGCGACCCGGCGACCGCGATCACGATGAGGTAGGGCGCATGTGTCAGGACTGTGATCATCGTTGAGACCACGCCAACAACGAGTCGAGTTCTTCATCGAGCGGATCACGGTCGATCTCTTGGAGACGTCCTGAGAGCTCCAGGAAATAGCTGGCCATGTCAGCGGCGTACGGGTCGTACCCGTCGAGCGCGGCTCGTAAGTACATGTCTCCGAGCGGACCGGCCTGCGATAGCGCTCTGCCAGCGGCTCGACGGACGATCCATGCCGGGTCCGATAGCCCATCTGCGACCCGCGGCAAAAGCCAATCGGCGTCGATTCGGGCGCTCGATTCGATCGCTGTTGCCCGAACACGAGAGTCCGGGTCTCGAAGCAGCGCTTCAAAGAACGTCAGCTCGGCCGGACCCACCGCAACCGGAGTTGCCTGGGCAACGAGTTGGCGGATCTTTGGTTCACGCGACTTCGAGAAGCGCTCAACCACCCCGACCAGGCGCGGGTCATCGAGATTCGCAGCAACTTCAAGGCCGAATTGCGCCGCATCCTCGTCAGCTTCGGCCAACCATTCGGTCAGGGGTTCGGTAATACGCCCGTCGCCGCGAAGAAGCGCCTGTTGCGCGGTGAACCGAACCGACTGCACGGGGTGATCCAGACGCTCGAGCAGTACCCGAGCGTGACGCGCTATCTGATCGGAACCAAACGACTCAATGGCCGCAGCTTGGACCGACGTGCTCGAATCGGCGAGCAACCGTTCGACGACCTCGCTGTCCTCGACCGGCAACACATGTGCAAGACGCGCCGCATGAATGCGCCGAAACCAGAAGAAGCTCTCACTCATTTGACCGATCCGCCGCCGCGCCTTGGCATTGCCGATGATGGACACGATTCGCCGCGACAGATGGTCATCGAAGTGAAGCGGAACGGTAAGCGCCAAACTCCACATCACAGCCGATGGAACGCTCCGAAGATTTGCAGCCTCAGCGCTGGCGCTATCACGATCGAGAAATGCGGTCTCGGTAAGGGCTTTCATTGCCTCTTCGCGTTGTCGCTTCCGACGAGCGCGATGCCAATCCGTTATGGTTCCGACGACGAGGTACAGCAACATTGCAGTCGCAGTAACCACGAGTGAAACCGCCATCACCATTCGAGTGCCCGTTCGATTCGATTGCGAAGGACAACAGCCGAGAACGGCTTGGTGATCACATCTGTGGCGCCGAGTTCAAACGCCTCTCGAAGTTGCGCATCGTTCGTGACCGAACACGTCAAGATCACCGCCGACTGTTCGAGCACTTCAGCGCGCACGAGCGAACGGAGAATCATCATCCCGTCGGTTCCCATCGCATCGAGTTCGAGGAGGAGCAACCGGGGTGGAGCGATTGGATTTGGACCCGTCAATGCGTGCAGCGCAGCAGAGCCGGTATCGAGGGCTTCGGTGTCATAGCCCTCCTTTCGCATCAGGCGTTGGAGGAGTCGGCTGAGCGTTGGATCCGATTCGATGACCAAGACATCGATCCGTGCCTGAATACCTGGGAACCAACCGGTCCGAACAACGCTCGGTCCACTGCTTTCGGCAGCTCGATCAGCAACCCCGAGGGCCTCCCGTACAAGTGCCTTTACCCCGAGACCATCCTCGGGGAACGATGCGAGACCCACCATGCCCGGGTCGTCCGGAAGTTCGAGCTTGTCGACAGCACGTTGGATGCGATCGACAGCGTCGTCCATCTCGGCGCCGCGAAGCAAGACCACAACCGTTTCGTGGTAGCTGCGCTTCTCATCGATCAAGACCACGGTGTCGTCCCGCCGGAACTCATCGGCCAGCAACTCATGGATTCGGTCGATGGCCTCGTCGTCGAGGTCATCTGGTAGCGCAATGGTCGCCAAGGTTGCTTTGCCACGACCTCGCTCAATCTCGCCGATCGCTCGTTCTAAGACGACCCACGCCCGAGGACCCGAAAGCAACGAAGCAACGTCGTTGCTAACCACGCCGCTGGCGCGGTCTTGTGCGGTGGTCAACGCGAGAAGCTGTGCAGCCCACGTCTTTCGTTTGCCTGTGAGCGGGATCGTCAGATTCGCACCAGCGCGGCTACAGCGAACCTGTTCGGCACTGTCGGCGCAGGTGGCACTGATAATCGCCGAACGTGTCTTTGGCGAACGGCGAAGTAGGTGTACGAGTTCAGGTCTGTTCTCCGCATCGGGACCCAACACCACGACTCGAGAGCCGCTCTCCACCATGTCGATCACGCTTTTGGCGCTCTGGGCCCGCACACCGGTGAAGCCGGACCGAATCAGCTCCGGGAAAAACTCGTCGGCGCCATAGAGCACGACTTCAGACCATTCCAGCTGTGCTGGACGCAAGGCGATCAGAATTTGATTCGCCATCTCGACTGGCGGTGCTGCGTACGGAAGGAAGAGGTCCGCAGATGGTGCGACCCGGAGGAGGTCCTCGACCTCCACATCCGACGAATACACGACCGCGGCGGTCACCGGGTTTGAGCGTTGCCGCAAGATATTGAGCAACCCTTGCGCATCGTCGGGGTGCTCGGTCATCAAGACGACGAGGTCTACATCGTCGGGCACGCTAAAGAACGTTGGAGAATACGTGATGTCGATACCGCTCTGCTGAAGATGCCAGGCAACCGCATCGATCTGAGCGTTCGCGCTGCTCACGAAGTGCACGCGCACATCTGTTGGCTCGACGTTTGCCCAGTCGTCCTCGGCCACTCGGATAATCGTGCGAAGGCGAGCGATGACCGCGGCGATCGCCGCGGCTTCACTCAGCTCCGGAGTGCCATCGAACGAATCGACAATGTCGCGCGCAAGACGTCCCGCGACGGTGAGGTCAAGTGCAAAGAGCCAATCTGAAAGCAACGATGCTTCGGCCCGACAACTCGCGCTGTCCCCAGAGGACATGGAACCGTTCAGGAGCGCGCCGATACCCGTCTCAAGGACGACTAATCGCTCTTCAATTCGTTCGCTAATCCGACGCCAAACGACGTTAGATCGTGAGGGTCGGGTCCCGCTTCTCGACTCTCCTTCCAGCACTGATTCCACAGTGTTAGATCGGTAGCGGTGGGGGTCTATTAAGGCGGCAACCCAAGTTTGCAACCCGAGGTTGAACCGAGCGAGAACGAGCCTGTCGGAACGCTAATGATCGGGTGGTTTGTGCCGACGGGACCGTGTGTTGGTTCGTATCAAGATCATTGCGTTCGCTAGTGCTCTGGCCCTCGTGGGCGTCAGCTGTGCCTCTCAGCCAAGCGAAGCCCTAGCGTTTGAAGACTCGGCCCCCACCGAAAACACCACGGCCGCTGAAGACACCGCGACCGATCCGGGCCAGGCCGATGTCGGCGCCGCGGAACCTGAAGCTGAGGCGTTCTCCATCGATGCCCCCGGCGATCTCATGGCATTTCAGGCGACATGGTTGTGCGAAGTGCAGCGTCGCACCTTTCCTAACCTCGACGACATCGATATCGCGCTCGAAGACGCACTGGTAGCAAATGGACTAGATCGAGCCGACTACGACAACTTCCTCGCCGAACTGGATGGGTCACAGGAACTTCGAGACGAGCTGCTACGCACCTTCGGACAGCGTTGCAGAGCCTAAAAACTCATCGCTGACCAAGATCATGGGGCCGAACGACCTATTCAAGATTCGAACGGATCAGGTCGAAGCTCTCTTCATGAAGAAAAGCGCTGGAACCAAACCCGTCGTAGCCGCCGTCCTCTCGAGTGTGCTCGTCGCCTCCGTACTCGTCGCCCCAGCGGGCGCCCAGTCCTCGGACGGCCTATGTAACGGTCTCGAACCAACCATCGTTGGCACCGACGGCAACGACGTAATTCAAGGCACCTTCCGAGACGACGTCATCCTCGCCGGAGCTGGCAACGACCAGATTCGTGGCGCCTCGGGCAACGACGTCATCTGCGGCGGAGCCGGCAACGACACCATCTACGGTGACTCACAAGACGACATCATCTTCGGTGAAGCCGGAAATGACGTCATCTTCGGTGGCTCTGGCGCCGACGAAATCCGCGGTGGCGATGGCAACGACAACATCCGTGGCGAATCGCAAGATGACCTCATCTTCGGCGATGCAGGCAACGACGTTCTCAATGGCGGTTCCGACAGCGACGAAGTTCATGGCGGTTCAGGCAACGACGAAATCTTCGGCGAATCGCAGAACGACCTCCTCTTCGGCGATGCAGGCAACGACACCATCGACGGCGGCCCTAACTCCGACACCCTCGACGGCGGTCCGGGCAACGATGTCCTGGACGGTTCGTTCCAAGATGACACGTGCTCGGGCGGCGAAGAACTCATCAGCTGCGAGAACGTCACCTCTGGAACCTCTTTCGAAGGTCCAGTCCTTCTTTCAAACACCGACATCGCATGGCAACAAGGCCTCTCCGAGTGGGTCCCACTGATGTGGACGACCGACGTCGACCTCACCAACGTTGAAGTTCGTGTCACGGCAACATCGGATGGACTCGAAGTTGCATACCCAAGCGATTCCGATCGTTCACGACTGGCCGAAGATTCAGATCTTTCGACGAGCGAGATCGACTTCACCGCCGTGCGACTGTCCACAGCACCCGGCGACGCACAAACCGCTTCGATCGAGATCTCTTGGGACAACGTCGATGGCGAACGTGAATCCCGTGACTTCGACCTCTCCCTCACGAACCAGGTGTACGAAGGCGAAGACTTCGCAATCTTGACCGAGGCAGCGACGATTGGCTCCGACGTCGAAACCCCAGAGCTGAACTGGGTCGACCTCGACTACACCGGAATCTCTCCGCAGAACTCGGGAATCCGTATCACCGTCGATAGCGAGTTCACGGTGCACTACCCACAGGACACCTACACCAGCCTCTACCACGACGAACTGCTGCTCAGCAGCGAAACCGAGGTCGCACGTGTCTGGTTCGATCCAGCACTTGTCGAGCCTGGAACATCCTCGTTGGTCGCAACGGTTGAGTACGTCGACACCAACGGTGTCAGCAAGTCGGTCAGCCACACCGTCGAGCTCACCGTCAACTAGATCCACCGACGCCCCCATCGAGATCCGCCACAGGATCTCGGTGGGGGCGTCTTTTTAGTTTTGTCGCCCAAATGCCGATCACCTCACTATGGCGATCGACGACAAATGGAAGATCATCGGCCACGCACCGCACTACCAGTGGGAAGCAACGGCAGAGAACCTCGAGCTCTCGTACAAGAGGGGAACGTCTCGCACCGCCCCAACGATTAGCGGAGTGATCGACGGGTTTTTCGTCGGTGTCACCTGCACGGACGACCGCAAAGACGCCAAGAGCAAACCGGTCACGCTGTACAAGGTTCGCTACCAGCCGTTGGGGCCACCGATTCAGATCGCTCGTGAAACAGCGATGTACAAGGTCGGCGTTCTCCGACGGGTTCTGAACACGAACGATGTCCAAATCGACGACAGGGACTTTGACAAGCTCGCGCTGATCGATGCCGAGACCCCAGAAATCGCTGCGGCCTTCTTGACCGAACAGCGCCGGCGGGTCATCACCGAATTGCTCGGAACACGAGGGATCCGTGACGCCGTTGTGACCGAGCGCGAAATGGGGTTTCACACCCGGAAAGTCGAGCTGTCGATCAAACGGCTGGTCGGCAACATCCTCGGCATGGTCGAGTTCGCGAGGATCATGTCGGTCGACGGAAAGCTCACACCAAGCGGGACCCTCGAAGCGCTATCGGAACTCAAGTCGTATTTCGCCGAGAACGCTGAACATGGCGAACCGGAGATTCAGGACGCCGTCCGCTAGGACACCACCGAACCTCAACGTCTGGCCAGCGCGTCTCCGACGAACGCGCTCGTCCCGATAGCGGCTCCGTTTCGCGACCATCGGTAGTGTCACTGTATGAAGACGGACACTCAGGTTGTGGTGATCGGCGGTGGAGTCGTCGGCGCGTCGATTCTCTACCACCTGACAAAGAACGGTTGGACCGATGTCGTGCTCCTCGAGCGCACAGAGCTGACCGCTGGGTCGACGTGGCATTCAGCCGGCGGCATGCACACGCTGAACGGCGATCCAAATGTTGCGAAACTTCAGCAATACACCATCGAGTTGTACAAGGAGATCGAGGAGATCTCCGGGCAAGACTGCGGCATTCATATCACCGGCGGCGTCATGTTGGCAGATACTCCAGAGCGCGCCGACTGGCTGAGAGCAACCCACGCAAAGGGTCGATACCTCGGCATGGACACCGAGTTGATCTCGGTCGCCGAAGCCAAAGAGCTGCATCCGATCTTTGACGAGCAATACTTCGTCGGAGCGATGTGGGACGCGCACGAAGGACACGTCGACCCGACAGGCGTAACCCACGCGTACGCGAAAGCCGCTCGCATGAACGGCGCAGAGGTCTACCGAGATACATGGGCACGATCGACGTCACGAGCCGCAGACGGCGGCTGGAATGTTCAGACGATCAAAACGTCGACCGGCGAGGACCTCCAGGAGATCCACTGCGAGCACGTTGTCAACGCCGGCGGACTGTGGGGTCGCGAGGTCGGGCGAATGGTCGGTATCGAGTTACCAATTCTCGCCATGGCGCATCAGTACATTCTCACCGAAGACCTGCCACAGGTCGCTGAGATCAACGCCAGCACGGGCAAAGAAGTGCTTCACGCCGTCGACTTCGGCGGCGAGATCTACATGCGCCAAGAAGCGGGTGGGTTGTTGCTCGGCACATACGAGCCGAACGGAATCCCCTGGTCACCAAAGCAGACACCGTGGGACTTCGGCATGCAGCTGCTCGCTCCCGACCTCGAGCATCTCGCCCCGCAATTGCAGCAAGGCTTCGAGCACTTCCCGATCTTCGCTGAGGCGGGCATTCGTTCTGTCGTGAACGGCCCGTTCGTGTTCAGTCCAGATGGCAACCCATGTCTCGGTCCAGTGCGCGGCCTTCCCGGATACTGGTCTGCGACCGCGATCATGGCGGGGTTGAGCCAGGGCGGCGGCGTCGGTTTGGCGCTCGCGAACTGGATGACCGAGGGCGACCCAGGCCACGACATCTGGGGTATGGATATTGCCCGGTTCGGCGACTACAACACGATGGCGTTCACCGACACCAAGGTGCGCGAGAACTACGGACGTCGCTTCCGAATCACGTTCCCGAACGAATTCTTGCCCGAGGGGCGCGGACTTCAGACAACGCCGATCCATGACCGGCTCGTCGACGCGAACGCCGTGTTCGGAAACAGCTATGGGCTCGAATCGGCACAGTGGTTTCAAACCAAAGGCGAAGACCCCGTCGAAGAGGTGACGTGGCATCGCAGCAACGCCTGGGACCTCGTTCAAGCTGAGACGCTCGCCGTACGAAACGGCGTCGGCCTGATCGACACCACCGGCTTTGCGAAGTTCAGCTTCGGTGGGCCTGAGGCGCGAACATGGCTCGACCGGACCCTCGCCGGTCGAATCCCGGCACCGGGGCGCATGTCGCTCACGCCAATGACGAATCACAACGGGAAGCTCATCGGCGATCTCACCGTCGCATGCCTGCCAGCAACTCCTGGCCAAGCCGAAGGCCCTCTGTCGACATTCACCTCGGGAGCGACGGGCAACACGCACGCAGCGGGAGAACGGTTCATGATGTTCGGCTCCGGAGTGGCTACTCGCTACTACCAGCGGTACTTCGAATCGCTCCTGCCGACGGATGGTTCAGTGACCTACCGGACACTCGGCTACGAGATGTGCGGGTTGTCGATCGCCGGGCCGCAGAGCAGGGAGTTACTCTCCCGACTCACCGACGATGATGTATCGAACGAAGCGTTTCGTTTCATGGGCTTTCGCGAACTCGAGCTTGGTTGGGCGAAGGTCATGTGTGGTCGAGTCACCTTCTCTGGCGACCTCGGCTACGAGTTCTGGATGCCTGCGAGCTACCAGCGTTACGTCTTCGACTTGCTCGTCGAGGCCGGGGCCGATCTCGGTGTCGATGGCCAGGGTGTTCAACTCTTTGGTTCGAAGGCGCTCGATTCGCTACGCCTCGAAAAGAGCTTCGGATCATGGGGCCGCGAGTACCGGCCGATCTATGACCCGTTCGAGGCAAACCTCGGCCGCTTCGTGCAGATGGACAAGAACTTCATCGGGCGTGATGCGCTCGTGCCGGTTTCCGAGAACGGCCCTGCTCGACGGCTTATGACCTGGACCGTGGACGTACCCGCCGGAACAGGCTCTGCCGATGGCGACCGGGCTGCCGACGTTATTGGCGACGAACCCATCTGGCTCGACGGAGAGGTCGTTGGTTGGGTGACGAGCGGAGGATACGCTCACCACAGCAACGCATCGGTAGCACTCGGGTACATACCCAGCGAGCATGCTGATGCGACGTCGGGTTGGCAGATCGAAATCCTCGGCGTCATGCGCAATGCCAACGTGCATACCGAACCTATCTGGGATCCCAACGCAGAGATCATGCGGTCCTAAACCATGACGAATACCAATATCGAAGCGGTTATCTTCGACAATGACGGCACCCTCGTCGACTCAGAACACATCACCTTGACCGTCTTGATGGAGCTCGCCATCGACCACGGAGCCGATATTCGGCCGGGCGATACCGAACGATTCCTCGGGGCCCATCTACAGACGGTGTTCGCAGAGATCGAGAAGCGCTCCGGAAAGCCGGTGCCCGACGACTTCATCGACATCTTCCGCAAAAAGCAGACCCGGATGATCGAGCAAGGTTTAGCGGAGATGCCCGGTGCGACCGAACTCCTGACCTACCTCAGTGACGAGGGGATCCCGATGGCGGTCGCGTCGAACGCTCCAATCGCGAAGATGACCCTGTGCCTTCGCTCAACGGGGCTCGACCGATTCTTTCCAGCGGAGCGCCTCATCAGCGCGTACGACATTAACGTCTGGAAGCCTGCCCCCGACATCTTTTTGCACGCCGCCAAAGTACTGGGAGTGCGACCCGAGCGGAGCGCGATCGTTGAGGACAGCGGAAACGGACTCGATGCGGCTCACGCTGCGAATGGGCAGGTCTTCGCGCTCGATCCGGCCGGACGATTCTCCGACCGGCCAGCAACGACGGTTCTGTCGAACCTGACCGAGCTCATTCCGTATCTGTAGCGACCGTCTCGCCACCTGAAATAACGCCGCGCAGAGAGCCCGACGTTGGGGTGGTCTCCGCCGCGTCACCGATCAAACAATGGACGTCGGAACCGTCCTCCCATGAACTTGCAGGAGGAACGAATGTCCAGACGTCCCACGTGGTGAGGTTTTCACGACCGCCTCCGACGAACGCCTCGTACTCGCTCAAGCAGAACTCTTGGCCGACAGAAAAGGACTCTTCAACCCCGGGGTACGGGCCGTCGAAAAGGGTGGTGCTCACCGCGAAGACTTCGTAGGCGTGGTCGGTTGCACAATCGACGGTCGAAACGGAGGCGATCTCGAGGAATCCCCCCTCTTCGGTGGTGGGGAAGAACTCGCCGATGCAATCGCCAGACGCGAGGTCCCCGACAGCGGTGTTACCGCCGATGAACGACCGAACGAGGAACACCCCACCGGCGATGAGGACGAGGGCAGCGACGGCGACCAGCACGGGCTGGAGGTCTGGCTTGCCGGAGCCCGTGACCTTCGCGGGCTTATCCTTCTTTGTCTTTTTCGCCTTCTTGTTCTTGGCCTTCTTCACCGATGCCCCATCGAACAGCGATGCTGAATCTGCGACCGCAAAGTCCGCGTCAGGCGACACGTCTTCCGGTTCGCCAACATCGGAGCCGCTGACCGGCGGTGTCGACTCGCTAGGAAGAGGAGGGGCGCCCGGAAGCGATGCGATTCCGCCTGAAGCTGCGAGCGAGGCCGAGGTCGACGCGTCCGGTGCGAGTGGCTCTGGAGCTACGGGCGCAATCGTCTCGGCGTCGGCCATCGAGGCGACAGCGGGAGCGACTTCAGGAGGGGTAGGGGGAAGGTTGGGACGAGGGACCTGACTCTGCCAATCCACCGGCGCTAGCTCATCGCTGGTCACTGCGACGGGAGCTGAAGGAGCAGCCGGCGACTCAGCGCGAGCAGGCATATGGTTGGCCGGAGCTTTGGTTGCACCGTGGCCAATGTTCTCCGACCGAAGCGCCGGTGGGAGTGGAGGCAAGGCTGGACGCGAAATGGTCGCGTGCGAGCCGGAGGTGCGTGATGAGCCTTCCATACGTCTCCGTCGGCGCCATGGGGACATGGCCTATGGGGTTTACGACCTATTCGTCGATCTGACAGGCTGTCCCAATGGCCGGACGCATTGCACCACAGCCCGGAACTCACCGCTCGGGAGACGGTACGCCCGAATTCGCGCTCGCTGCGGGCGAAAACCATCACATGAACCTCGGCCCAGGAAGCAAAGCTCTGGCCGAGTACGAAGCCGCAGGGTTGTCTACACCTGACCTCGATGCCATTCGCACCTACCGTCAACGCCGGGTGAGAGAACAGCTGGACGCGTTTGGCTACGACGGTGTTCTGGTGATGGACCCGATGAACATTCGCTACATCACCGACACGACCAACATGCAACTTTGGGTCATGCACAACGCTTCTCGCTACGCGTTCATGTCGGCCGATGGATACGTGATCTTGTGGGACTACGACAATTGCCAGTTCCTCGCTGGGCACCACGGCGATGTCGACGAGGTTCGCCTCGCCACGGGGTCCACCTACTTTCTCGCGGGTGACCGGTTCGCCGAGATCTCACAGCGTTGGGCCGACGAGATTGCCGAGGTCGTCGCCGAACACTGCGGACCGAACGCCCGGATAGCGGTCGACCAGGTCAACTATCTCGAAGGGACGATGCTCGCTGGACACGGAATCACCATCGAGCGCGGCCAACAGGTGATGGAACACGCTCGGCTGATCAAATCCTCCGACGAACTCGACGCAATGCGATGTGCAGGGGTGGGGTGTACCGCTGCGATGGCGGATATGCGAGCAGCGGTTGAACCAGGCATGACCGAAACCGAGGTGTGGGCAATGCTCCATGCAGGGAACATCAGCCGGGGTGGCGAGTGGATCGAGACACAAATCTTGTCATCGGGACCACGGACAAACCCTTGGTTTCAAGAAGCCTCGTCACGCGTGATTGAAAATGGCGACATGCTGTCCTATGACACCGACCTCGTCGGAGCGTACGGCATGTGCATCGACATCAGCCGAAGCTGGGTCATTGGTGATGCGGCGCCCACCGCTCGTCAGCTGTCGGTCTACGACAAGGCGCTACACCAGATCGAGCACAACATGGCACTCCTCAAACCGGGAGTGACGGTCGAGGAGCTCACCCACAAATCCTGGACTCCACCGGTCGCTGACTACCGGCATTATTCGTGCCTCTTCCACGGAGTTGGCCAGTGCGATGAGTACCCCGAGGTGTACTTCCCCGCCGCATGGGATGACTGGGGTATCGATTGCACGATGGAACCGGGCATGGTGTTGAGCGTCGAAGCGTACGTCGGTAGCCGAGAGGGTGGTGAAGGCGTGAAGCTTGAAGAGCAAGTCGTGATCACCGAAGACGGCTGCGAGCTACTCGCTCACTTTCCGTTGGAGCTGTAACACGAGCGAAAACCTGATCGACGCCTTCACTAATCGAGTTGAGGCTCGTCCATCCCACCTTGCCACGCTCGACAGCGTCGTCTGTTACGTCTCCAACGACTCGCGGCTGCGTGCGAAGTCGCTCACTTCGTCGAGCTCGGCAATGGCGTCGGCGGGTAGAGGCGTGTCGATGTCGTCCAAGGTGTTCTTCAGCTGATCTGGCCGGTTCGCTCCGATGATCGGAGCGCTCACCCACGGCTTTGCCATCAGCCAGCCAACCGCCACCGATGCTGGTGACCGGTCGAGGCGCGTACTGATTTGGACGACCTTCTCGATGATCTCCCAGTTGGCCTCCACCGCACGTGAGAACGTGTTCTCTTCTGCCCGGACGCTGTCGGGCAAGGCATCGTTGCCTCGCTGGTACTTGCCGGTCAGAACTCCGCCAGCCAGTGGGCTGTAGGGGATCATTCCGATTCCCTTGTGCATACACATCGGCGCCAGTTCCATCTCGGCGAACCCGCGAATTGGCTGCAACAAGTTGTACTCGGGCTGCACCGACACGAACTTCTCAAAGCCGTGCCGTTCGCTCACAGCTAACGACTCCATGATCCGCCATGCGCTGAAATTTGAGCAACCGAGGTAGCGCACTTTGCCCTGGCGGACGAGGTCGGTGAACGCTGACATGGTTTCTTCGATGGGCACGACCGGGTCGAGAAAGTGCGCCTGATACAAGTCGATGTGGTCTACGCCGAGGCGTCGAAGGCTGTCTTCGCACGCCTTGATGATCCACTTGCGACTCAGCCCTTCGCGTTGCTTGGCGGTCCCGCGATGATCACTGAACATCACGCCCATCGCTGCCCGAACCTTTGTCGCAACCACCACGTCGTCGCGGTTGCCGCGGGCCTTTAGCCAGGAGCCAACGATCTCCTCGGACACACCGCCTGGGTTCTCAGGACCGCCCATCGTCGATGCCCACGAGCTGTAGCAGTCAGCGGTGTCGACAAAATTTCCCCCGCGTTCAGCGTAGGCGTCGAGCACTTTGTGCGCTCCGGCCTCGTCGACCGACCAGCCGAACTGCATCGTTCCGAGGCCGACCTGATACACGAACAGGCCGCTCGTGCCGAGCTGCACGTATGGGTGGGTGTTGCTTGCGCCGAATGCCATGTCAGACCTTCTTCGTTGTTTTGTTCGAATCGTCGTGCTGGGGATACATCGTCATCTTGTGGTCGATCATCGCCAATGCGTTCTCGAGGCCGGCGACCTGTTGTCGAACGAGATCTCGATGCTCGATCAGCATTGCGTAGCGCTCCAGCTCGGTCTTCGAACCTTGTTCGCCGAGGTCGCAGTATCGGCGCAAGTCTTTAATCGTCATGCCGGTGTCGCGGAGGCATCTCAACACCTGAACCCATAGAACATCGTCTTGGCTGTAGCGGCGATGACCACTGTCGGCACGCGACACGTCCCGGAGCAAATCTTCACGTTCGTAGTAGCGGAGCGTGTCGATGGAGACGCCGGTCCGCGCCGACATCTCGGCTGGCGTCAATTGAACGTTCGTTGTGTTGCCCATAGGACCATTCAACTATCTGGAGCGCACTCCAGGTCAAGGAATTGTTTGGAACTCTTGTTATGAGCCGTCTGACAACGTTGGGCCTAGCTCTCGTGCCGGCCGGCCGCTTGCGAACGAGCTGCCCGCTCACGTTCCGTTGGGGCTGTAGAACGCCTCTAGGGCTCTAGCGAATTTCGTCTTGAGGCGT
>CAYVHV010000031.1:0-43337 GCA_964451305.1 uncultured Acidimicrobiales bacterium | reverse complement strand
CGCTAGGCGAGAAACTCGGTTAGTGAGCGAAGCGAACGGCGGGGACAGGCCCCATAAACGCACATTCGGACTCGATGTTTCGAGCCGCTAGGCGAGAAACTCGGTTAGTGAGCGAAGCGAACGGCGGGGACAGGCCCCATGACGTTTTGTAACGGGGACAGGCCCCATCGCGGATGTGGCTAGTTCTTCTTTTTCCGTTTGAAGAAGCGCTTGAGGCCCTTGTTCTGATTCGCTGCGGCGAGGCGTTCAGCTTCTACCTCAGCCTTGATGTCTGGGCCAGCGGCGTTAACGATGTCCTCTGCCGAATCGAGCAGCGCCGCAATGCTGTCGTCTTCGCCGAGGCTTTCGGGTTCGTCGGGGGTCGCGGGAGTGACGAGGGTGCCGTGACTCCACGCAACATCGGCCATCCGACGTTCGTATTTGGGGCAGTCGACCGGGCAACGCCACGGTGCCTCGGGGGCGAGGTCGAGGTCGCATTTGCGCACGGTGTCGCCAGTTGGATAGGTACGACTCTCGAAGTACTTGCAGTCCTGACGCATTGGCATACATTCATGATGCCTGAACGAGCGCGTTCCCTCTACCAGTACACCAAAAGTCTCACAGGATCTTAAGGGCGTCCGTCGTGCTACTACCCCGAAGATATGCCTACGAACCGGATGCTCGGGTGAGCAGAACTTTCACGGTTCGTAGGAGGTATCGAACGTCGTTTCGAAGCGACATATTGAAGACGTAATCGGCGTCGAGGTGGAGCCCGTCACGGAGGTCCCCGTTGAGACGCAAGTCTGACGTTTGATACGGGCCGGTCATCCCGGGCTTCACCTGATGGCGAATGTGATCGGTGTACCCGCGCTCTTCAGCAATTTCTGGCATCTCCGGGCGAGGACCGACCAGGCTCATCTCGCCTCGGAGGACGTTGATCATCTGCGGAAGCTCGTCGAGGCTCAGTTGACGGAGGCGACGACCGAGGCCGGTGTGGCGCGGGTCGTTGTCGCTCTTGTGCCCGTTGCGGCGTTCTTGGTCGCGTGGAAGTTCGACGACCCTCTGACGGCGATCCGGACGCATAGTGCGGAACTTGTAGATGGTGAAGAGCTCGCCGTTTTCGCCAATGCGCTCTTGTTCGTACAGCACGGGCTTTCCAAGGCCGACACGAACTGCGGCACCGATGACCGCTGCGAGCGGAGCTGCAGCGACTGCGGCGGCCGAGCCTACGACGAGGTCGAATGGCCGCTTGCCACGGCGTTCGTAGAACGACCGATTACGGACGACTCGCAGGTCATCACCGGAGGATCGGCGAGTGTTCAGATTCGTTACGGTCGACTGACCGATCTGCTGATCTTCCGTGATGGAAGCATGTGGTGATCTGATGTGCTGTTGCACGTGTCTCTCATTGAAATGGCTCGAAACCGAGCCGCCGAATCCCGCCCTCAGAAAGTGTAGACCTGCGAGATTACGGAATTCAAATCTCACATTGTGTGAGATGGCTCATCATGAGTTCAGCAAATCGATGCTGGACGTGCTAACCGATGGAGCCTTCCATCTGAAGTTCGATCAGACGGCTCCATTCGACGGCGTACTCCATAGGAAGTGTGCGCGTGATGGGTTCGATAAAGCCGTTCACGATCATGCCCATGGCCTGCTCTTCGGAGAGTCCGCGGCTCATCAGGTAGAACAGCTGCTCGTCGGCGACCTTCGACACGGTGGCTTCGTGACCAATGATCGCGTCACGTGAACCGATCTCCATGTACGGGTAGGTATCGCTGATGGAGTCTTCGTCAAGAATGAGTGCGTCGCACTGCACGTGGCTCTTACAACCATGTGCGTCTTCGGCAACGTGCACGAGGCCGCGATAGCTCGTGCGGCCGCCGTCGGAGCTGATCGACTTACTGACGATCTTTGAGGTTGTTTCTGGCGCTGCGTGCACCATCTTGGCTCCCGCATCTTGGTGCTGTCCGTTGCCTGCGTACGCAACGGAGAGAACCTCGCCCGATGCCTTTGGGCCGACCATGACGACGGCCGGGTACTTCATCGTGAGACGGCTACCGATGTTTCCGTCGATCCATTCCATGTGGCCTTCGGCGTATACCTTGGCCCGCTTGGTGACGAGGTTGAACACGTTGTTCGACCAGTTCTGAATGGTCGTGTAGGTGACTCGCGCCGATTCTTTGACGATGATCTCGACCACTGCCGAATGCAATGAGTCAGAGGTGTAGGTCGGTGCTGAGCAGCCTTCGATGTAATGCACGCTGCTGCCTTCATCGGCAATGATGAGGGTGCGTTCGAACTGTCCCATGTTTTCGGCGTTGATTCGGAAGTAGGCCTGAAGCGGCTGATCGACGTGAACGCCTGGCGGCACGTAGATGAAGCTGCCGCCCGACCACACAGCTGAGTTGAGCGATGAGAACTTGTTGTCGTTCGGCGGGATGACGGTGCCGAAGTATTCCTTCACGAGCTCTGGGTGCTCGCGAAGCGCAGTGTCCATGTCGCAGAAGATCACACCGAGCTGCTCGAGGTCTTCGCGGTTGCGGTGATACACAACTTCAGATTCGTACTGGGCGGTGACGCCCGCGAGGTACTTGCGCTCGGCTTCTGGGATACCGAGCTTCTCGTAGGTGTCCTTAATGGCTTGAGGGACGTCGTCCCAGTCGTCCTTCACCGATTCGGTCGGCTTGATGTAATAGAAGATGTCGTCGAAGTAGATCTCGGACATGTCGCCGCCCCACTTGGGCATTGGACGCTTCTCAAAACGCTTGTAGGACTTGAGGCGGAAATCGCGCATCCACGCCGGCTCGCCCTTCATCCACGACATCTCATTGATGATGTCGGTGCTGAGCCCTTTCTTTGGCTTGTAGAGGTAATCCTCCGCGTCGGACCAGCCAAGTTCGTACTTGCTGAGATCAACTCCGATGTCTGCAGTGCTCATAAAGAACCCTTTCCAAGCCTTCTTTTCAGGATAGCCCTCGCGCCCCATATCCGTACGGCCGGAACCGGTGCTAGACGCCACCGAGTGGCGCATTTCATGCAGTGAATAGCTTTTTACTATCTCCAGATTTATTGCTACTCTTCGTGGTTGTTCACTAAGAACTGCGGATTCTGAGTGAGCAACCCGTCGAAGTATGAAAAGGAATATCAGTGTCAGAAACCACCCAGGTCTCAAAGGTGAAGACCTACACCACACGCGTGAGCGTCATTGCCACCGCGTCGTTGGGAGTCCTCGTGCTCTCGACCGCCGGGATTGCCTTTGCGCGCAACCCGCCGACCACGCTGATCGGAACGGCATCGGTCGACCCTGGGCAAGATCCAGATGCGACCGCTCCAACCCCAGTACAAGCGATCGCTGAGGCGAACGGTCGCTACTACATCGCAGGTGACTTCACGCAGGTCGGCGGCGAGACGCAGCGTTTCATCGCAGCGATCGAGGTTGCGACGGGGCAGCTCGATACGAGCTTCCGACCAGTCGTTTCTGGTGAGGTGTTCTCGATTGCCCTCTCCCCCGACGGATCCGACCTCTACCTCGGTGGGCTCTTCTCGAGCGTGAACGGCGTGACACGCAACAACATTGCGAAGATCGATGCGATCACCGGCGAGCTCGACACATCGTTTAACCCAGACGCTTCGAACACGGTCGAGACACTCGCCGTTGGAGACGATGGCATCTATGCGGGTGGACGCTTCTTCCGAATCGGTGGCGCCGAGTCACCAAACCTGATCAAGCTGAACGCCAACACCGGACAAGCTGACCCGGCATGGGTTGGCACCACTGACGGCACCGTTCTCGATCTCGAGCTGGTCGGCAACAACGTCTACGTGGGCGGCAACTTCCAGACCGCAGTTGGCGAACCCCATCAGAATCTTGTGCGCCTCACTGCAGACACTGGTTCGGTCCATCCGAACTGGAACAACTCCGAGGGCACCCCTCAGCGAACACAAGCGCTGTCGGTTAGCCCAGATCGCCAAACCGTCTTCGTCGGCACCGGCGGGCGCTCAAGTCTCCGTGGCAACACGGTCTTTGCGTACTCGAACGATGGCACCCTGCTCTGGCAGCGAGTTGCCGATGGCGATATCCAGGCGATCGAAGCAACCGAGAACGAGCTCTACCTCGGTACACACGGTCAGTTCGTCTTCGATGAACCTCGTGAATTGCTCGACGGGAGCCCGAACCCCAACTTTCCTCAGGATGGGTTCGCGAACGGTGGCAACAACCCGAACGCCATCCGGCGCGAGAAGTTGTTCTCCCTCGACCCGGCAACCGGCGAACTCTTGCCATGGGATCCGCACGCGAACTCGGTCAACGGTGTCTGGGAGATCGAAAGTGGTCCGAGCGGCTTGCTCGTCGGCGGCGATTTCACTCAGATCCTGAACCCGAGCGGTGTGACTGGGTCGGGCGGAACGGTCGAGGCCACCCATGTTGCGGTCTTCTCCGGCATCGGTGGCGGCAACCTCGCCCCTGAGCCACAGTTCGAGTTCTCTTGCGACGGCGACGACTGCGAGTTCGACGCGTCGGCGAGCTTCGACGATGGATCAATCTCGTCGTACTCGTGGGACTTTGGCAACGGCCAAACCGCGAACGGTCGCACGACCGAACAGTCTCTTGCGAACAATCAAACCCACGAAGTCACCCTTCGCCTGACCGACAACACCGGACAGACCGCGGAACGCACACAGCTCGTCGCTGTTGGAAACGGCGGAACAGACGTCACGACGCTCGGCGTCGCGACAGCGTCGGGCACGAACAACGGCTTCACGGTCGAGTTGCCGGACAACGTTGTAAACGGTGACGTTGCAGTCGCCTTTGTTTCGGTCAACACCAGCGAGGCCACCGCGTCATTGCCCGATGGTTGGGTTGAGATTGGTGACGAGACCAACGGCAACCTCCGTACGTTCATCTTCCGTCGTGCCCTCGATGCTGATGACGCTGGGGCTTCGGTCGAGGCCCGTCTATCTGCGCCGGTGAAGGCAGACGTCCAGGTCGCAACATTCCGTGGTGTCGACCCTGTGCGGCCAATCGTGTCGCTCGCGTCGAACTCGACCGGTACGACAACCCATAGCCATGTTGCGCCATCGCTCAACATCAATGGCGATGCAACGGTCATTCACTATTGGGCAGAGCGAACCTCTGAGAGCAGCGAGTTCTTCGCAGCGAACGACCTTTCGACGCTGTCGACATCGTTTGGCACGTTGAACGCTCGAGTGAACTCTGTTCTTGCCCTCGACCCGGTGACTCGTTCAGGAACGAGTCCGGCGAGCGTCGCGGTTACCGAACATGCTGGGCAGCGTGTCATTGGTTGGTCGCTCGCGCTTCGTGCGGGTGAGCCGATCGAGCCGCAGCCAGAACCAGCGCCACAACCTGAACCGCAACCAGAACCTCAGCCTGAGCCAGAACCAGAACCAACGCCTGCGCCACAGCCAGAGCAGCCGGCACCTGAACCTCAGCCTGAACCTGAGCCGCAGCCAGACCCAGAGCCGCAGCCAGAGCAGCCGGCACCTGAACCCCAGCCGGAACCAGATGAGCAAGAAGAGCAAGACGATCCAGCCGAGGGAGAGGCTCCTGTCGCGACCTTTGGTCAACCGACGCGTGTCGGGGCTGGCATTCGTGATTTGAGCGGCGGGGCAACCGACAGCGACGGTTCGGTGGAACGTGTCCAGGTGACCGTTCAGAACCTTTCGACCAGCCAGTACTGGAACGGGTCGACCTTCGTTGACTTCTGGTCGTGGAACACCGCCGAACTCAGCGGCGATACCTGGACGCTTCCCGAGGTCGATCTTTCCGACGGTGGTCGTTACGAGGTTCTGCTTTGGGCCTTTGATGACGACGACAACCGGTCGGACTGGCGCGAGAACGAACAAACCATCGTTACCGCAACAACAGTTGATGTTGTGCCTGCGCCAGATCCTGATCCGCAGCCGGAACCACAACCGGAGCCAGAGCCGGAACCTGCTCCAGTGCCGCAGCCGGAACCTGCACCAGAGCCGCAGCCAGAACCTGAGCAAGGAGACACCACCCCTCCTGTCGCGCGCTTCGGTCAGCCGTTTGAACCGGACGCTGGATTCCACGACCTCACCGGCACAGCCATCGATGCCGACGGTACGACCGAACGGGTCCAGGTGACCGTGCAGAATCTTCGTACCCAGGAGTACTGGGACGGCGAGGTATGGGTCGATGATTGGGAGTGGAACACCGCCGAGCTCGATGGCCAGGCCTGGACGCTTCCCGACGTGGACTTGAGTGTCGCAGGTCGTTACGAGATCCTGCTGTGGGCATTTGATGACAGCGGTAACCGGTCGAACTGGCGGGACAATGGCCAGACGGTCATCCGGTCATTCTCCAGCTCTCCAGATCCGCAGGTCGATACCGAAGCACCGGTCGCCACCCTGACCAGCCCAATCGAAAGCTCGGTTGGAGTCGACACGCTCCGCGGGAACGTCACCGATGACCTCAACGGCGTCGACCGAGTGCGAGTACTCGTCCAAAACGTTCAGACCGGCCAGTACTGGGACGGTGAGCAGTTCGTCGACGAGTGGTCGTGGAACCTCGCTGATCTCGATGCTCGAGCCGAGACATGGTCACTTCCGAACGTGAACCTCGACCGGGAGGGCACCTACGACGTGCTGCTCTGGGCGTGGGACACCTCCGAGAAGCGATCCACCTGGGAAGACAACGGCGTGACCACCATTTCCGTCGACTCATAGAGCGAACGAACATATGTGAGTAGGGGGTGGGTGCCCGGCTCGAGTTTTCGGACTTGAGTCGGGCACCGCTTTTTTGCACCACGGTCGTATCGATGCGGGCACCGGTCATGGGGTGAGGGAAGTGCATTCAACGTGAGCCAAAAAGCGCTCGGCCATACGTTGACTTCCTCTTTCTCCTGGGTGCAAGCCATCGACCAACAACTCGTGATCTTGTGGCCCAAGAAGTTCTCGTCCGTCGAGGAGGGTCACCGAGCCATTGGATCGGTCGGCGAGATCTTGACCAATCTCGTGGACGACATCGCGGATCTCGGTCAGGGTTGGCCCGACTACCGATCTGACCCGCGGGTCGTTAAACATTGCGACGCGGCGGCGAACTGCACTCGGGAGCAGTCTTGGGCTTGCTGGCACTGCCTCACGAGACGGTGATGCGATTGGCGATATCAATACCAGTGGAGTGTCCTCGTGGCGTTCGCGGACGGTCTGTACAAAACCAGCGACCTGCGACCAGAAGGTTCGTAACGTGCTGGATCCAGCGTTATGTGTGTTGATGCCTAAGCAGATCGAGATGAGGTCGGCGTCGCTATCACGAATATCCATCGCAACCGCGGTGTCACCAAGGGCTTGTCCAGCAAAGCCGAGGAGACGTAGATCTGCGTCTAGCGAACGGCTCGCAAGTGCTGGCCACGAAAGGTGCGGCGCCCGAACGTGGTTTCCCTGCGAGATGGAGCTGCCGTAACACACCCAACGGAATCGTGAAGGTTGAGGAGCTTCGATCGTCGCTCCGGCGCTCAGATCGATGCTGTGCAGCTGGCTGGGAACGCAATGCGGCAACCAGAGCTCGATCGTACGTTGATTGCTATCCAACCCTGCGAACGCGAAGGATCCGTCGAATCGGACCTGGGTGGTACGCGCGAAATCGGGCCCGGTGAGTGACAGGGTCGATCCAGGCTCAGCGTCGATCTGTCCGCGAACCTCGGTGCTGTTGGTCGACAGCGCAATTCGCACTCCGGACAGCTGTGCAGCTCTGTCTGCGAGCTCGGGGTGTATGAGGTGAGGTTCGACTTCGGCTAGTCGTGACCAAGTCGGTGGCATCGAGTCGAGCGTCCGAGATGGGCCTCGGAACATTCCGCGCAGCTGCGCCGTCGTTGCGATACGCCGCCTCGCGCTCACCGCCCGCTCGTCCATACATAGCGACCTTACCCTACGCACTGAACGCCCAGTAAAGGTCGGCGTTGGGCGCTCTGACCGCCGAGGCCACGTTTGATTCAACAGCGAAGAGAGATTAAGTTCAGAGATACCACCACCCAGAGCGGCATAACTGAGTGGTGGTGACCAACGATGTTGGGAAGAAAACGGCGGCCGCGGTGTGGGGGCGAATTCACCCGATGCGAATCATGTATATCCATCAGTTCTTTCGACTGCCTGAGCAAGGCGGCGGAATTCGCAGCTACGAGCTCGCACGTCGTTGGGTGGATGAGGGCCACGAAGTCACCGTCATCACCTCCGACATGTGGGGTGACAAGACCGAACCGTGGCGTTCTACAGTTTCAGGGGTCGATGTTATTTGGCTGCCGGTCTCCTATCACCAAACCATGAGCCTCACCGCACGCCTACGGTCCTTCTTTGGGTTCATGTACCAAACCGCTGTGGCCGCTCGAACCGTTCCCCGCTGCGACATCGTTCTGGCGACAAGCACACCGCTCACGGTTGCCATCCCGGGGGCATATGCCGCTCGCCGCCACAAGGCAAAGTTCGCATTCGAGGTTCGAGACCTGTGGCCTGAAGTCCCGATTGCCCTCGGGAGCCTCTCGTTTGCTCCGATGCGCTGGGCTGCACGCGCACTCGAACGCTTTGCCTACTGGAGAGCAGACCATATCGTTGCACTGTCACCAGGAATGGCTGCCGGTGTGGCAGCTGAGGGCGTCGACCCCGCGGACATCTCCGTGATACCGAACTCGTCAGATCTGGAAGTCTTCACCGTCGATGCATCCGTCCCGCGCGCCTTCATCGCAGAACGCCCACATTTGGGGAGCGGCCCGCTGCTCATTTACACCGGTACTTTTGGTGAGGTCAACAATGCGGCCTGGCTCGTCGATGTCATGGCCGAACTGGTTCACCACTCACCAGATGCGCAACTACTGCTAGTGGGTTTTGGTTCCCAAGAAGACCAAATCCGGGCGCGGGCAAAAGACCTTGGCCTACTCGATAGCCGTATTCACATCGAGGGGTATGTCCCAAAGCGCGAGATCGCAGCCGCACTCGCCGCCGCCGACGTCACCTTTTCGACCGTGGCCGACATTGCTGAACTCGAACACAACAGTGCGAACAAGGTCTTCGATGCGTTCGCTGCAGGTACGACGATGGCGATTAACCACGGAGGCTGGCTCGCCGATCTCCTCACCGAGACTGGCGCTGGACTCGTGTTGTCTCGAGATCCAAGCACCGCGGCGGCCCAACTCCACGAACACCTGGCAGACCCCGCCGCCCTCACGCTGTCGGCAAAAGCAGCTGCTGAGCTCGGGCGCCACTTCGATCGCGATTGGCACGCATCGAACTACCTCGAAATTATGAACGAACTCGCTCAGCGGGGACGCGCTGCTGGTCGAGATCTTGTCGAGCACGGGCCTGCGGGTTCTCCATAAGCCCAAACAGGAACGCGATAAACACCAGTGGGAGGGTCCGAAGCAAGACCCGCATCATCATCGTGTGGCTGCCTCCCCATGCAAAGTCGGCGAGCCCAGAAAAGACGGTGAGCGCGACCCCGGCGACCAATACCGCGGCCGGTCGCCGATTCTGGCCGAGCCATGCCCAGGTAGCGGCAAGTACATCGTCGAGCCGTCCCAACATAAAGGTGAGGATGATCACGAACAACGGCAAGGTGAACAGTCCGAAGTTGTACACCCATTCCGCAACGGCAAGCCCAGCAACGCTGAAGTTCGAGCCGAACCGTTCCGGAGCGGTCACGGCGACAAGTTCGTAGCCGATCGCATTGTGTTCGAGCCCGGGTACCGCTCCTCCGGTGAGCCGTGACGGAACGCTGAGGTAGCTGCTTCCGGCACCGGAACCGACCGCGCCGGACGCACGGGCGACGAGGAGGTCTCGATAAATACCAACCGGAACAATCCCTGACTCCAGCCCGTTTCGGCCCTCACCCAAACCCTCGCGGATCGACTCAACATGGCGGATGCGCAGCCATGCCAACGTGAACAATCCCAAGGGCAGCGCTCCAACGACAAGCTTTTTGAGTTGACTGCCATGACTCACCATGGCCGCAGCGAAGAGCACGGCGCACGCGGCGCCGACGAGTCGGAGCCTGCCATCTCCCGAGTGGATCAACGCGGCGTACACAAGGACCAAGAAACCCGGTGTCGCAACCCGCAGCAGCAGCGTCGGACGCGACATCGAGTACAGGATTGCAATGACCACGATCGCCGCGAGGGCAAGCAGCTCTCCAAGAACATTGCCACGACCCAGCACAGCGGTTGACGCGAGCGCTATCAGGAATGTTGCCAGGCCCGTGCGCTCGAGCAGGCGATCTCGCTGGTCCATGGCGACGAGTTCGAGACTTGGCAACTGCGCAAGAGCGGAGGGCCGATGCGGCGTTGCCAGGATCTGCACGGCGAAGGCCGTAAGCGCAGCGATTGCTAAGAATTGGCCAGCTGGCTCACCTTCCCAGATCGGATAACTACCCAAGCCGAGCAATAGCCCGAGAGTGAGGGAGAACAGCCCCGACGGTGTGAGCCGTTCGCCACCTGAGCGTATGAACGTCGCAGCCCCATGGACGGGTGCCAGAACGCCAACGACCAAAACCGGCACTGACCAAGCGGGTCTCGGCTGGAGGACAGCCCAAACCGTCGGGGCCAAAATCGCGGCAATCCACAGGGCCTGTCCCGCCCTCCCAAACGCGACCCCGACTGGACGTTCGTTGCTCACGGTTCGCGATTCACTTTGTCGAGCGGACCTGGGCCGTCTCTATGACGGGCTCTTTCCAAGACTCGGGTTCGTCGTTGTGTTGCCGGCCGGGCTGTGAGAACCGCCTGCGCCGTTCGCCATAGGATCCGTTCGTGGTCGATTCGCGAACGTCGACGTCGTCTTCTTCTTCGAACAATGTGAGCTCGGCTATCGAGGGTTCGAGTCGATGGACCCCAACCGGTAACGCCTTGGTCTCGAGTTCGCCGTACTTGCCATAGCCAGAGCTGCTCTCCTCATCACCGACGAGGACCACACCAATAAGCTGCCCTCCGACCTTGGTGATGGACTCGGCTGCACGAACGAGCTCACTTCGACGGGTGACTTTGGCCCTCGCTACCAAGATGACCGCGTCCGCGTGCTGAAGGAACGCCAACGTGTCGGCGACCGGCAAGACGGGTGCTGAATCAACCACGGTGATGTCGGAGATGCCGGTCGTGTCAGCCCATGTTTGCCTGAAGGATTCAGATACGAATAGGTCGGCTGGGCGGGGCACCGACTGACCCGCAGGCACGACTCCGAGTGGGAAATCGTGGACGGCCGCGAACTCCGCTCGGGCGTCGGTTGCCGAAAGTTCCTCGTTCACAATGTCGGCAAGCCCGGGATCTCGATCCATGTCGAAGACCTCGTGGACTCGAGGACGTCGAAGGTCTGCATCGACGAGGGTGACATCATTGCCGCCTTGGGCGAGACTCCAGGCCAAGTTGACCGCCGTCGATGTCTTGCCTTCGCCTTCGTTCGCTGAGGTCACCACGACCGAACGAATACCCTTTGAGGCAAGAATGAACCGCAGCGTGTTGCGGACTGCTTGGTATCCGGACGCAACGTTTCCGTGCGGAGCGAGGACCATTGACAGCGCCGGGTCGAAACCGCGGCGCTCGGCCCGCGGGATGCTGCCGATGTGAGAGAAGCCCAAGCGTTCGAGATCATCGACGTTGCGAACCCGGCGATCGATCCGTTCGATAAGAATGACGAGCGCGAGCCCAAGCGCCGCACCGAGGACGATGGCCAATACGAGGGCGACTACGAGGGGAACGTTCGTCGGCGACAGCGGTACTGCCGCTGTTTCGATCACGCGTATCGAACCGGTTGTAGAACTGAGCTCCCCGCTGAGTTGCAGGTCGGCAATCGAAGCTGCGACGGCGTCGATCTGAGCGTCGAGGACCGACAGCTGGAGGTTGACCGAACCTTCCACTCGAGCAAGGTCACGTTCTGCAACATCTACCTCTTCGGGCGTGGTGGCTTCGGCGAGCCTCTGCTCGGCGTTCGTCAACGGCTCACGCGTCTCGGTGTGGCGTTCTCCGAGGGTCGCGAGACGCAACTGCAGCGCAGCTACCGCCTCGTCGATCGAGGCGGAGGCTTCGAACCGTTTGGCTTCGACATAGGCGTCTGCCCATTCGTTTGCGAGGAGTGCTGCGCCCTCGGCGGTGGGTTGGTTCGCCGAGAATGTTAGGACGTCCGCTCCGGGCACCGCAGAGATGAGAATGTCGTCGTCATCGACTTCGCCCACAACAGCCTCAACCCGCAACCGAACTTCTTGGCTCAGCGCCAGATTGATCTCATTGGTGAGCGCACGAGTCCGTGCAGCCGAGTTGGTAGAGCCACTGTCGAGCGCCTCCTGAGCCGCGCTCGCGGTGACGAGAACCGACGCCTCGGCCTGGAAGTTCTCTGCGGTTCTTGTTTGCCAAAAAAATGCGATCGCTGGAAGCACGAGCAGGCAGGCCAAGAAGATGACCCATCGTCGTCGGAGCATTCCGAGGTAGTCCCAGATCGAGAACCGTGCCGAGCTCTCAAAAAAGCCCATGGGTGCTTCTACTGCCACAAAACCACCGCCGGTTGGATCGCCGCTCGACCGACCCTGCCACATACGTAAAGCGAACGTCCTCGCATGTTCTTCCTCTCGCCGCACCGCTTGTTCGAACTGCATGCAACCCACGCAACCGAACTTCGGTAAGTGCAATTGTATACACAGAGTGGTGAGAGCTAGATAGTCGAAGACTTGTCAGATTTCAGAGCGAGATACTACGTTGAAGTGAACGTGCAGAGTGGTTCACCTGTGCGAGCGGATATTAGGCGGAAGATTCTCTTCAGGGGTTCCCTGTTCGGCGAGAAGAGGCACAGATGACCAATGCGCTAGAGCATTCAAAATCTGAGATCGAGTCTCCTCAAATCCTCGCGACCCAGCGGGTCACCCTGGTTCTCGGGCTTAGCTTTGTTGGTTGGCTACTCCTGAGCGCCTGGTTGCTACTCAGCCCTTCGGTACCGGACATTTCGCTCGACGTCACCAGTACATGGGCTCACACCCTCACCTTTTTTTGGCTGTCGTTTGCCGCCCTTGGTTTCGTCGTCGCGCGCCGGCAAGGCCTTTGGCTGTGGACGGTCGCACTCATCGAGATCGGTGTGGCGTCAGAGGTCGCTCAAGCTGTCGTTGTCGTCGGCCGACAAGGATCGGTCTCAGATGCCATCGCAGATGCGGCCGGCGTGCTCGTTGCGGGCGCGACCCTCAGTGCTCTCCTACGAGTCCTCGGACGCGAACGCGCGCTTCGCTTGGTCGCGTTCACGACGCTGGCATCTCTGCTTCTGTCGTTGACGCTGATCGTCACCGCGAACCCGACCGTGCGTTCATGGTGGGCGTGTCGAAATGCTCCCACGAGCGTAGGTGACATTCCCCTACTCTCCTTCGATGCCGAGGCTGGCCTAGCGACCGAACTTTCGTCGAACTCGACCGACATCGTGTGTTCTGCAGCTCGTAGCGATGCGCTGCGTTGGGTTGTCGAGTTCACGAGCGAAACCGCATCGCAGGATGGCCCGACGAGGATCGTGACCTCATCGGTTGGCGCTGATGAGAACCAGGTGAACTTCCACCTCGGTCAGGCCGGTGTCAACCTGAGTGTGCGTGTGCGTACCGACAACCCACGAGACCGCGAGTGGGAAACCATTGAAGATGTGATCAGGCCCGGTGCTCGCCAACGCGTCGAGGTAGAGATCTCCGATGATCAGATGTTGGTGTGGGTCGATGGAGTCCAGCGCGGCTCGTTCCGTTACGCCGTGGTCGACTTTGGCGTGTGGGATCCGTCCTACCCCTTGCTCGCTGGCTCAGAAGCGACTGGCGATCGTGATTTCCTCGGCACGGTTCACTCGATCGACGTCTACGATTCGCTCGTCCGTAGCGCCGATACCACCTGACCCGCCAGAACGACGAACAGCGTAACGCCGTAGCCAATCGCAGAACCGAGAGCTGCGCCTTGGCCCCCGAAACTGGGGATCAGCACAAGGTATGCAACGAAAGCAGCAACGACGCCGCACGTCTCGGCAACCGAGACCAATGCGTCGAGAGCCAACGCGAGCGCCCTGCTCTGCGCAAGCCTGCTGGTGCCGAGCAAGAACGCCGCCAGTGCAAGCGTCGGAAGGAACGAAGCGCTTCGAGCAAAGGCCTCGCCAAAGACCGGTTCGACAAGGCGCGAGCCAACGAGCCAAACCCCAGCGGAGAGCGACGCTGCGAGGCCGACCGATAGGGATAGCTCCCGGAATGTCGTGAACTTCCCCTCGAGTTTGCGTGAGCGCCATCGCGGCAGCAGTACGTTTGCGAGGCTTTCGACGGGGACTGACGCAAGATCGACGAACGTAGCGGCAACGACGTACAGGCCGAGCTCTTCACTACCGCTGAGAAGCGGCAGGAGTAGACGATCCGATCGCAACGTGGCGAACCCGGCCATGCTCGCTGGGAGCAACCGGAGACCAGCCCGCGACCAGACTCGACGGTCGACTGTCGGCGGTTGACCCGTGAGCGAAGCGCCGTCGAGCCGGAGCAGCTTTCGGTTTGCCACCAGCACGACGACGATCGACGACGCCACATAGGCCGCAAACCAGATGCCGACCACCGTCGTCGAGACGATCGCCAAGCCTCCGAGCAAGACCAGCGTGGTTGCGCCACTCAGCACTTGGATCGGCACCATTACCTTCGCCCGGTCGGCGTTGATCAACGCCGACTCGATCACTCTGAAGTGTCCGTTGAATACCGCCATGAGCCCGACCGCGAACGCGAAAGTCCAGATCCGCGGTTCATCGATGGCGAAGCCTACGGCGGAGACGATGACACCGAGGAACGCCATGACCGTCGACCGACGTTTCATCGCTGCCTTGGCGACGCTCCAGCTGTCCCCCACTGCGGCGGCGGGCGCGACCATCGCGAGTGAGCGATCGAGACCCATGACAACGAGGAAGCTAAAGAGGTAGCTGACCTGCAACGCGGCCGCGACCTGCCCTCGTCCGCCCGGACCCAACACGCGAGCGGCTAGCAGGTTTGCCAAAACGGAGAATCCCATGAGCGCGGCGCGGCTCGCCAAGAGCGCTACCGACGAACTGACTGCCCCACCAAAGTTCTCATCTTCGTCGCGTGGAGATGGAGCGTTGAACTCATCTCGGTCGTTCGTGAGCGGTTTAGTCATGAGCCGTAGCACCCAATCGCCAATGGGAGGGAGGTTCCGAAGACCACCGGTATCTCACAGCGCGCCGCTTATAGCGTCTTGCGAGCTCGATCATGGTGCTGCTCGGCCATGGGCGACTTGGGTTCCAGTTCTGGTCGACGTTGGTCCATGTCAGAACTCCTGTTTCGCCGTTTGGTTCATGGCTGTACAGGCCGTTTCCCACGCGTTGATCGCCGAGCCGAAACTCGATCTGTCCAGAGCGAGCTCTCGTAGCCAGCGGCGGCGAGAACGAGATGGCCAAACGATCCGCACCCGTTCGTGTGGCGATCGAGGTGACTTCGGCGCGTGAATCCTCGGCTCGAACGCATTCGAGCTGTTCGATAGACGGCGGTGTATGAGCAAACTCGTGGTTGATCGCCAACAGTGAGATACCCGAGGCGAACCGGGCATACAACCGTCCGCGTCCACCGATCGGTATTGGGAACCGAGTGGGCGTCCGAGCTTCCCCTTCGATGAACACGGTCACCGCCGATGTTCTGGGCAGGAGCCAGAATTCGCGCATGAGCAGCAAACGCAGAAGCTTTGGTTCTTGAATTCCTGCTGGGGCAGGCGTGAAGATGTGCCCCCAGCGCCACCTGGGTGGCCGTGGCGCAGCGACCCGGACCGAAATCAACCTCCCGTGTCGGTCCCGAAAGTGAACGTCGGCCTCCACCGAAGCATCGTCCCAGCTGAGCTCGGCGACGACTCTCCCGTCGAGGTCTCCATCGGACCAGGTGACGAGCTCTCCCCTCGTCATATGCGAAGTCGACGCGTCCTGCTGGAACCACGTTTCGTCGAGACCGAGAACCGGATCTGCGTATACGTCGAGCCGACGCTCATGATCGAGGAGGTGGACAACACAGCCGACACCTCGCGAAGTCTCGAGCAGCTGAACCTCGATGGTTTGGTATTGCGGGTCGCCGGTGAACGGGACCTCGAGAAAGGCTCGGATGGCTGAGCGGTGAACGGTGACTGCGTCGAGCTCGGGCAGCCGTGCCGCATAGTTTGGACGGGTGTTCTCGGATGCGGGGGTGTCCAATCGGACAAATCCCCTCGCATTCGTCTCCTTCCCACGGGACGGCTTTCGGCTCATCGATTTGAGATTCATGCGAACGACAGGACCCTGTTCACCTGACGGGTAAACGTGTCAGCGAGGCAGGTGATCTCGAGTTCGGAGTGAAGCCTCAATGAGTGGACAAAGATGAGCGTGATCTGGTCAGTGTCATCGACCTCCGCCATGACGGCAATCGCGTGGTCTCGGTTTCCGTCGGGGTCGACCTCATCGCCGCGCCGTTCGTTCGTCGGACGAAATGCCTGTCCGACAGGCGCAGAAATCGGCCGCCCGACATAGTTGAAGAGTACGTCGGGCCTTCGGATACCGGAGATGTTTGCGTTCCTCGGTGCTTCCCCGTAGAAGCGGAGAGGGTCGTAGAGCTGGTTGAAACTCTTCTGCCGTCTGATCTCCTCGACGACCGTTTCGGTGTTGCACATCGATTCTCGGCCGATGACCAACGGTAGGTAGGAGAGGAAGAACCCGACGGATCGAGAAACGTCTACATCGTCGAATAGGCGTCGCCCGTGATTGACCGTCTCCACAGACGCTGCTTCATCACCGGTCCATTCCGCAAGGCTCTCGAACAAACCTGCGAGAAGCAACTCATCGACCGACCCAACGTCGCTTTCGAGGAGCGAGCGAGAAAGCTCTGCGCCGAGCTCGACGCGCACTGCGTTTCCATCTCGGTTGCGGTTCGGTACGTCCGACGTACGCAGGGGTTCGACGTCTTCCCATGGCAGAGCCATGAGTGATGCCTCGGCGTCTGCGGCGTGTCCATTTCGCGCCTGCACTTCGAGCTTGCTCGTCCAGACGCCAAATGACGGTGGCGGCCGGTCGGGCAGTGTTCCTCGGTCGACGGCGAGTGAATACAGCTCGCTGATGCTATCGATCAACAGCAGCAGCGAAATCCGATCCGACACCATGTGATGCATGACGAGAAAGATCCTGACTTCACCGGTCTCACGAACGTCGATAAGCGATACATCAAAGACGTGACCGTCGCGAAGATGTAGTGAGCGCTGTCGTTGCTGGCAGAAGTCGTACAGTTCGTCCGTGTTTTTAACCTCGTGCCGTGAGAAGTGCTGCCAATCCTCGGCGTCGAGAACTCGTTGTTCGCTTTGGTCGATATCGATCATGGTGCGCAGCGCTGGATGTAGCCCGACCACCACTCGTATTGCCTGCTCGAGTGCATCGGGATCGAGAACACCCGAGGGCTCGAGCAATGTCGAAATGTTGAAGTGATCGATATTTGGGTTCTTGCGCTGAAGGAAGCGGATTTGTGCGGGCCCCAGAGGAGCCGTTCGTTCTTCGGAAATCGCAGCGCTCGACGGCTCGTTCGTAGTCAGCAGTTCGACCGCCGCGATCATTTCTGCTTTGGTGCTGTTCGCAAAGATCATCTGCAGCGGGACGTCAACGCCCACTCCTCGACTCACTCGATCGGCGAGGCGGGCCGCTTGGAGGCTGTCGCCTCCGAGGTTGAAGAAGTCGGCGTCGTCTTCGACCTCTTCGTATCCGAGGAGGTCGGACCATGCCGACGTCAGTACCTCGGCCACCGACCTCGCTCCCCCGTTGGGTTCCCCGGACGCGTCGCCATCGACCGCTGTGCTCAAGAATGGGGACACTGCGTGCACGTCGTCCCGGATCCGGTCGCGAAGGTCGGTGGGGCTGACGACTTGTACAGGTTGGCCGAGGGCGAGGACGTGTTCGAACACCCGAATACCCTCTGTTGGGGTGAATGAGTTCAGCTCATCGACCAAGTCGACGCCCTCGCCGTAGGTTTGAGCGAAGTCTTCGGCGGCGCGGACGCTCATGCCGATCTCGGTCCAGTCGTCCCAGGCAATCGTCACGAGTGGCAGCTGAGGTTTAGCGAGCGGCAAGCTCTCGACGAATGCGTTCGCGACGACGTAGCCAACTTGGGCGAAGCGGTTATGCCACAGCGTCGCGGCCACCGACGACGACAGGACAAGAAAGTCGAGGTCGTAGTCATCGAACACTTCTGATAAGACGAGGCCGCCGTGGACCTTCGACGAGATCGAGTTGCGCATGTCGTCGGTGGAGCGCCGCTGGATCATGCCGCCTTGGTCGGCAACACCAGCGGCGGAGATGACGCCGTGAATCCGTCCGAATCGGGCTTCGGCTTGCTGAATGACGGTGCGCATGCTCTTCGTCGATGAAGCATCGGCGGAGAAGACGGCGAGCTGGCCGGTCTCATCGAGGGACTTGAGGACATCGACGCGGCGTCGGGTCTCTGCCGAGGATGCCTCATCGATCCTCGGATACCCGGACCGGCCCGTGAGGCTGAGTTTCGCTCCGTAGGCAGACGCGAGGTGGGTGGCGAGGCTGAGTCCGACGCCGCCCGTCCCGCCGACGATCAGATAGTGGCCACCCGCGCGAATTCCCGGGCTGTCCTCGGTACTCGCTGGTAGCTGGACGACGTCGGGGACCCACTTTGCACCACCCCGTATGGCAACGTGAGTGTGGGGTGAGGCAACCTCGATCTCGGTGATGAGGGCGCGCCGCGATTCGGTGTTGGTGTTCGCAAGATCGACCACCCGTGCGTCGAGTGCTGGAAACTCCAATCCGATCACTCGCGCCGCTCCCGCCAGTGCAGCGTTCGATGCGACCACGACTTCGTCGCCCTGAGCTTGCGCGCTGCCGGTCGTTGCCACGATGAGTTGCGCTTCGTCGACAAGGGTGGAGTCGACAAGGGTCGAAAGGTGCCGAGCTGTCGACAACAGCGAATGAAGCCCCGCATCGAGCACCGCATCGACTTCGGCCGCGTCTGGATCGGTCATGAGCTCCATGGTCCACGCGTGGACGATGGTGTCGACGTTGGTGCCGCGCGTCCGGAGTTCCTCGGCGAGATCGGCGAGGTCCTCGTCATTTCCGGGTCGAACGAGAAATTCGTCCTCGCCCGCGACGAAGAGCTCCGATGGCCGCACGGAGACGATGTCTCCGTGCGACTCGATCAGTTCGGTCCTGAGTTGGTCGCCGAATTCAGTACTGGGGAGAAACGCCACGGTTGTCGCGCCGCTGTCTCGGGTTCGCCGCGGCTCGTCGTAGGGCAGGCGAGTCCACGTCGGCGCCCACAACCATTGATCGGCGGGATTGCGACGCACAGCGGGTTGTTCGGTGAGCTCACCGAACTGGGGCAGCGCGAGCTGGTGCCTTCGTGCGGGCGCCCAATGTTCGACCCGTTCGAAGGGGTATGTGGGCAAAGGAACTCGCCGGCCGCCTTGTTGTCCGAGGGCTTCCCAATCGGGAGTAACACCAGCGCACCACAACGCCGCGACGGCGGCTCGGGCTGCGACCGTCTCCCCTACCTCGGTCTGCTCGCCCTGTTGTCTCTTCACGGTGATAGTGGCGCACGTCGTGTCGTCGAGATCGACCGAGGGGTTCTGCTGGGTGAGGGTCGTCATTGCGTGCCCTGGCCCGAGTTCGATGAAGACCGCGCCGTCGATGTCGTCGGCAACGAGCGAGACGCAGTCGCTGAAGCGAACGGGCTTTCGGATCTGTGATGCCCAGTACGCAGGGCTCGTGGCCTGCTCATCGGTGAGCCACGTTCCGGTCACGTTCGACGCCATTCGACATTGAGGTGTCGAAAGTGCGACCCCATTGAGGAACGACTCAAATTCGGCGGCGGCATCTTCCATCATCGGCGAGTGAAATGCGTGCGATGTTGCGAGCAGAGTGGAACGAGCACCACGTTCGGAGAGCTGTTCGACGACGGCCTCGATTGCATTTGTCGGCCCAGACACGACGGTCATGTTCGGAGCGTTGAGCGCCGCGACATGTACATCGTTTGGGAGGTATTCGGCGAGCTCGTCGGCCGACAGCAGTACAGACGCCATCGAGCCTGGCTCCATCGCCCACATAAGGCGCCCTCGCTCGGCCACGATTCGGGTAACGTCGTCGAGGCTAAAGATGCCGGCGTGAGTACCCGCTGCGAACTCACCGATGCTGTGGCCAATGACGACATCGGGTGACACGCCCCACGATTCCATGAGCTGGGTGAGCGCATACTCGACTGTGAACAAGGCGGGTTGTGTGAGCCATGTCTGATCCAAAAGGGTCGAGCGTTCCCCCGCGTCGAGAATCAGGTGTCGTAGCGGCCGCTTGATGATGTCCTCGAACCGTGCAATGCACGCGTCGAACGCGTGGCGATAGACGGGCTCACATTCATAGAGGCCCGCGGTCATCCCTGGCTTTTGCATTCCTTGGCCTGGGTAGAGGCCGACGATCGTAGGAGTTTCGACGGCGACGCCCGACACTCGTATCGCGCCATGCTCGGTAGATGCGGTGACGAGCGCTCGGCGGTGTGGGTAGGACGCCCGGCCTTGTCGCAGCGTGAATGCCGCGTCGATTGGCGAATTCGACCGGGGTTCGCCGAGTGCTTCTTGGATTCGCACGACCGAGCTGTCGGCTGCATCGCTCGTCTTAGCCGAGATCGGCAAGATCACCGGGTGCTCCGGCTCGGCGGCTCGTTGTGTCCGTTCTGGCGCTTCTTCCAAGATGACGTGAGCGTTCGTTCCTCCGATGCCAAAAGCGCTCACACCGGCACGACGGGGGGTTCCGTTGCGGCTCCATTCTCGAAGTTCGGTGTTGACGAAGAACGGTGTGTCCTCGAAGCCGATCGCTGGGTTTGGTGTTTCGAAGTGGATGCTCGGAGGCAACTCGCCGTGGTGCAACGCCAACGCTGCCTTGAGAAAGCCGGTGATTCCGGCGGCGGCATCGGTGTGACCGAAGTTGGTCTTCGCTGAGCCGATCGCGCAGAACTGCGTGCGATGCGTGCCGGGTTTAAACGCCCGAGTGAGGGCGGCGACCTCGACGGGGTCGCCGAGCTTGGTGCCCGTTCCGTGCGCTTCCACATATCCGATCGAATCGCTCTCGATCCCAGCGAGTTGATGCGCTAGAGAGATGACCTCTGCTTGTCCGTCTTCGCTCGGAGCGGTGTAACTGATCTTGGACGCACCGTCGTTGTTGATCGCCGTTGCCTTGACAACAGCGTAGATATGGTCGTCGTCGGCAATCGCGTCGGAGAGCCGTTTGAGCACGGCGACTCCGCAGCCTTGTCCGAGTGTCGTGCCTTCGGCTTCCGCGTCGAACGCCCGGCAGGTGCCTGCCGGTGAGAGGATCATGCCGGGTTGAGCGAAGTACCCGAGTCCTTGCCGGAAGTTGACCGTGACCCCGCCGGCGAGCGCCATGGTGCATTCGTAGTTGAGCAGCGATTGGGCAGCGAGGTGCACGGCGACGAGCGACGTCGAACACGCTGTCTGAAGGGTCAGTGCCGGACCTCGGAGGTTGAGCCTGTGGCTTACCCGGGTTGCGAGGAAGTCCTTGTCTGATCCAATGAGCTGGTTAAAGGCGGTGAGCGAGTCCGATGGGTCGGCAACTCCGAGTAGCGCTGCGTAGTCGTTGGGGTTCGAACCAGCAAAGACGCCGACCGCGTCGTCAATACCGTTTGGTTGGTAGCCGGAGTCTTCGAGCGCTTCCCAGCAGGTCTCGAGGAAGATGCGTGATTGGGGGTCCATCATCGAGGCTTCTTGCGGCGTGAATCCAAAGAACCGAGCGTCGAACCCGCGCGCCTCCGGAAGCTCTGACCCACGGGGCACAAAGTTCGAGCGGCCGTAGTGTTTTGCGCTGATTCCGACCTCGTCGAAGTCGCTTTCGGAGAAGGTCCGTAGGCAGTCTCGGCCCTTTCGGATGTTCTCCCAGAACGCTCGGATATCGGGGCTTGATGGATAACGCCCCGCAATGCCGACCAGCGCTATCTGCTCAAAGTCGTCGCTGTAGTCGTCGTCGATCATCGCCGTCCCGCCTTTGTTCTCCTGCGTGCACCTCGCCGGGCGTTGGCCTGCGCGAGTGATCGCTCGATTGCTTGATCTGGTTCGATCCGACCCTCGACGAAGAGACGTGCCTGGGCCCGTACTGTGACGACCTTGAGGAGATCGACAACGGGCACGTCTCGTCCAATGGCATCTCCAAGCATCACGGCGAGGCGGATGAGGTCGAGCGAAGAACCACCGACGTCAAAGAACGGGTCGTCGGGACCGAAGTTGTCGTGCTCGAGGACCTCAGCCCAGATCGTGCCGACTCGACGCTGCGAGTCCGATGCCAAAGGCGCAGTACGACGAGGCGCCGCCGCGGGCGCCGGCAGGCGTAACCGATCGACCTTCCCGCTGGCATTGAGCGGGAAGGTATCGAGCAGAACCCACTGATCTGGGATCATCCATGTGGGCAGGGTCCTTGCACACTCGGATTTGATCGCGAGTGGTTCGAGTCCATCGCCAGCTGCATAGCCCACGAGCTGCTGATTTCCGTGCTCATCTTCTCGCGCGAGCACGATGGTTTCGCGAACGCCAGAGCATCTGCCGACCGTGGCCTCGATCTCGCCGAGTTCAATTCGTAGCCCCCGAATCTTCACCTGGAAATCGAGGCGCCCGAGATACTCGATGTTGCCGTCGGGCATGTGCCGGGCGAGATCGCCCGTGGCATAGATCTTGTCGTCGTAGCCGAACGGATCGTCGACAAAGCGTTCGGCGGTGAGCTCGGGTTGGTTGACATACCCTCGACCGACCTGCACGCCCCCGATGTAGAGCTCGCCCGGTACGCCGGGAGGAACCGGTCGCTGCTGGGAGTCGAGAATGTGGATCTGCGTATTGCTGATCGCCGCGCCGATGGGAATGTGGCCGAGCTGGCTTTCAGGATCACACGCCCACCAGGTCACGTCGATCGCGGCCTCGGTCGGGCCATAGAGGTTGTGTAACTCGACATCGAGCGCGTCGAAGACCTTGTCCTGCAACGGACGCGGCAGCGCTTCGCCGCTCGCGATAATTCGGCGTAGCGATGTGCATTTCGAGATAGCTGGCTCTTCGACGAAAAGTTGCAGCATGGATGGGACGAAGTGGATCGTGGTCACGTTCGAGTTGATGATCTCGTTCGCGAGTACTCGCGGATCGTGGTGCGCTCCCGGTTCAGCGATCACGAGATGCGCACCGACACAGAGGGCCCAGAAGTGTTCCCACACCGACACGTCGAAGCTGTAGGGCGTCTTTTGGAGGACGACGTCGCTCTCGTCGAGCGGGAAGGCCTGCTGCATCCACCGAAGCCGGTTGACGATTGCTCGATGCTCGTTGGCAGCGCACTTTGGTTTGCCTGTGCTTCCGGAGGTGAAGAGTGCATAGGCGAGGTCGCGTGCGACGGGTCGGTGTGTGAGCGGCCGGGGCCAGGTATCCCACGATGGGTCGGCCAGGTCGATCGACATGACATCGATTCCGTCGAAGCACGGACGGTCGGCGTGTCCGGGCTGGCTCAAGATGATCGCGAGTTGGGCGTCGTTGGCCATCATCGCCAGCCGATCGTCGGGTAGGGCCGGGTCGAGTGGTACGAAACCCCCGCCGGCCTTGACGATGGCATGGATGCAGAGCTCGAGCTCGATCGAACGTTCCGCGACGACCCCGACGAGCACGTCGCGGCCTACGCCGCGGTCTTGCAAGCTGGCGGCGAGGCCGTTCGTCCACGCGTCGAACTCGCGATAGGTGTAGGTGCGATCTCGAAAAGTGACCGCTGGTGCATCGGGGGTGCGTTGTGTTTGTTGCTCGAGAAGATCGACGAGCGTTGAGCTCTGATCCCAGTCGGTGTCCGTCGCGTTCCACTCGTGAAGCTGCGATAGATCTGCTGGGGTGAGATATGGCAAGCTCGCCACCGGAACGGACGGTTCGGCGACCATGTTGGTCAGAACATTTATTAGTCGTTCGAGGACCAGGTTTGCCACGACCGAATCGAACCGAGACGTGTCGTGCTCGAGCCGGATCATGATGTCGGCTTCTCCGTAGGCCAACAGCGTGAGGGCAAAGTTGGTCTGGCCGGCGTAGTCGAACGACCAGGGGGTGTCGATGCCGAGCCGATCGCACATTCGCGTGTTGAGGGTGGCGTCGTCGTACATGACGAGCGATTCAAAAAGCGGTGTGGCGCCGAAGCCACTGGCGTGTTGGATCTGCTCGAGTGGGGTGGTTTCGAGCGGACGCAGTGCTCGTTGTTCGTCTCGAACCGTGCTGAGAAGCTCGTCGGCGGTGACGTCGCCGTCGAGTTGCATGATGAACGGAACGGTGAGGATGAACAAGCCAATTGCATCGTCTGATTCGGTGATCACGTGGCGACCGGCTCGCGTGCTGCCAAAGATGACGGGTGTCTTTTGGCTGTGGTGATGGAGCACCACACCCCACCCGGCCTGAATCACATTGTGCACACTGACGTCCGTGGATGCTGCGAGCTGGCGCACCGCACCGCTGAGCTCGGCTCCGAGTCGCCGCTCAATCGCTTCGACGCCTCGACCCGCTTCGGCCGCTGCTTGGGTCACTGTGGGGATCGATGATGGACCGTCGATGTCTGCGAGCTTGTGGGTCCACGCGTCGCTCGCCGCTGAATGGTCGAGCGAGGTCAGTGCATCTGCGTATTCGGTCATCGACCGGCGTGGCGGCGGGAGCTGTTCGTCTCGTTCGTATATGGCGAGCACCCGCTCGAGGACAAGAGGGAACGAGCGGCCGTCGAGAAGGATGTGATGGAAGGACCACAAAATGTTGGTGCCGCCATCTGGTAGCTGGCTCACCGTGAAACGCATGAGCGGGCCCGCTTCAAGATCGAACCCGAGACGTCGATCGGCGGCATAGACCTCTGGGATTTCGCCGGCCGGGTCGATCGAGTTTGCAATGTTCCGGAATTGCACGGTGAACGGTTCGCCGTCTCGAACGAACAACCATGGTCGACCATCGATGAGCCGAACGGCTGACCGCAGCTCTGGGAGACCGTCGAGGACGGTTCTCCATGCATCGAAGAAACGACCGTGGTCGATGGATCCCTCGTGGGAGATCGTGACATGTTCGACATCGACGCCGCTGTGCGGGTGGGCAACGGCATGGAAGTACATGCCGGCCTGCAACGGTGTGGCTCGACCGAGCAGCTGTCCGCCAGCTGTTTGGTCTTCACCATTTGTCTGCATCTGGATCGAGTTCGCCACTCTCTAGCTCCTGACTAGGGTTCGATTTCTTTCGCTTGCGTTGTTGTTGTCCACGCGTTGGTCGATGTGCCGGTGTATCGATCCCCGGAATTCGGTGGCGTGGTCGGTGCCCCGATTTCGCCACGGTGTGAGCATTTGCCACGCCGTCGTCGCCAAGATGGTGAGGTCGGTGCCGACAGAAACGCGATCGATATAGGCGTTGTCGAGCTCGAACTTCTCTTCCCACGTGAGCAGGTTCCGCCCGCTCGTCTGTGCGAGCCCGGTCAGCCCTGGTGGCAATCGGTGGCGTTGCGCCTGTTGTTCGTCATAACGATCGAGGTAGCGGGCAACGAGCGGCCGTGGTCCCACCAAACACATCTCTCCGCGCAGAACGTTCAGCAGCCCAGGTATTTCGTCGAGGCTCGTCTTTCGGAGCATCTCGCCCCACGGGTGGGATCGTTCTTCGATCGTCAACGTCACACCGTCAGTGCCCTGTTCGTGGAGCATCGATCGAAACTTGAGGACCTCGAACGTGTCTCCTCGGTAACCCCCGCGAGCTTGGCTATACAAGATTCCTGGTCCGAGAAAGAGTCGATTTCCTAACGCGACGACGGCGAGCACTGGTGCGCCGACGGTCAGGACGACGCTTGCGACGAAGACATCCATTGTCCGTTTCCACGTAGGGACGGGTTTGGTGTTGACGCGGTGACTCACGCCGACATCAGCTTTGACTCTCGAACAGCTGCGCTCAACGAGGTTGCGACGTAGTTCAGTTCGTTCAGGTTGAGTGCAACACCGCTCGGTAGGCAGATGCCTCGCCGGAAGAACATCTCTGCGGTTTCGCCACCGATGGTCTCGTTCTTGGCGAAGACCGGCTGCATGTGCATTGGCTTCCAGTAGGGGCGGGCCTCGATCCCTTTGCTTTGGAGCTCTTGACAGACCGTGATGGCATCGGTGCCCTCGGGCAGCAGGGCGACGCTGAGCCAGTGATTCCACTGGTCGGTAACCCCCTCGGGAAACCAGTCGACGTGCGGAAGGGCGTCGACGTAGTAGTCGTGGGCCCTGCGTCGGGTTTCGATGAAGTCACCAAGCCGTTCCAGCTGTGCGCGGCCAACCGCTGCGAGGATGTTCGACATCCGATAGTTGAAGCCGATCTCGGTGTGTTCGTACCAGGTGGCGTTGTCGCGAGCTTGGGTCGAAAGGTGCCGGGCGTGGGCGAGCGTCTCGGCTGGACCCACCAGCGCTCCCCCGCCGCTGGTGGTGATGATCTTGTTCCCATTGAACGAGAGCACTCCAAGGTTGCCATGGGTTGCTGCGGCTTTGCCTTGGCTGAAGGTTCCGAGGGCCTCAGCTGCGTCCTGGAGTACGGGCACGCCGAACTGTTTGCAGACGGCATCGATCGAGTCGTAGTCGGCGGCGTACCCAAAAAGATCGACGGGCACGACGGCCGCAGGGAGGTTGTTCGATAGGGCTCGTTGACGGAGACAGAATTCGAGTCGTTCTGGGCACAAGTTGCCGGTAATTTCGTCGACATCGCAGAAAACTGGGTTCGCTCCGATGTGAGCAACAGCGAAGGCGGTTGCGGCAAATGTGGCCGTCTGGACAATCACGTCGTCGCCTGCGGTGACTCCGAGTTCGATGAGCCCGAGTTGCAGCGCGGCCGTACCCGATGACAAGCACAAGACGTTGTCTGGGGAGACCCCCAACTCAGATGCAAGGTCCGCCTCGAACCCGGTGAGATCGGGGCCTGCGGGCGCAACCCAGCCGCTCGCCAGAGCGTCCGAAACGAACCGCTGCTCACGCCGGCCGACATATGGCTTGCGAAGGAGAATTTTGTCGTTCATCTAGGCCACCTGCACTTCTGCAGATGTTGAGAAACTGTCACCGACTACTGGTCTTTCGCTGTCTCTTTTGTCTAAGCGCTCACTCCATCGACCGAACGCCGAAAGATCGGGTTCGGCGGTTTGGGCGACGTCGATTGCGAGCTGCACGTGCTGTGGCCGATTCACCGAAACGACCGTCGTTGCAACATCGGGGTGCAGCAGCGGATAACGAAGTGCTGCCTCGTACCGTCGATCGGCATCGGGTTCGATGTAGATCGATTCGGGTGCGTTCACGACGTCCGGTGTCGCTCCGGCAAATGGGCGTAGGGCAATGAACGGGCGCCCAATTCGGACGAGCTCGCTCGATTCTCGTTCGAACAAGCTGAGGTAGGTGCACAACGCCGTCGGCCCGAGTTCGTGCTGTGTAGCTCGAGCGAACCGATTCGTGTAGGGGAAGATAGCGAACTCGCCGACTTTGCCCGACCGCTTGAGTTCTTCGAATACCCCGGCGATATCGCCCCGTTGGTTGTGGAGTACCTCGATGGGCCCGCGAGGACACATTGGGTTTGGGGTTCGGATCATCCACTGAACGACGTCGAGGTGATCGGTTTCGAGTTCGAGAAGCCGTTGGTCGATCGCCGATCGCAACCGGTCGGCGTCGAAGACGACGTCGTCGAAGGATGGCTCGGCCAGCTTGACGATGTGTTTGATCGTGCGCCCGGTCCGACCGACCACTCGAAGCGCTCGACGGTAAAGCGGATACGACTCGTACTCAGATGACGAGTGGTGTGTGTCGATCCCTCCATCGTGAAGTTGGAGCAGGAGCTCGCTGGGTCGTGGACGATCAGGATCGTCCACCAATCGCATGGTCCCGTACGCGATTTGCGAGAGGGTTGGTCCGCCGTGACCGAGTTGCCGCCAAGTCATTGTTTATGCCGCCTTGTTGAGGAGAATGCCGGTCTTCCAGATGAACCGATCGCCAGAGTTCGTGGCCTCGAACGCATTGCGCCCGTGCAAGACCGCCGAGTCTCGCCATGCCACTGCTTCACCCCGCTGTAACCCAACCGGCTGGACCAAGTCTTGGGGAAGTTCGTGCTCGAGGAAGGAATGAAAGTCCTCGTTGAGCTGCAGCGCCTCGGACGATTGTTCGGCGTCGGCGCAGTAGTAGTTGAAGTTGAGTTCGACACCACCGCCGTCGATGAGCTGGACGATGGGCTGTTGTTTCCAGTCGTGTGCTTTGGAGTAGCGCACCGATGTGGCGAGTAGCCGAGACAGCAGGGTTGGATCGTGTCTGCGGAGATACTCGAGGAGCTCGGTGCCGGAGACGAAGACGGTCTCGCCGCCTGAGCGGGCGGGCGTGACACAGTAGAAGAGCATCACACCGGCACCGGTCGACACGTAGGACTCGTCGGTGTGTAGCGGTTGTGCGTTTTTGCTGTACCGGAACGCCACGTCGTCGGGGACATCGGGGTCGTAGCGGATCTCGCTCCACCGTTGGCCGGTTGGCGCTCCGCCTTCTCTGAAATCTTCTGCGATGTCGATCGGTGTGCCTACCGCCTCGACCAGCTCGTCGTAGAACGCGCGCAAAGATGCGTCGTCCTCAAAGCCTTTCTCGACGCCGAAATGCACGACGTCTTCATGCGTTAGTGCTCGCCTGACCACTTCCGCGTCTTGTGACGCAACGTCACAATTTAAGTACCGTTTGCCGCCCAACGAATCCACGCCCCCGCAATGTCCGCCTAAAGATCTCTTTTCAAGATCTTCGGTAATCTATTTGTCACGCTGTGTAGTTCGCAAATCGGAGAAAAAACTTCGCTTCACCATTGGCGGTGCGCTACGTTCGCTGGGGCGGCAGTTTTGGCGGGCCGAAACTCTGGGGCAGACCATGACAGTTCTCCGACGTTCAGCAACGCTCATCGCGTTCCTCGCAGCAGCGATCGCAGCGTTGCTCACCTTGTCAACGTTTACCGCGCAGGCACAGACCAGTGTCACCGAAGCTGGCGTGACCGACACGCCGCGCACGAACACTATGCGTGTAGTCAACGGCGAGGTGCTCGACAGCGTCGTGATTGGGAACCGCGTCATCGTCGTCGGAACGTTCACCCAAGTCCAAGACCCTGGAAGCGCAACGGTGAATCAGGCCTACATCGCCGCGTACAACGCGAACACGGGCCGATTCGATGCGAGCTTTCGCCCCGACGTCGACAACTTCATCAACGCCGTAGCCACAGATGGCAATGACGTGTTCGTCACCGGCCAGTTCGGTGAGGTCGACGGCGAGAATCATCGGCGGATCGCCAAGATCACCCAGAACGGTTCGGTGGATTCGGGCTTTGTCGCAGCGATTGGATCGACGCCGAACACCTTGGACGTTGCAAACGGCAAGGTGTATGTCGGCGGTCCGTTCACGACGGTCAACAATCAACCCCGTGAGGCATTTGCTGCGGTGAGTGCAACCAACGGCTCGCTCGATACTGTGACGAACTTCGACTTTGCGGAGAGCACCCAGCGCTTCGGTGGCATCACGGTTCGGTGGATCGAGGTAAGCCCTGACGGCAACTTCCTGTTTCTGTCGCACTCGGCTCGTTTGATCGATGGCCAGGTCCGTAGCGGTATCGCCCGCTTTGATATCTCGAGTAACTCGACGACGCTCAACAACTGGCAGACCTTGCTCTATGAAAACGAGCTCGATCGCTTCACGTTACGAATGCGTCGCCTCGCCATCTCCCCCGATGGCAGCTACGTCGTTCAAGTGACGAGCGGTGGCGATCGACCACCGATCGGTGACACTGCGATTCGGTTCCCGACCAGCGGAGGGGCGGACGTGCAAGCCGCGTGGGTTTCGCGACACTTCGACAGCGTCCTCGGCGTGGCGATTAGCGATGATGCGGTGTTTGTCGGCGGCCACTTCCAGTTCCAAGAAGCCCCTGGCTCAGACGATCCATTTCCGGGTGATCCCGACACCGTGTTTGGCTTCGGCGCCAACCAAGGCCCGCAGATACTTGGAGACCAGGTCGTGCAGCGCGAACAGCTCGGAGCGCTCGACCCGTCCAATGGAAAGTCGCTTGCATGGAACCCGGGCAGCGACAGCTTCATCGGTGTCCAGAGCTTGACCTGGGATGACGACCTCGGACTGCTCGTTGGTCACGACGGCGCACGCTTTGGCGGGGTCAACAGCATTGGACGCCATGCGATCTTCCCGACCGGATCCATTGCCACAACACCCACACCCACACCCACGCCGACACCGACCCCCCGTGACGGCAACTTCTCGTGCAGCGCGTCGTTCAACGGAGGGAGTGCCACGGTGAGTTTCACCGGCGACCTCGGAGACAGCCTGCAACTTCGTCGCAACGGCAGCTGGGCGGCAACCGTCACCGGAAACTCCGCAACCATCAACGCGAACACCGGCGACACCATCATCGCCCGCCTCCGAGGCCCCAACTACGCCAACCCATTCCAAGACATCAACTGCACCACCGCAGGCGGCGGAGGCGGCGCACCAACACCGACCCCCGGCACCGGCGACTTCAGCTGTAACGCCAGCATTTCTGGAGGACAGGCAAGCGTGAGCTTTACCGGCGATCTCGGTGACAGCCTCCAACTTCGTCGCAACGGCAGCTGGGCAGCAACCGTCACCGGAAACTCCGCAACCATCAACGCGAACACCGGCGACACCATCGTCGCCCGCCTCCGAGGCCCCAACTACGCCAACCCATTCCAAGACATCGACTGCACCACCGCAGGCGGAGGAGGCGGTGGAGACACCCCGACAGGCCAGATCACCACGACGATCAGCTCACCGGTCGATGACGGTGTCGTCTCGAATGAGAACGTCACGATCACCGGTCAGGCCACCGCACCTGCGGGCCTCGATTTCGTTCGAGTGACGGTTCAGCGCCAATCCACTGGCCAGTATCTGACGGCGAATGGCCAGCTCGTCGATGAGTTCGCCGCACTCGATGTTGCGGTAAACGGAACGTCCGATACTTGGTCGCTCGATGTGACACTCCCCTTCGCCAGTCGTTACGACATCTCGGCACGAACCTTCGACGTCAACGGCGTTCGCGACGACACCGTGCGCAGCACCTTCCTGCTCGGGGCGCTCACGAATAGCCCGCCGGAGCTCTTCACGAACAATGCGGTTCTCGCTGGTGAGTTCACCAACGTCTCCGGCTCGGCAGCCGATGACATCGGCGTTACGAGCGTGACGGTGCTGATTCAGAATCGTGAAACGTTCGATTACTTCCGACCTGACGGAACGCTCGGCGCCGCCCAACGCCACAACGCAACGTTGTCGAACCCCGGTGGAACGTTCACGAACTGGTCGCTCACGGTGCAGGGCCTCGATCCGGCCGAGTGGGAAGTCACCGTCGATGCGATCGACACCACTGGCCAACGCGACCGAGGAAGCATTTTCTTCGAGATCCGTGAGTAGATACAACCACCGAGCGTCGTGATCGCCAGTTTTTCATCGCTGTTCGGTGTCAAGTAGCTTCGTGGGAGGCGGCTATTGCGAGTTCGATTCCCGGGGTGGACCATGTTGATTACTCGTCGTTCTCTCGTGCCAGCAGCGCTTCTCACAGCGGCGATCGTGGCATTTCTTGGCTTCTTTGCGCTTACCGCCGAAGCTCAAACAGGCGTGACCGAAACGCCGCGCACGAACACCATGCAGGTCATCGATGGCGAGGTGCTCGACAGCGTCGTGGTCGGCAATCGCGTGATCGTCGTCGGTACGTTCACCCAGGTTCGAGACGCTGGGGGTAGCGCTATCAACCAGCCGTACATCGCTGCGTATAACGCAACCTCAGGCCGCTTCGACGGTACGTTTCGCCCCGACGTCGACGACTTCATCAACGCGATTGATGCCAGTGGCAGCTCGGTGTTCGTCGTCGGACAGTTCTCGAACGTCGATGGCGAATTTCACCGACGCATCGCCAAGATCAATGCGAACGGTTCGGTCGATTCAGCGTTCCAAACGAACGTCGGGTCGACCCCAAACACGCTCGCCGTCGCGAACAACAAGGTCTATATCGGAGGGCCATTTACCGTCGTCAACGACACCCCGAGAGAGGCGCTCGCCGCGGTCGATGTGAATTCAGGAGCCCTCGATTCGGCTACGAATTTCGACTTCGAATTCAGTGTGCAAGCAGGCGGCGGGTTGAACGTTCGCTGGCTGGAGGTCAGCCCGAATGGGTCGCAATTGTGGGCATCGCACAGTGCCCGGTTTATCGATGGCGCGAACCGCACGGGCATCGCCCGATTCGACATCACGAACAACACCACCACGCTCAACAACTGGCAGACCTTGCTCTATGACAACGAGCTCGACCGGTTGGGCGGCGCGCTACGCATGCGACGTCTTGCGGTCTCTCCGGGTGGCGATTACGTCGTACAGGTGACGAGCGGCGGAGACCGCCCACCGGCTGGTGACACCGCGGTTCGTTTCCCGACAAACGGAGGAGCGAACGTGCAGCCCGATTGGGTCTCTCGTCACTTCGACACCGTTCTCGGCGTTGCAATAAATGACGACGTCGTTTTTATCGGTGGCCACTTCCAATTTCAGGAAGCGCCTGGAAGCGACGACCCGTTCCCCGGCGACCCCAACACCAACTTCGGTTTCGGCCAAGGCCAGGGTCCGCTCGCCCTCGGCAGCCAGGTCGTGCAACGTGAACAGCTCGGTGCGCTCAACCCTGCGACCGGAAAGTCGGTTGATTGGAACCCGGGCAGTGACAGCTTTATCGGCGTCCAGTCCCTCACGTGGGATGACCAGCTCGGCCTGCTTGTCGGCCATGACGGAACCCGCCTCGGTGGCGTGAACAACATTGGGCGCCACGCCATCTTCCCCCTCGGGCAAACACCAAACAATGGCGGCGGAGGAAACGGAGGCGGTGGCGGCGGAAATGATTCGCTTGCATGCACCGCAACCTTTGACGGTAACAACGCCACCATAAGCTTCACCGGCGATCGTGGAGACAGTCTTCAACTGCGCCGCAACGGCAGCTGGGCAGCAACGGTCACCGGCAACAGCGCCACCATCAACGCCAACCAAGGCGACACCATCACCGGTCGAGTCCGCGGCCCCAACTACGCCGACCCATTCCAAGACATCACCTGCACCAACGGAAATGGCGGAGGAAACGGAGGCGGTGGCGGCGGTAACGGTTCGCTCGACACGGCAATCTCAACGCCTACCAACGGCAGCGTCGTAAACGCAGGCACTGTGACCATTTCTGGCCAGTCGACCGCACCCGACGGGGTCTCCCGAGTCCGACTGACCGTCATCCGAAATGCAACCGGCGAGTACCTCAACGATGACGGCACCTATAGCAGTGAATTCTCACCGCTCGATATCGATTTCAATGGCGCCAACACGACTCAATCGTGGTCGATCGACGTGAACCTTGAGTTTTCTGGCGAACACTCCATCACCGCCCGCACCTTTGACACAAACGGCACCCGTGACGAGAACATACAGCGCAGCTTTATCGTCGCGAGCGCAGCGAACGAGATTCCCGAGCTCGCTATCACCAGCCCGTCGGGTTCGATCTCAACATCAACGGTCCAGGTGAGCGGAACAGCAACCGATGACATCGGCGTGCAAAGCGTCAGCTTCGCTGTTCGCAACCGAGACACCAATGAGTTCTTCCGCCTCGACGGCACCCTCGGGGCGTCGCAATCGTTCACGACAACGCTCAGCAATCCAGGCGAGCCCTTCACGAACTGGACCGCGACGCTGACCGGTCTTCCCGAAGGTTTCTGGCAGATCACCGCAGACGCGTTCGACACGTCGGGTCAACGAGACAGGCTGTCACGGAACTTCACTCAGGCGGGAAACAACGCTCCCCCAACCGTCGAGGTGACGTCGGGCGAGGGCCAGCGTGTCAATCCAAATAGCCGGGCGAACTTCGCTGGAACCGCAGGCGCATCAGCGGGCATCGACCGTGTCGAGGTTCGGCTTCGCAACGTCGTCGACTTCTCCGGAGTCCAGCAGAACGGTTCGCTCGGACCGCAAGCAAACTTCTTCACGATTCCTGGAGTGGGCGGCGGAACGTCGACGACTTGGAACTACCAGTCGCCACAGCTCCCAGCCGGCACCTATGACGCCACGTTCCGGGTGATCGACGAGATTGGAGCGACGAGCACGGTGACAACCCAGATCAGGGTCGGTGCAGCTGGCGATGATCTTCCCGAGATCACGTTCACGACCAACCGGTTCGTTCAAGACACGACGTCACTCAACGTCGTGATCGGCGGAACCGCTACCGATGACAACGGTGTTGGGCAGGTGTCGGTCACGATCTTCGACAGCACGCGGCGCGTCTGGCTGCAGCCGGATGGAACAACGTCGAACCGTCCTGCGCCGTTTTTTGCCCAGCTGACGTCGCCGAACGCCACCTCAACCGCGTGGAGCTATACCTTCAACGCACCGAGCGCCGGCGCATACTCGTTCAACGTGCGTGCGATCGACACGGCTGGCCAGGCCGCCGCCGCACAGATCGTGGGTAGTTTCCTTGGCTTCCCCGGTGATGAGCGCCCGACCACGACGATCGCAACTCCGGCAAATGGTCAAACGATCACGAATGGCCGTATCTCCGCCAGCGGCACGGCCAACGACAACAGCTCAATTTCGGAAGTGGAGGTGCTGTTGCGCAACCGGGACACCGGCCTGTTCCTGCGAGCCGACGGCACGATGGGCAGCGCGCAGTGGATCAATGCGTCGCTGACCAACCCCGGTGGCGACCGCACGAACTGGAACTACACCTCGCCCGCACTCGCCGACGGGTCATGGCAGGTTCGAGCTCGCACGTTCGACAACAACGGCCTGAGCACTGCGTCTATCCCATCGGTGATCGTCGACCTGCAATAGCGAAGAACGCTCGGTGACCTCGCTTTGCGGCGAGAGCGATCCTCGTGCGGTAACGCAAGCAACGCAATCGAGAGGTACTGTGAGTAGTTGCGGGAGGCTCTTCGAACACACAGCTATTTCCTGGCGGATTCAAGGTAGCAAACCATGACTTTCCTCAAACGCACGCTGCTCTTCGCAGCGGTGGTCCTTGCGAGCGCGGCGCTGCTCCTCGGTGCATCATTTTTCAGTTCAGCTGACCCTGCTGACGCGAACAACCCTCCGACCACGCTTCTCGGCACGGTCGCAGTGGACCCAGGTCAAGACCAAGACGCAACCGACCCAACGCCGGTGTGGGCATTGCTCGAAGCGAATGGCCGCTATTACATTGCCGGCCAGTTCACCGAGGTTGGCGGTGTCAGCCGGCCATACCTCGCTGCGATCGAGGTAGCGACAGGACAACTCGACCCGGTGTTTAGCCCGGTCATCGCCGGAGGAAACACTGAGATTCTCACGATCTCGCTGTCGCCCGATGAGCAAGATCTCTACATCGGCGGGGTCTTCACCAGTGTCGACGGGACGACCAGGAACCGAATCGCCAAGCTCGATGCCATCACCGGTGCGCTCGACCCCAACTTCAACCCGAATGCCTCGGCTGCTGTGGAGACCATCAACGTTGGCGAGGACGGAGCGGTCTACGTCGGCGGACGATTCAACACGATTGGTGGGGTGACCTCGCCGAATCTCATCAAGCTCGATCCGGCCACTGGCCAAGCAGACGCTTCGTGGAACGCATCGACGAACGGCACGGTGCTCGATATCGAGGCTGTTGGCAACAACGTGTACGTCGGTGGCAACTTCACCGAGCTGAACGGCCAACCACACCAGCACTTGGTGCGATTGCGGACCGATAGCTCGATCCATCCATCGTGGAATGTCACCGACGCTCCGCCAGCACGGGTGCAGGCCATTTCGCTCAGCCAAGATCGCAACACCATCTACGCCGGAACAGCAGGCACGCTCAGCAATGGCGGCAATGGAAACTCGATCTGGGCGTATTCAAAGTTCGGAGACCGCGAGTGGCAGCGAGTGCTCGCGGGCGACGTGCAGGCGCTCGAAGCGTCGGCAACCACGTTGTATGTCGGCACTCACGGCCAGTTCGTCTATGACGAGCCGAAGTTCCTGCTCGATGGCGTCACGCTGAACCCGAACTTCCCGGTAGATGGCTACGTAGAGAGCCCTACTAACCCCAACGCCACCCGGCGAGAGAAGCTGCTTCGACTCGACCTGGCAACCGGCGAGCTCGAAGCGTGGGATCCCCATCTCAATTCGGTGAACGGTGTGTGGGAACTCGAGAGGGGTCCATCTGGGCTGCTTGTCGGGGGTGATTTCACTCAAGTTCTCAACCCAACGGGTGTGACTGGCTCAGGCCCAGCGATCTTCACGCCACATGTCGCGATCTTCCCAAACATCGAGGTCAGCAACGATGCTCCCGAGCCACTCTTCTCATTCGATTGCGCAGGCACAGCATGCAACTTCGATGCTTCAGCCAGCATCGATGACGGCAGCATCACGAGCTACTCATGGGACTTTGGCAACGGCACGACGGCAACCTCGATAGCACCAACGGCGACCCTGGCCAATAACACGACCCACACCGTGACGCTCACGGTGACCGACAACAGCGGCACTTCGGCTTCACGCCAGCAAGAGGTTCTTGTGGGCAACGGCGGCCTGCCAGTCACCCATATCCGCACGACAACACTGAGCGATTCAAACAACACGTTCGCCCAATCGTTGCCCGCCAACGCTCAGGCTGGCGACGTCGCGCTCGCCTTCCTTTCGATCAGCGATGGGAACACCGTTGGAACCGCACCAGCTGGCTGGGTCTTCGTTGGACAAGACGCCGCAAACAACCTGACCACCACCATCTGGTATCGGGCGTTGAGCGCGAATGATCCGGGAAGTAACGCCCAGTTCCAGCTCTCCAGCAGCACGAAGGCGGACCTCACGATCTCGACCTACCGGGGAGTCGATACTGCAAACCCAATCCTCGCCGTTGAGTCAATCGCCGAATCGGAACGGCGCGTTGGCCACCGGGCTCCCGCACTCTCGTTCTCCGGTGAGGCGACCGTCCTGCATTACTGGGCTGACCGCACGAGCGTCACCACGGAGTTTTTCGCTCCCCCATCCGAGGCGACGCTCAGCACCTCGATCGGCACGGGAAACGCACACGTCAGCAGCGTGCTCTCGGTCGTGCACCCCGCGCCAAGCAACGGCTCGTCACAAGCCGTAGCCGTTGCCGAACATCACAGCCTCAACGCGCTCGGCTGGTCGATTGCACTGAGAGAAGGAGCAGCCCCGGTTGACACCACCGATCCGACAGGCTCAGTGACCTTCCCCGCCAACGCCAGCACCACACCAACCGGAACAACCACCATCACCGGAACCGCCACCGACGACATCTCCGGAATCAACCGAGTACTCGTCCAAGTCCGACGCCTCACCACACCACGCGAATACTGGAACGGCACAGCCTGGACCACCACCCCACGCTGGCTCACCGCCACACTCGACAACAACGGAACCAACACCACCTGGACCGTCCCCAACGTCAACTTCGACGAAACAGGCCCACACCAACTCACCCTCAACATCCGAGACAACGCCAACAACGTCGCCACCAGCGCAGAAAACCCCATCACCAACATCACCATCGGCGCAACAGACACCACCGATCCGACAGGCTCAGTGACCTTCCCCGCCAACGCCAGCACCACACCAACCGGAACAACCACCATCACCGGAACCGCCACCGACGACATCTCCGGAATCAACCGAGTACTCGTCCAAGTCCGACGCCTCACCACACCACGCGAATACTGGAACGGCACAGCCTGGACCACCACCCCACGCTGGCTCACCGCCACACTCGACAACAACGGAACCAACACCACCTGGACCGTCCCCAACGTCAACTTCGACGAAACAGGCCCACACCAACTCACCCTCAACATCCGAGACAACGCCAACAACGTCGCCACCAGCGCAGAAAACCCCATCACCAACATCACCATCGGCTAGCCCCGCAATTGCTGGTTTCTGTTAACGTCTGACTCTGATTGGAAGGAGAAATTCGGTGAAACCACTCCTGCCTAGATCGGTTCTTCTCAAGCTGTCTGGCATCTTGTTGGTGCTCTTCGCAGCTTCACCGGCATCTGGTCAAACAGATTCGCTGCCTCCAAGTGGCTCCTCAATTACTGAACCGTCCGCAGACAATATGTTCCTGGAAGCACCGATCGTGCTCGGCAGCGATGCAGTAGACGAGACATCGATTGCCGAAGTTCGTGTTTGAATCCGACAACTCGGGGGCACGCGGCCCTGGTTGCAGCCCGATGGGAGTTTCGCTCAAGGCCAAGCGTTCTTCTCACAGCCAGTAGACAACCCTGGAGCGCTGGACAGTTATTGGCACTTCGAGATTCCCCATCAGCTTCCCGCCGGCCCATATTACGCAATCGTCCGCGCCGTGGACGCCGCCGGAAATCAACAACAGGGGTTTTCAATACGTCGCTTTCGAACAACTGCCGACTGGTCGTGTCAGTGACAACGAGTCAACGCGGGACGTTCGAGTCTTCGTGCGACAACGAATAGGCGAGCAGCTCTGGCTTCAACAAGACGGCTCGTTCGCCAGTGAGGTCCAATCGTTCGACGTTGCAGTAGCTAGCCCAGGCGCTCGCTCAAGTCTTTGGAATTGGAACAGACCATTTGCGCTTCCTTCGGGACAATACGTAGCAATACTTCGCCCACGTGATTCGGCTGGAAACCTTGCCAGCGGACCTCAGTTCAAATTCACTATCTCGTAGCCGCAGGCTACGCGGGCACTGTGTCAGGAGCGAGGTCGAGAGTCGTGAACTGTCGATATGACAGCACCCGGAAGCCAACACGGCAAACCTCGACTGCGATGAGCAACGCCACTGCATTCGGCACAATCTGCGATATCACCGCAACACTTGCAATGCCGAGAGCCCAGAACGCAACGTAGTTTCTGTCCGGGCGAGTTCCGGTTCGGTAGACGACCGTCGCTTCGAACGGGAAGGTTCGACTCAGGGCAAACTGCACTCCGCCATACGCTGCGATCAGAATCGCAAGGTACGGAAGATCAACCTGATCGAATCGCTCGAGAAGATCACGTAGTGGCGGCACGACGTTGACCAGCAATGCACCGATGGACGCACCGGCGAAGGCAAGGAACGACAACCGGGCGAGACGTTTGTTGGTCGCAACGTTCTCGTCGGTATAGATATCGAGCGCAGCCTTATGACCGAACCGCATCCAATAGAACAGCTGCCAGTTAAAGAACAGCCCGGAGCGGTATACGAGCGTCACGATCAGCGCCTCTTCGGGCGCCAAGATGAGAGCTGCGAGCACGACGATCGCCGAGTAGAACTGCGTCACTGACATGGCACGTAGACCTTTGAGAGCGTCGGCCCAGGTGGGTGTCATCTTCGTGGTCGTTTCTCGGGACGATTGCGCCTCTGGAACCTTGCTGAGATATCCCAGGTACGCCAGCCCAATCAGCACACCAGGAACGACCGTGAACTCTCCGAGGGCGAGCACGCTCAACGATCCGAGGAGAACGGTCGCGTTCTGCACGTAGATTCCTGAGTGGTTCCCGTACCCGGCACGAACACGCTCTGACTCAACGGCATGTAGAGCGAGCAACCCTGCGAACACCGCGATCTCCCACGTTGCGCCCTGACCGAGTGAAGTGAAAGCCGACGCAATGGCAACGATGACGGCGTAGAGAAAGAAGTAGTGGCGATGTCGAACTTTGAGTAGTTCTTCGTCATCACGAATCGCAACGATTCTGGTCACGAGCCCAAAGCCTGCGAAAGGTTGGAAGAGCTGCGCGAAGCTGATCGCAGCGAGGAACGCTACAGCCTGTCCTGCAGGCAAAACTGCTGTCGCGATCGCCACGTTGCCGAGAGCAGCGGCGGCCGCAAGCAACTTGAATGAAACCGCGCTCGAGATCACTGTGATGCCAAGACTTCTGTGCGTTCCACTCGTTCTTGTGACACTCGATGACGGTTGCTATACAGCCCTGCTCCAATGACGAAGTAGAGCGGGTAGCGAATTCTAAATACGTTTCCGTAGTTGGACGAGAAGAAGGCAGCAACGAGTACGTACACAACAAACAAGAGTTTTGCTGGTGCCGTGCCTTCCTTGAACAACTTTCGGGAGGCGAAGGCGAAGAACACGCTGTCGATAGCAGAAAGCAGCAACGTGACCGAACGAATCTCGAACGGAAGCGGGAGAACAAAGAACGTAAACAGCTGAATCGGATAACGAATTGGCAACGGCATTCGCTGCAGAGCTCCGCCGAGAATGTCGGAGCCTCCGCCAACGCCTGTCGCAACCGTCCGTGTACCGCGGTCTTCGCTGAACTCGGCAAAGAACGCTGGCAGGTTGCCAATCGAAATCGTTTGGTTCACACCCAGGAGAGCCGGAGCGAACCGGAGAGCCGCCAATGCTCCAACTGCGCCCGCACCGAGAACGCAAAACCGCATAAGTGTCGTTCGCGAATGTTGGTACGAAAGCACGCCAACGAGCGCAAGGATGATCAGCAGGTTCTCAGGCCGGGTCCAGAACATCGCGATGGCAGCAACCAGCAATGGAACCGGCAGCTTCTTCAGTGTGAACTCGCTTCCAAAGGCCAGAACCAAGAACATGAAGATGAGACCAATGAATGGATCGCGGAGAGCAAAGAACGAGAAGTTAAGTGCCGCCGGCCCCAAGAAGTACAAATGAGCCTTCGACTTCTGATCCCAAAGGAATGCATACGTGAGTGCAGTAACAGCCGCGTTTGTCCCAATCGCGGCTTCCCAACTTTGGGCCAAGAAGAAGGCAGGTGTGTTCGCTAGTGCTTGGACGGCGAAGGTGTCGTTCGGGCGTAGCGATTCGCGCCCGAGGAAACGGTCGAAGGCAAACTCTGACGCAAACTTCTGCTCGATGATCCCAAATCTCAGGTTGACCGCCGCAAGCGCTGTCAACGTGACCAGAACAAAGATTGCCTGAATTAGCGCATCACGGTTGACCGCCCTGGTCGAGACGATAGCGATCGCTCCGATCAGGAAGCTGACCGAAGAACCGATGAGAAGAGGGACGACCATGGCGAAAACCAACGATATCAGTCGCTTTTACTCAACATAGAGCCAGAAGCCCCGTTGAGAATATGGCCGTAGGCCGATCGGCCTATGTCCTCATGTCACGGAATGCGAGACAGTTGGGGCATGAAAGCAATCATTCTCGCGGGCGGAAGCGGAACGCGCCTGCACCCTCTCACACGAGCTGTGTCAAAACAGCTGTTACCGGTCTATGACAAGCCGATGATCTACTTTCCTCTGTCGGTGTTGATGCTGGCTGATATTCGAGAGGTCTTGATCATTACAACACCTCATGACGGAGAGGGTTTCGAACGTTTGCTGGGTGACGGCTCCCAGTTCGGAATCGACATCTCGTATGCGGTTCAACCAAGCCCAGACGGTCTTGCACAGGCCTTCATTATCGGCGAGGAGTTCCTTGCTGGAAGTCCAGCATGTCTCGTTCTTGGCGACAACCTCTTTTGGGGGTCCGGCCTTCCTCCCATGCTGAGAAAGGCCGCTGTCCAAGAGTCGGGCGCGACCGTCTTTGGCTACACCGTGGACGATCCAGAACGATACGGCATCGTCGAAGTTGACTCGGATGGCCGAGCGGTCTCGATCGAAGAGAAGCCGTCTCTGCCTAAAAGCAACATTGCCGTTACCGGCTTGTACTTCTATGACGGAGAGGTCTCAGAAGTCGCCAAACACATCGAGCCTTCACCCCGCGGCGAGCTCGAGATCACGTCGGTAAACGATTGGTACCTCCGCAACAGTGAGCTTCGGGTGCAACAACTCGCTCGTGGTCACACGTGGTTCGACACGGGTACCTTCGATTCGATGTCGGAGGCCACCGAATTCGTTCGCGTCGTCCAAAAGACACAACACTCCCAGATCGCCTGCCTCGAAGAGATTGCTTGGAATCAGGGATGGATCTCCGACGAACAGCTCTACGATGCAGCCAGCTCAATGGCCAAGAACAGCTATGGGCAATACCTTCAAGGACTTTTGAAATAATGAAGATTCTCGTAACCGGCGGACTCGGGTTTATCGGCTCGGCGGTCGTTCGGCGACTAATCTCGCAGACCGACCACGAGGTCATCAACCTCGACGCGATGACATACGCCGCGACGGAGACTTCGGTTGCGGCTGTGGCCGACGATCCGCGTTATACGTTCGTCCACGCGGACATTCGGGACAGCGCTGCGATCTCCAAGATCTTTGCTGACCACAAGCCTGATGCGGTGCTCCATCTCGCAGCGGAAAGCCATGTCGATCGTTCGATCGACGGACCGCGAGACTTTCTTGAGACCAACATCATGGGGACATTCAATCTCCTGGAAGCGGCTCGCAACACCGAGGTGCAACGGTTTCACCACGTGTCGACAGACGAAGTCTTCGGCTCACTGCAGCTTGATGATGCTTCGTTCACCGAAACGACCAGATACGACCCAAAGTCACCGTACTCAGCAAGCAAAGCTTCCTCGGACCATCTCGTCCGAGCGTGGGGAAAGACCTTTGGAGTTCCGACGGTCCTAACCAACTGCTCCAACAACTACGGGCCGTATCAGTTTCCAGAAAAGCTCATTCCTCTCGTCACAATTCGAGCCCTACAGGGAGAGCCGCTCCCGGTATACGGAGCGGGCGAAAACGTACGTGATTGGCTCTTGGTCGATGACCATGCGCGCGCCTTGATCGCCGTGCTGGAAAACGGTCGCGATGGCGAAACATACAACGTTGGCGGTGCTGCAGAACGCACGAACATCAGCATCGTGGAGCAGATCTGCGATGTCGTCGATGCGAAAACTACAGATCGCGGTCGTCGAGAGCTCATCACGTTCGTCACCGACCGACCGGGTCACGACCTGCGTTACAGCGTCGAGTTCGAAAAGATCCGACGTGAACTGGGTTGGGAACCGTCGGTCACCTTCGAAGAAGGACTCGAACAGACCGTCTCGTGGTACCTCGACAACGAAGCATGGTGGGGTCCGCTCCAAACCGCTGGTGCTACATCGCGTCGCGGAAAGGCGTAGTCGGACGTGGAGTCGCATCAAGCGAACGATCACACGATCGATGTCTTCTTCATCGGCGTCGGCAAGTGCGGGACCTCCTGGATCTACAAGCATCTGTCTCGAAGAGGCGATGTCGGCGTTCCAAAGATCAAGGAGCCGTACATCCTGAACCAGCCAGTCGAACGCCGTCCGCAAATGATCCGCGATTTATACGACGATCGACGGCCTCGGTGCGACTTTTCAAACGTCTACTACTGGGATAGTTCAATTCCTCAGAAGATCGCAGAACACAACCCGGATGCGAAGATCGTCCTGACGGTCAGAAAACCATCGAAGAGGGTCTCGTCT
>CAYVHV010000030.1:0-46130 GCA_964451305.1 uncultured Acidimicrobiales bacterium | reverse complement strand
GATCCTGTGTGCGTGGGTGTTTGGCGCGAGGTACATCTCGACCGCCATCGTTCACCTCGGCGACGGAGTTGTGTATCGAAGCGTTTCTGAACGTCATCTGGGTTCATTCGCTCAGTGACGTACTTGCGAGCTTTGGACGCTAACGGGCGTGACGTGGTCCAGGCATCTCGCGACATCGTCCGTGCTGTAGGCAAGGTCGTTAACACGTTCTCCGAGCATTGGGACGAGATCACGGCGGAATAGCCCTTCACAGGGGCGCGAGCGCGTCACTGTTCACCGCTCCAGCTAGCGGGCGACAACATTTGGTTTGTCACGTCACACGTCCCCCGCAACCCAAGGTGGCGGCGCGGGCATAGCTATTCTCGTCGGCGAGATTGGAACTCCTGGACGGTTCCAAGGATCGAACCGACGGCGAGCACGAGTAGCGCTGCGCTCCGGTCGAAGATGAGCCATGCGATAAGGGCAGCGATGACGGCACCGAAGAGGGCACCGATCAGCGCCTCCCAGGGGTCGAGCTTGCGCTGCGGTCCAAGGCCCAGCCAGGCCTTTGCGGTTTCGGAACGAGTGGCCACTGGTTTCGGTGGCGGCTTGCGTTTACGCTTCTTCCCCATGCGGAGAACAGTAGACGCTGGTTCGTCGGTCGCGAAGCTGAAGGTCCCTCAGGCGAACGGGTCCTCTTCGCGAATGCGATGGGAGCGAGGCGGCTAGATTCGCAACGTTGCTCGGGCGACGAGGTCCATGCTGAACGCCATGAGAATGGCGAGGTACAACATGCCCGTCGCTGCCATCACGGCCGAGTATTCCTTGCCCTTCATGATCACGATGGTGAGACCCAGCAAGATAATCGTGGCCACCGAAGAAGCCACCCAGAAATAGCCGAGCTGGCCCGCAAAGCCGTCGTCGATCGTGCCGTTGAGGACGGACAACATGCCGGTGGGCAATAGCAAGACGAGCAGCTCGAAGGGCCACAATGCCGTTGTCCACTTCACGAGTTCGTTCAGCGGCGCTCGGGGGAGGCCCGGCTGCACGAGGTACCAATGGCCGAGGAGCATCGCATCGCTCACCGAGCCGAGGAAAAACGCTCCGACGAGCGTTCGAGAGACGCCCAAAAAGGCCGATCCTGTGGCATCGAAGCCGCCAGCGATGACGGCGATCACCCCAAAGATGGGCGGAATCGCGTCGAGATACGGCGGAAACTCCGGGGCGTCCTTGTCGAAGCGCTCTTCGGCTTTGTCGATACCGGTCATTTCGGCCACTCGACGAGATCGACGCTCGATGACTTCGCGCTGGCCTTTCACACCGGCCGAACGACGGGCGTAGCTGACCCAGAGCGCATAGCCGGTCGCGAGGATCATTGCGACGTTTGCAATGTCTCGTACGGGTGACCACTCGGTATAGAACGCAATCACGAGGGCGATGACCCCGAAGATCATAAATGTGATGCGCTGGAGCCATCCGTAGCCGAGACCGACCTCTCGCCGACGTGTGGTGATCCAGAGAAAGAACAAGCCACCGGCAGCCCACTGGATCATGACGGTGGCGGCGTCGAGCTCAATCACTGGACCGAGGCTACCGGGGCTCCTCGGACATGTGATGTCCCAATCAGCTAACAGTGCATCGCAATTTGGACGATACTGGAGATATGGCACGCCCGATTTGGTCCGGTTCGGTCAGCTTTGGCCTCGTAAGCATCCCGGTGAAACTCTTCAGCGCGGTGTCGCGCAAATCCGTCCGGTTTAACCAGATCGAAGCCCAAACGGGAGCACGCATCCGGCAAAAGCGGGTCAGCGAACAAACCGGTGAAGAGGTCGAATACAAAGACATCATCAAGGGCTACGAGCTGCCAACGGGTGAATACGTCACCGTGACCCCCGATGAACTCGATGCGCTCGATCCAGCCTCGGCCAAGACAATCGAGCTCGAAGAGTTCGTCGATCTCGCCGACATCGACCCGGTGTTCTACGACGCTGCGTACTACCTCGCGCCAAGTGCGGAGACCCGCAAGCCGTACAAGCTCCTCGTGACCGCAATGGAGGAATCTGGCAAGGTCGGAATTGCGCGCTTCGTCATGCGGTCCAAGCAATACATCGCCGCCTTGCGGCCTGCAGATGGCCGGTTGCTGCTATCGACCATGGTCTACGCCGACGAAGTCGTTGCTCCGTCAGCGGTTGAACTCTTCGAAGGGCTCGACGATATCGACGTCACCGAGCGAGAGCTCGACATGGCTCGCCAGCTCATCAGTAACCTCGAAGCCGAGTTCGAACCGGAGAAGTTCACCGACACGTATCGAGAAGCCGTTCTCGAACTCATCGACCGTAAGGCGACCGGTGAAGATGTGGTCTTGCCTGCACCGGTAGAGGACGAGGCTGGTTCGGTCGTGGACCTAATGGCCGCCCTCGAGGCGAGCGTCGCCGAAGCAAAGACGGCTCGGTCTCGCCATCCAACGGCAAAGAACGAGACGAAGAAGCCAGCGGTAAAGAAGACGGCCAAAAAGAAGAGCACGCCGAAGGAGGCGGCTACCAAAAAGAAGAGCACGCCGAAGAAGGCGCCCGCAAAAAAGAAAGCAGCTACAGCGAAGAAGGCGGCTGCGAAGAAGACCGCACAGAAGAAGGCCTCCTAGCCGAACGAGCCCCGCCGAACGAATCGCGCCTGGACCACGTCGTACACTAGCGAGATGCCGGTTTCGAAGCCTCTGATCTCTGAGATCGCTGGCCGAACCCTCAAGGTCACGAACCTCGACAAGGTTCTGTACCCAGACGTTGGTTTCACCAAAGCGAATCTCATCGAGTACTACGTGACGGTCGCGCCGGTGATGCTCACCCACATCGCAAACCGGGGTCTCACGTTTAAGCGTTGGCCCGATGGCGTGGGGTCCGAGCCGTTCTTCAACAAACGAGCGCCCGATCATCGCCCCGACTGGCTCGAAACGTGTCGCGGCCCGGGAGACAAGGGCAGAGGCATCGACTATCCGATGCTCAACGAGGTGGCTGCGCTTGCGTGGGCGGCGAACCTTGCAGCGTTGGAAATTCATAGCCCGATGGCTCGCTGTCACGACATCGAGTCACCAGCCATTCTGGTCTTCGATCTCGATCCAGGCGAACCTGCCTCGATCATCGAGGCCGCCCAGATCGCACTCTCCATCAAGCCAATACTGGATTCGGTCGGGCTGGAGTCCTTCGGGAAGACGTCCGGCTCCAAGGGGTTGCAGCTCTATGTGCCGCTCAATACCACGCATTCTCACCAGCACGCGCAGGAGTTCGCTCTCGCCGTTGCCCAACTCCTCGAGAAACAGCAGCCAGACGCGGTGACATCGAACATGGCGAAGGCGCAACGGCCGGGCAAGATCTTCATCGACTGGAGCCAGAACAGCCGCCACAAGACAACGATCGCTCCCTACTCGCTTCGAGGTCGTAACGTCCCAACCGTTTCGACACCGATTAGCTGGGACGAGATGGGCGACTGTGCGGATGGTCAATATCTGAGCTTCGAGGCCGCCGATGTGATGGAACGCGTCGACGCGCTCGGCGATATCTTTGAACCCGTGGCCACCCTCAAACAGGAGCTTCCCGTCCCGAAGCAGGGAGCCTCAACGTGAACGACGACGAACAGATCGAGTTCACCGAGGAGGAGTTCCGCGAGTTCTTCGGCGAACCCCAGACCGAACCACTCGCTCCGCGCAGTCGCCGGTTACCGGGCGGACTTCGCATCCTCGGGTATTTCGTTGCATTGGCGATGGCGCTCGGCGGTGCGCTCACGTTGACCGATGCGGTCATTACCAACCCCGATATTCGCGAAGCTGCTGACATCGAAGCTGCCGCATGGAGCCGCGTGAATGAGTCGCCGTTCGGATTCCTCGTCAGCGAGATCAGGGTGGTGCCGATCCTCGACGGCCGTGTGGCCGCCTTCGTGACCAACAATCCGCCGGATGGGATTATCCAGATCGACTTTCGGCCGTGGACCCAAGACCGCCTCGATGAACTCATGGACCATGAGATGGGGCACCTTGTCGACTTTGCACTATGGGAGCCGAGCGATCCCGACCGCAAGAACGGACTCGGTACCGAAGCGTGGGCCGAGTGTGCTGCGGTCGATGCAGGAACGAGGCTTACCGACCCGAGGGATCCCGGTGGCGAGTATCACTGCTTCCCGTCGGAGCTCGAGATCTACGAGGCAACCCTCGCTGAAGTGACCGAAATATGCGCCCGATGGGGATCGGGGGAGTGCCGGACCGCGGAAGAACTCGGTCTGGGCCCCGGCGGGCTCACCAGTGACGAATAGCGAATCAGCGAACAGCGAAGTGAATGATCGCCGGGCGATCGCTCAGGTCAGCTTTGCGTATGTGTGGTGGGGTGGGTCTGCAATCTTTTGGAGTCAACTCGGAAGCGTTGCCCCACTCGACCAACTCTCGTTTCGAATCGTCACGGCGTTCTTCTATCTCGTCATCGGTGTTGGGCTTCTGCGAAAGCGCTTCGTCGCGAACGGCGTCGAGGTGGCATTATTCGAACCGGGGAGCCTTCGCTCCAAGGTCACGGCGAAACATCTGTCCTACGGTTCGTTGGCTGCACTTGCGATCGGCGCGAATTGGGCGCTCTTCCTGTGGGCGGTGAGCAACGGCCAAGCCGTGGAGGCGGCGTTCGGATATTTCTTGATGCCTCTCATGTCGGTTGCGCTCGGCGTTGGTCTGCTCGGTGAGAAGCTCCGTCGATTACAGGTTCTGGCGCTCGGCTTCTCCGCTGTCGGAATCGTCTGGACCATCGTTGTGCTCGGCAGGCTACCGTGGGTCGCAATTCTCGTAGCCGCCTCCTTCGCGATCTATGGGTTCCTCCGCAAACAAGGCCCCTGGGATGCCGTGTCGGGCCTGACGTTTGAAACCGGTCTTCTCGCGCCGGTCGCCATCGTGGTGCTCGTCGTGCGGTCCATTACACCCAATGCGGTTCTCGGGGACGGTTCGCTCATCACGCTCATCCTGATCGCCGTCACCGGGGTCGTGACCGCGGTTCCGCTACTGGCGTTCGCCTCAGCAGCGCGCCGTGTGTCGTTGACCGCTGTTGGACTGCTGCAGTACATCAACCCAACACTGCAGTTCCTCGTGGGTTGGCAAGTGTTGGGTGAAACCGTCAGTGGCGGCCGACTCGCAGGGTTCGCCTGGATCTGGATTGCGCTCATGCTCATCGTCATCGACGAGGTGTCGTCGAGCGGAGGGCTACAACGACCAGTCGATCGGGTCGAGACCCACAGAGGTCAGGGCCTCGTTGGCCCGGGAGAACGGCTTGCTGCCGAAGAAGCCGCGGTGCGCAGAGAGCGGTGAAGGGTGCGGCGACTCGATCACGACATGGTGGTCGGCGTCGATGAGCGCCTTCTTCTTCCGAGCGCTCGCTCCCCACAGCACAAAGACCACCCGGTCTGCCTTGTTGTTCACCGCTCGAATGACCTGATCGGTGAATTGCTCCCAGCCGTGTTTCTGATGGGACGCGGCGGTTCGTGCCCGAACGGTGAGTGTGGCGTTGAGGAGGAGTACCCCCTGCTCGGCCCATGGTTCGAGCCGCCCATGGGTTGGACGCGGAATTTCTAGGTCGCTTTCAAGCTCCTTATGAATGTTCAGAAGGCTCGGCGGGATGCGCTCACCAGCAGCGACGGAGAACGCGAGCCCATTCGCTTGGCCCGGACCGTGATATGGATCTTGGCCGAGTATGAAGACCCTCGTGTTGGCGTACGAACAGAGGTGGAGCGCTCGAAAGACATCGTCGTGAGGCGGGTACACCGTGTACTGCTCTCGCTCGGAACGCACGAACGTTTGGAGGTCGGACCAATACGGCTTTTTGAACTCATCTTTGAGAATCGGATTCCAGTCGGTCCTTGGTGCCACGTCGGAAACGTAGAGCAGGCGAAGATGCCTTCGCCAAACCGATTGCGACGATAGTCTCAGCTCATGGCTTTGACGATCACGACCGCCCGTTCCGCCCCAGCTGCTGCATCGCTCGTCGGTGTCGGTGTCTTTAAAGACCTCGATCGGCCCGATGATCTTCCGACAGCTGTTCTCGAGGCTCGAGGCTTCGACGGAAAGCTGGGCAAGACGATGATCGTCGAAGGAGCAAACGGCTTGATCGCTGTCGTTGGTCTCGGCGCGTCGGCCGACCTGAACGAGCAGTCGCTGAGAACTGCGGGGGCCAGCCTGGCAAAGGCATCACGTCGACAAAAGGCAATCGCTACGTCGCTGCTCACCGATGCAACATCGGTGGTCAACGGGCTCAATCCGGGTCTCGCCGCGCAGTGCCTCGCTGAAGGCCTCGAACTCGGCCGCTACCAAGGCGGTGCATACAAGAGCAAAGCGCCACGCCACGATCTGAAGAAGGTTACGATCGCGGGTTCGACAGCCAAAGCGGTCAAGGACGGTATCGCTGCAGGCCAGGCGATTGCTGCCGGGCAGATGTTGGCTCGTGACTTCGTCAACGAGCCCGGCGGATCCCTCACGCCTGCAGAGTTCGCGAAGCAGACCGCAGCAATGGCCAAGACTGCTGGATTGCAGTGCAAGGTGATGGATCTCGCTGCCATCAAGAAGGCAAAGCTCGGTGGCCTCCTCGGCGTCAACCGCGGTTCAACGAATCACCCTCGACTCGTCGAACTTACCTGGTCACCGCCGAAGCCAAAGGCGACCCTTGCACTTGTGGGCAAAGGCATCACCTTCGATGCGGGCGGCCTGTCGATCAAGACCGGCACCGGCATGATGACCATGAAGATGGACATGGGTGGTGCCGCTGCGGTCATCGGTGCCATGAGCGCGATGAAGGCAGCGGGCGTTCCTATTCGGGTCCGTGCCTACGTGCCGATGACCGACAACATGCTCGGCGGTGACGCAACCCGCCCGGGCGATGTGCTGAAGATTCGTAACGGTAAGACCATCGAAGTTCTCAACACCGACGCCGAAGGTCGCCTTGTGCTCGCCGATGCGTTGAGCCTTGCGAGCGAGGCAAAGCCCGATGCCATTGTCGATATGGCGACGCTTACCGGAGCGTGCGTGGCCGCGCTCGGACCGAAGATCGCTGGGCTCATGACCAATGATGAGGAGTTCGCCGACAAAGTCGCCGGTGCAGCTACCGACGCAGGAGAACGCGTGTGGCACCTTCCGCTTCCAGCGGACTACAAGAGTCAGATGGATTCGCCGATCGCGGACATGAAGAATATCGGCAAGCCAATGGGCGGCGGCGCGCTCACCGCTGGCCTCATCCTTCAAGAGTTCGTCGGCGAAGGAATCCCGTGGGTGCACGTCGATATTGCTGGTCCTGCCTGGAGCGACAGCGACGGTACTGAATCCCGAAAGGGTGGAACGGGCTTTGGCGTTCGCACCCTCGTCGAGTTGGCCAGAAACTGGTAGCGACATACACCCTCATCTGAGACGGCGTCGGCGCCGGTAAAGCAAACGCTGCGGGAGTGGGGCAGCGGTCCGCTGCTACTCTGTCGGCGATGGCACGTGTTCTGATCGTTACTCCGGAACCCATTGCTCGTCGGCTCGCTGGACCGGCAATTCGGGCAAGCCATATCGCGCGCGTGGTCGGGGCTTCGCACGAGGTCACGTTGGTCTCGACGGCGCTCGCCCCCGATGATCAATCGATCAGCCCCATCGACGGTCGTAGCGTGCGAGGATCCGCCGCGATCACCACGCGTTATGACGCAGCGATCGTCATGGGCAATGTGCTTCTCACCCATCCAAAGTTGGCCTCGTCGGACATGCCGTTGGTGATCGATTGGTTCGATCCGTTCCATACCGAAGCGCTTCACCGTTCAATGGATGACCAGATCCGACGAATCGATCTCGTCGAAGGCGCTCGGGTGACCTTGCAAGAACAGGCCGAACGAGGCGATTTCTTTCTCTGTAGCAACGGTGCCCAACGTGAGCACTGGCTTGGCTGGCTCGCAGCCGCTGGCCGTCTCAACCACCTCGCCCACGATGACGACCCGCTCTTTGAGAAGCTCATCGCCATCGCTCCGTTCGGGCTGGGACGCGAAGCTCCAGGGGTTGGTTCGCCACTTCGGGCAGCCTTCGACAGCATTGGCCGCTACGACCCGGTCGTGCTGTGGGCCGGTGGAATGCACGATTGGCTCGACCCGCTCGCGGTGATCGAGGCGGTCCCTATCATGGTCGAGGAGAACCCGGATACCCGACTCGTCTTCCTCGCAGGACCACATCCGAACACCTCGATCGAGACCATGGGGGTGCGGGGCGAAGCGATCTCGCTCGCTCGGCGAATGCGACTCTTCGGCAAGCACGTGATGTTTGTGAACCAGTGGGTCGACTATGGAGAACGGTTGACGTGGCTCCAAGATGCCAACGTTGGAATTGTTGCTGACGGTGCCCATCTCGAGAGCCGTTACTCCCATCGCACCCGTCTCCTCGACCATCTCGGGGCCGGGTTGCCGACCGTCTCGACCGCTGGAGATCCATTGAGTGCCCAACTCGAAGCCGCCGGTGCAGCGATCACCTGCGATCGGACCATCGAAGGGATTGGCGGTGCGGTCGCGTCGATCATCAATGACGATAAACGTCTCGGCGAGATGTCTCGCGCTGCGAAGGCGCTCGGTGCGAGGCTGTCGTGGGAGGAGACGCTGACCCCGCTGATGCGGTGGCTTCAGAACCCACAGGTCGCGGTCGATCGACGGCCGGGCGCGCACACGGGGCGTTCCGATGGCTCGACGACAGACCGTCTCGGTGGCCGGCTGCGGTTGCACCTCGACGACGGCGGTGTCGCCAAGGTCGCGAAAGTCGGTTGGCAGGCAGGACGACGTAAGCTCGGCAAATGATTCGAGCCGACGCCCGACTGCGGGTGATCTTGGTCAACTTCAATGGTGGCGAACTGCTTGAACGAGCGGTGCGGTCCGCGTTGAACTCGCAGTGGCCCGGAGAGATCGATGTCATCGTGATCGACAACGCCTCGACCGACGGTAGTGCCGAGGTCGTCGAGACCATCGCTGGTGTCCATGTGATCTATCGGGACACGAACGAGGGCTTTGGAGCTAACAACCATGGCTTTGTAGATCTCGTTGGTGGCGAGCTGGAGGTCGACGTTGCTCCCGCGGGTGTCGTCGCCCTACTCAACCCCGACGCAGTCGTTCGGCCGAATACCTTCCGCCTCCTTGCGGCCAAACTGGACGAAGAACGCCAGATCGGGGCGGCATCGCCCCTGATCATCTTCGACCGGTCCTTCGTCGAACTCGATGTTGTCGGCGAAGACATCACGATCGATTCGGTGACCGACGGAATCGATGAGATCAGCGCTCGATGTCATGGAATCAACGGTGCGGAACGCCTGCCAGGCGCTGAGAACCCCTTGTGGCTGTGCCCGTCGGGCTCGACGCTTCGGGTGCCGGTCGTTGGGCTGGGTCGGATCGTCATCGGAGTCGGTAGTGGGCGTGGCAGCATTGCGGGCCAAAAGGTGCAAGGGCCCACCGATATCTCCGTTTCTGTCGCTGAACTCCAGACCGTACAAGTGGTACAAAATGCCGGGATCAGCATTGGACCTCGGGGCGCTGGAGTAAACCGTGGCTATGGCCGCCGACTCGATGAGTCGCTCGGGCCCCAGGGCGATCTGTGGTGTGGCGCGGCCGTGGTCTTTCATCCGGAGTATCTCTCAACGATCGGTGGTTTCGACCCCGAGTACTTCCTGTACTACGAGGACGTCGACCTCGGCCTGCGAGGCAAAGCAGCTGGCTGGAGCACCGCACACGTGCCTGAGGCGATCGTTGAACACCGGCACTCCGACCGTTCGGTTCAGGGAACCGAACTCGTCGAGGTACTGCAGCATCGAAATCGTTTGTTGACGATCATTCGACACGGTTCGACAGCGGAGGTGGCGTCCGGTTTCGCCCTCGCTGCGCTGACCCCACTTTCGATCGCTGCGTCCGCACTACGAAAGCCTGAGCAGAGAGCGGAACGTCTACGCCTCGCCAAGTGGCGAGCGAAGTCCTTGAAACAAGCACTGCAGGGCGTTGGCCATGCCGTCGACGTTCGAAAGCAGCACGACGAGTAATGGCGGGCACAAAGAACGACAACGATGAACACATCGCACGTGCTCGCGATCTCGTCGACCGATCGACCGCGATCGTCGTGCTCACCGGAGCCGGAATATCAACCGATAGCGGGCTGCCGGACTTTCGGGGTCCGAACGGTCTTTGGACCAAGAATCCCGAAGCGGAGAAGGCGTCGACGATCTCTAATTACGTCAACGAGCCGTCGGTTCGTAAGGCCAACTGGGCGCTCCGTGCGGAAGGAAAGCTCTGGGCGAACGTTGCACCGAACGATGGACATCGGGCGTTGCTGCCATTGCAAGCCCGCGGTGTGCTCCACACGCTCGTCACACAAAACGTCGACGAACTGCATCAGGAGTCTGGCATCGACCCGAGCGCCGTCGTGGAGATTCACGGCACGACACGCAAGGCCGGCTGTTTGTCCTGCGACTATCTGACGACGATGGAAGCAATCCTCGAGCGGGTCCGCGCAGGCGAGCAGGACCCGACCTGTCCCGAGTGCTCGGGGATCATCAAGTCGGCGACGATCTCGTTTGGTCAGCCTCTCGTTTCCGCTGATCTGCAACGCTCCCAAACAGCGGCGGACGCTGCGGATCTTCTGATCGCGATCGGTTCGACGCTGACGGTCAACCCGGTGGCGAGCATCGTCCCTCGGGCGGTGCGCAACGGTGCATCCCTGGTGATCGTCAACGCAGAACCAACCCCGTTCGACGCTGTTGCCGATGCTGTTGTTCGAGGGTCTATCAGCGAAGTGCTGCCACAGATCATCGGTAGCGAGTAGTGCGTGCGGCGTCCCGCTGGCACGGCTTTCCGGCGTTCCGATTACCCTGAACTCCATGGTCGTGTTCAAAGAAGTTCTCGCCGCGGCGAAGTCCGAGATCACCGAGGTTGATGGCCCGACGGCTGGAGTGAAGTGCAGCGCCGGTGCTGTGCTGGTCGACGTGCGCGAACCAGATGAGACGTCCTCGGGCGTGGTCGGGGACTCGGTGAAGATCCCGCGCGGGATGCTCGAGCTGCAGATCGAGACGGCGATCCCGGACAGGTCACAAGAAATTGTGCTGATGTGCGCCGGAGGAACCCGTTCTGCTCTGGCCGCCAAGACGTTGCAGGACATGGGCTACGAGAACGTATCGAGCCTCGCCGGCGGGTTCACCGCATGGAAGGACGCCGGGCTCGACTGGGGCGACGATGACGGGCTGACGTTGGAACAACGTTCCCGTTATGGCCGTCACCTGAACCTCCCAGAAGTGGGGGAGGCCGGTCAGATCGCTTTGTTGCAGGCAAAGGTGTTGCTCCTCGGTGCGGGCGGCCTTGGTTCACCAGCTGCGCTCTATCTCGCTGCGGCGGGCGTTGGGACGCTCGGCATTGTCGATATGGACGTCGTCGATGCCTCGAACCTCCAACGGCAAGTCATTCATCGCCTCGACCGTGTGGGTGACCAGAAGGTCGATAGTGCCGCCGAGACAATCGCCGGGATCAACCCCGACGTCGTGGTCAACAAGCACGCGGTTCGCCTCGATGCGTCGAACGTGATGGACATCATCGCTGGCTACGACGTCATCATCGACGGCGCCGACAACTTCCCGGCCCGGTATGTCCTCAACGATGCTTCGGTAAAGACGGGCATCCCGGTCGTGCACGGTTCGATCTTCCGGTTCGAAGGGCAAGTTACCGTGTTCGATCCGATGAATGGTCCGACATACCGCGACATGTTGCCGACGCCACCGTCGGCTGAAGACGCTCCCAATTGTGCAACCGCCGGTGTCCTCGGTGTCTTGCCGGGAATTGTTGGTTCGATCCAAGCGGTCGAAGCCATCAAGCTGATCCTCGAATTGGGCGATGGTCTGGTCGGACGCCTTCTCGTATTTGACGCCCTCGATATGGAGTTCTCCGAATACGGCCTCGTCGTCGACGACGCAAACCCCGTCACCTGGGAGCGGCGTGACGAGATCGAGATCGTCGACCTCGAGGGGCTTTGCGCGCCGGTCATGAACTCGGTGGCCGCGTCCTGACGGCGAAGCCCATTTCGTCACGTGCAACCCACTAGTGTGCGGTCCGTGAAGGGTCTCATTCTTTCCGGTGGTGCAGGTACTCGTCTGCGACCCATTACCCATACGTCGGCCAAACAGCTCGTGCCAATCGCGAACAAACCGATTCTCATCTATGGGATCGAGGCGATGGTCGAAGCGGGCATATCCGAGATCGGCATCATCATCAGCCCCGAAACCGGTGCTGATATCCAAGCAGCGGTAGGTGACGGATCGGCCTTTGGCGCCGCCATCACCTGGATCCGCCAAGAAGAACCGTTGGGTCTCGCTCACTGCGTGCTGATCGCACGGGAGTTCCTTGGTGACGATGACTTTGTGATGTATCTGGGCGACAACATGCTCGAACAGAACTTGGTCGGGTTCGTCTCGGAATTCACCACTCGTCGATCATCGCCAGAACTTGGTTCGACGAGGGCTCTGGTCGCTCAAATCCTCTTGACGAAAGTCGAGGATCCATCGTCGTTTGGCGTTGCGGAAGTCGATGCGTCGGGCGCCGTGATCCGCCTCGTCGAGAAGCCGAAGAATCCTCCGTCAGATCTCGCACTCGTCGGGGTGTACCTGTTCGACAAGACAATTCACGAGGCCGTAGCTGCAATCGAGCCATCCCCTCGCGGCGAACTCGAGATTACCGACGCAATCCAATGGTTGATCGATGAAGGCCATGAGGTTGCTCACGACGTCCTCGTCGGTTGGTGGTTGGACACCGGAAAGAAAGACCCACTTCTCGAATGCAACCGGCTCGTCCTCGACACGATTGGACGTCAGATCGATGGTGATGTGGATACTTCGTCGGTCATCGACGGTCGAGTCCAGATCGGCGAGGGCGCCCGCATTATCAACTCGACCGTTCGGGGACCGGCGGTTATTGGCAAGAACACCGTGATCGAGAACTCCCACATCGGTTCCTACAGTTCGATCGCCGATGACTGCTCGGTCGTGAATTCAGAAGTTGACCACTCGGTGATCTTGGCGAATTCTACGATCTCGAACGTGCCCCGACTTGTGGACTCATTGATCGGCAGCCATGTCTTGGTCGATAGGACGTCCCGAGTACCGGCGGGCTTAAAGCTCATGCTGGGCGATCACTCCCACATCGAATTGGAAGGCTGACCTATGGCTACATTTACCGAGTCGCAGATGATCGATGGGGTCGTCATGGTCGAACCAACGATTCACCGAGATGATCGCGGATATTTCGTGGAGACCTACCGACGAGAATGGTTCGGGTTGGGTCGCGAGATGATCCAGGGCAACCGTGGCAACCGATTGGCTGGCTCGGTTGTCGGTCTCCATTATCACCTGCATCAGGCCGACTACTGGTACGTGCCGTTCGGTCACGTTCGTGTCGTGCTGCACGACCTGCGCGAAGGTTCACCAACCGATGGTGCAACGCAGATGCTCGATATGGGCGAGATCGAAGGGGAGGAGAACAACCATCTCGGACTCTTCATCCCGCCCGGAGTCGCTCACGGCTTTGCCTCGCTCACCGACTGTGCGATCACGTACCTCGTCGACGGGTACTACAACACCGCCGATGAGCTCGGCGTGTTGTGGAACGACCCGGCGATCGGCGCCTCCTGGGGCCTCAGCGACCCAATCCTGTCAGAGCGAGATGCGGCGAATCCGTTGCGCGCCGATATCCCAGCTGGCAGGCAGCCCTACGCTTCGCTGCGAACCTAAGAACGGCTATCTCGGAGAACAGATGATGATGAAGATCTTTGTAACTGGGGCTGCTGGCTTTATTGGATCGAACTACGTGCGTTGGTTATTCGCGAACACCGATGCCGAGATCACCGTGTTCGATGCGTTGACCTATGCCGGAGTCCGCGAAAACTTGGCCGAGTTCGATGACTCGCAGCGGTTTCGCTTTGTTCAGGGCGATATCACCGATCGTCAATCGGTCGTAGACGCGCTGCCCGGGCATAGCCACGTCGTGCATTTCGCAGCCGAATCGCACGTCGACCGGTCGATCATGGGACCGGACGCGTTCATTACTACGAACGTGTTGGGCACGAACATCGTCTGTGACGTTGCCCGACAAAACAACGTCGAGCGGTTTCTGCATATCTCGACCGACGAGGTCTACGGGTCGATCGAGGAGGGCAGCTTTGTCGAGACCGACGGGCTCGAACCTCGGTCGCCGTATTCGGCCTCAAAGGCCAGCTCGGACTTGGTGGCCCTGGCATATCGCGAGACATACGGCTTGCCGGTGGTCATCACGCGTTCCGCGAATCAGTTCGGCCCGTACCAGTTCCCCGAAAAAGTGATCCCATTGTTCGTGACAAACCTGGCGGACGGACTGACCGTTCCCCTCTACGGAGATGGTCTCAACATCCGTGACTGGACCTATGTCCTCGACAATTGTGCTGGGGTCCAGATGGTGCTCGAACACGGTGCCGAGGGTGAGATCTACAACATCGGCGCCGGCAACGAGCTCACCAACAAAGAGCTCACCCACGCGATTCTCGATCGGTGCGGCAAGGACGAATCATCGATCGAATACGTCGAAGATCGACTTGGTCACGACCGCCGGTACAGCATCGACACGACCAAGATTCGTGAGCTTGGGTGGGTACCGGAGAAGAGCTTCGAGGACGCCCTCGATGAAACGGTGAGTTGGTACAACAACAATCGTGCGTGGTGGGAACCCCTCAAGGCCACGGTCAAAAACCGCTAGGGGTCGACATGGCGCAACGTAAAGTCCTGCTCACCGGAGCGGGAGGACAGCTCGGAACCGATGTCGTGTTCGCCGCGTCACGGAACGATGCGGTCGACCTCCACCCGTTCACCAGAGCTGAACTCGACATCACCGACGAGAGTCGAGTTCGCGAGACCATTACTCGCGTTGCTCCCGAGGTCATCATCCACGCCGCGGCCTACACCGCCGTGGACGACTGCGAGACGAACGAACAGCACGCCATCGATATCAACGGAACCGGGACGGCCAATGTCGTGACCGCAGCCCGCGAGATCGGCGCCCGGGTCATGTACATCAGCACCGACTATGTTTTCGATGGCACCAAGGTCGAGCCGTACACCGAGGTCGACACGCCGAACCCTGCATCGGTCTACGGGAGATCGAAACTTCTCGGAGAGAACGCCGTAAGCGAGCTCGGTGATGCCGGGCTCATCGTTCGCACCTCATGGGTGTGCGGAGCTCACGGGGCGAACATGGTCAAGACCATTCTCCGGGCGGTATCACAACACCCGACGTTGACCTTCGTCGATGACCAAATCGGTAATCCAACCTTCACTACCGACCTCGCAGAAGTGCTCCTCACGCTCGCGAATCGAAATGACTCGGGCGTTATGCACGTCACGAACGAAGGCACGGTTTCTTGGTACGAGTTCTGTCAAGAAGTCCTTGTTGCAGCGGGCCTTGAGAGAGACCGAGTGCAGCCGTGTGCAACGAGCGAGCTGCAACCCCCGCGCCCAGCTCGACGGCCAGCGAACTCCGTCCTTGCCAATACCCGATTTAGCCCACTTGGCCTTGAGCTTCTCCGGCCATTTGAAGAGCCACTGAGAGAGACCATCCACGATCTGACCAAATCGTCTGGGTGAGATAGCGTCTGGAAGCGGTCGCGTCTCAAGGAGTTCTCTCAGCATGCCCCAACCCAGGGTCGCACTATCAGTGCTGACCGTCGTTGCCACACTCGCAGCGACGATCGGTCCGATCGGTGCTCAAGAACAAGCCGTCGAAGAAACGACAATTCCGATCACCGGTCACGGCTTCGGGCACGGTCGCGGCATGAGCCAATATGGCGCGCTCGGATACGCGATCGACTTTGGCTGGTCGAGCGACCAGATCCTCGACCACTACTACGGTGGCACGACCGCTGGAACCGTCGACAACTCTCTACTGACGATTCGTATCGATTCAGCCAATGACGAACCAACCGTGGCCCAGGTCGACTCGGGGGCAATGGTGCTCATCGATGAGAACGACAATGTCACACACGTGGGTGCTGGCGGTGCAATCCGGCTGACCTCGGTCAACGGCGGCTTCACCGTCGCCGACGCACCGACCTGCGCTGGCCCATTCACCGAACGCTCCGGTGTCATCAACGCTGAACAGATCCGCATCAGTACGACGGATGGTCAGAAATCTGGCGGTACGGGCACGGTCGGCGCAGGCACCGTCGTCGTCGGTGACTGGAACGGCGACGGTACCGACGAAGTCGCAACCGCAGCCTCGGGGTCATGGACCCTCTACAACTCCACGATCAACAATCCCGCAGCGAGCGTTCGCGAAACCTTCACGATGCCCGCTGGGACGCCTGTATCGGGCGACTGGGATGGCGATGGTATCGACACCGCAGGTGTGTTCAACAACGGTCGTTGGTCGCTCGGAAACGGCCAAAACCTGAGCGTCTTCGATTTCGGCGCCGCTGGAGACCAGCCCGTTGTTGGTGACTGGGACGGCGATGGGAATGACGACCTCGGCGTGCGGCGCGGGAACACCTGGTTGCTCTCGCCAGGGGCGGGGGCACCCGTCATCCAATTCGACTTTGGCTTCATGTCCGATACCCCTCTGGTCGGTGACTGGGACGGCGATGGCATCGATGATGCGGGCGTCCTGCGCGACCGCACGTGGATCCGTCGCCCCGGTCTCGAGAACCGAGGAGCCGAGCTTCCGCGAATCACCTACGCAGATAGGAACCACTTTCTCGTGGGCGACTTCGACGGCGACGGCATCGACCAGCCAGGACGCCACGATTCGGGGGTGATCTCCCTCGACGGCCAACGGGCAGCACTCGATGCCCGTCTCGACCCCGATCTGCCACTCGATGAGACGATTCAACGTTGTGCGACCGCCTCAGAGCAGCGGTACTACCGCGGCGAGCTCCGTGCGGTTCGCAACGGTGGCAACCAGCGGACGGTCAACGCCGTAGCCGTCGAGTGGTACCTGCGGGCAGTGGTGCCTCGCGAGATGCCAGCGTCTTGGGCGCTGCTCGGCGATGGTGCGGGCGCAGCAGCCCTAGAGTCTCAGGCGGTATCTGCCCGGTCATACTCTCTCGGCGAAAATCGCACATCTTACGCCCGCACGTGCGACACCATCTCATGCCAGGTGTACGACGGTCGAGCAACTCGACGAAACGGCGAGCTCTCATCGAACGAGCATCCGCTCTCCGATATCGCGATCGCCGATACCACCGGTGTGGTTCGCATTCGGAACGGAGAAGTGGCTCGTACCGAGTTCTCATCCTCGACCGGCGGCTGGTCTGCTGGTGGCGTCTTCCCCGCGGTTGAAGACCTTGGCGATGGAACATCACGCAACCCGAATCACGACTGGGACAATTCGGTCCGAATCGCCGATCTTGAAGCTCGATACAGCGGTCGGACGCTCGACCGAATCTATGTCTCGGAACGAAATGGTCTCGGCGAGGATGGCGGCCGTGTCCTCGAGGTCACGCTCGAGTTCGGGCCCGAGACGTTCACGATGACCGGTAACGAGTTCCGGCGCGCAGCCGGGCTGCGCTCCGATTGGTTCTCCATCGATTGGGAACGATCGACGGGTACGCAGGCCTGTATCTGCCCAGACTCGCTCGATGGCGACAAAGCCCGCATCGATGAAGCCGTCGAAATTCCTGACGCCGAAGGCTAGATTTCGTCGATCTCCAGCGTTGCGAGCACCTCGTTGACCAACGGAACGAGGACTTGGCGTCGGCGATGTGAGCCGAGCACGACATAGAGGCAGAAGGCGCGACCGGACTGATTGAAGAAGATCTGACGTCCAGACTGGCCCGAGAGGGTCCGCTGCATCTGCATCGGGTCGAACTCGTCCGGGCTGAGTTGGGGCACACCGTTGCGCGCAAAGAGCGGCATGTCCACTGACTCCGGGCCATGTTCAAAGAGGATCACCAGAAGGGCACCGGAGTTCATGATCTCGACGGCGCCACTGCCAAAGTCACCGCGTTCGGCCGGAAGTGCGAAGTTCGCGAGGTGAACAACGTTACGTGCGACCTCTCCAAACGGGTTCTGGGTATCGGAAAGGCTCCGGTCGTTGACGTCGGGAGCGCGGTTGAATATCTCGCCTTCCCAGCCGGACGGAAGGCCGACGGTTACGCCATCAGAAGTGAGGGGGGTCATGAAGAAGGTCCCTTGGGTTGAAGCTGTCGGACAAGGCTCGGCTGGCGGTCGAATGTGTTCACAACACGCCACCGAGGCCAAAGGCCGTTGCAACGATGAGCGAGAGAACGACACCTGATTGCGAACGGGAACGCAGTGCGTCGAGTCGCTGGTGGAGCAGGCGAAGTCGTTCAGGAGAGTCCACACCGATCGCGCCGAGAATCGTTGCGCCCCGAACCAGTCCGAACGTGCTGCCAAGGAGCACCGCAACAGAGAACGAACCGGCAAAGATCATCGTGACCACCAAGAGGTGAACAAGGGCGGTCGTGATGATCGTCGAGATCCCGAAACCAAGTTCGGCGCCCCAACCAACTCCGTAGACCCAACCGCGGTAACTCTGAATCCAGTTCTCGTTCACCTGGCGGCTTCGCGTTGGGAGCAGTCGCTGACGGCGGGTTGCTTCGATCGCCAGTGCTGCGACGGTCGCGACGAGCACGATGGCAGATCGTGTCGAGACCGACGGCGTCAACACGGCGTCCACGGCCACACCGACGAGCCCAGCGAGCGCGCCGAGGGCAGCACCGCCGAGCGTGCTGCCCACAATGTGGGCGAGCGCGGTGTGGCTAAATGAGTTGCTGCGACTCCGTTCCCCGAACGGATGGATGCTCGAGAGCATCGACTCACCTCACGGAGACCACGTCGAACGAATCGCTCCGGTCACTGCGGCGAGCAGGCCGATCGCAACGATCGTGTTCACGAATCATGACCCGTTGGGTAGAGGGTCGGGTCATTCGGAGAAATTCCAGCTGCTCGAAGATCGAGATCGATCCGACGCTCGTTCTCCACCTCGACATCAGCCTCGGCCCGTGACAGGAGCGAACCGACCTGCGTCCACGTCGAGGCCGCACCCTCACCGTCGATGGTGCCAGTGGCGCCATCGACGAGCACAAAGTACGGCGAGACGGGAACTCCGTAGTCATCCCACGCAGCTGATGACATCACGACCGAGTGATCTCGCGGCGCGAGGTTGCTAAGCGCTGCTGGGCTTTCTTCATCGTTGCTTTTGGTCACGATCACGAGACGATCCACCGAGCGGGGGAGCGCCGCGTCGTTGCGGAATGCGTCCCAGAAATTACGACAGGTTGCGCATCCACTCGTGAGGAATGCGAGGAGTGTCCGCTCGTTGCGGTTCTGCAAGCCAACGGCGAGAGCGCCACCGCGAGGGGTCGTACCGCTGATGTCGTACACCGTGCCATCACCGGTTCCTTCAGTGACGCGGTCCCGGGCGTGCAACGGCTGACCCGACGACGGTTTGCGCTGCGGGTTAGGCAACGTCGCCGTTGTTTGGTGGTCGTGTTCAGCGTCGTGGCCAAAGGTGACACCGAGTTCATTGAACGCTCGGAGCATCTCGCCGTGGCTACGGAGCAGGCCGATGACGACAGCGGTCAGCAAGAGGACAACGACGGTCAGGGCGGTTACAACAACGGTCATCGTGAGAGCTCTCCTGGAGTCCATTCGGCGGCTTGCCACGTGAGTGGGATTGCCTCGGTATCGCCAAACTGTGTGTTCGGCACGCCAGCGCGGCGGAATTGCCATGATCGGCTACCCCGGACAAAACCCGGTTGCTCGGTGCCGTCAGCATTCCAGTCGCCGGAGATATAGGTCGGTTTGAAGGTCGAGTACCAATGTCGGATATTGGGACTTCCCTGGGTAGCGGTACGACGCAAGAGCCAACGCGTATCGGGCTTTTCGGCACGGGCTTTCTCTCGCACGACACCGATTCCGGTGACACCGTTCCCGTTCCAGTCCCCAGTGATCGGCGTGTCCGTCTTTCGGCCGTAAAAGAACGCACGTTGTGGCTCGCCAGGCGTTGGGGTCTCTCGGAGGCGCCAACGCCGCGAGTCAGCCTCGCGAACACCAATGCCAAACACGCCATCGCCATTCCAGTCCCCAACGAGAGGGGTGTCGCCTGGCTGGCCGTAAACGAAGTCATAGTCGGGAGCTCCAGCGGTGTTCTCGTCGCGAAGGAGCCAGCGATTGCCTCGGACGACACCGATCGTGTGCGTGCCATCGCCGTTCCAGTCGCCCATGACGGGAATATCGCCGGCCTGTCCGAACTGGAAGGTCACCGTCTCGGTCACCGACTCGTCGCCGAGCGAGAACCCGAGGGTCCACAATCCGTCTTGGAACGTGGCCGGGAGCGCACCGCGCTCTGGTGTTGGCCGGTCGAGGCACGGCCGATGATGAAAGCGAGTGTTGTTATCGGTAGCGGTAGCGGTGGTGCACGTGGGGTCAAAGCGCCACGGTGGGGTGCAGGTGACCACCCGGCACACGATGGGGCCGAGGCACGCAATCGACTGATTGCACTGCCCGTATCGAAAGGCCGTACAACAGGCTTTGCGGTTTCCGCAGTCGCCGTCAGCGCAGGAACAATCGCACATGTCGGTCTGTCGCGTCACGCCACCAGCGCCGCACGGACCCGACGGGATTGCGTTGCAGTCGAGGTAGTAACGAGGGCCTGGCGCCCCGGTCGATGTGCAGAACGACGATCCATCAACCTTCCACCACCCCGCAGGCACCGTGTCTGTCGGGCACGTGTTCTCACCGGTGAGCGTGCAGCAGAATTCGGTGTATCCATCGCAGCATCCCGAACCGCACTCACAGTCCTGGTTGTTGCAGCGGCAGATAGCGGCGTACGCAGTCCCCGGTTTCAACACATATGCCGTCGGCACGGTCGCAAGCGCGGTACCAGCGAGCGCCGACTTCGTAATGAAGCTACGTCGAGAGGTGTGGTTCGCAAGCGCTGTGCCAGCACGGTCCAGCAGGCGAGAGGTCATTTTGCTCCTCGGGAGGTTCGTTTTTTGTCGAGGGAGAACTCGGGTACGGCCGGCGCAGCGTTGCCCTGTGCCTGTGCGAGTACTCGGGGGACGATGGTGAGCCCGACAACGCTGAGCGCAATGCCGATGGCGATAAGTACCGCGGCGAGGACAGCGTCAAAGACCGATCCATCGAACGACGACAGCGAGACCGGATCGAACACGGCAATGGCCGCGATCGCAGCAGCGGTTGCATTGAACGCGGCGTGTACTGGTGTTGCTGGCGTATCTTCACGGCCAAAGCACCCGCAGGAACCCACCCGGCTCTTGTCGCCGAGAGCCCACAAGACAAACAGCGTGAACGCGCCATAACTCAGCGCCACACCCGCCCACAACACCGGACTTCCCAAAGCGATCGCAAGCACTCCCAAAACGACCTCTGCCGCTCCGAGAAGGCGAGCCGAAACAAGCGGTGCCGGAATCGACAGTTCCACGAGCGCTGCGGCGGTGGCCGACGGCCGCTTCACTTTCGCAAGACCCGCCAGGATCAGAACGCCTGTCGCGATATAGAGGGGTGCGGCAAGGGCTGTCACGAGGACGAATCGTAGTCGGCGGGGAGCACCAGATGGTGAAGCTAGAGCACTAGTCTTGAGCACCTATGGCAACTCGATTTGTAGTTATTGGTGGTGGCCCTGCTGGTGTTTCAGCTGCCACCTATGCGGCCCGCCTCGGTGCCGAAGTCACCATCATTGAGCGCGATGTCATCGGGGGTGCCGCACACCTCTGGGATTGCATACCGTCGAAGGCCATGATCGCAACCGGTGGGGCGCTGTCCTTCCTGGGGCGAAGCACCGGAATGGGACTCCAAGAGGTCGATCCAACGATCAACATCGAAAACCTCGATGAACGACTTACACACATCATGGGCGACCTCGAGGCGAAGAACAACGAGTTGCTTGCGAGTCAAAACGTTCGAATTATTGCAGGCACCGGGAAGCTACTCGACGACAAGACCGTCGAAGCGACCCACACCGACGGAACCGTCGAGACCTTTGCAGCCGACAAGATCCTTCTCTCGACGGGCAGTCGCCCCCGAATCCCCGAATGGTGTAACCCGGACGGGGAACGAATCCTCACCACCCGCGATGCGTACCCGCCGCCAGAGATCCCCGAGCACCTGACCGTCGTTGGATCCGGTGTCACCGGCGTGGAGTTCGTGCACATGTTCACCTCGCTCGGATCGGAGGTGACCCTCATCGTCAGTCGCCAACACGTGTTGCCCGACAAAGACCCCGAGGTTGCATACGAACTCGAAAAGAACTTCATCAATCGCGGCGTAAACCTGTTGAAGGGCGCACGGTCGACGAGCATCGATCGTGAGGATGACCGCGTCGTCGTCAAGTGCAACGACGGCCGCGTCGTGGAGAGCTCTCACGCGCTTCTCGCCATCGGGTCGATTCCAAACTCGGAGAGCCTTGGACTCGATGCAGCAGGTGTCGAACATGAGTGGGGCTTTATCAACATCGATCACAACGCCGTGTCGAGCGTCCCGCACATCTACGCCGCTGGAGATCTCTCCGGCAAGCTTCCGCTGTCGTCGGTTGCGACGATGCAAGGCCGCAAGATCGCGGAGCACATGATGGGGATGCACGCCGACAGGCCGCATCGCCATATCAACTACAGCAAGGCCGCCTCGGCGATCTTCACCGAGCCCGAGATCGCCGATGTTGGTGTTTCCGAAGCCGATGCGTTCGCAGCTGGTCGCAAGGTTCGGGTGACGAAGGTGCCGTTCTCCGCGTCGGCTAAAGCGCTGATCAACGATGACCCACGTGGTTTCGTGAAGCTGATCTCCGATCCGGCCACCGGCGTTGTCCTCGGAGGGTCCATCGTTGGCCGCCACGCTGCTGAACTCATTTCTGTCATTGCCCTGTGTGTGCAGAACCAGCTCACGGTCACAGATCTGGCCGAAACGCTGTTCGTTCATCCAACGCTGAGCGAAACCCTTACCGAAGCCGCCGAGTAGCGCGCGGCGTTCTGTCGCGGGTTGTTCTGAGCGGGTGTGTCCGCACTGTTCAACCCACTCTGAACAGCTGCGCCCAGACGCGTCTTACGGCGTGATCTTTGCGAGGAGATCTCCTGCGCCGACCGAGTCGCCCTGGGCTACGGCGATCTCGGAGATCGTTCCGTCGATGTCTGCGGTGATGGCGTTTTCCATCTTCATTGCCTCGAGCACGACGATGGTGTCGCCCGCTGCGACGGTGTCTCCGGCTTCGACCTCGACGCCGACGATGGTGCCCTGCATTGGAGCTTCGATAACGCCGGTGCCGCCTGACGAGCTACCCGACCCTCCGCCCGATGAACGCTTTTTCTTCTTTGGAGGGGCGGCGGCTGTGCCGCCTTCGGGAACCCAGAGCTTGACGTCGAACCGACGGCCGTTGACTTCGACGGGCACGTTCTTTTCGACGAGTGGTTCGTCGTCGTCTCCGCTGGTGGCCGGAGAGCCCTCGTAGCGTACACCGGTGAGATCGAGCCCATTTTCGACCCAGTTGGTCGAGTGCGTATTTGCTTGGAACGCCTCGCTCTCGAGGATGGCGACGTCTGCGGGAATCGTGGTTGCGACCCCCTCGATGACGAGTTCATCCAAGGCGCGCAGGGCTCGACGAATAGCGGTTGGGCGATCGTGTCCCCAGACGCACAGTTTGCCGATCAGGTTGTCGTAGTACTGGCTGATCTCATCGCCGGAGTTGTACCCCGTATCGAATCGGGTTCCGAAGCCATCGGGTGCCGCTAGCTCGGTGATTGGGCCCGGCGATGGAAGGAAGGCGCCCTCGGCCGGATCTTCCGCGTTGATTCGGATCTCGATCGCATGTCCGGTGATCGTAATGTCCTCTTGGGAGAAGCTGAGCTCTTCGCCCGACGCAACGCGAAGCTGTTGTTCCACCAAGTCGATGCCGGTTACGAGCTCGGACACGGGGTGTTCAACTTGGAGACGGGTGTTCATCTCCAAGTAGTAGAAGCTGCCGTCTTCGTACAAGAACTCGACCGTTCCAGCGTTCGTGTAATCGCAGCCCACCGCGACCTTCTTGGCTGCCTCACTCATGTCGTGGAGGATGGCGTCGTCGATACCCGTTGCCGGAGCTTCTTCGATGAGCTTTTGGTGACGACGCTGCGACGAGCAGTCGCGCGTGCCGAGCGACACGACATTTCCATGGGTGTCTGCGAGGACCTGGACCTCGACGTGGCGAGGTGCGGAAAGGTAACGCTCCATGTAGATCTCGTCGCGCCCGAAATATGCGAGCGATTCGCGTTGGGCAGATTCGATTGCGCTTTCGACTTCATCGGGCCCAGCGACGACCTTCATGCCTCGACCGCCACCGCCATACGCGGCCTTGATCGCAACCGGCCACCCGTTGTCTTCTCCAAACGTCAGCACCTGAGCCGGGTCGGTGATCAGGTCGGTCGTGCCAGGAACCCCAAACACCCCAACGTTCTCGGCAGCTTCGCGAGCGGAAATCTTGTCGCCCATGACTTCAATCGCTTCGGGCGGCGGGCCGATAAAGGTGACACCCATGTCGGTGATCGCTCTTGCAAAATCAGCGTTCTCGGAGAAGAAGCCGTACCCGGGGTGGACGCCGTCGGCACCGCTCTCGGTGATGATCTCGAGCATTCGTTCAGTATTGAGATAGCTCTCTGCTGCGGTCTGGCCGCCGAGCGCGAATGCTTGGTCAGCAAGTCGCACGTGAAGTGCGTTCCGGTCGAGCTCGGAATACACCGCGGTCGTGGTGATTCCTAGTTCTTTGCAAGCTCGGATGACGCGAACCGCGATTTCGCCGCGATTTGCTACAAGGACGTTCGTTAGCATCCTCATGTAGTAGTCCAACCGCGGCCCCTCGTGCGAGTTGGATAGGCGAGAAGTGTCGGACAAACTGCAGTGTGCAACGTAACGAGCTGTGTACCGGTCGATTTCAACACGTTTCGTGGGTGGAGACGACCGGTTCGACGAACGTTGATCTGGTCGCTGCGGCGGCAGCCGAACCCCTCGTTCCGCTCGTTTTGCTCGCGGACGAACAGACCGCTGGTCGTGGGCGCCTCGACCGCTCGTGGGAGCAGGCCCGAGGTGGAGGTCTGATGGTGTCGTTCTATGTCCCATGGGACGATGCCTCCACAGCTCACGTCGTCCCGACCGCCCTCGGCGTTGCTATAGCGGACGCCATTGCGGCAACCGGCCGTGTCGTTGGGTTGAAGTGGCCAAACGATGTGGTGGTCGGTAGTCGAGCCGATGCACCACCGAGCTCAGAAGAGGTTCAGCAACTCGATGGTCGGAAGTTGGGTGGCATGTTGAGTGTGGCCGTCACTACTGATGATGGGTTCGCTGGAGTGGTCGCGGGGCTAGGTTGCAACATCAGCTGGCCACCACGGGACTATGTGGAGCTCCCCGATGCTGCGGCACTCGACCACCTTCCGGGTGACCGAATCGATCGCGACGCGCTCGCAAGCGACCTCATTTACCGCTTTGATGCAGAACTCACTGCAGTGCACGAATCGGGGGTTCACCGCCTTGCCGATCGATACCGCGAGCGCTGCGTCACCATTGGTCAAGATGTTCGCGTCGACGTTGGCGCCGACGTCGTCGAGGGGAAGGCGACCGACGTCGATCCAACAGGAGCGCTCATCTTGGACGTAGATGGTCGTCAACACCGAGTCGACGTCGGTGACGTCACCCACCTGCGGCCACGTTTCTAACCCAGGTCAGAATCTCGATCGGTTGAAGTCGCCGCACTGGCTGGGAGGGCTCGGGGTGCCGCGCTAGCGTACTGATCGCATGGTTTCCGCCGATCTCATCACTCCTGATGCTCAGGAACCCGCACGAGAAGCAGCGTATGTGCAACCTGTTGGCTTTCGAGGCAAGCCACGGCGCACGTGGCCGCAACGGCTGCTCATGCTGGCCGCCGTGATGGTCTCAGCAGCGTGCTTCGCCGCCGCCTTCGTGTTCTGGCAGGCGAGCGTCGTTCTCAGCGAGATCCCGAGAATAAGTGTGGGGCCCGACGTGCTGGCGCAGGGCGGCGATCCCGGCGAGCCGGTCAATATCCTCCTCGTTGGCGTCGACAGCTCCGAAGGTCTCGATCCCGATGACCCGGTCCGCGCTGGTCGGGAGACCGAAGACGAAGCGCGAGGCATCGTCCGCCCGGACACGGTTCTCGTGGCGCGCCTCGACCCTGCAACCGGGACCGCGTCGGTGCTGTCGCTGCCTCGCGACCTCATCGTCGAAGTGGAAGGCGGTACAACGACTCGTCTCAACGCAACGCAGGCTGTCGGCGGCATTGGATCACTGATCTCAGCGATCGACTCAAACCTCGAGATCCCGATCAACCATTTTGTTCAGGTCGACTTTGCAGGGTTCTCCGACATTGTTGACATCGTCGGGGGAGTGCCCGTCTACTTCCCATTCCCGACGCGCGATCTCGGCTCCGGTCTCGCGATTGCGGAGTCGGGATGTTTCAATCTCGACGGCAGTGAATCATTGAGTTACGTGCGAGCGCGGTCGCTCGAAGAGCTCATCGAAGACGAATGGGTCGAACTCGTTGCTGTATCTCCAGATCTTGCGCGCATCGAACGTCAGCAGGAATTCCTCGTCCTAACCACCGAAGAAATTCTTGCGGTCGGTCGCCGAGACCTCAGCCGGATCGGCAGTTTCATCGAAGCCGGATCACAAGCGGTGCAACTCGACGAGGAACTCACGCCCGGCGATATGGCAGACCTTGCGGCAGCGTTTAGTGACTTTGACACCGAGTCGCTGGAGATCGCCACGCTCCCGGTCGGTGCGTCCTTTTCCGAGACCGGGGTGTACCTCGGCGAGCAACTGCTCACCGAAGGATCGAGTGACTTGCTCGCTCGATTCCAAGGCCGGGACGACGGCGTGCGACCACCGGAGGTTGAGCTGGAGGTTCGGAGCACCGAATCCCGTCACGCGGACGAACTTGCCGAGCGCGGCTTTCTTGCGGCGAGCGTCGATGCCGACCTCGTCGAGGCCAGCACGATCCGCTTCGACCCAGCCGACGAGGATCGTGCGTTGCTGGTCGGGCGATACCTCGAGACGGCTCCACGTTTTGTGGTTGAGGACGGAGCGGTTCTGCGACTCGAAGTCGGGCCCGATTTCTCTGGTGTACGGGTCTTTCCTCGAGCCGAAACCGACGTAGCCCCGGCGCTCGCTACGGCACTCGCCGACGCCGCGGCCGGTGTTCCGGGAGGTTCTGGTGTCACAGCAGGCGAGACGGCCCCGACGAGCACCGTGGAGACAGACGGATTGGACGACGACGGTGTCGATGGTCAAGCAGGTGAGACATCGGTCCCAGCTTTTGCCACAGAGGATGAGAACGACCTACCCTCGTCTACTGAAGCCGAACTGATCGATCCCCCGGCGGCTGACCAAGTTACCCCGAACCCCCCGAGCACTGTTGTTCGTGGGCGCCCGCCGGAAGGGATCGGCTGTACTTCTACCGGCGGATGAACAAAGGAAACGTCTGAAGATGGCAGTTACTGAGATTCAATCAACTTCGCGGATTGCGGTTGTTGGTACGGGCTATGTGGGTTTGACCACTGGCGCGTGTTTTGCCCAGCTTGGCCACGATGTGATGTGCGCAGATATCGACCAGTCGAAGGTCGATATGTTGAAGCGGGGAGAGATCCCAATTCACGAGGATGGGTTGGAAACGATCGTCCAAGAGAACCAGAAGGCTGGTCGCTTGGACTTTGTTCTGGGCGCTGAGGCTGCCGTCAAGGGACGCGAGTTCATCTACCTGTGTGTGCCAACGCCACAGGGTGCTGATGGCCGTGCGGACCTGTCCTATGTCGAAGCTGCGGCCAAGGAGATTGCTCCGTTCTTGGATCGCGGTGCGATCGTTGTGAACAAGTCGACGGTTCCTGTCGGCTCGACACTGCTGGTCGAGCGTGCGATGAACCGGCCCGATGTCCATGTTGTTTCGAACCCGGAGTTCCTGCGCGAAGGCTCAGCGGTTGGCGACTTCTTGAACCCTGACCGTGTTGTCATCGGTGCTGAAGACCGAGGCGCTGCGTCTCGCGTCGCCGCGCTGTACCTCGGTGTTCGTGCACCGATCCTGATCACCGATCCTGCATCGGCCGAGACGTGCAAGTACGCGGCGAACGCATTCCTCGCAACCAAGATTTCCTTCGCGAACGCTGTAGCGGCGGTCTGTGAAGCAGCGGGTGCCGATGTTGCCGACGTTCTCATGGGTATTGGCTACGACTCTCGTATTGGTCATCACTTCTTGAAGCCAGGTCCGGGTTGGGGCGGCTCATGCTTCCCGAAGGACACCAAGGCAATGATCGGTATTGCCGAGGATGCTGGCTACGACTTTGCGTTCCTCAAGGGTGTTATCGAAGTCAACGATCAGCAGTTCGATCGTGTCGTCGAGAAGATCAAGCTGGCCGCTGGAGACTCGCTCAAGGGCGTCAACATTGGTGTTCTCGGGTTGACCTTCAAGGCCGGCACCGATGACATGCGTGACTCGCCATCGATCGAGATCGTGTCTCGCCTCGTCGAGGCTGGAGCGATCGTCAAGGCGTACGACCCGGTTGGCAAGGATTGCCCAATCCCTGAGGTTGAGATTGTCGATGATGCATATGCGGCCGCCGAAGGTGCCGAGGTCCTCGCGATTCTCACCGAGTGGGAAGAGTTCAAGTTCGTCGATCTCGACAAGATCTCCGAAGTCATGGCGAACAAGCACATCGTCGATGCTCGAAACCTGTTGGACCGCGGAGCGGTCCGCCGCCGCGGCTTCACGTACCAAGGAATCGGTCGTTCATAAATGGCTCGTGTCGTAATCACCGGCGGAGCCGGGTTTCTGGGCTCGCATCTTGGCGATGCCCTGCTCGCCCGCGGCGACAGCGTCGTTGCGATGGACAATCTCGTTACCGGCGAGACCCGCAACATCGAACACAACTTCGGCAACGAGCGCTTCGAGTTCGTCAATGCCGATGTATCGAACTACATGTGGGTTCCCGGTGACGTCGATGCAGTGATGCACTTCGCCTCGCCTGCATCGCCGATCGACTACCTCGAAATGCCAATCCAGACGCTCAAGGTTGGTTCGCTCGGAACACACAACGCATTGGGATTGGCCAAGGCAAAGGACGCGAAGTTCTTTATGGCTTCCACATCCGAGGTGTATGGGGATCCAATGGTTCACCCACAAACCGAGGAGTACTGGGGCAACGTAAACCCGGTCGGACCTCGTGGTTGCTACGACGAAGCAAAGCGCTTCTCCGAAGCAATGACGATGGCGTACCACACCCACCATGGCCTCGATACGCGAATCGTTCGCATCTTCAACACGTACGGGCCGCGCATGCGCCCCAATGATGGCCGTGTCGTTTCGAACTTTATTGTTCAGGCGCTTCAGGGTGACGACCTCACGATCTACGGCGACGGTTCTCAAACCCGGAGCTTCACCTACGTCAAAGACGAGATCCGCGGGTTTCTCGCGTTGTTGGATTCCGATGTCAACACGCCGGTCAACATTGGCAACACCAACGAGTTCACGATCAGTGAGCTTGCAGAGATGGTGACCGAGATGGTCGATACTGGCTCGAAGGTCACGTACCACGACCTGCCCGTCGACGATCCAATGCAGCGCAAGCCCGACATCACCAAGGCGCGAGAGAACCTTGGCTGGGAACCCCAGATTCAACTTCGCGAAGGGTTGACCCACACCATTGAGTACTTCCGTCAACTCCTCTCCGAGGACGCTCAGTAGCTCTCGGCGGACGCAGTAATGTCGGTTCGGTGACCCGCGCCGCGATCCTCGTCGAGCAGAACTGGAACAGCGTTCCAGGCGGTACGGCGCGTGCGACCAACGATCTCATCTCGTCCTTGATCGAGCACACCGACGTCGATATCGTCGGCGTCCGTGGCAAACATCGCGTCGAGCCCACCCTCGATCTTCCCGACGGACTCGAGACGGTTCACGTGCCGGTCCCCGGCAGAGCCCTCACCGAGGTGTGGAGCCGAGCGACAAAACCGAACCTCGATCGTTGGGTCGAGGCCGATATCGTTCACGCACCGGCGTATGTTCTTCCAGCCACTGAGATGCCCCTGATCGCAACGATCCACGATCTTGCCTTCGTCCGCCATCCGGAGTGGTTCACGCCCAATGGCGTGGCGTTCTTTCTCCGGTTCCTCGATCGGGTTATCCATGACCAGGTGAGTGTGATCGTCCCGTCGCAAACAACCGCCGATGACTGTGCCGCAAGAGGTATCTCCGAACGCCGAATTCACGTTGTTCCTTGGGGTATCGACCTTGAAGCAGCGACAGCGTCGGCAATCGAGCGCGCCCGCAGCACCTACGACTTGCCTGACGAATTCGTTCTCTTCGTCGGGACGCTCGAACCGCGAAAAAACCTCGAGACGCTCGCTCGCGCAATGGAACGCCACCCGGACCTTCCACTGCTCGTCGCCGGTCCGGCCGGGTGGGGTGATGTCTCGGTCCCAGGGGCCCGCATTCTTGGACGAATTCCCGAGGGGCAGGTCGAACCGTTGATGGGCGCCGCGACAATCCTTGCGTATCCAAGTCATTTCGAGGGCTTTGGGTTGCCGGTCCTCGAAGCGATGGCACAAGGCACGCCAGTTGTGACAACCCAGGCGACGGCACCAGCAGAGATTCTCGGCGACGCTGGTCTCGCTGTCGACACTCGTTCGGAACGGGCCATCGCCGATGCGATCGGACAACTTCTCGAGTCACCGGCTGAACGCGAGGCGATGGGCAAACGAGGAAAGCTTCGGGCAGCGACATTCCGATGGTCTGAAACAGCAAAGCGAACCGCTGATCTCTACAGGATGCTCTCGTGAACGTGGTCGGGCCGACATCGGTCGGCGTCAACCTGCTGTGGCTCCGACCCGGACACGTGGGAGGGACAGAGTCGTATGCTCGACGCGTCCTTCGATCGCTCTCGAATCACGACGGCGACGCTGATGCAGATCTGGATTCGGATCTCACGCTCCACTTGTTCGGGACGACGCCGGGAATCGAAGCGGTAAAGCCGAGCGGCCAGCGGTCTTCAATGGTGAGCCACGTCGTGCGGCCAGGACCGATTCCACGAGCGCAACGGGTCGTGGTGGAACGTACGGTGCTGCCATCAGCAACCCGGGCGGTCGAGCTCGATGTTCTGCATCATCTCGGTGGCACCGTGCCTTTCGACTCAACAGTGCCATCGGTCGTGACGATCCACGACTTACAGCCACTCGATCAGCCGGAAAATTTCTCTCCGGCCAAGGTTCGATTCCTTCGAAGCGCAATTCCGGCAGCGATCGAGCGCTCGGCGGTCATCGCCACCCCGAGCAACTGGGTGAGAGAACAGATCATTTCTCGATTCGACCTCGATCCGCGCCGGGTGCAGACCGTCTCGGCGTTCGCTGAGCCGGTCGACCTCGCTGGTCCTATCGAACGATCGATGCGTTTGGAAGCGATTGTCGCCGATGGGCCGATCGTGTTGTTCCCGGCGATGACGCTCGGCCATAAGAACCACTCGTTCCTCTTCGATGCGTTCGGCGATGCGCTCAAACGTGATCCAGATCTTCAGCTCATATCGGTCGGCGCGATCGGCCGAGACCACGATGCATTGGTCGCAAAGGCGGCGTCTGTTTCTCCGCGAATACGAATGCTCGGGCACGTTTCAAAACACGACCTCGACGTTTTGTACCGGTCGGCAGACGCGGTGGTCTTTCCCTCCCGATACGAAGGGTTTGGCCTGCCGGTTCTCGAAGCTCAGCACTACGGCGTGCCCGTGATCAGTTCAAATGTGACGGCCTTGCCCGAGGTTGCGGGCGACGGAGCGCTGCTCCTCGATCCAGATGACCGCACGGCGTGGGCTGACGCGATGGTCAAACGATTTAGCCCTGTCGAGCGATCTCAGGCCGTCGCACGAGGCTTCAAGAACGCAGCTCGGTACAGCCTTAACTCGACGGCGCAGCAGCAGCAGCGCGTATATTCGCAGGCCATCGCCTAGCATTTGAGCGGTGAGAATTCAGGTCCTCTGTCCCCATTTTGAACCCGATAGCGCCCCAACTGGTGAGTTCATGAGCGCGATCGTGAACAACCTTGGTGAGATGGGTCATGAGCTGCACGTGATCACCGCGCTGCCGTGGTATCGAAACCATGCGGTCGAGCAGGGCTGGGACGGCCAAATGACGCGAACGGAGCAACGCCCGTGGGGCGAGATCACTCGCGTTCACCCGTTTCCGACCGACAAGACCAATATTGCGGCCCGAGCTGCCGCATTCGCAGGCTTTACAGCGATCGGCCTCGGGAGTGCCGTTATCGACCGATTTAACCCCGACGTCGTTTTTGCGATGTCGCCGCCGCTCTCGCTCGGTGTTGCAGGATGGCTTGCGGCAAAGCGCCGGCGCTGCCCATTCGTGTTCAACATTCAAGATGTCTTTCCCGATGTTGCGATCGAGACCGGCACCATCTCGAACCCGAAGGTCATCGAGGTTGCGAAGAAACTCGAGAAGTTCGTCTACGACCGAGCTGACGTCGTGACGGTCCTGAGCGAAGAGATGCAACGCAACGTCGAGCGAAAGACCGATTCGGCCACAGAGATCATCCCGAACTTCGTCGATATCTCGACCTTCGAGCCAATGGAGAAAGAAAACTCCTACAGGCGCGAGTACGGCCTTGAGGGCAAAAGAGTCGTCATGTACTGCGGGAACGTCGGCTTTAGCCAGTCGATCGAGCTGCTCGCCGACGCGGCTCGTCAGATGACAGACATTCCCGATCTCGTGTTCGTGGTGAACGGGGGAGGGTCGGCAATAGGTGAAGTTCGTCGTCGAGCAGAAGGTCTCGATAATTTCCGGGTTATCCCGTACCAGCCGGTCGAACGCGTGCCTGAGGTCCTTTCCGCAGCAGACGTTCACGTCATCCCGCTGCGAGAAGGCCTGGCCTGGTCGAGTGTCCCATCGAAGCTTTACAAGATCTTGGCGGTCGAACGGCCGGTCGTCGCAAGCGTCGATGAAGGTACCGAGGTCGGTCGCGTCGTGGTCGAGGCTGGCGCCGGGCATTCGGTCCCGCCCGATGTGGTCAATCCGCTCGTCGATTCACTTCGATCCATCCTCAGTTCAGAATCTGAAATGGAAGCGATGGGGAGCAGCGGACGCGCATGGGTCGAGCAATGGACGACACCTCGTCGCGCTGCTGAGGCCTACGAATCAGTGTTTTCTCGCCTGATTTCGTAGTCGTTTACCGACGGCCGGGCGGTCGATAACCTTTCCTTTGCTGAAGACGAAGTTGAGGATTCTCGAAGGTTCTTCGAGGTGTCCTTTCAAGCGGTGTAATACCCGCTAGCGTTATTACGTGGCTCGTTCAGATTCCTCCAAAGACTCCAGCTCCGATTCCTCCAAAAAGGTCGCCAAGGCGGCCAAGGCCGGAGCAACTCCAAATGCTTCAGTGGGTCGCGAAAAGCGTCCTATCGGGTTCCAAATGATGATGCTCGGCATCATCGTTCTCGGCACGGCGCTGGTGGCCTTCTCGTGGCAGGCACGTGACGTCGAGGCGCTATCGCCATCGTTCAACGATCACTGGCACCTGCCATACGGCATCTACGACTGCACGATCGATGGCTTCCAAGCCCCATTGGTCGACCCGCAGCTCGCAAACTCAGGTATCCACACGCACAGCGATGGCGTTGTCCACCTGCATCCATTTAGCTCGACTGCCACCGGAAACAACGCCACGTGGTCGGTCTTCCTCGAGGCGACCACCGCTCAGTTCGATGGCGACGAAGCGCTCACCTTCACCGACCGCCCAGCACTTGCTGCCGGTGTCGAATGCAATGGCGAAGAAGCAATCCTTCAGGTCGCTCGCTTCGCTCCTGGTGCAGACACCCCTGAAGAGATCTTCACCGAAGACCTCGAAGACACTCGCTTCACGAGCGACCAGACCGGTTACGTGATCGCCCTCGCTCCCGCAGGCTTCGATATTCCAGCTCCTCCAGCCGACGCGGTTGCAGCTGCTGAAGCCTCGTCGCCCAACGTCTTCGACACCTTTGGCCTCGACAGCATCGAGGACCAGCTCGACGCAGCGGGCATTGGATTCAACGAAGACGGAAACCTTATCGATGCAGAGGGCGAAGAGATCCTCGACGCCGATGGTTTCCCAATCAACCGCACCACGCTCGAGGAACAGGTTCCTGGAGCGTCGGGCGACGACGACGCAGACGGCGACGACGAGTAGTCATCTCCGTGCGGCGATTCATCGCCTCGTAGCGATAGCGAACTAGGTCGTTGCGCTTGGCGGAGCGCTCTGTTCGTCCTCAAGTCCCAGCTCAACGTTGATGCGGCTCGAAGAGTCGGCCTTTTCGTTGCCACCGACGCCGAAGACGAGTTCGATCCCGTGCTCGTCGCAGACCGCCGATTCAGGGACGAAATCGGGGATGCGATCTCCACCATTCGCGAAGATCAACCGATGATCGCTGAAGGTCTCGGCGAGCTGGCGTAACGAAGCGGACACTGTCCGGTCGTCATCGACCGCAATGATTGCGTGGTCGACTGCGGCGAGTGCAAGCACCACTCGGAGGCGGTCTGCCTCGTCGATGATGACCTTGCCCTTTTTGATCTCTTGCTGTGCGTTGTTGTTGACGATGACGAACACCTTGTCAGCGAGTTCGGCGGCGCCATCGATCATGTCGAGGTGCCCGACGTGTAGTGGGCTGAAGTAGCCGCTAACGATCGCGGCGGTTGGGCCGCCAGTAGGTATGGCGTTCGTTGACATGATTGGGAACTCTCCTAGCGAAACAGATCTTCTGCGGGGCTTCGTACGATCTCGTCGACGACGCTCCCGCTACGAAACCAATCGGCGGGAACTCCGCGAATGATAGCTGCACCGAAACCTTCGCTCTTGCCCATGACGAGGTCAGCAGCTGCAGCGAGCTCGTCGACCACGCAGACTTCGGTGACCATCAGCTCTCTACCGAGCGAATCATTGGTGCCGCGTAGATCGAGAATCGGACCGATTCCGGCCGAACCGAGTGCCACGTCGGTAACGCCTCGTCGCCACGGGCGCCCAAAGGTATCGGAGATGATCACACCAATCTCGATACCAGCGACTCCTCGAACGACGTCGCGTATTCGCCGAGCTGAACGGTCCGAGTCGATGGGCAGAAGTGCAGCGTGACCTTCCTGCACGTTGGAGAGGTCAACGCCGGCGTTCGCGCAAACAAAGCCATGGCTGGTCTCGCTGATGATGAGTTCCCCTCTTCGCCGGAGTACCCGCACCGATTCCTCCTCGACGATTGCCTTGTGCCCACGGGGATCTTCGGTGTCGACAGGGACGATTCGTCCCTCTGCCTTGGAGACGATTTTCTGAGTGACCACGAGAACGTCGCCATCTTGGATCTCGTCTCGCGCGGCGAGCATTCCGGCGAGGTCATCGCCAGGTACGAATTCGGGAAGTCCAGGAATCGGGAAAATCTGGAGACCATTCATGAGGTCATTCCTCTCAGGTTGGCTGCGGTGAGCGCGGTTCGCGCCAAGCGTTCTCGTCGTTCGGGCGTCGCCATGATCGTGTCGGTGACATAGGGGGTCACGCCGAGGCTCGCAACGGCGGCGCTGCGGTGCGCGTCGACATCATCGATCAGTAGGACATCGATGATCGTGCTCCAAAGGGCGGCAACGCCGGTCGAGTCTGCGTCGTGTCCGAGCTGGCTGAGCATGTGTGCCGCTGGGCCTTTCAACGCAACGCCACCAACGATGGGTGAGATGGCGATCGATGGGCCCCGACGGGCGTCGAGTGCTTCGAGAATTCCCGGCACACCGAGCACCGGTGCGATGGAGACGATCGGGTTCGATGGAGCAATGAATACAGCGTCAGCGTTGGTGATCGCTGCAACCGCTTCGGGTGTCGCGGTGGTGTGCTCGATGTTGTCGAAGCGAACCGAAGAGATCGCTTCGTTGTGCTGGAGGCCGACGAAGTACTCCTGGAAGGAGATCTCCTCGCCGGTGTCGGCGCGGGTCACAAACGTCGACACTCTGTCGTTGGTGACCGGGAGGACCGAGACAGCGACATCCCAGGCCCGCGCAATATCGGCGGTGATCTCGGTGAGCGTGGACCCTTCGTCGAGTCGAGCTGTGCGTTCCATGTGCGTCGCGAGGTCACTATCGCCGAGCGAGAACCAATTGCGTTTGCCATATCGAGCGAGTGCGTTCATTGCCGACCACGTTTCATCCCGGAGCCCCCAACCCCGCTCGGGATCGATGGCGTCGGCAAGGGTGTAGGTGACGGTATCGATGTCGGGGCTGATGGATAGCCCGTTCAGCACCATGTCATCGGCAACGTTGACGATCGCCGTGATCTGACTCGCATCGGTGACATCGATGAGGCCTCGCAGGAACCGCGCTGCGCCAACTCCGCCCGAGATTACGGCGATCTTTGGCGCTTTTGTGTTCGTCACTTCGAACTCCCGGAGTCGAGATTGCGTAGGGCTTCTGCGTAGATGTCATCGATGGTCTGATCGAACGGTATCGCTGGCGCCCATCCGGTGTGCTCAGCGAGTCGCTCCGCTGACCCTCGAACGACAGGGGAGTCGACGTTGCGAAGGAAGTCCGGTGACTGCACGAACGCAATGTCTGCTCCGGATCGTTCTACGAAGGCATCAGCGATGTCGCGGATTGGCCGATCTGCACCGCTGCACACGTTGTAGACCTCTCCGGATACTCCATCGATAGCGGCGAGCCGGTAGGCGCGAACGACGTCTCGAACATCGCAAAAGTCTCGCCGCACGTCGAGCGCCCCAACCTCGATGCTCGAGTGGCCGTCCCTCGCGGCGATGGCGATTCGCCGGGCAAACCCCGGGCTTACAAAGCTCGGATCTTGTCCCGGCCCAAAATGGTTGAACGATCGAAGGCGCACGACGTCGAGGTCGCGGCCGAGGTGTGCAGCGAGGGCGATCGCATCGGCGGCAGCTTTGCTCGCCGCGTACGGATTCGATGGGCGTAGAGGCGTGTGTTCGGTGATTGGGAGATGTTCGGGCTCGACCGCACCGTAGACCTCGGCGCTTGTCACGACGAGTACACGAGGACGGTTCGCGGTGAGCGCGGCGTCGAGAACGTTCTGGGTGCCCTCGACATTGATGCGGAGGGTAGAGACGGGGTCACTCCACGCGGTAGGGACGTGTGACTGCGCAGCGAGATGATAGATAACGTCGACCGCTGCGGTTTCGATCGCTTCAGCGACCGCTTTCCGATCGGTGATATCGGGATCCCCTGTGGCTCGTGACCAGCTGACAACCTCGTCACCGGAATCGGTGAGGTGTTCGAGCAACGCCCGGCCGGCAAAGCCGGAAGCTCCGGTAATGAGAGATCGCACCACACCTCCATTCTGCGGTCATCTGGCGTGCTTCGGTAGGAATACGGCCGATATAAGTACTTCTGTGGTGTCGTCGAAATCCACCGGGGAGGAAACCCCTTGCCGTGCTGGCCGGAGAGGCGTCTGAAGCAGTAGCGTATCGGAGCTGTGCCATCGGGATCCGACAACATCTCCGCGGACCAAACCGCGCCGCCCGAAGTTCGGGTCATCATGCCCGCAATCGACCCCGGGCCATGGTTCGATGACGTGATTTCCGGGTTGGCAGCACAGGACTATCCGGCCGTCGCGGTGACGATCGTGCACGGCGAATCCGATGGGCCGCTGTTGCAACGCCATGCGGGGGAGCTCGACCACGTCGATCTCGTCCGCAGCGCCGACAACACCGGCTTTGGAGAAAAGATCAATGCCGTGGCGGAGTCGAGCGACGAGCCGTTGATGCTGATCCTCCACGATGATGCCGCCATGGAGCCAGGAACCATTTCGGCGCTCGTTCGCGAGTGGCTCCGGCGTGGTGAGACATCCACGCTCGTCGGCGCCAAGTTGTTGGACTGGAGCGACCCTGAACGTCTGATGCCGACCGGCTTCTACGCCGATCGTTTCGGTGAGGTCGATGAAGCTGTCAGAGCCGGTGACCTCGACCAGGGCCAGCAAGACCGCATTGTCGACAACTTCGGGACGTCGACCGCGTGCCTGCTCGTCGACAGAGACTTCTTCGTGTCCATCGGCGGCTTCGATGAGGACGTGCGATGGCATGGCGAGGCGCACGATATTGCACTACGGGCTCGCAGCGTCGGCGGTCAGGTCGCCATCGCGAGCAGCGGCCTTGCCCGCCATCGAGGTGCATTCGCTGGACGCGAGGGCGCTACTACAGACAAGCTCCACCGAGGTCGCCAGATGCGATCGGTGCTCGCCGCTGCGCCGACAAGTTCAATCCCAGGCATTCTGATCAGCTTCGCTGTGCTGCATCTCATCGAGATGGTGGTGGCGCTCGCCAGGTTCGACCTCGGTGACGTGCTCGCAATTCCAGGCGCGTGGATCTGGAACCTTTCGCGCATGGGGTCGTTGTCTCGCCGACGCGGGCTACTTACAAGCAACGAGAGATTTGACCCCGGCGATGTCGTCCTGGCCCGCCAACGAGGATCGATCCGGTTGTCATCGAGCATCGATCGGCGCGTGGCCGAGCGGGAAGTTGCTACCGAGAAGGGCGACGGGTCGACACTTTCGATCGTTCGAGGTGCCGGCGGTATTGCCATCGGAGCGTTGTTGCTCTTCGGTGGCCGTCGGTTGTTCTCGACCGCGATTCCCGAAATTGGCGAGTTCCGGGCAATCCCAGAAGAACTTGGAACCCTCACCGGCGACTGGCAGAGCGGGTTGCGAGTCTGGGGTATGGGAAGCGAAGGATTCGCGTCGTTTGCGTTGCCGCTTCTCGATCTTGCTGGGCTGATCCTGCTGGGTTCGGCCAGCGCCCTCGAGTTCTTTATCATCATCGCCCCACTGCCGATCGGTGTGATCGGCGCATGGCGGCTCTTCCATCGCTCTCGCAGTGACTGGGCACCGGTTGCTTCTGGACTCCTCTACGCTGCGTCACCGCTGCCGTACAACGCAATCTCGGGCGGATCGGCTTCCGCATTGTGGTTGTATGCCGCCATGCCGTGGATCTTTGCGAACTTCGTTGCCGTTGCTCAGCCCGAAGGGGCGATCACGGTCATGCTGGGTCGACGTCGCAACACCGGTACTGCAATGGTTGCGCTCACTTTTACGCTGGCAATCCTCACCGCGTTCACGCCGTTCGTTCTTCTGAGCGTGGTCATTCTGGTCACCGGACTGGTCCTTGGATCGTTGCTGTCAGGCGACATGCGCGGCGTCTTCCAGATCGTCGCAGTCGGTCTGCTAAGCCTGGTCGGCGCAGTCATCGTCAACGCTCCGAACTTGCTCGGTATCGCGACATGGGAACAGTTCGCAAGTGCGAGTGCACCGGTGGACACCAACACTTCTCTGACCGATATTTTGACCATGTCGAACGGTCCTGTCGGCTCTTCGATCCTCGGTTGGTCTGTGTTTGCGCCGGCCCTGCTGCCGTTGTTGTTCGGCGTCGGTCAAAAGTTCACCTGGGCTATGCGAGTCTGGGGCGCAATGTTGCTGAGCTTCGCACTTGCCTGGCTCGTGATCCGCGGCTGGATGCCCGTAGGGATGCCGGTACTCGAAGTTCTCCTCGCGCCAGTAGCTCTGGGATTCGCCGTGCTCGGCGGCCTCACCGCTGTCACCGCTGAAGTCGACCTCAAAGGGGCCCGGTTTCGAATCTTGTTCGCGTCGGCGATTGCTGTTGTTGGCGTCGCTGTTGCTGGTGTGCCGCTTCTCGAAGTTGCATCGTCAGGACGCTGGGAGTTGGCTCGAGTCGACTTGTCCACGACGCTGAGCTCGATCGAGACCGAAGGGGACGACGGTACCTATCGCGTCCTGTGGATTGCCGATGCGCACGTCCTTGGTGGTGCGTCGATTCCTACAGAGAACAACCTTGCGTGGGCCACATCGCTCGATGGTGCCCCCGACATTCGTGCGCTCTGGGGCGGCCTCGATAGCGGAGCTACAGCTGCCCTCGGTGACACGATCGACGCTGGTATCGGCGGCCGCACATCACGCCTTGGGCGCGAACTTTCGGAGTTCGGTGTCCGCTATATCGTGGTCGTCGATCAACAAGCTCCGGTCCCAGAAATCTCTCGGAGCAACGTCGTCACCGACGAGGAGACCGCTGCGCTCAACGGCCAACTCGACCTCGTCAGAGATGGCGTCGTGAACCCTGCGGTCACGATCTACCGCAACACCGCGTGGGCACCGGTCAACAGCGCAGTCGCTCCAGCGACGCTCGATCCGCTTCGTATTGAAGATGCACAACCCGCTGTCGTTCAACGGGTTGACCACGACACGTTTCAGGGTCAGACGAGAGATGGGCGAGACATATTTGCTGCGTGGGACCCGTCGCCGAACTGGACGTTCACCGTCGACGGCCAAGTCGCACCACGCATCGATATTGGCGACTCTGCGTTGGCTTTTGAGACCGCATCGACGCCGAGCACCGCCGCCGAGCTGTCCTTTGCAACTCCGGTCAGCCACCAGCTCATCATCATCGTCCAAAGCGTTGGTTGGGCGCTGCTGTTCATGGCGCGGCGTTTCCTCTTCGCCTCCGAACGTCGAGCCAGGCGTGCGGACATCGAGGTCGTGCGATCCGATGAGGTCGTCCGATGAAGGTATTCCGTGTCCCAGGCCTCGTGGTCGTTATCGGCTTGCTCGTGGGGGCTGTGTTGATCGATCGGGGGCTCGAATCCACCGAGACCGAAGCAGAAGCAACAGCGGTGGCAGCGGTCTCGTCGGTCGCTGACGCTTCGGCGCTCTCATCGACCTGGTTCTGCGCCGCTGCTACCGGCGCCGATGGCCAAGCCGATTCGGAGATCGTCATGGCCAATACCGGTGTCGAGACAGCCCGGGCGATCGTTTCAGTATTCGAAGGGTCGCCCGATGCAATCATCGATGCGCCGGTTGTCGAACAGGTCATTGAGCTTCCGGCGCTCTCGATCGAAAGCCTCCGCCTCGCTGATCTCGCGCCCGACGGCGCCAACGTCTCGGCAGCGATCGAGGTGGACCGTGGGGGAGTGCTGGTCGACAAGATCTCATCGGGACCGACCGGTGTTGCGCGAACCGCCTGTGCATCAGAAGCTTCTACCGAGTGGGTCGTGACATCTGGATCCACGGTGCCCGGCTCAGGCCTGCAACTCGTTGTCTTCAATCCGTTCCCTGACTTTGCGACCGTCGACATCGACTTTGTTTCCGAGGTCGGCACTCGCACCCCAGAAGACCTGGTCGGACTGACAATCCCGTCGAGAGCTTCTCGAGTTATCGACGTCTCCGAGGTGGTTGCGTCGTCTGAGAACATCACCTCCTTTGTTCGAGTGCGAACAGGGCGCGTGATCGTCGAGGGAATCTTGTCGTTCGATGGTGAGGGAGCGCCGCAAGGGTTGAGTGTCATCTCGGGAGCTCCAACCGCAGCGCCAGAGTGGACCTTCGCAGGAGTCACTCCGGCTGCTGGACCGGCAGGTCTTGTCGTGGTGAACCCAAACGAGAACGAGATACAAGTCGATATCGAAGTGTTTCCCGCCGGAGCCGAGCGCTTCGTCGAGCCGTTCCAAGTGATCTTGCAGGGTGGCCAAAACGATGTTGTCGATCTGGTCGCTGAAGGCCGCTTGGCAGGGGTGTCATCGTTCTCTCTCGTCGCTCGAGCGAGCGACGGATCACGAATCGTTGTTGGCATGGAGCAACGGCCCGAAGTCGAAGAAGCTGACCCTGACAACGAGGTGATCGAGGTGACTGAGGTGGACGTCCCCAACACCGGCTTCGCTGCATCGCTCGGTCAGCCAGTCGCCTCTGACCAGCTCTTTACAACGGTCGACATCGCCGAAGAGGATGAGCGTTCTGCGCTCCATATCTTCAATCCCGCGGACGATACGTTTGTGACGGTGGTTGCGACCGTCGCGATCGATGGGGCGAGCCGCGAGATCGAACTCGAAGTTGGTCCGCAGCGAACCACTCGCGTTCCTCTCGCTGAAGTCGGAACCGGACGGTATTCGTTGACGCTCGATGCGAGCGGCCCTGTGGTTGCCACCAGAGAGATCACCGGCCTGAGCTCTCGTTCCTGGGCGCCGTTGCTTCCAGAGGCTGCTGTCGTCGCTGTCGAGTAGCAAACGCACCGCTGGCGGGGCGTTTCGTCCGTGGTTAGCTCCGAAGCTCGTTGAGCTTTTCCCAAAGCTCGCTTGAGCTCGGTGGTCCGAGGAATGACCCTCGGGCAACGCCTTCAGCATCGGCGATCACAACCGAGGGAACCGCGGTGATGTGGTAACGCTTGTGCAGCTCAGAGTCGGACTTCACCTCGACGTTCTGGACTGCCACGTCAGCGCTTGCGAGGAGCTGGGTGGATGTCCAGACCTTTGCGCAGGTATCGCACGACGCTGAAGTGAACACCGCAACGAGCCATGGCGCATCAGGGTTATTGAAGTCGTTGCGATCTATCTGCTCTGGCGTTGTGTGGCGTGTCGGGGCTGTTGGAGCGTCGTTTGGTGCCTTGCGTTGGACGTAGGCACCGACGGCGAGCGCGACAATCGCCACGGCTACGACGATAAGCACTTGGGTCATGGTCGTATGGTTCCGTGGCGATTAGTCGGTCGTCTTAGTCGGCGAACGTGTCGCTCTGCTTCACCGAGTCGAGGACTGGCTCGATCGGTGCGTCAGAAGGCGTGTCACCGTTCTGCATGGAAACAGCATCGGTAAGCGATGTGTGGCCTGGCAGCTCGAGGTTTGCGCCCGAGAGGTTCAACAGGCGGTATACCTCGTCGCCGCTGATGCTCTCATGTTCGAGGAGTGCTCGTGCAATGAGATCGAGGCCGTTGCGATACTTGGTGAGGAGTTCTCCGCAGCGTTCCTCGGCTTCGACCAGAATTCGACGGGTTTCCTCATCGATGAGCTTGTCCATGTACTCGGAGTGGCCCTTCGAGCTGGAGATGCCGTCTCCGAGGAAGACCGGTCCGCCGTCGGCGAGCGACATTGGGCCAACCGCTTCGCTCATACCCCATTCGGTAACCATGCGGCGTGCCATGTTGGTCGCTTGCTGCAGGTCGTTGGCTGCGCCCGAGGAGGACTCGTTGAACACGAGCTTCTCTGCGACGCGGCCACCCATAGCCATGACCATCATTGCTTCGGCTTCGTCTTTGTCCATCGAGTGCCGGTCGTTGGTCGGCAGCGTCATGGTGACGCCGAGTGCCATGCCGGTTGGAATGATGGTGACCTTGTGGACCGGATCGTGGTTGTCCTGAACCGCAGCACAAAGTGCGTGTCCGGCTTCGTGGTAGGCAGTGCGCTCGACCTCTTCTTCGGTCTGAACCATGGACGACCGTTCGATTCCGAGGAGGACTCGGTCACGAGCCTGCTCGAAGTGGGTCATGTTGATCTTCTTGTCGCCAGCACGGACGGCGAACAGTGCGGCTTCGTTTACGAGGTTGGCGAGATCCGCACCGCTCATGCCCGGGGTGCCGCGTGCAATGACGTGAACATCGAGGTCGGGAGCGTGGTTCTTGCCCTTCAGGTGAACAGCGAGGATTTCCTTGCGGTCTTCGAGCTCCGGAAGCGGAACGACGACCTGACGGTCGAAGCGGCCTGGGCGAAGCAACGCTGGATCAAGAATGTCCGGGCGGTTTGTCGCCGCCATCATGATGATGCCTTCGGAGGCTTCGAAGCCGTCCATCTCAGCGAGCATCTGGTTGAGTGTCTGCTCTCGCTCGTCGTGTCCGCCGCCGAGGCCTGCGCCACGCTTGCGACCAATGGAATCGATCTCATCGATGAAGATGATGGCCCGGCCGAGCTTGCGTGCATTTTCGAAAAGGTCGCGAACACGGCTGGCGCCGACGCCGACGAACATTTCCATGAAGTCCGATCCGGTGACCGACATGAATGGGACGCCCGCCTCGCCTGCGACGGCTCGTGCGATGAGGGTCTTACCGGTTCCTGGAGGACCGACGAGGAGCATGCCCTTTGGGGTGCGGGCGCCGATCTCGCTGAATCGATCTGGGGTCCGGAGGAAGTCAACAACCTCGGTGATCTCGCGCTTGACGCCTTCGTAACCGGCCACGTCATCGAACGTCGTGGCTGGACGTTCGGTGGTGTAGGTCTTGGCCTTTGAGCGGCCGACGGACATTATTCCGCCCATTTGACCTTGCGCTCGACGCTGCATCCACACGAAGAAGAGAATGAGGAGACCAACGGGGAGCAAGAAGAAGAGCAGCTGACCAAGGACACCAGGGGTGCTGTTGATGAAGGTGACACCGCTGCCCTCAGCATCGGTCGATGGCACGTTGGCGTCGAGGAGTTCAAGCTCTTCCTCGAATGCTTCGGTGGGTCCTCGAGTAGCAAACACAACGCCGGAGTCGTCGTCGAGTTCGAAGAGAATGTCGCCGGTGGTGTTGTCGCGCTCGACGGCGAAGACAACGCCTTCCTCGAGCCGTTCGCGGTACTCGGAGTAGGAAACGAACTCATCGGCGTCGCCGTTGTTGTTCGAGAAGAATGCCAACAGCGTGAAGATGAGAAGTCCGAAAAACACCCAGCTGGCGATCTTTGCGGTGTTTGACTTCTCCTCTTTGGGAGACGATGGGGGCTTTGGAGGAGTTGGTGCCATGAATTTACCCTAGTTGCTTGAGGTCTCTATTCGGAGATGAATCGGGGTCTGTTAGGACTAGAACCCAGAATGGCCGTCGTAATTCCGAAATGTCGGACGAACGGCTGTGTTTTCATACCGTCTTTATGTAGAGCGAATGATGAATGTACGAGTCTTGATGCGCTGGGAGATGCATTGGTTGTCCGGGCGCATTCCGGAGTGCGCCCGGATGCTCCTCTCGCACTCCTGCTGTCCGGTCGGCCCTTCTACTGACCACCCGTCTAATGATTGCAAAAAGTAGGCCGTTTGGGGCCGCGGCACCGAGGAAGTCTGGCCTGGGCCACAGGGGAGTCACATCGGAATGGCATCGGTTGTTCGTGAAACGCAACCGATCGCAATCGCAGTGTGTTCACGTGCGCGCGGTCCGCGCGCACGTCAGATGCGTGTTGTACTCTCGATTTCCATGAGCCGAAGCTGCGCACGCCCGACCTGTTCCATCGCTGCCGCTGCGACCATGTCGTACGACTATGAGAGCCAGATCGTGTGGATCGAAACCCTCCACATCGAAGACCACCCAATGACGCACGACCTTTGTGCAACGCACGCGGATCGGTCACGGCCACCGCAGGGTTGGGAACTTCGTGATGAGCGAGCGCCTCGCGGCATCTACTCACTTCGGGCAAGCTAGGACCAATCTCTCTAGTCGACCATGGTCTCTGACCGACACATCGGCCAGAGACCGGGCTAGCGTTTGAGGGTGAGCGCAGACGCAGATTCCGCGGGCGATGGCCGACCGTCAGGTTCGTTACGCCTGGGTCCAAACCCTGGTCGACCGTGGGGATTGATCGAAGCGTTACTCGGGTGGATCGGTGGCCAGTTCGCGGCGACTGCGATCTTCACGGCGTTCATCGCGCTCGGCTACTCGCTATTCACACCCCAACGGCCAGGTGGCTTCCTTGGTCGAGCCGTTGCGCAGAACCGAATCGGCGAAGGATTTAGCAACGATTCGATTCCTCTGTTTCTGCAGATGGCGAGCCAGATCCCATCGTGGGTCGTGATGCTGAGCGTGACGTGGGTTGTTGCGGGTGTCCTCGGTCGAAGTCGACCCGGTTGGTCGTTTCGTGGTGAGCCTCTCGATGTCGCTCGTGGTTTCAGCACGGGTTTCGTGTTGCAGTTCCCGATCGTGATCGTGCTCGTCCTTCTCGTGACGTCGATCTTTAACGTGGCGCCCGATGGCCGGGCACTGTCGCTCGTGGACAGCATTAGCGGTCCGGTCGATCTCATTGCCCTGGTGCTCGGTGTTGCTGTTGGTGCACCGATCGTGGAGGAGATTTTTTACCGCGGCGTGGTGCAGCGGGCGCTGGTCGACCGGTTTGGTCCAGTCGTTGGAATTGGTATTGCGAGCCTGCTCTTTGGAGCCGTGCATTTCTCGTGGGTGAACCTGTTGCCGTTGACGATCGTGGGCGCTGGCTTTGGGTGGTTGGCTTACAAGTACGACCGGTTGCTCCCGGCGATCGTTGCGCATATGACGTTTAATGCGATCACCGTTGCTGCACTGCTTGCAGCGGGGTAGGGCTTGCAGCGGGGTAGGGCTCACTAGCCAAATGGCCTA
>CAYVHV010000029.1:25167-49403 GCA_964451305.1 uncultured Acidimicrobiales bacterium | reverse complement strand
GGCGGGTTCAACGAGATCGGCGAACAGATGGGTGTGCACCCTGAATCGCTGCGCAATTGGTTCAAGCAATGGCAGATCGATGTCGGCAAAACGCCGGGGTTAACCACGGCCGATCAACGTCGCATAGCGGAGCTCGAAGCGCAGGTCTCTGAGCTCGAACGGTCCAACAAGATTTTGCGGTCGGCTTCGGCTTTCTTCGCGGCGGAACTCGACCGCCCACAGAAACGATGATCACCAGGTCGTCATCCGTTACGGCCATGCGGCCAACTTCCTTCTGTGCCTGTTTGGAGGGAGGATCGAGCCTTCGATAGAGACGTCAACCTAGCTCCCGGGCCTGACAGCCATGATGAGATGGCGCCGCCATCCGCCATGCCGGACCATGTTGATTTGTTCCGGTCTCTTCGACACGGAGGTTAGCGCCGGGGGCGTTTAGAGGCAGGGGTTGTCGTCACCGCGTTTGCGTAGCGGTGGGCCGTTGCTTTTGTTGAGGTTGTCGGGTCGGCACAGCGGGTCGAGGTTCTCGAGCTCGGTGAGTCCGTCTTTGGAGTGCGGGGTGCGGTGGTCTGCGTGTAGCCACGTGTGTTGCGCATCGCATCCTGCAGTGGTGCAGGACCCGCGAGCTTCGACGAGTTTGATGTGTCTCATCCATTCGGGAAACCCTCGAGTTTCGTAACTCGCTTCGAGGGTGACGCCTTTAGCGCCGAGAACTTGTCTTCGGAGATACGCTTGCATTGCAAGCACCAACGCAAACTTGGGATTGACCGGGGTGCCGTCGATGAGCTCGCATCGACCGTCGATGTCGTCAAAGTCGAGCACCGAGGTGAAGTCTTGATCGGCTTCGTCTTTGGCGAGCTGGTCGATCGCGTGCATCAACACCTTGAGCGACATGACCACATGCACCAACGGTTTCGCGTTCGCGGCTGAGCGGCCGGCGCCTCGACGGATGAGGTTGGCGAGCGCTTGTGCCCGGCGTTGTCCTGTGGTTCGGGGGTGGCCGCATTCTTCGTCTTCGTTGAACACCGCGTTTTCTTCGTCGCCCAACTGTTGTTTTAGGATGCCGCCGGTCGCTCCGTCGAGATCGAAGCTGCCTTTGACCCGCCCGTCTGGAGTGGTGCGGATGGTGACGGTGTTGAGCGCGTTGTCGTCTTCTGGTTCGGGGCCGTCCTCGTCGTTGACCGCCAGCCAATAGCTGAACGTGCTCTTGAAGTCTTTCCATTCGAAGTCGCGGGCCCACTGGACGAACAGGTGCTGGTCTCGGGCCATTGCGCTATGGACCCGGGTGTTTTGGCCTTTGGAGAGGAACAGCACGTGATCTCTCGACATGTGTCCATCGAGGACGGCTTGTTCCAACACGGGCATGGTGCGTAGAAACCTGCCGGCGCGTATGTCGGCGCGAAGCGTGTCTGGGTTGGCGTGGGTGTCGGCGGCGACGACCTGGGCCATGGTCCGTTGCTGAGAGATCGTGGGAGAGCCTGCGGCCTCGGCTTCGGAGATGGTGGCGGCGATAAGGCCGTCGAGTTGTTGGCGGGATTGTTGGAGCAGGATCGATCGGTGAGCGAGTTCGCGAGCAGACAACGACCCGACCGGTTCGCATGCCAAGTCTTTGAGGCCATGGCGAACAACATCGATCGGGTGAAGGCAATAGTCGGGATCTTCGCTTATCTCCACAAACTCCATGAACACCATTGTATCGAACGTATGTTCGCTTGTCAACCTTGGATCGTGAGTTGGTCGGTGGTGTCCACACGCGTTAACCCACCCCGGTACGCACCAAAACTTCCTTTCAATTCGAAGCCAATACCATCGACTCATGGAACTCATCAGCAGCGGGCTTCTGCTCTACCGAACCAGCGACGATGCAAGCAGCGGAGTTGAACTCCTGATCGCCCACATGGGTGGGCCATACTTCGAGCACAAAGAGAACGAGACCTGGTCGATTCCCAAGGGCCTCATCGAACCGGGAGAAGACGACCTCATCGCCGTTGCCGAGCGCGAATTCGAAGAGGAGATGGGGTCGAAGCCAACACCGGGCGAATCCATCGAGCTCGGTCATTCGATGTCGGGAAAGAAGAAGGTCGTGATCTTCGCACGCGAAGGAACATTCGACCTCAGCACCTTCCACAGCAACGACTTCGAAATGGAATGGCCGAAGGGCTCGGGCAACATCGAGAGCTTTCCAGAGGTCGATCGGGCCGACTGGGTCACCCCGGTTGATGCACGCCGACTCCTCGTAAAATCGCAGGTCGTCTTTGTCGACCGACTGCTCGAGGTCCTCGACAAATTCGACCGAGTTGAGACTGAGCTAGCCTGAATTCATGACAGGACGGCGTAGCACTATCGGCGATGTGGCGAATTTGGCGGGGGTTTCGATCGCGACGGTGTCGCGCGTCCTCAATGACGGCTCCGCTTCAGAGGAAGCCCAGAAGAAGGTTCTCGACGCAGCAGAGCTCCTCGGGTACGCCACCGACTCACGATCCAAAGACACCACTCCAAGCACGTCGAACCGGGTCGGAATCTTGCTTTCTCACTTCACCGAGAGCTACTCAACGTGCCTCCTCGATGCACTGATCGACAACTTCTCCGACCTGAAATACGACGTGCTCATTTGCTCCACTGTTGGTCACGAAGGCCGAGAGGCTAAGTACCTGAGAGAACTGACACAAAACAACGTCGATGCACTCGTCACGATGTCGTTAGACCAACACAAGTACCTTCCCGGCGTCGATGCGCTGCGCATCCCCCACGTCATCATCACCGGCGATGCTGGCGACTCAGAGATGACGAGCGCTGTTCGTACCGACGACGAAAGCGGTATGACGCAAGCCTTCGAGCATTTGCGGTCGTTGGGTCATGAACGCATTGCACACATCACCGGAGACCTTCGACAAATCTCTGCCCGAGAACGTCGAGACACATACCTCGCACTCATGGCAGACGCCGGCCTCGCAGACGATGAGCTCGCCGTCGAAGGCAACTATTTGCGGCCGAGCGGTCGCGCTGGAGCCGAGGCGCTTCTCGAACTCGACGAACCGCCAACCGCGATCATCACCGGCAACGATTCTCAATTGCTCGGCGCGCTTGAGCTCCTCGAAGAACGCTACATCGCAATCCCGCGGCAAATCTCGGTCGTTGGTTTCGATGACATCCCGGAGATGGCCAAGTACATCCCTCCCATAACTTCGGTCGCGCAGCCACTCGACGAAGTCGGACGCCTCGTAGCTGAAGAAGTGCACTCACGAGTCTCCGAGCGTGGGCCGGCTACGACGTCGACCGTCCCCATGAACCTGATGGTCCGAGACTCCACCGGCCCCGTTCCCACCGCGTAACGCTCCGCTGCCGGTAGCCGACGTGCTGGGTGCTGCACTGCTCATAGATTGAAGTGGTGCAAATTCCTTTCGAAGCGATCTTGTTCGACAACGACGGCGTGCTCGTCGACTCCCACGTGCTCGTCGACGTTGCCTGGCGACAACTCGCTCGTGAATTCGACCTCGACTACGGCGTACTCGAGAAGCAGCTGATCGGTGTGCCCGCAGCCGACACACTCGGAAGACATCTCGATGGTGAGCAACTGACCCAGGCAATCGCTCGGCTCGAAGACCTCGAAGTCGAGGTGGCTTTCGATACACCGCCGATGCCCGGAGCGATCGAGCTCACCTCATCGCTGCCGGACAACGCGTGGGCCGTCGCTACCTCAGCGACGCGCCGGCTCGCCAACGCTCGATGGGCGGGCGCCGGAATCACTCCCCCTCCAGCAACGATCACCGCCGACGACATCACGCACGGCAAGCCCCACCCCGAACCGTTCCTCAACGCAGCCCGCCTGCTCTCGATCGATCCCGAACGATGCATCGTCCTTGAAGACTCACCATCGGGTGGAATCGCCGCCAACAAATCCGGAGCGACCGTGATCGCCGTCGGAGATCAAGAGTGGACGGTCGCGCCAACCGCGCGAGTCCCTGACCTCACCTCGCTTTCGGTCATCACCTCAGATGACGGGTCGCTCGTCCTTCACATCGAAGACTGATCCGACTCGGTCGCCGAGTTACTCCTCGAAGTTCACCGGGTCGCGACGCTGTCGGTCGACGGTCAACTTCAAGACGTCGGGCCTGCTGTAATGGCCGGTCGGGTCAAAGTTCTGACGTGCCTCGCGCACCATCGAGAGGTCGAGATCGGCATAGATGATCGTCTCGTCGTGCTTGTCGGCCTGGGCGAGTACTTCGCCACTCGGTGAAACGATCACCGCGCCACCGCTAGCGAACCGGTGATGAACGTCGAGCATGTCAGCCTTGACCGACAAGTCGTCGGGAATGTGCTCGTCTCGAAGCACTCCACCACTACTGATGACAAATAAACGGCCTTCCATTGCAACGAACCGGCTGATGTCGAGACTGATCTCGGGCGAGCCCGGCCACGTGGCGATGTGCACCTCAGGGCCCTGGGCATACAGCGCTGCACGGGCGAGAGGCATCCAGTTCTCCCAACAGTTCAGCCCGCTCACTCGAGTGCCCGCGAAGTCATAAGCGCGCAATCCCGCACCATCGCCGTCGGCCCACATGAGACGCTCGCCGTACGTCGGCTTCAGCTTTCGGTGCGTCCCAACAAGCCCATCCACGGGATGGATCGCCGCGAGCGTCGCGTAGATCGACCCACCCGACATCGACCGCTCGGCAATCCCGACATAGACGAACATGCCGTGTTCGGCCGACGCTGCCACTATCGGATCGAGATGCCCAGCAGAAACATCGACCGCGCCATCGAGGTACTTCGCAAACGCTTGCTTCTGCACCGGATTGTTGAACGCCGACGCATTCGTAAAGTCGGCCCAACTCGGATAGCCAGCAACGAACGTCTCGGGAAAGGCAATCAGCTCCGCCCCGGCCGCCGCGGCCTCGGCAATGAGGGCGACCACCTTGTCGACGGTGGCCTCTCGATCGAGATACACCGGCGCGTGTTGAACAGCTGCAACTCTCATCACCCAACACTAGTCGGCGACGTCCAGACCTAACCTGCCCTATGCGTCGGCGCACCACGCGCTTACTCTTGAACCGTGACCGCCGCATCGAACCAAACAAAGCAGCTGGTGCCGCGGCTCAGCTCACCGCAGGTGAACCTGCTCTTGGCGAACTCGCTGACACTCACCATCGTCACAGGCATCGTGTCGTGGACCATCGGCACAGAGACCGTCCGCATCTGGACGGTGTTGCACACGATCTTCGGTTTCATGACGCTGCTTCTGGCTCCAGCAAAAACTCGCACCTCGGTGCGCACCGGCATGAAGCGCAAGAAGGACACTCGCTGGATCTCGGTCAGCTTCGGCATCCTCGTGCTGTCGGCGATTCTCTTTGGCTTTCTTCACTCCAGCGGGGTGTGGTTTGGCGTTGGCTTCGGCTCGTCACTCTGGCTGCATCTCGCCGCTGGGTTCTTCTCGATCCCGCTGCTAATCTGGCACGTTCGAGCTCGACCAGTGAACGTCAAGCGCATCAGCCTCGACCGGCGGGTGTTCGTGCGAGGCGGACTCGCCGCAGGAGTCGCCAGCATCATGGTCGGTGTCACCGAAGTTGGGTTCGACGCACTCGGGACAGCCGGAGCCGACAGGCGATTCACCGGGTCACACGAGATCGCCTCGGGCACCCCAGATCAGATGCCGGTCGTGTCGTGGTACAACGATCGAACACCCGGCCGAGGCCAGCAGGACTGGCCGCTCACCATCAGCGGTCAGCTGCAAGACCTTGGTGAACTATCGAACCTCTCGCGCCCGCTCGACGCCGTTCTCGATTGCACGAGCGGATGGTTCAGCGAGCAATCGTGGGATGTCGTGCCGATCAGCGAACTCCTCGACTCAACAGCGCGGAGCTTCCGAGTCACCTCCGACACGGGATACAGCCTCCTCTACCCGATGGACGAGGCAGCCAACCTCTATGTGGGCGTTGGCTATGGCGGCGAGCCATTGCGACTCGGCCACGGCGCACCCGTTCGCATCGTCGCCCCTGGCCGCCGTGGTCCGTGGTGGGTGAAGTGGGTTGTCTCGATCGAACCCTCCGATCGGCCAGCATGGCTGCAGTTTCCGTTCCCCCTCGCCTAACGACGACAACGTGGTCACGTCGGGACTAGGTGAGCCTCGTGCCGGGTTCACCTGGTGTGGGAATCTTCAAACTCGGTCTGATCGCTAGCAGCTCCATCGGCGCACTCTTTCTTCGGCCTCGCGTCGAACTCGCAGAAGACAGCGTCGACGTCGGGCTTCCGCTCGACGAATTGCTCGTCATCTTCAAGGAACGATTTGCGAGCAGCCCAGACGACATCCTGGCGATGGAAGACACGCGCCTCGTCCGCCGATTCTCCGGAACCGAAGGGCAGTTCTCGTTTAACACCATCGAACTCGTCTCCTACGAAGATGACGCCGTCACCTTCGAACACCTCGCCGGGCCGTTCGCCGAATGCGAAGAACGATTCCAACTGACACCGATCGACGGCGGCACGCGCCTCACCCACACCGGTCACTTCCGCTTGCGCGGTGGTTTGTGGACCACGCCACTTGCGCTCGGCCCGGCCAAGAAAGCCTTCGAGAACCACGTCAACGGCCACTTCCAAACCCTGGCTAATGAGCACCCGATTCGCTGACCCACGCTCACGGTGAGCCATTCCTGAAGCGTCTTACTCAGAGTTCAGCGAACGATCAGCAACGCCTTCTGTTCAGCTCAGGTTGCTCTTCACTCCGAAATATTCAATGGACCTCGTAAGCAATTGGTTCATGAAAGGACCCCCCGAGAAGATGAAGACCACAAACACGACCACCAAGTTTGGCGCAGCAACCCTCGCCACCGCTGCACTGCTGTTTGGCAGCGTTGGCGTCGCCGGCGCTCAAGAAGCAGATCCTGCTGGCACGACGAACGAGACCACCGAGACCGAAGAGAACAAGCGCACCGACCGCCGCAGCGGCAAGAAGGCGCTGATCGCAGAAGTTCTCGACATCACCCCAGAGGAGCTCTCCGAGCAGCGCGAAGCTGGCGCAACTCTTGCCGAGATCGCAGGCGACCAGGTCGATGAAGTCGTGAGTGCTCTCGTGGATAACGCCGAAGAGCGCATCGCTGCACGAGTAGAGAGCGGTCGCATTACCCAAGAGCAGGCCGATGAGCGTCTCGCCGATCTCGAAGAACGCATCACCGAACGCGTCGAGACCGGCGAACGCGGTGAGCGGGGCGAGCGCGGCCCACGCGGCGAGCGTCCTGGGCGACGCGGCCTGACCCAGTCATAACGACCGAACCAACCACCCCCCACCAACCGAAGCCAGCGCCTCTGTCTCTTAGGTGCTGGCTTCGGCCGTTTTGGCGTTAGTGGCCCGGGTATGAGAGCAGGGCGAAGGTGTCGACCCCTGTCGCCTCGATGAGGCTCATCCCACCGAGGTCGGGCAGATCGATGATGAACGCCGCTGCAACGATAGTGGCTTCGGCTTGTCGCAACAGGGCAATGGCGGCTCCGGCGGTGCCGCCGGTCGCGATCAGGTCATCGACAAGGAGCACGTCATCGCCGGGGCTGACCGCGTCGACGTGCATCTCGACCGTGTCGGAGCCGTACTCGAGTTCGTAGTCTTGCGAGTGGGTTGCTGCGGGCAGTTTGCCGGCCTTGCGGATCGGCACGAATCCCGCGCCGAGCTCGACCGCCATCGCTCCACCGATGGTGAAGCCGCGCGCTTCGATGCCAGCCACGTGAGAGATACCAGCGTCGCGAAACGGATCGCACAGTCGGTCGACCGCAGCAGCGAACGCCGAAGCCGAACCGAGCAGCGTGCTCACATCGCGAAACAAAATTCCCGGTTTTGGGTAGTCGGGAATCGTGCGGATGTGATCTTCGAAATTCACGATGCGGGCTGGCTCGTCGTTGGAAGAACGAAACGCGAGCGGGCCTCGGCGGTGTCGAGTTCGCCGTTGGGGTATAGCGACGACAGTGTCGTGTTCGGCCAGTCGAAGAGATCGGGGTTGGCGACAACAAAACCGTCCCAGTCAAGATCGGGAGCGATCGCAACACGCTCACCGACGATGACCCCGAGAGCGTGGGTAATGGTGGCGTGGTACTTCTCGGGGTGGCCTTCAGCTTCGGTGATGCGTTTGAGGCACGATTCGAACTGTGCGACCGCCGGCAGGGTTCCGCGGGACCGAACGAGTGACCAGATCACAAAGATGTGTTCGGGGTGGCTGAAGTTGCAGTTGTCGATGGTTCCGTCTTCGAACGATTCGACGAGGCCAGCCAAATCGTCAGCGGCAGGTATCGACCTCATGGACAACACGTCCCCGAGTCACGCACCGATGCCATGATCGTGTTCTCCAATTGATCGGCGTCTCCGGTCTTCACGTACCACTCCCACCGGTTGTCCGGGCCGTCGACCCACGTCTCGGTCTTTTCGGCATAACAACAGACCGTGTCATCGATCCCGGTCGTTTCGACACCAGCGTTCGCGATGCGCTGTTCGGCATCTGAAACCTGTGCCTTGTTCTCGACCTCGACGCCGAGATGGTTGAGGGTTCCTCCCTCACCGGGAGTTTCGAAGAGCACGAGCTTCAGTGGCGGGTTCTCGATCGCGAAGTTGGCGTAACCGTCCTTCCGCTTGAGAACTGTTGTGTCGAACATCTTCTCGTAGAACTCGATCGACGCGTCGAGGTCGTCGACGTTGAGGGCGAGTTGTAGGCGCATGAACGTCTCTTCTCTGTTCGTCATGACTCTCTTCCTATGAAGGGTATCTGGATGAGAAGTTGGCGTGGTTTCAGGTCAACTCCGAGCGGCCTAACCAGGTGTGCTCGATCCTCTGCTGAGCCAAACGCCTACCGACAGCCAGCCCAACGAACCAGCGCTCAGGCACGGACGACTCATGACCAAAGCGTGGACAACAAGGCACTATTGGGACGTGGATAGGACACTCGAAGAATTTCGACAGGCGACGGTTGCGGCGCTCGCGCATTGCGTGAGTCCGCGCACGCTCGACCGCGATGATCCCCTGCTTCTCGACCTGAACGTGCTCGAAGAAGAAATCCCTGTCCATGACACGAAGCGCTACCGAGAACGCCCTCGCTTCCGCTCCGCCCGTTAGCGGCGAGACTCGACGTATCACCCGCCCTCGCATAGATTGAGGCCGCGTCACTGCGCGCTCGAGCTCGACGAAAAAACGTATCGAATCTAATTCTTGACTTAGTCCAGAATCCGACTATGGTGCGTCTCATGACAGAGACAGCCGAGCAACTTTTGCGAAGCCACGGTGTACAAGTCACCGCGCAGCGAATAGCGATCATGCAGGCAGTCGGTGAGCATCCTCACGCGACCGCCGACGAAATTGCTGAAGCAGCTCGAGAGAACATCGGCTCAGTTTCCCGTCAAGCGGTATACGACTCGCTCGGCGCACTGGTGGATAAGAACCTCCTCCGGCGCATTCAGCCGAACGGATCAGCCGCACGCTACGAAGACCGTGTCGGGGATAATCACCACCACCTCGTGTGTCGATCATGCGATCTCATGTTCGACATCGACTGCGCTGTTGGAGATACCCCCTGCCTCGTTGCCGACGACGATCACGGTTTCGTGATCGACGAAGCCGAGGTCGTCTACTGGGGATTCTGTCCAACGTGTCAGAAGACGCCCCAAGAGGCATAACCCGTAGCACCACCCGTGCCATGCACGACACGAACCTCAAACCAAGCACAAAGACATACCAAAGGAGCACCCATGAGTGAACAAGAAGGCAAGTGCCCGGTGATTCAACACCAGCCACAAAATTATGTTGGCAGCACCGCTAACAAGGTCTGGTGGCCGAACCAACTGAACCTCAACATCCTCGACCAGCATTCGCCACGGTCGAACCCAATGGATGACGGATTCGATTACCAGGAAGCGTTCAAGTCACTCGATCTCGATGCGGTCAAGGCAGACCTCACCGCATTGATGACCGACTCGAAGGACTGGTGGCCGGCCGACTACGGACACTACGGACCACTCTTTGTTCGCATGGCATGGCATTCCGCCGGCACCTACCGCACCCACGACGGCCGCGGTGGTGGCGTTACCGGAACCCAGCGCTTCGCCCCGCTCAACAGCTGGCCTGACAACGTCAACCTCGACAAGGCTCGCTTGCTTCTCGAGCCAATCAAGAAGAAGTACGGTCGGAGCCTTTCGTGGGCCGACCTTCTCATTCTCACCGGCAACGTTGCGCTCGAATCGATGGGATTCAAGACCTTCGGTTTCGCCGGCGGACGCGAAGACGTCTGGGCTCCTGAAGAAGACATCTACTGGGGACCTGAAGACGTCTGGCTCGAAGACGAGCGCTACAGCGGCGATCGCGAACTCATGGAGCCACTCGGCGCAGTCCAGATGGGCCTCATCTACGTCAACCCAGAAGGACCCAACGCAAACCCAGATCCGGTCGCATCAGGCCGTGACATTCGCGAGACCTTCCGTCGTATGGCAATGAACGACGAAGAGACCGTTGCGCTCGTCGTCGGCGGCCACGCCTTTGGTAAGGCGCACGGCGCCGGACCAGAAGACATGGTCAACGCAGAACCAGAAGGCGCACCGATCGAACAACAGCTCATCGGCTGGAAGAACGATTTCGAATCGGGCGTTGCCGAGCACACCACCAGCTCTGGTTTCGAAGGTGCCTGGAACTCCACGCCAACGACGTGGGACAACAACTACCTCGAGACCCTCATGGACAACGAATGGGAGCTCACCGAGAGCCCATCGGGTCACAAGCAGTGGCATGCGCCAGCGCTTGCGGGCACCGTCCCTGACGCACACGTCGATGGCGTGTTCCACGCACCGTTCATGACCACGGCCGACATGGCCATGAAGATGGACCCGATCTACAACGAGATCTCCCAGCGCTTCCGTGACGATCAGTCCCTGCTCGACGATGCATTCGCTCGTGCGTGGTACAAGCTGACCCACCGTGACATGGGACCATCGGTCCTCTATCTCGGCCCAGAGGTTCCTTCCGAGGAGCTCATCTGGCAAGACCCAGTCCCAGCTGGCACCGCACTCAGCGACGCCGACGCTGCGACCGTCAAGGCCGCAATCATGGATTCGGGCCTCACCATCACCGAGCTCGTCGAAACCGCATGGGCTTCGGCATCGACCTTCCGTGGCTCGGACAAGCGTGGCGGCGCCAACGGTGCCCGCATCCGCCTGTCACCACAGAACGGTTGGGACGTCAACAAGCCAGAGCAGCTCAGCAAGGTCATCAGCACCCTCGAAGGCATTCAGGGAAGCGTCGGCGTATCGGTATCGATGGCCGACATGATCGTCCTCGGTGGTGCAGCAGCTGTCGAAGCTGCAGCATCGGCTGGCGGCCACACCGTCAGCGTTGCCGTGTCGACCGGACGTGGCGATGCCACGCAAGAACAGACCGACGAAGAGTCGTTCGCTTGGCTCGAGCAGAAGTGGGACGGATTCCGTAACCAGCTCGGCAAGGGCACGAGCCACGTTGCCGAGCACCTGCTCGTCGACAAGGCGCAGCTCCTCGGCCTCAGCGCACCACAGATGGCAGTACTCGTTGCTGGCCTCCGCGTGCTCGGTGTCTCCAACAGCGGCCACGGCATCCTCACGGACAACGTCGGCACCCTGTCGAACGACTTCTTTGTAAACCTCATGGATTACAACACGGCATGGGCTCCAGCCGCAGGCCAAGAAGACGTCTTCGAAGGCACCGACCGTGCAACTGGCGAAGCCAAGTGGACCGGTACCCGCAACGATCTCGTGTTCGGTTCGAACTCGATCCTTCGTGCAATCGCCGACGTCTACTCAGCAGACGACGCTGCAGAGAAGTTCGCAAACGACTTCGCTGCAGCCTTTGCTCAGGTCATGGACGCAGACCGCTTCGATATCTAGGGCATACCCGGCTAGCTCCTCGGCTACATGCGGAGTTGGCTAGATACGAGCCCGTCGTACTTCGGTACGGCGGGCTCGTCTGCGTTTTGACCGACACCATTCGACCAACAGCATTGTGAATAGGCTGGGGTGATGGAATGGACCAAGGCATTGATCACCGGAGCGTCGAGCGGCATTGGTCTGTCGATCGTCCAAGAGCTCGGCCGGCGCGGTGTCCCGGTCGTCCTCGTTGCCCGAGACGCTGACCGACTCAACGCGATCGCCGCTGCACATCCCGCCGCCGCCGAAGTGCTCCCGGCCGACCTGACGAACACCGACGAACTCGCCGCCGTCGAAAAGCGCATCGAAGTCGGCGACATCGATCTCGTTGTCAACAACGCGGGCTTCGGACTCAACGGCATGTTCTGTGATCACGAACGAGATGCCGAGACCGACATGGTGCTCGTCAACGTGGTGGCTCTCCACCGGCTCAGCCATGCAGCCGCGGTCACGATGAGAGAGGCCGGAAGAGGCAGCATTCTCAACATCGCGTCGGTCGCAGCCTTCACCGCAACCGCGCGGTCGAGCACATACTCGGCCACGAAGGCATTCGTCGTTTCGTTCACCGACGCGCTCGCATCCGAGCTCAGCGGCACCGGGGTCACCGCGACCTCCTTGTGCCCGGGCCTGACCCGCACCGAATTCCACGAGCGAGGCGACTACGACCTCGACGAATTCCCCGACTTCGTCTGGCAAACCTCCGACGAGGTTGCGCTCGCTGGCCTACACGCCGCAGCCAACGGTGACCGGCGCCGCATCCCCGGAGCGGTCAACAAGGTGATGGTCGGAGCGATCAAGACCATGCCAGAGCCGCTCGTTCGCGCGATTGGAAACCGCTTCTTCTAGCCGTTGCCCAGCATCGTTTAGAGGCCGGGGAGCAAGGCGACGTCGGCTGGGCCTTCGCCGGTCGATACACCGGGGATATTGAACCACTCCGACCCGAACGCCATCGCAAAGACGTCGTCGGGCATGGTGAGAAACATGCTGTCGGGGCCGATCTGGCTGCGGTGCGCAATCATGGCTTCACGCTTCTTGTCTATGTAGTCACCAACGTTGACTCGGTAGCTGATGTCGGCGGCGGGAGTTCCCATCTCATCGACGTCGATTCGCTCGTCGTCTTCCCCGTCTTCGTCCTCGAAGAGATCGGATCGGGCTTCGAGCATCGCCTGCATCTCGGTGCGGTTCATCGTTGCCTCATAGACGTTCTCGACACCGGCGCGTGCGGCAGCGGCCATACCGACCTTGTTCACCATGATGTGATCCGGGTGGCCGTAACCACCGTGCTCGTCGTAGATCGTCAGAACATCGGCATCGACCTCGACCAAGATCTCGGACAAACGAGCCGCGGCTTCATCGAGATCGGCGGTCCAGAACGACCCCGCGGCATCGTTGGTGTCCTCACCGATCATCCCCGAGTCGTGATAGCCAAGCCATCGTGGTTCGTCAGCGCCGAGGATCGATGCCGAGGCCGCGAGCTCGACCATCCGTCGTTCCCAAAGTTCTTCGCCGGGGTCGAGCACACCGTCTTGGGGCTCACCGACCTCGCCGCGAGTCGCCGCCACGAGCACCACTCGGTGGCCGGCCGCAGCAGCAGCACACATCAACCCTCCGGTGGAAATTGCTTCGTCGTCGGGGTGGGCGTGAAAGCAGACAAGTGTCGACATTGCGATGAGGCTATCGGAGCACGCCCCGGAGCTCGGTGCAGGTGGCTATCCGCGAGCCGCAGCCGGAATCTCTAGCCGCCAGACCGTGATGCCGTCGGTGTAGAAGATCAGCTCGTTCGTGGCGTGAAGAATCGAACCAAAGCCGGCGGTCACGGCGTCGGCGGCACCAGCGGCGATCGGCACCATGGTGACGGCGGCACGGATTGTGTCGTTGCCGTCCTCCACGAGTTCGAAGATCCGGACTGCGCCATCGCCGACGCGGTAGAAGCGATCGCCTCCCGTCGACGCAGCCGCCTCCGGGTTGAACGTGACCAGCGAACCAACGCCGCCGAGGCTGTCGGTTAGTTCGCTCCATCTGCCGGTTTCGGCATCGATGGCCCACAACGCTCCCCGGATCGAAACGACGAGATGCATCCGGTCGTCGAACACCTGCACCTCGCCGAGGATTTGGTTGTCGAAGAGCGACTGAATGTCGTCGGCGAGCTCGTCTGGCGCCGGGTAGCTAACACTCAGGTTTTGCTCGACATCGACAATCACGACGCCGGGCGCCCGAAAGTCGACGACTCCTGATCCATCGCATCGTTCGAACGCGGCGTTACCAACATCGAACACACCCACCCGTCCCGATCCGAGATCGGTCAGGTTTGGGAAGAAGTCTCCGCTCACGAACGGAACGGTCGGCAGCTCCACCGCGGGTGACCCTTCTGTTCGTTCCAGCTGAAGCAGAGCGAAACCTGGAGTGCCGTTCTCGGGCGTGAGGGTCGCGCAATCGGGGACTCGCGCAACAGGAGGCTCGGGGATGAACGAGTCGGCATCGATTCCGAACTGTGGGCAGTTGCTCAACGAGAACTCGAACGGGCCAGCCGCCAGGTCACTACACACCAACGGGACTCGAACCTCGGCCACCTGCCCGAGAGGCGCCTCAAGCTCGAGCGCCTCGAACAGCTCCAGCGCAACGATTCGTTCGTCGGCGATCGCCACTGGTACCACTCGGCGATCGAGGTTCTCGACAGGGCCGAGGTCGCTCACGGCTCGCCAGGTCTGTCCGAAGCTGGATGTAAGCACATCGAGGCTGCCGCTCTCGGTAACACCAGAACCAATGACGGCGAGCCCCTCGTTCTCGACCAGCAGCGAGAACCAGTCCGAAGGCGCGGCCGAGTCCGCATCTTCACCGAAGCGTTGCGTTTCGATCTCGAACCAGTTGAGCCCGTCGAGCGATGCCAACATCTGAGGTACCACGGTCGACTCCACATCGGGCAACGCAACAAAGCCATCCCCCAACGAAACGATCTGCTCGATCTGTCGCGGAGAGTCGACCCGCACCGATGTCACCGGCTCGTCGATCAGTCTCGTGCCAGGGATCAGGGCGGGACTCGCAACCGTCGACGGTGCACTCTCAGGCTCTGACGACGTCGTGGTGGTCGCGGCCGTCGTGGTCGTTGGGACTTCTCGTACCGTTCCGTCGGCCGCTTGGTCCCCGGCCGGACGCAACATGAACAGGACCACACCGAGCACCACGACTGCGAGGGCGGCAACGATTCCAATCCCGCCCCTGGAGGAAGGTTGACCAATAACGTCGGGCACGTGAGCGTCCGGTGCTTCAGCCGCTTCTACCTCGATGCGAACCGACCGCAGTTCGTCGTTAGCCATATCGCTAACGCCTCACGTCGTAACGCCACACCGACCGCCCATCGGTGATGAACAGGGCGTCTTCATCGGCAAAGACGATCTCACCCTCGGCGAAGTCGTCGGGTAAATCCGGGTTGCTGACGACCGAGTTGAAGTCGAGGTCGAGGCCACCATCATCGTCCTCGGACAGTTCGAATGCGACAAGCGAAGCCCCACTCAGGACGAACAGCCGATCGCTAACGACCGACATTCGAGTGACATCGAAGGGCTCTCGCGGACGATTGCCGCTAGGACGAATGAGGGTCTCCCAGAGACCGCTATCGACATTGAGCGCCCAGACATCATCCCCTCCGACGAATACGAGATGGTCGTCACCGTCGTCGGCCACCTTCGCAACTCCGAGTGCCCGAACCGCCTCGGCGCCACGGGTTGAAAGCGTCTCGACGAGCTCGTCCGGTAGATCGAAGAGCTCGGTCGTCCCGCTCTCGAGATCGACCACCGACACCTGCGGTGTGACCGGGTCAGGAATGTCGACGACACCCTCGCACGACACCGCATTTGTAGGAATCGGGGCGCTGTCGAGGAACGCGACTCGATCGGTGTCGAGCTCGATGATGTCTGCGTCGAACCCGGCACCATGACCGAACGTCTCGGTCGAGGGAGCACCACCGGTCGAACCGCCGACGGTCTGAACGAACTCAGACGAGACTGCATTGTCCGGGAGAGAGCCGAGGCACGCGAGGATCTGTTCGGCTGGGAGGTCGCTCACGATGCGTTCGGGTGTCAGCGATCCGGCCGATGTGAAGCTGCAGTCCATGAGTTGGAACGCTCGCGAGCCTTCACGGCCGGGGAACACGCCGCAGAACCCTCGGGGTGCCTCGTCTAGATCTGTGTGTTCTTCGAGGATGGCTTCCAAGATCGTCGATGTCTGGAGTCGAAACCCGGTGACCGACGACCCTCTGGCCAGCACGGGATACAACGGTCGGGTTCCATCATCGACGAACGTTTGAAGATCGTCGGCTTCTATCCAGTCGACGCCGATATCTGAGATGAAGACCTCTCGCTGTCGAAGGAACTGACCCGATGCCGAAACGGCGAACCCATCGGAGGTCCGAGTGAGGTCACGCCACCGGCGATCGAAGAGGTCGATTGGGTCGCCCTCGACCACAACACCTTCGACGCGGGTCCAGCTCACGCCGTCAACCGACCGAAAGAGCTCTGGGGCGAACCCTTGGCTGGGCGCCAGTGCGAGGTAGCCAACGCCGGTATCGACGATGTCGGCAATGCCGAAGCCCAGTTCGTCGGCTCCGTCGGCATCGCTTACGAGCACGGGAGCGTCCGGTGTCGTACTCGGGGTGTCACCGACCGCTGGTTCGAGCACGATCTCAGGGACGGTCGTGGTCGTTGGAACGGCCCGTTCGGTGCCATCGGCCGAGGCGTCCTCAGCCGGGCGGAGCGCGAACAGGCCGATGATCACGACGGCAGCGGCGACCAGACCGGCGCCGACTATCACCGGAGGTGGGCCTCCACTGCGGACGACCTCGGGCCGAGAAAGAGGCCCGTCCATTGCCCCGTCGACTTCGACTCGCACCGAGCGGAGATCATCGTCTCGTCGGGTGCTCATTCGGTGACCACGCGAGATACATCGATGCTCCAGAGCGTTTGGCCGCTCGTACCGAATTCAAGAAAGAAGACCACGTCGTCGGTTGCGAAGGGAAGATCTCCAAACTCGAGAACCTCCGGCCCACCGGTATCGATCGGCTCAACGATTTCGGTCGCAGAGATCATGCCATCGGAATCGACGGCGATCTCAAGGATCGTGATGTCCCCGTCGACTCGATACGCCCGCTCACCCGAGGCCGAAAGTACGAATCCAGCGGCGGAATCGCCGAACCCAGTCGAAGGATCGCTGGCCAGTTGAACCCAGTCGCCAGACTCGACGTCAACCGCCCACAGATCTGCCCCGACCGAAATGATGAGCCACTCACCGTTGGGCGACACCACCTCACCGACAGCATTGATAGCGAACTGAGGAAGCTGCGGGAGATCCACGTCGGCGGTGAGTGGAACTCGAGTGGTCGTCAGAGTTTCCGGGTCGAGAATCAGAACCGCAGCTTCGGCGGTCGGTTCGCCGAGGTCGATGACGTCCTCGCACGCAATAGATGCCGATTCTCCCGAACCGCCGGTGAAATCACCAGCGTCGCTGCCCCGAAAGTCGACCGATGCGATCGTTCCATCGGCGCGCACGACCTGCCCAACAAAGAACGTCCACGGCGCCTGCGAATCGGGGTAGACCTCGGCTGCACCAGTTTGTTGGTCGACGCGCACAGACCTACTGATGACCTGATTCCGTTCACCGAGCGAGCTCACGCACTCGAGGATGCGTTCTGGCGGCAGCGGAGACACAACATCGTCTCGAGTCAGCATGACAACTCCATCTAGACAACCGCTGATCTCCACCTCTTCGTTGCGATTGAGAAACGCTCCGCACACCGTCATTCCATCGAGGTCGAGGCTCGTGTGCTCTTCCACAACTTGAACAACGTCGAGCTCGCCCAGAAACTCGGTGTAGGTGACGAACTCGCTCGTTCCCGCTATCCGGAAAAAGAACTCTGCATCGCGCGGAGGCCCAGCCTCATCGACCAGCGCCCAGTCCACACCATTCGTCGATTCGAAGGTGCTGAATCCATCCTCCCCAAGACTCGGGACATCACCCGAAACCAAGAACCCAGAGTCGGTTGCGAGTAGGCCAAACCAGAACGTGTTGAACGTGTCCGAGTTGGCGCCAGTCGGTTCGGTCGCATCGAGACCGGCGAGACGACTCTCGACTTCGATCCAATCAACACCGTTGACCGACCTCCACAGCGGCGGCGTCAAAGAACCGAAATCGGACCCCAACGCCAGAAACCCAATGTCGGCTTCCACGATCTGGAAGAACCCGTCGTGACCGTCGATAGCGACCGCCTCGACGAGCGCTGCGCTCGGGTCGGTCGAGTCAGCTGTTTCGCTCTCTTCTGCCGCTACCTCATCGGCAAGATCCTCAACCGGGATCGTCGTGGTTGGAGTCACTCGCTCCGAACCATCCGCGGCGACGTCGTCGGACGGGCGAAGAAAAACAAACGCCAACACCACCGCCACCAACACCACGACGCCGAGCCCGAACACCCACTTCGGTGGACCACCCGACGGTGTCGCAACCTGAGGTGCCTCGGGAGAAACTCCGCCGTCACCCACCTCGACTCGGACCGACGCCAGCTCGTCATCGCTACTCATTCGAGCACTCCCAAGTCAGGGATCTCGAGCAGCTGAAGCGTGTTTCCCCGTTGTGTGAGCAACTCGAAAAAGACGTTGTCGTCAGTAGCGAGCAGAATTTGGCCGTCGACCACCGAAGTCCCCTCGTCAGCGATGCTGACCGTGACTTGCTCTGTAGTGATCGACCCATCGTCTTCAAGCGTAAGGCCGAAGATGGTGAGCTCGTTGCTCAGGCGGTAGACGCGCCTCGCCGTTTCGGAGAACGCCGTGATGATGTTGAACTGGTCGATCGGGCCGGGAGCGGTCCCATCGAGTACCTCCCATTCGCCCGTTGCAACGTTGAGTGCCGCAAGATCGGTACCCGCTCCAACGAGCAGTCGGCTCCCGGCATTCGTTTCGGAAGTGAGCTCGCCGACAAAGGCGGGAGAGAACCCGATCGCCACCGGTTGGAAAACATCGGGTAGTGGAGCTTTCGTGACCGCCAAGGTCTCCGGGTCGATGAGCACGACGCTCGCATCGACCAGCGGGCCCGGTTCAACAACACCATCGCATTCGTTCAGGATCGGTGGAGAGAAGCCGAATTGTCGACTGCCCTCGGTCACGCTGCCGGGATCGATCGCGGCGATCGTTCCATCGGCCATCTCGAACGCTTGAAACCGGAACCGATGCCGAGCCTCGGACCCGGCGGCCGGCTCAACAACTCCGGTGACTGGGTCAACGCGAACAACTCGAAACACCGAATCAAAGCGGGCGCCGAGCGCATCGAGGCACGTGAGCACATCGACAGGTGGAACAGTGGAGGTGACGTCTTCCTCGACGACGCGCCTTTGCTCGAAGTCGCATGACGCGAGCAACGCGGGGCCCTGCTCGAATTCTTGGAACGCCGTGCACGGCACAAAGCCATCGAGATCAATGCTCGTGTGCCGAGCGAGCACGTCGAGGATGTCGAAGTCACCGAGGATCTCCACAAACAACGATGAGCCCTCGTCTTCGGAAAGTGGAATTAGGTCAACGGGAATGGAGTCCGCAGCGTTGTCCGACTCGTCCAACCGCCACGCTACGCCATCGACCGACACGAACGTCGAGAAGCCTCCGCCGCGTTCGCTCACAATCGAGAACGTTCCATTCGTGCGACGCAGCTCAGACCACGCCGAAATTGGCGGACTCTCCAGGGCTTCGCCGGCCACATCGACGATCACCGTCTCGGGACGCGACCAGCCAATGCCATCGACCGAACGAAATAGCGGTGGTGCCGCCGTCTCAACCAGCGCCTCTAACGCGAGAAAGCCGCGATCGATCTCGATCATCTCGCTGACGTCGCCACCGACATTCACATCGATCACGCCCGGTTGCTGATCTGTCAGTTCGGTCGTCTCGGTCGACGATTCATCGATTGGCACCGTCGTCGTGGGCTGAATCCGTTCGGTCCCATCGGCAGCCTCATCTCCGGCTGGACGAAGCAGGACGAGCGCCCCAACCACGACCAACGCCGCCACGATCGCGACTGCGAAAATCCACGTCGGTGGACCGCCCGCAGTTTCCTCTGACCCAGAAGAGGCGTGAGTATCCCTCGACCGGTCACTCGCTTCGACATCGATTCGAACCGACGCCAGGTCGTCGTCTGGAGTTCGGCTCATTCGATCGCTGTCCCCATCGCTCCAATTCTCCAGATTTCGTCGTTGGAGAAGGACTGAGAATAAAAGACCACCGCGTCCGTGGCGTACAAGATTCGTCCACTCCTAAGCGCTTCGGTCGGCCCGTCGATCGGCAGGCTCGTAGCGACTACCGAGATCGCCCCGGAGGAGTCGAGCGCTACATCGATGACAGCGAGCACGTCATCGACCCAATACACCCGGTTCCCAGACGACGAAACCGCAAAGTCCGGAACTTGAGCATCCGATCGCTCTGCGGTTACGTCGACAAGCTCTACCCATGACCCCGAATCGCCGTCGACGGCCCAAAGCTCAGGCCCGATCGCGATGATCAGCCACGGTGAACCAGACCCATCCGACATCATGACCTCGCCCAGAATCTCCGGGGTGAACGTAAACCAGGAGATCTCCGACGTTGCGGGCGGGGCGAACCGTGTGACACCGAGCGATGCGGGTTCGAGGATGAGGACACCAGCGTGATCGGTTCCATCGAAGTCGGCGACGCCGTCACAAGCGTCAGGGTCGGCTCCGCCATCGGCGCCGGCGAGTTCCGCTCGCTCATCGGGCGTGCCACCAACATCGATCACGGCAAAGGTTCCGTTCGAGCGTTCGAAACCGGAGTCAAAGAGCGCCGATGGCGAGATCGACTCGCGGAACCGAGCGGACTGCCCTGTCTCTGGGTCGACCCGAACCGCACGAGTCGAGACCGCCGGCTGGTCACCGAGTAGCTCAAGGCACGCAAAGACGTCGACGGTGTCCGAGCTCGACAGCACCTCGGCTTCGGTCACGATGACCGGATTATCGGCACACGCACCCAGCGCCATCACTTGTCGTTCGTCAGAAGGCATCATCTGTGCTCCGCAGATCGGTGTGCCGACGAGGTCGATGTTCGTGTGCTGCGAAACGACGTGAGCAATCTCGAGGTTGCCAACGACCTCGCGGTAGATCCACGCATCGTCGCCCTGCGAAACGAGTGTGGAGAGCCGTGGGTTGCCAGGCACGTTGCGATCAACGTCGGTGACGACCCAGTCGATCCCGTCGTTGGACACGAACGTTCTCGGCGAGTCCTCTCGACCAACCACCGCGATACGTCCGGTGATCGATAGCTCTGTTGGTGTTTCGGTGAGTCTGAACCATGACGCCCGAGCGTCGGATCGGATGCCTTCGATGCTCGTGTTTCGCGCAACCCAATCGATCCCGTCGGACGAGGTGAGCAACGGTGGAGTCTCCAGAAACGGTGTGACACCGCTCGGACCAGCGACCAGGGCGACAAACCCCGCCTCTGTCCCACGGATAGTCGAGATCTCGGTCTCGGTGGCGATCGACAGGGCAGTGACGCGCGCCGCGCTCAGATCGATCGGAGTGATCACGCGCTCTGACTCGGCAGTCGCATCGTGAACAGGGGCTTCGCTCGGTGACGGCTGCAAGAGGACAAGGACGAGAGCAACTCCGACCAACGCGGCCAACGCAACCCCGAGCGCCCATTTCTCCGATCCCTCCGACGATGAGTCGAACGCGGGCGCGTCCGAGGTGACCACCGCGCCATCGACTTCGACGCGGACCGATGGTCGATCGCCGTCGGTGCTCACTCGAGCGGCTCCACCGGCGGCGTAGATGGCACCGTCGGAATCGGCAGCGACCAGACTGCGCCGCTCAAGGAAAAGTCAAGGTAGAACACCCGTTCAGTATCGGCGAACAGGATCGAGCCCGCGTCGAAACTGGTACCTGGACCCTCGTCTTGCTGCACGGTGAGCGTCGTCACCTCCGTACCGATTTCCCCTGGCTCAGCGAACGTCAGATCAAAGACCGTGACGGTCGATGCCACCCGATACACCCGAGGCCCTGACCTCGAAAGTGCGAATGCCGTCTGACCATCCTCGCTGGCCGTTTGATCGGCGGGGGCGATACGCGACCATTCCCCCGACTCGATGTCGAGCAGCCACAACGCGTCGCTGATCGCGAAGAGCACAACCTCCCGATCGCCGGCTGGCGAGGTCACCGCGCCGAGCAACTCGCTCGACACCGCTCGACCAATCGGCTGTTGTTCCGCGGGAAAATCGAACCTTGTCACCTCGAGTGTCTCCGGGTCGAATACAACCGCTGCCGGCGCTCGTGTCGAACGAGGCTCACCAATACCGGCACAAATTTGCGCGACCGACGGATTCTCCTCTTCCGCGACCGCTTCAAACACTCCTTCGTCTCGCAACACGAGCAGCCCGTTCGACAACGCAACGCCTTTGAAATCACTCCCGGTGAGTGTCTCGTCAAGGCGTTGGAGCCGCCCCGTGAACCGGTCGGTGATCGTGAGCGATGTTGCCGAGAAGGAGTTCGAGAACGCCAACGAGCCAATGCAGCTAAGTACCTGCGCGGGCTCCACATCGGAAGTGATGTTGCCGAGGGTGATCGGCACCTCTTCACCACTGCAGGAGAACGGTCGGATACTTAGACCGTCCCGGACAACCCCACACATGCCAGATTCGGGGATCTCAACATCGGTGTGATCGAGCAGTATTTGGGTGAGCTCAGGATCGCCAGTGAACTCTCGTCCCACAATTCGTTGGTCATCGACCGCTGCCGGAATCGTGACCGATGGGTCTCCGTTCAGCGACCCAAAGCCATCGACCTGCTCCCAGTTAAACCCATCGTCAGAGGTAAAGAGATCGACCTGTTGATTCTCTGCTCGACCTGAATCTGCAAGCGAACCCCAGAGAGCAAATCCCGTTTCGGCCTCACGAAGCCCGAACCAGAAGTAGTCCGCTACGACCGGCTCACCCAACGATGTCACCGTGGTCTCCGCCGGCACCCAGTCGACACCATTGACCGAAAGCACAAGCTCGAGCGGTCCCGTCGTCGATTGCACAAGCCCGATCAAGCCGAGGTCACTCAAAACAATCTGGGAGGTCTCGGCAGCGGGTGCGATGCGGAATGGTTCGATGTCCGGTCCGGATACCTCGCCACCGAATGACGACGTGTCGACCACCCATAGATCGGTCTTGAGATCGCTCTCGTCGGTGAAGAACAACACGTCTTTGCTCGCGAACAGAACATCATCGAGGCCACGAAACACCCCATCGAGTTCAGCCCGCGTTTCCTCGACCTCAAAGCTGAGATCGTCACGGAACTCAAAGTCGAACGCGGTCAAACCCTCGGCATTTATCTGATACACCCGCTCGCCAGCGTCATCGATCGCCACGATCTCACGGCCGAATTGATTCTCTCCGCCGATGAACGTCCAGTCTTCGGTTTGAACATCGGCGAGCCACACCGCTCCTCCAGGGCGCTGCACGACCACGTGTTGACGAGGCGCAAAGGTGAAGGTCACGGGATCCGACTCGAGAACACCGACCACCGAAACGTTCGCCGGATTCGTCGAGATCCCGTCATCGGGAAACGGCAAACGCCGGAAGCCATTGGTCCACAGGTCAGGTTCGATCACAACGACGGCCGGATCGCCCAGCTCGGGCAGCGGCGCGATGCCATCGCACACATCATCGGGAACGACCGCATCCGATGGCCCCGTCTGCACCTCGAGGTCGATGACACCGAAGTCGAGCAACGCTAAAGGCGCACTACTCGGCCGTGCATTGGACAGGTCATAGGCCGCAGCCACCGGCAGAAACGGACGCTCCTCGCCGGTCTCACGGGTGAGGAGCGACCCCGACACCGGTGGTGCTCCAAAGCCGACTCGAGCCAAGCGTTGCACACATTGAAGGACCTCGATCGCGGGTCGATCGGATACGACATTCTCCTCGCCGAGAGGCAACACTTCGCCGCTGCAGCCGACGAGGAGGAGCGAGTCAGATTCGGTGATCGTGTCGCAGATGTTCACCGGCGATCCTCCGCCGAGATCGGTATGGGTTGCAATCACCCCGTTGAGCGTGAAGTTGCCGACATCGGACATACCAATGACCGAATCACCGTCGACGAAGACCGGTCGCGTCGAGGAATCGTTGACCGAACCAAAGCCCTGCACCTCTTGCCAGGTGCTCCCATCCTCGGAAGTGAAGACGCTAGTCGTGAAGCCATTGAGCGGCCTCGCTACGATCGCGAACCCCACATCGGTCCGACTCAACGCCGACCAATCAAAGAGTCGCCCATCACCATCGGGCAGTACCTCGCTGCCATCGGGCAGTAC
>CAYVHV010000029.1:2573-25067 GCA_964451305.1 uncultured Acidimicrobiales bacterium | reverse complement strand
CCATCGGGCAGTACCTCGCTGCCATCGGGCAGTACGACGCTCGTATCGGACCGCACCCACTCACGACCATCCACCGATCGAAACATCGGTGGCGTGGCACCCGCGCTCACATCTCCCTGGAGTGCCAGAAACCCTTCGTCGCTGGCGACGATCGAATCGGCTGACCATTCAAGATTGAGATTGACCGGCGTGAGGGCACCGCGTTCGATCACGCGTACTTCGTCGGCGCCATCTTCGTCGTCGCTGACGATCTCGGTCTGGTCATCAGATCCGTCGTTCACGTCTTCCACAATGGCCGGTTCCGACGGCGCTTGGTCATCGGCCGTCTCATCACGGTCGGGTTGCAGCACGACCAACGCCGCACCAACCGCTGCCACCATCAACAGAGCAAGCGCTGCGACCCACTTCGGTGTCGCAGCCGGGACGACGACGTCTAATTCAGGAGCATCAGCATCGACCGGCGCGATCGCACCCTCGACTTCGATACGTACCGAACGGAGGTCGTCGTTCGAGGTCACTCGATACGTTCCGGAGGTTCGAGCGTCCACACCGTGACACCATCGCTGAAGAACAACAGGTCATCATCGGCTTGCAAAATCTCACCGCCGAACTCGAAGGCAGCAGCATTGCTCACATCGATCGGCACCGCGGACTCTCGCACCGTCACCGTGCCAGGAAAATCTGGATCTTCAATGACATCGAACACGACCAAGCTTGCGCCGTCGACGAAATACACACGGTCACCCGACTCAGACGCTGCCACCGTGCCATCGAGGCCAGTCGACTCGATTGACGTTGGCGACAACGGACCAGTCCACTCGCCAGTCTCCAGATCGAGCGCCCACAGCGCCTCCTCGTAGACGGTCAGCAACGCCTGTCCACCGTTCGACAATGAGAACTCGCCCAGCGGTTGAACCGAAAAGAAACGTTCACCTTCGAAGTCGCCACCGTCTGGGAACGGCCACCGGGTCATCTCATCGGTTTGGGCATCGACGATGACCATGCCGGGGGTGGGAGTCTCCGGCAGGTCGATGAGCCCGGTGCACGACTCTGGGTTCGACTCGATCGGGCCGGCATCGGGCAGCACCACGGCCCCGGTCGACAACGGCAATGGCAAGGCCACCGGTCGAAGGTTGAAGAGCTCGACACCTTCGGCGACGTCCGCGATCTCTCGGCGGACGAAACTCACCGACGTTCCAGCAAAGGCATCGCTCAGATCGTTCATGCAGGTAAAGACTTCGCCGGCGGGTGCGTCGCCCACGATCCCCGCCGCATCGAGCGGCCCTACCACGCCACCTGAGCAGCTCCCGATGTTGAAGATGGTCTCGCCCGTGACCGACGCTCCAGCGGTGATCCCACACACTCCGTCGGAAGTGAGGTCGAGCGTCGTGTATTGGCCCAAGAACTCTTCGAGGATGTCGATACCGGTGAACTCAAAGGCGAACGATGAGCCTTCAGCGAACGCCACGGGAAAGCCGGTCGCCGGGCTTTCCCGAAGCGAACCAAAGCCATCGAGCTGTTGCCAATTCGTTCCATCGACCGACGTAAATACTTCACCCGACGGGAAGCTGTCTTGGACGACCGGCGCAGCACGAAGCACGAACTGGCCATCGGTGACGCTCATCGAGAACCAATCCAGCCGCTCACTATTGGGGACGCCGAGCGACGTGACGGTGCTATTGACCTCGAACCAGTCCTCACCGTCGACCGAGCGAAGAATTGTCGGCACCGGGCCGATGTTTTGAATCAACGCAAAGAACCCAAGATCGCCTGCGAGAATCTGAATCGCCCTGCCACCGTCGAGTAGCACCCTCGTCGGCACGATCGCGTCGCCGAGAACCGCCGTCGACGGCTCAGCCTCGGCCTCGAGCACGTCCACGAGACCATCGATCGCAATCTCATCCTCATCATCGAGCGCGGCGAGATCGCGGTCGCTGCCATCGGCAGCGGTGTCCTCATCGGGTCGAAGCGACAACACGACCGCGCCGACGAGACCGACAAACAGGATGGCGAGACCGATCACCCACCTCGGAGCGCCTACGGAAGGCCGCTCGATCTCGGGAGTGTCAGGCGTCGAAACGTCGACCGCGCCTTCGACCTCAACGCGCACCGAATGCAGTTCGTCACCAGCGCCCACGCAGTCTCTACCTCCCGTCAACATTGTGGCCCAGCGTGAGCCGAGATCACAGCAAGGATCTCCTTAACACCACGGAAGGATTCACTTCATTTCAGATCGGACGAATCAGTTCGCGACGAGCGGAGGAACATCGATCGTCCACGACGAGCCACCGTCGATGAAGGTGAGAATCTCGTCGCTGGCGAAAACTACCTCGAGGCGGGAGATATAGCGGCCGATATCGACCGGTTCGGTGGTCGCGGTCGCGCGAACTCCGCCGTCTTCATCCTCGAACACGTCGAACGCCGTGAGTTCATCGCTCGACAACCGATAGATACGTTCGCCCGACCGGGAGATCGCGATCGTCTCATCGAACACACGCGTGAACGGCGTGTCGACCGGTTCTTGCAGGTCAACCCATTCGCCGGTGGCGATATCAAGCGTCCACAGCTGACCGTCGAAATCAACAACGAGCAGCGACCGACCGCTTGGCAGCGTTACCTCGCCAAAGACGATGGGCAGCTCGTCGAGAAAAGAGACCCCATCGGGGCTCGCCCACCGCGTCACTTGGTCGCTTGTCGGATCGACCACAACGAATGCTGGCCTCGACGCGGTGTCGATGTCGATCACATCACGACAGGTATCGCTCGGCGGCACGCCGTTCGGACCGAAGTCGACGCCGACGAAGCCGCCGTTACGCAGCCCCGTCACGCCAGCACTTGGCCGAATCCGAGCGAGCGTATCGTCGCCCAAGACCAACACGTCACCGTCGGGGCCGAGATCCTGCCGGACGATCCGCGGGATGATGTTGAACTGGCTCGAGACCAAGAGCTGAACACACTCGAGTACGACTCCGGCCACGAGCGGCCCATCGACACTCCGAGGTGTGAGCACACCGAGGTCGTCACCGGCGCAACTCGTCAGTCGGAAGGTCAGATCGCTGCTCGGACCAAACCGCGCTGCATCACAAATCCCATCGGCGGGCGCTTCGACGGACGTGTGCTCATCAAACAACGTGGCGAATGCCTGACTTGGACCGAGCTGTAGACCGAGAAGCGAATCGTCGCCGACGACCACCGGCTCGATCGGCACCTCGTTGCTCGCCGATTGCTCAGTGGAGGCCACGAGCGTCCAGGTCACTGCATCATCAGAGACGTACAACGCATCGGAGGCTTCCAACACGAACTCCGAACCGACGCTCATGACACCCGACCACAGCTGCGGTGCCAACGGGAAGCTCGACGAGTCGAACGCAGACTCGACACTTCCTTCGAACACATCGACGCTCGTTTGGATCTCACTCCACTCAACGCCATCGGCGGAACGGACGATCGTTGGGGTTGTCGCTGCAGCGACGTTTCCAAGCACACCTACGAAACCATCCTCATCGGTAAACACGTGGGTGAGGACACCGTCGAGCACGAGCGGCCGCCCGAAGTCTCCCGACACCACCTCGCCTTGGTTTATTGACCCGTCCAATCCGTCGGCCGCCCGCTCGGACAACGCTTCCTCTGCAACCGCAGACGAGTCAGGCGCCAGCGCTACGAGTGCCACCACCACCGCAGCGATGACCGCAACCACCAGACCAATCGCCCAGTTCGGTGACCCGGCTGGGTTCGCCACCACCTCGGGCGCAGCACCACTGGACGAGTCATCGAGCTCGACCCGTACGGCTCGACGATCTTCCGGTGCATCCACCTAGGTATTGTGCCCGGTTCGTCGACGTCCAATGGGTCGCCGAAGACGTAACGTCACCGGCCGCGAGCTAACCCAGTCCCGCCCAAATCCTCGCGAAACCCCGGCGGAGACTCGAGTGTCGGTGGGGGCAGATCGATGCTCCACACATTCTGGCCAACACCATCGGTCAGGATGAGCCGGTCGTCTGTCGCCACGTTCGCATTCGACGACAAGAACCCGTCGGTCGAGAAGTTCACGGGTGGAGCGAGGGCCGCAACGGTGACACGCCCGCCGAGAGCACCGAAGGAATCCTGCTCCAATTCGATGATCCGCAGACCTTCGACGGATGGTTGATAGAGCCGGTTCCCGCTCGTGGACAAGGTCAGGCCGCCGAGACGCAAGACCTGCCCTGCCCCACTGGTGTCGTACACCAACGACCAATCGGACCCGCTCACACGCAGCGCCCAAACCTGCTCATCGATCCGAACGAGTACGTGCACGGACCCATCCTCGGACCCCCGAGCCTCTCCCAGGATCTCCACACCGAAGATCGACCCCGAGCCGTTCCCGTTGTCGAGTTCGACGGGCAACGCAACCACTGTTTCCTCTCCAGTATCGGCATCCAAGATGACCACCGATGGGTCGCGGGCCGGATCGAGATCGATGACGTCTTGGCACGACGGGCTCTCGCGAACCCCTGTGTCGACAAAGGACACTGCACCCGACTCGAGCAGCGTCGGCAACGCGATCGGGCTCCACGTGCTCTCCTCTCGACCGATCGGGCGGACAGCTTGATCGGTCCGCCCAACGTCAACGAAGGCAACCGAGATGCCACCTACCTGATTACCGAGACTCGCAATACAGTCGAGAACTCGATCGGGATCGTTGCCGGCCAAGACGTTGCCCGCATTGAGCAACGCGCTCTCCGGCCCAGTGCACGAAAAGAGCGTGAACTGTTGCTCATCTCCAGGGGCCCTTAGCACTCGGCACACACCCAAGCCGCCGACCTCCACATCGGTGAGCTCATTGAGCACCACTTCGATCGGTTGCGGACGGAAACCAACCGCGACGACCGAATCGTCTCGAACACCGATCGGCTGGCCGAACGGTTCGAGCACCGATGACAACGAATCGTCGAGAACCGTCCACGTCGCCGCGTCTGAAGAACTCGCAAGCTCGGTGCGGAAAACCTCCGCATCTTGGGCAACGCCGATCAGTTCGAACCCATCCTCTCCCGCGATGAGGCCACGCCAAGACGTGACTCCTACGTCGCGACCGCTCGGCGAAGAAATAGTCGAATCGATCTCGGCCCACACGAGGCCGTCGGGCGAGGAGAAAATCTGCGGGGCCGATCGGGTCTGGTCCGCGGCCAACGCAAGGTACCCGTCGTTGATTTCGATGATCTGACCCAGCGTCGACGCTGACTCGACCTCGGTCGGGATCAAGACATCATCGAGACGGTTCGGAGGTGTCACGGGAATGACCGCCTCCTCAACCGATGGTGGCGGTCGCTCCTCGGTGGTGTCTTCGCCTTGCGTTTCGGCAGTGTCTGGAGCCGGTGTGGTAGTCGACGTCGGCGCTGTCCGCTGCGAACCATCGGCCGCATCGTCACCGTCGGGCGAGAGCAATACGAGCACGGCGCCAAGCGCGGCGATCAGTGCCACGATGAGAACGATCGGCCAGCGAGATGATCCTCGCGTTGGAAGTGTGGTCTCAGCCACGTCGAGGATTGGCTCGGACTCGCCTTCTACTTCGATCCGAACCGATCGGAGATCGTTTTCATCCACCCGTCTATTGTGCCGCCCTATTTCCCGGCGTCACCCTCGCCAACCCGCACCAGTACCTCGTCCAACGGCTTTCGGTCGAGATCGGGAACCCGGACACCCGGGAGCGGATACCCGACCGGGAACAGCACGAAAGGCCGTTCGTTCTCCGGACGCCCGAGCACCTTGCTCAGAAAGGCCATGGGTGACGGCGTATGCGTCAAGGTGGCCAACCCCATGTTCTGAAGCGACGCAATGAACAGACCGGCGGCAATTCCACAGCTCTCCTTCACGTAATAGTTCTTGCGCCGCTCACCATCGGCCCGCTGTTCGTAGCGTTGCTCGAACAGCACCACGATCCACGGTGCAACCTCGAGAAACTCCTTGTGCCAATCGGTACCGATCGGCGCCAACGTCTCCTGCCATTCTTCGTTCATGCGATTATCGAGATAGTTGGTGCGTTCTTCCTCCTCGGCCGCGGCGCGAATCGCAGACTTGACCACCGGGTCGTTCGTTGCAACAAAGGTCCATGGTTGTTTGTGTGCACCCGATGGAGCCGTCGACGCCGTCGCCACCGCCGTCTCGATCAGCGTGGCCGACACCGGTTCATCGGAGAACAGGCGAACGGAACGACGCGCGTCCATGAGCGAGAGAAAAGATGCCGCCCGCTCTGCCATTTCGTCTGGGCTGTGCCGCTCGAACTCGTAGCTGATGAACGGATGCTCTGCGGCGAGCTCAGCAGACGGGTACTCGTGCTCGTACAACGGGTTGGCCATTTCCTGACCATACCGTTACTCCAGCTTCCGATCTTGTGGTGGCGGCCGATCCTGTGGAGGTGCGAGAACCTCGGCTATTGGAAGCAGGACGTTCATCCGATTCCGCAACGCGTCTTCGGTCTTGTGGACGACGTGCTCCTCGATGAACACCGAGGTCGCCGTGACCTGGGCCGTCGGCCACGAATCCAGCATCACCAGAATCTCTCGCCGGCGCGTGGGGGTGAGGTACCCGGCGACCGTGTATTGGTTATCGGTGTCGATCTGGACGGCACGTTCGAACTTCTCATCACCGATCGCGACGTCGACCGAACGGTCGGGTCGCGACAGCATCGACCGCTTGCACAACGTGAAATCCTCAGAACACTGCCGCGGGTACGTGAACCGCCAGCGGGTGAAGATCTGGCCGTCCTCTCGGTAGACCGCCGCGACGTCTACCTGGACTCGACCGACCGTTCCCCAGATCCTCGGTTGTGGCGGAACGCTTCCATACTCGTGGCAGGACAAACCGAATTCGGAAGCGACGTTTCCCCACCGCTGCATCTGCTGATCGGTGAATCGGCTGGCGTACATGATGGCGAGCGTTAGGCCGCCGAAGAGCAGCACGGAGCCGACGATCGTCTCGACGACAAGCCCACCCATTGGCTCAGGTCACGTCTGCGTGCGCTGCGCGAGGGTTTCGCACGCTCGACGATGCGTGCGCAAGCACTGCGTGATGATTCATGCCATGCCCCCTGTTGTAAATACCCTCATCTCCGAACCAAGTCTGCCATACGCACAACCGCGCCGTCAGAAGAGCGCAACGCTCGAACCGAGCACTAGAGTGCGGTCAGCAAATCACTGAGCCAAAGGATCTCCTCATGTTCAATGCCCTGAACGCCCTCGCCAACCGCCTCCCCGCAGCTGACGTCAGCGCACACTGCGACGGACCATGCGGTGTCTACGACCCAGCATCGGCCCGCATTGCCGGTGAAGCCGTCCTCTCGATGACTAAGAAGCTCGTCGACGCAGGTCCAGCAACCACTCTCGAAGCGCAGAACACCCAGTCTCGCTACATCGCGATCAAGGAACACGAGGCACAGACCGCCAAGGATCAGCTCCTCATCCTCTGGACCGACTACTTCAAGCCACCGCACCTCGAGGCATACCCAGAACTGCACACCACCTTCTGGAATGCAGCGAAGCTCTGCTCTGAAGCGAAGGTGAATGTAAGCGTCGAGGTCGCAGAGAAGCTGATGGCAGCGATCGAAGAGATCCACCACATCTTCTGGGCCACCAAGGGCCGCGACGATGCTTGGGTAACCGCCAGCTAATTCAGCTGACCGGCTATCTGCACATACACGTGTTGGTCATGAGCGTTCGACGGATTCGTCGGGCGCTCATTTCCGTTTTTGGATCGCTTCGACCGGAAGGCCAAACGTGATCCCACACGCGTCGGGAGGCGAGCTCGTGGCGTGGTTGCTTCGGAAACGAATCCGCCTCCGAGTCTCCGGCGCGTCGATGGAGCCAACCCTGTCCCCTGGCGATGTGGTGTTCGTCGACCGAGCTTCCTATACGAACCAACGGCCAGCGGATGGAGACATCGTGGTCGCAAAACACCCGCAGCAACCCGAGATCGAGATCATCAAACGAGTCCGGTTCACCGATGGTTCAGGGGTGTACCTCGTGAGCGACAACACCGCCGAGATCAACGCCGCAGACTCACGCCGATTCGGCATGGTTCCGTTCGACTTGATCATCGGGCAGGTGACTGCAACCGCTCCGGCGTCTAGATAGAGCACACTGGAGCGATGACCATCCCACTTCGACTCAAAGCTGGCGCGCTCGTGCTCTTGGTGATCGCCGGCGCATGCGCATCGACGCTGCCGGCGGACAACGCTGCTGAGGGAGGCGGAGATGGTTCGGGAAACAACATCGCGACGATGAGCGAATCGAGTCTCGATGAGGTCATCGGATCGATGGATGTGCAGGGTCGTACAGCCACCCCGGAGGCCACGGGAGAAGCTGCGGAGATCACGCTTCGCGATATCCCTGGTGCCACCCCGGAGGTGATCCAACAGATCGCGAACTCCGAGAACTTCTGGACCGAGGCCGGCGGCGAGATAGGTCTGACCTACTCACCACTCGATACCGACCGACTCTTTCCTCGAAGCGTTCTCGAAACGATCGATCCAGTCGAGTGCACGTTCGGCAACGCCCCCTCGACCCTCGATCCTGAAATCGCCCGATTCAACGCATTCGTCGCTCCATGCCAAGAAGGGCTGAGCGTCGTGTGGGACGATCTTGGACTTCTCCCCCGCATCGATGCGCGCTTTCCCGAAGCCGGCGTTGCAACACTGATCGCCCACGAGTGGGGACACGTCGCACAGTTTCAAGTGATCGCGAACAACCCCAGCACGATCCTCAACGAGCAGCAGGCCGACTGCTACGCCGGCGCCTTCGTTGCCTGGGCCGAGGATCGCGGGGTCGAACCGTTCGTCACGCCCCGAGCTCGTGACCTCGCCATCATCTCGACACTCGAAACGCGAGACCGCATCGGCACGGACCCCGCGGCAGCGAGCGCACATGGCAACGGATTCGACCGTGTCCGCGCCGTCCAAGAGGGGTACGAAGATGGCGCATCGTTCTGTGCTGGCTATGCCGAAAACCCTCCACCGATCACCCAGATGGCCTTTCAAAATGAGGAGCAACTCGCAAACGAAGGAAACCTCCCATTCGATCAAGCCCTCGCCGTGCTCGAACCGGTCGTCGCCAACTACTTCGGCGGGCTGACCAGTGAATCGCTCGATGAACTCGTCACCGATCCCAACCCCGAAACGCTAGAGAGCCTCCATGCCAGCATTGGTGACGGCGCGATCGCAACAGCGTTCGGCCTCAACTACGCACTGGCGCTCCAAACCGCCGACGGCGACGAAACCGATGGCATCGAGCCGGCCTTGCAGCGAGTGTGCTGGCTTGGAACATTTCTCAATTCAGCGCTCACCGGGTCGATACCTCTAACACTCTCGCCGGGAGATCTCGACGAGACGATCCTTACCCTCGCAGGTTCTCAAGGCGTGACCTCAAATCCTGGCCTCGTCTTCGAGATGGTTGCTGCACTCCGGGTGGGAACGGTGGAAGGGCCCAACGGATGCGAAATCTCACAGTGAACGCGAAACCGCTCGTCCTTATTGCGATCGCCTTCATCGTGGGCGCATGCGGCATCGTGACCGAAACTGCAGGTAAGGCTGCCGACAGCGCGGCGCAGAAAATTGAGGAGGTCGTCACCACGGCCGACGAACCGGAGGGCCCTTCCGGTGACGAAACACCACCCGACGAGCCTGCCCTCCCCGACCCCGACACCACCTCCGAAGAAGGTCCGCTCGACGACATCATCGAAGACGCCGAACAAGACGCTGCAGACGAAACCGACGAAGAGCTTCTTCTGCCCGCTCCGGAAATCACACTACGTCAACTCGACGTTGCATCACCGGAGACCATCGAGCACATTGCCTACGTCGAGGCATTCTGGACCGATGTTGCTGACCAACTCGACTTCACCTACGAACCGCTCGACAACGATCGGCTGCTTCCCCGCAGTCTGATCCTCGACGACCGTACGCAGACCTGTTCATTCCGGCGCGTTGAACAACCCGTCGACCCCGACATTGCCGAGTTCAACGCGTACGTCCAGCCGTGCGATGAGGGCATCACGGTCGTCTGGGATGACATCGGTCTCGAAGCCGACCTCGAAGCACGTTTTCCCGGTGCTGGCATGGCCATGTTGATCTCTCACGAGTGGGGACACGTCGTCCAGCTCCAGCGCCAGCAATTCGCCCAGAGCGACATCGTTGCTGAGCAGCAAGCCGACTGCTACTCCGGCGCCTACGCCGCCTGGGCTGAGGATCGCGGCATCGAACCATTCACGTCTGCAGAGGCGCTCGACTTCGCCATCATCTCGACACTCGAAACCCGTGACGCGGTCGGCTCACGTCCAGATGACTTCGGCGCACACGGCAACGGATTCGACCGAGTTCGCGCAACCCAAGAGGGATACGACCGAGGCATCACGTTTTGCGCGAGCTACGACGAGGTACTCCCGGTCATCACCCAACGAGGATTCGACTCAGCAGCGGATCGCCAAAACGAAGGCAACCTGCCGTACGAACCAGCATTCGACCTGCTCGTGCCAGCGGTGATCGAATTCTATGAATCGCTCAGCGACGAACCACTCCAACAGTTTGTCGACGAGCCCGACGACCGCATCCTGCGCGAGCTTCACGCAACGATCGGTGACCTCGCAATCGGAACCGAATACTCGCTGCGCTACGGCGCTGCTGTCCAGGAGGCCAACGGCGATGCAGTTGGCGGAGTCGGCCCAGCGCTCCAACGTGCGTGTCTCGCCGGGGCCTTCCTCGAAAATGCCCTGACGAATGGCGTCGTCGACGAGAACGGCGAACCAGCCGGTGAACTGTCACCGGGAGATCTCGACGAAGCGATCATTACACTCACCAGCTCCGACGAGCTGCTCTCAAACCCCGGCCTCGTCTTCGAAATGGTTGCAGCGCTACGAGTCGGAACCCTCGAAGGCCTCGACGCTTGCGCCCTCGCCTAACGCCCAGCACGGCATTTCCGTCGGGAAGCTGCCGAACCAGATGTCACCAAGGCCTTGTCGTACCGAGCGTAACGACACGCCAGTCCATGCTCGTCAGGCGGTGTTGAGAACCTTAAATCCTTCGCACAAGCGATTCGCTGGATCGAGCGCTTCGCCGTTGCCGCCGAAGTGTGTCACTCCGCTCCTGGAAGCCGCGAGCGCCGACCGTTCACCCCATTCGCGCATCACCTTCTCGAGATCGAACTCCGCGTCACGTTTCGCGACCTGTGACTGATGGGAACGAAGGGCACGAAGTTTGCTCTCGAAACTTGAGGTGATGTCGACGAACAGGTTCAGGTCGTCGTGACGAATCCAGACGTTGGGCACGGCGTGTGGTTCGAACCCCTCATCGAGCAGTTCTGCGGTAAACGCACGCGGATTGCGAGCGTCGGGGTACACCGCTCGCAGGGTGGCTTCGGCGGTCTCTTGATGATCGGGATGGCTCCCGTAGACGCTGTTGTAGTCACGTTCGGGAGCTTGGGTGATGACGACGTCGGGCTTCTCGATTCGGATCACCCGGGAAATGTCACGCCTGAGATCAAGGTTTGCCTCGACCATTCCGTCGGCGTGCTTCAACCAATGCAACGTGGTGACGCCGACAACCTTCGCTGCCGCGGTCTGTTCGGCTTCGCGTAGCGCGGCGAGTTCTTCACTACTGACGGTCATGTCATCCTCGCCTGCCTCACCCGAGGTCACCAAGCAGTACGCAACGTAACTTCCCGCCTTCGTGAGCTCGGCGACCGTGCCGGCAATACCGAAATCAATATCGTCTGGATGAGCAACAACAACGAGCACGCGCTCGGGAATGTCGATGGGTCCATCGGCGGTGAGGAACTGTCCGGTCATCCTCTCACGTTACGGTGAGAGTTGATCGAGGAGGTTCGAATGAGCCAGGTTCCACACACCGCAAAGGACACCAACCGACGTCAGTTCGGTGCCAATGCAGCGAACTACGCGAGAAGCGAAGTACACGCAAAGGGAGCGAGCCTCGCTCGTTTGGTTGAGCTCGTGCAGCCCAAAGGCGACTGGCGAGTGCTCGACATTGCGACTGCCGCTGGCCACACCGCCCTCGCCTTTGCGCCCCACGTAAATCGCGTGACCGCAACGGACCTCACGCCTGAGATGGTTCAACTCGCATATGAGCGCTCGCGCGACGCTGGCCACGACAACGTCGCTACTCAGATCGCCGACGCCGAGGCCCTCCCGTTCGACGATGCGAGCTTCGAACTAGTGACGTGCCGCATTGCACCGCACCACTTCCCCGACCAGCTCGCCTTCCTTTCTGAAGCGGCGCGAGTTCTTGTGCCGGGTGGAATCTTCGCCATGGTGGACAACGTCGTTCCCGACGACCCCGAGGTCGCGCTGTTCTGCGATGACTGGGAACAACGGCGAGACCCAAGCCACGTGGGCTGCCTATCGGTCGACGAATGGTCTCGATTGTGCGGAGCTGTGGGCCTGCGAGTCGAGCACGTCGAGACCGCTCCTAAACACATGCGCTTTCAGTCGTGGGTCGACAACATGTCCGTGCCCGATGATCTGCGCCCGCAGTTGCTCGAGGACCTCGTTGACGCGACACCGGCGGTACGAGGCTTTCTCAAACCAACCGGCGAGACACAACAAGACGCCACCTTCACCCTGACCGAAGGCATCATCATCGCCCGACGCTGACCCCCAACGGAAATTTGAAGAGTGTTGGTCCCCCAGGCACCAGCAGGCTTCAAATTTCGGAAAGGAGCGCCGCGATTTCGGCGGTGCGGTCCTCGGCGTCTGGCAACGTGATGCCCGTATCTTCGCCGTAATTGTCGAAGTTCTGCCAGGTCTCAACAACAACATCGAGTGGATCGCTGGCATTGGCAGCAGCACCGAAGTCGATCGTGCTGACGAGTCGACGAACGAGGCCTTGTTCATCGAGCATCACGACGAGGTCGACCGTCACCTCACCAAGATCGCCCAAACCCTCCAAGAGTCCAGGAGCACCCGGAGTGCCGAGAACATCGAACCCGTCGAACTGATCGAGCTGGCCTTCGATGTCTAGATCGACCGCATCGAAAAAGTCCGCAACCGGGACAACCGCCTCGTAGACATCGACCGGGGTTCCCTCAAAGGTCTCCGTACCGGCGAACTCGAGTACGTCGATCGTGCGGAGCGATTCGATCAGCAGCGACGGATCGGTGATCGATGCGCCCTGACCGAATTCTTCGATGAGTGTCGTTGCGTTGGTCTCGCCGAAATCACCGAGCTCAGCGAGTTCTTCGAGGTCGATGGCAACCGGTCCGTCAGCGAAGACAGCGAGCTCGGTGCCAAGGGTTGGATCGAGTGATCCGTACGAAGCAATGGCCCCACTCAGGTCGATGACGATGTCGTTGTCGACCGTCCAAACATCGATCTCCGCGTCGTCGAGATCGAGGCCAAATAGCGATGGGTCGAGCCCAAACGAGTCGAACGCCTCGCTGAGGAACACGCCAACATCGGTGTTCACGGTGCTGCTGTTGCCGTCGATGGCACCGACCGATAGCGGAGCGTCGGGCGCCAAATCGAGCACGAGACCGAGCTCTTCGACGTTCGCCTGTAGCGCAAGTCCCTGTTCGAAGGAGTAGCTGAGTTCTTCGCTGGCCTGGAGTGCAAAGGAGAGAACCTCAACGCTTGGAGTTTCTGCTTGAGGCGAGGTCGTGTCTGGAGCTGGCGCAGCCTCAGCGTCGACGCCAGCCGCGTCGTCGCTCTGTTCTTCAACGACCTCAGCCACGGCATCGTCGCCCGCGGTCTCGTCCGCTGACGCGGTGTCATCGGCGGCACTTCCACACGCCGTGGCGATGAGCGCCAGTAGAGCGAGAGTTGCAATGAGACCTCGTGGAGTACAACGCTTCCGTCGATTCGATTCCTGTGAGCCAGCCATGTTTTCTCCTCCGATGTACCTGTTTGGTTATCGGTTTGTGCCCCACAAAGCTTATGCGTCGCGAGGCCGCGCTGGCCGTCGCCCAGCGTCGACCATCCGAACGCGAGTGGTCGACCAGTCGATCGAAAATCTTGAGCAGAACGTGCGACGACGCTAGGGAAGGTTGATCAGGAGGATTCGAGCGGGGTCAGCCAACCATGTTTGTCTTCGGCCTTGCCCGTCTGAATATCGGTGAGCGCTTCTCGAAGCTTCAACGTTGTCGCTCCTGGCTGGCCGTCGCCGACTTCGATGTGCTCACCGTGGGTGATGACCTTGCCCACCGGCGCAATAACCGCAGCGGTACCGGACAAGAACATCTCGCCATGCTCAGACCACGCCTTCAACTCCTCGACCGAGATGCTTCGCTCCTCGACCTCCATGCCCAAGTCCTGGGCGATCTGGATGATCGACTTGCGGGTGATCCCATGAAGGAACGAGTCATCGAGGTTTCTCGTGATGACGCGCTCTTCGTCGCACAGAAAGAAGTTCGACGCTCCCGTTTCGGTAATGTCATCGCTGTTCGCAAAGAGCACCTGGTCGGCAACGTGATCGCGTTTCGCATCCAGTGTCGGACCGAGCGCCATGACGTAGTTCGCGCCGCTTTTGACCGAACCAAACTGTGGCGTGGTTCGAGGGATATCGCTCTCGATGTAGATCGACAACGGACGAACGCCACCGGCGAAGTAGTCACCGACTGGCGAGTTGATGACGTACAGCATTGCCTCACTGCTCGGCGTCGCTGCGGCACCGATGTTCGCTGCGGTGCCAATGAAGGTCGGACGGATGTAGAGCGAACCGGGAGCGTCGGGTGTGAACGATGCATTCGCCGTCGTTGCATCGATGATGAGTTGACTCAGCAGTTCTGCGGTCGGCGGTGTCGCCCGGAGCTTGGCGATGCTCGAGAGCATGCGCTGTACGGAATCCTCCATGCGGAAGATCGCAACCGATCCGTCGACTTGGCGATGCGCCTTCAACCCTTCAAAACACTCGCTCGCATAGTGCAATACATGTGCGGCGGGGTGCATGGAGAACGGCGCGAGTGGCACGGCAGAACCCGGATAGTCGTACACGCCATCGACATACGTCGACACGGCCATGTGATCACCGAATAGCGTTCCGAACGGGGCAGTGAATGGATCTGGCTTGTCGCTCATCAGATAGTTGTACTCGCTCTTCGCCGGACGCGCCACGTCTCACACGCTGAGCACTACGGTCATCCATACCGCCGTCGCAAAGAGAGCCCCCTCGATGACCACCATTCAGACCGAAACGATCGATCGCATCGCCACCATCACGATCGACGCTCCGCCCGTCAACGCGCTCGGCCCCGACGGGTGGAACGCGCTGCGAGAAAGCACCGAGTCACTCTCCAGCAACACCGAAGTCCGGGCGATCGTCCTCACCGGCGGCCCAGGACGCTTCTGTGCCGGCGCGGACATTGCGATCCTCGCCGAACTGCAAGATGAGGCGGCCCACATGCTCAAGATCGTCAGTCGAGCAGCTACCGCGATCCGGCAATGCCGCGTACCGGTCATCGCCGCCATCGACGGACCCGCCCATGGCGGAGGACTCGAGCTCGCCCTGGCGTGCGACGTTCGCATCGCGTCGGCACGCGCCACGTTCGCTGCGTCGGGAGTAAATATGGGATTGATCGCGAGCGTCCCCGCGCTCACCGCAGCGATCGGAGCAACCCGTGCCTCACTAATGCTGCTCACCGGCAAGGCAATCGACGCCGAACAAGCCGCAGCCTGGGCCCTCGCGTCATTTCTCGATACGGATCCGGCCGCTCGAGCTCACGCCTTCGCAGAAGACATCGCGGCCAAAGCCCCGCTCGCCGTCGAAGCGAACAAGATCGCCCTCCGTTCACACGGGTCGATCGCCCGGGCACAGTACGAGGCACTCGTCGCCGACCTGTACAGCAACCTCGAACAGTCGGACGATCACCGCGAAGCGGTCGACGCCTTCTTGAACAAGCGCCCTCCGACCTTCGACCGTCAGTAGATCAATCGCTGATCAAGAGATCTGGCAACGCTCGTTCGTGAAGGACGATCAACCTGTCCGTCGTTCGCGTCACCGCCACATAGAGCAGACCGAGCCCGTGTGACTGTTCGAGCATCTCGGCAGGTTCCACGACGACTACTCCGTCGAACTCCATTCCCTTTGACGCGCCCGGTGTATGTACCCGGATCTGAGGATGGTCGATCTCGATCGGATGAACACTAAGAATCGCGACGGTTCCATCGTCGACCTCGTCAGCGAGTCGAAGCGCACTCGAGACCGCAGCCGCCTTCACATCATCGACACGGTTCACCTCGACGGGATGACCGCAGGAACGGATGGCCACAGGTTGGGACAGCGTCGGATCGATCGCGGTCAGAATTCGCTCGGCGAGTGGCGTCACCTCTTCGGGCGATCGATAGTTCGTCGAGAGATCGAACCGGGCGATCTCACCAAAGTCCGCCGGCAACAAGTCTTCCCAAGAGCCGGCCTCACCGGTCGTGCGCTGGGCAACGTCACCAACGATAGTCATCGAGTGGCCTCGCGACCGACGCCCGATCATCCGCCACTGCATCGGCGTCAGATCCTGTGCCTCGTCGATGATGACATGGCCGAATCGCCATGAACGCTCGCCTTTCGAGCGTTCCTCGATCGTCATCGTGTCGGCGAGTTCGAAGTAATCGTCAGCTTCGAGTTCAGCGATCGGCAGACCGTCGGGGTCCGAGACGATCTCGCCAGTTACCTCGTCACGCACAGGAAAGTTGAGGTGCTTCTCTTTCTTCAGCGCGGAACCGACCGCGTGTTCGTCAATGCCCACGAGCTACACCCACTCCTCTTCTTCGTCGCCTTCGCGCCACGAGTCGTAGCTCTCAATCTCGGGTTCGCCAGGCTCGGGTTCGAGCTTTTCTTCATCTTCGAAACCATCGATATCGGGGTCGTCGCCACGTTGTTCGTCGACGGTGAACACGTCGTCTTCATCGGCGAACTCGTGCTCCATGTCGGTTTCGACATCGGTCGCTTCGGAGACATCTCCGAGCAACCACAACAATTCGTCGAGCAGCGGCACGTCACTGCTCGCCCAACGGCGCCGCCAGAGTTCCTTTTCTCGCTCACGCGATCGATACAACAGACCAACAGCGGACTCGTCGAGACCCGCTGCCTTCACAGCCCTGGCGAGCAATGCCTTCGAACCGAGAAGGTCATTGAGCATCTGCTCGGGGCTGAGTACCGGCCAGTGCCGTTCGAGGAAGACTCTGATATCGGGCGAATGCGCGAGCGATGCTCGAATATCCTCCCGCCCACCAAAGCCCGGTTCATGGGCTTCTCGCGCTACGTGTTCAACCACCAGCTGACGCAGGACCCCAGCTCCGGCGTTGTGCGTGGCCTGGCGGTCGGCCAACGATACGAACCGTTCCAAAAGCTCCACCGAGAGGATCACCCGCAAACTGCCGTACCACACGGTCAGAGGTTCCTTCGGGTGACGACGACGGGTCGACACCGCTGTCGCGAGCAGGTCCTCCATCGGGGCGCTTCCTTTGAGTTCGGCCACCTCCTCGGATACATCGGGGTCGGTTAGCACACCTGGGAACAACCGATCGGCGGTCACCGAGACGACACCGCTCTCGCCGAGTGAAGGCAGCACGTCCGAGATGTACGTGAGGAACTCAGGACTCGGGCCAACGATCAGGACACCCGTTTCCGCGAGCGCTGCCCGATCGGCGTACAGCAGGTAGGCAGCGCGGTGCAACGCCACCACCGTCTTGCCAGTGCCCGGACCACCTTGCACGAGCAACGGGCCTTTCGCAGACGCTCGAATGACCGCGTCTTGTTCGGCTTGGATCGTCGCAACGACCGACTGCATCCTGCCTTCGGTGCGGGCAGCCAGAATTTCGAGAAGGGCAGCCTCACCACGCAGAGAGGTGTTCTCGGGGATTCGGTTCGGATCGAAGACCTCATCGCTGTAGTTGGTGAGATCGCTCCCCGTGTAGTGCAGGTGGCGGCGGTGCGAAACCCCGAGCGGCTCGAGTGGTGTTGCGCGGTAGAAGGGTTCGGCCGCAGGTGCGCGCCAATCGATCAGATACACCTCATCACCATCGATCACGCTCATGCGCCCGATGTAGTCCGTGCCCCACTCGTCGGTCGTCAGCCGACCAAAGGCCAGCGCATCACCAGCGGCCTCAAGCTCGCGAACTCGTTTCCACGCGAGCAGGGTTCGCCCCGCAGCAGCGCGGGCCGTGGCGGCCTCGACCGCAGCTTCAGAGTCTTCATCTCCAATTTCAGCCTCGGTCTCCCGAGGACCTTCTTCGGAGAGAAAGGACGCCTCATCTGCAAGACCAGTGGCATACCGGCGTGCAGATTCGATGTGGTCGATGTGCGCCTGTTGGATCCTTTCGACCGCTGCTTGCTCGCGCGCGAGTTCGTCGAGTGTCCCTACTTCTCCGTTCACGTCCACAAGCGGGCTGTCCACACCTCTAGGAAACCACCTTTCGCCGAGGTTGCAGTCAACCCGACAACGAACTTCACAAAAGGGACCCGGCTCGGCAGAAACTACTGGGATGGTCAATCACTTCGAGATATCTCATGAGATACTCAGCGCATGAAGGTTGGGTTCATTGGGCTAGGCAATGTTGGCGGGAAGCTCGCCGGATCGGTTCTGCGAAACGGTCAGGATCTGATGGTCAGAGACCTCGATCCCGAAGCTGCGCAGCCGTTTCTGGATGCGGGTGCGACGTGGGCGGATTCTCCAAAGGAGATGGCTGAAGCATGCGACATCATCATCACGTGCCTGCCGTCGCCGGCTGCGAGCGCCGCTGTGCTCGAAGCCGAAGATGGCATCATCGCCGGGTTGAGCGAAGGCAAAGTGTGGATGGAGATGAGCACCACCGATGAGGCCGAGGTCAAGCGCCTCGCCCAAAAGGTGCTCGACGCAGGTGCCGAACCGGTCGACTGTCCCGTATCGGGCGGCTGCCACCGTGCAGCTACCGGCAACATTGCGATCTTCGCAGGGTGTGAGCGAAGCACCTTCGAGAAGATCATGCCCGTTCTCACGACCCTCGGTCGACGCGTGCTCCACACCGGTGACGTCGGGAGCGCGTCGATGCTAAAGGTGATGACCAACTATCTCGCCACGGCGAACCTGCTCTCGGTGTGCGAAGCGCTCGTCACCTCCAAGGCCGCGGGCATGGACCTCAACACGACGTACGAAGCAATCGCTATCTCGAGCGGCAACTCGTTCGTACACGAGACCGAAGGTCAGGTCATTCTCAACGGCAGCCGCGACATCAACTTCACGATGGACTTGGTGAAGAAAGACATCGGCCTGTTTCAATCGATCGCCGAACGCCACGGAGTACCGCTCGAACTCAGCCCGCTCATGGTCGAGATCTTCGACGATGGCATCGAGCGTTTTGGCGAGCGAGAGTGGTCGCCGAACATCATCAAACGCCTAGAAGAAGCCACAGGCTTAAACATCTTGGCTCCCGGCTTTCCCGACGAGATGATCGATGATGAACCCGAAGAGCCAGGCTATGAGGTCATCCCTACGGGTAGGAAATCGTCGTGAATATCCTTGGCGGGACGGAGATACCGCAGACACGACTCACCGCGGACGAGATCGACCGTGAGCGTGCGATCACCCCAGGGGTGGCGAACGTTACCCACTTCAACCACGCCGGAAGCTCGCTTCCGACTCGGGACGTCCTCGACACGCAGGTCAACTACCTCACCCGCGAGGCTGAGATCGGCGGATACGAAGCAGCAGCTACATCCGTGGAGCAGACCAACGCGGTCTACGGATCGATCGCGAAGCTGATCGGCGCATCGTCCCACGAGATCTCCCGAGCCGAACACGCGACCGTCGCATGGAACGCTGCCTTTTGGTCGCTACCGATGGAGCGAGGACAGCGCATCATCACCGCCGAAGCAGAATATGGCGCGAACGCGGTGGCCTTCCTCCGAGCACAAGAACGATATGGCCTCACGATCGAGGTCGTTCCAAGCACCCCAGCGGGTTCTATCGACCTCGATGCGTTTGAGGCGACCCTGTCAGACGATGTTGCGGTCGTTGCGATCACTCACGTGCCTACCAACGGCGGGCTGATCAACCCTGCGGCCGAGATTGGGTCGCTGCTCACTGGCACCGGCATCCCATACCTCCTCGACGCGTGCCAGTCGGCCGGTCAGATCGACCTCGATGTGACTGCACTTGGCTGTGACATGTTGACCGCGACCGGTCGCAAGTTTCTCCGAGGGCCGCGAGGTACTGGCTTTCTGTACGTCTCTGAATCGATCCTGCCGAGGCTCGTCCCGGATCAGCCCGACCATCACGGTGCTCCGTGGATTGCCGCCGACCGGTATGAGCTGCGAGATGATGCACGACGTTTCGAACACTGGGAGTTCAATCACGCCGCATGGCATGGGTTGGGTGCCGCCATCGAGCACGCGAGCCAGATCGGTCTTGGAAGGATCGAGTCCACGGTCAAAGAACGTGCCGATCAACTGCGCTTGGCGCTCGCCGAGAATGGCTTTCAAACCTTCGATATCGGCGAAGAGAAGTCGGGCATAATCACCACCGATTGCAGCGGTGTCGCACCAAGCGTTGCGAAGGCACTACTCGCCGAACGTTCGATCAACGTTTCGGTAACGACCCCGGACTCCACGTGGTGGGACGCATTACGGCGCGACCTCTCAGAGATGCTCCGCGTCTCGGTGCACTACATCACCACGTCCGAGGAGATTTCGCTCGTCGTGGATGCTCTCGTAGAGATCCGAGATCTCCACTCTTCGACTAAGGGTTAGGCCTTATCGAACCAGCGACGAGCCTTGTGATCGCCCTTGTCATCAGATGATGCAAACGCAGCGAAGCGCTCGTCGAACTCGAGATCGTCAATATCGAAATCTGACGAGAACGAATCGGTTCGCTTCGCTGGTGGGGATGCGGCGAACGCGTCGAGCGTTTCGTCGAGGAAGAGCACCGACTCGTCGAGCTCATCGTCATCTTCACTTTCAACATCTTCGCCTTCGTGGCGAAGGTCAAGTTCCTGTTCGAGCGTTTCCCGCCTCAGGTCCAGTTCGTCTAAGAGAACTTCTTGACGCATTTGCAGCGCCTCGAGCTTCTTTTCGACACGATCCAACTCGGCATGACGTTCGTCGATCTCTTCTTGTGACAGCCCGCTGTGGTCACTGAGATCAATGGTTTCATCAGCCGTATCAGTGACCCCGCCTGTGGTCACGGTTCCGTTCATTTCGTTCACTTTCGTTGGGGTGTTTCGCTTAAGGAACTTCACGTTGACCTATCGGGTATCCCGTTTCGATCATGAGCCTTTCGACCTATATGGGTCACCTCGTCACTTAGCGTTGACTATCTCCTGCCAATCCGGCGCTGACCGCAATGAAAATGGCAGAAGCATTGTGAGCAGCCGTAGGCTTGAGTCATGGAAACGAACGGACCTGTCGTACTTGCCACCGTCGAACTTGGACCGACGTGGCCAACACTTGATCCGTTTCTGTTCTGTGCTCACCACGACGACGACTACCCAAAGGGCGACGGGTCGCTCGCTCCGGCTACATCCCTAGGTGGTCGAGCCATAGGACAAGACTTCAGCGGCAAGGACGGCTGGAGTATGTATCACGGCTCCAGCGTGCCAGGGTTCCCGCAGCACCCGCATCGTGGGTTTGAGACGATCACATACTGCCGTCACGGATACATCGACCACTCCGATTCGATGGGCGCAACCGCTCGATTCGGTCGAGGTGACGTGCAGTGGATGACCGCTGGCGGAGGTGTTGTGCACTCGGAGATGTTCCCGCTGGTCAACACCGAAGACCGCAACCTCACCGAACTGTTCCAGATCTGGTTGAACCTTCCCGCAGCTGACAAGATGGTCGATGCCTACTTCACGATGTTTTGGGATGAGGACATTCCGAAGATCGAACTTCCCGGCGGAGGTGTCGTGACCGTTCTCGCTGGTTCCTTGGACGAGGCCGCACCGCCATCACCTCCCCCGAACTCGTGGGCGTCTCGCCACGAAGCTCACATCGGACTCTGGCATGTCATTTTGCCGGCTGGAGCGTCGTGGACGATCCCGGCAACGGCGGAGACGAGCGGACGGATGCTCTACCTCTTCGAGGGTGACGGGCTCATGGTCGATGGCACGGCGTACGCGAAGGACACCGGCATGCAACTAGTACCCGCTGCCGACATCACCATCACCTCCGGCGATGAACCGACCGAGGTTCTATTGATGCAGGGAACGCCGATCGGCGAGCCGGTCATGCAGTACGGACCGTTCGTCATGAACACCCGCGAGGAAATCCAGCAAGCGATCTCTGACTATCAGCGCACACAATTCGGTGGCTGGCCTTGGGAATCTGACGATCCTACCCACGCCCCCCACGACGACCGCTTTGCGATCCACGCCGACGGCACCAAAGACGAACCGCCACAAGTCTTCTAACACCGCAGCGAGCCAATGGGGCCTGTCCCCGCGTGCCACCGTATGGAGGGACGCCAGGAGACGAGCGAAGCGAAGTCCGGCCCGAGCGAGCCAAGAGCGAGAAATATCGCCTGAGGTCTAATCAGGCAAAATCGTTTCCCTGCCTGA
>CAYVHV010000029.1:0-2473 GCA_964451305.1 uncultured Acidimicrobiales bacterium | reverse complement strand
AAGAGCGAGAAATATCGCCTGAGGTCTAATCAGGCAAAATCGTTTCCCTGCCTGACTAGACCCCTGGCCCGAGCGAGCCAAGAGCGAGAAATATCGCCTGAGGTCTAATCAGGCAAAATCGTTTCCCTGCCTGATTAGACCTCAGGCCAGAGCTCGGTGCCTTCGTTGAACTGGCTCCATGCGAACCAGAACGCCTGGTGACCAACAATGTCGTTGCCGTCTGCATCGACGGCCTTGATGCCGCTGCCGGAGAGAACGATGTTGATGCCGTTGACTTCGATGGTCTGGCCGGCTTCGAGGGCGCCGATTGCGGAGTTCACGTGGAAGGCGATTGGGGTGCCGTCTTCTTGGATGATTCCGAGGACGTCTTCTTGGATGTCGAGACGAGGGTCGACGTCGCCGATTGGAAAGATCGGCCCTTGGGCGTCACGGCCGTTGCGGAAGTCGAAGTCACGTCCGAGTGCGAGTTCTTCGACAAGGACGTCGGTGTCTGGGTTTTGCTCAACCCATGCACCCCACGTCGAGGTAACGACGGTGTGCTGTTCGAGCTGGATGCCCGCTTCGCGGAATGGACCGGTCTGTGCATCTCCGAGGAAGGTGTCGAAGATCGAACCGCTGTTGAGTTCGTACATCACCTTGTTAGAGCGGATGAGCAGTCCCGAGGTTCGAAAGATGGGGCGTTCGAAGCCTTCGAGGTTGTCGGTGTCGGTGAACCAGAGCTGTGCGGATCCGCAGAGGGTGCAGTACGGCAGGGCGAAGTCACGGCCACCGAGTGTGTCGTTGACCATCTCGCGAACTTCCATGATCTGACGTGGGTAGGCGCGAGCTTCACCGTTGATGACAACACCGAAGATGACATCGTCCTCTTCGAGCCATGCTGCTTCTGACGCTGGCTGTGTTTCTGGGTTGTCGACCGCTGGAATGCAGTTACAGGTCGTTCCGGGTGTTTCGTTGTACGGCTGATCGTCGATGCGAACTCCGCCCCATGAGACGAGGCGCCAGTCGACGGTGCCTTCTGGATCGAAGAATGGTTCCCAGTCGATCAAAATCGAGCTGAAGACGGCGCGTTTGGCGTCGACGTAGTTCGGTGGCTCGGGGATGTCCCAAGCGATCATGAGCTCGGTAATCCGGTTCCAGTCGGTTGCGTTGACTCGTTGACCGAGCAGTGTGCTCGATGCGTCGGCGAGCGCATTGGCACGCTCAGCATCTCGGGTGAATCGAAGGATGTCTGCGAGGATCCATACGACGCGTGGGTCTTCACTCTCCCCGAGGGTGCCGATTGCGGCGAGTTGCTCTTCGCTGAACAGGCTTTCGTCGATGTCGGTCGATGTGATGAGCTCAACAGCTGCGGCGTGTTCTGGGGAGAGGTCGCCTTCAGGGACAGCTGGTGCTGGACCGAAGTCCTCCGGCTGGCCGACGGGAAGGTCGAAGACAAACTCGCCCGGTTCGGCCGTCTCGCCTTCGGCTTCGGGGCTTGCACCCTCTTCCTCAGCGGTGTCGCTTGTAGCGGAATCGCTCGTGGTGGAGGACGAGCACGCGGCAACGATCACCACAATGGCAGCGAGAAGAGCAAGTAGTTTTCCCATCCTTCCAGTATGTGGCAACCGGACCGAACCCGGGCGGCACCTAAGAAAATCGTTTCGCAGGTTGTCACATGTGGAGCTTCCGACCCTTTTCGTTGCGGGGTACGATCCCTCGCATGGAGATGTTGTTTGGACTACCCGCACACCCGCTCATCGTTCACTTCCCCGTGGTCGGGATCCCGCTGGTCTCGATCGCAGCGATCGTGCTCGTCATTCGTCCACAGAAGATGGCTGAGAATGGCTTGCTCGTGGCCGGGTTCAGCCTCCTCACCGCGATCTCGACAATCCTCGCAGCTACGAGCGGGGAAGCGCTGGTCCCGTTGTTGACGACCGACGAGGCCATCTCGAAGCATCGTGAACTCGGAGAGACGCTACGCCTGTTCTCGATTCTTCAGGCGGTTGCGATCACCGGGATGTGGATCACGAGCAAGCGGGACTCCATGCCAAAGCCTGTCCAGGTGGGACTCGCTGCAATAACCGTGATCACATCGGTGCTCGCACTGATTTGGGTCATCCGTACGGGCCATGAGGGCGCATCCCAAAGTTGGGGATTCTTGTCCTAGACGGACCATGACCGTCGGTTTCGCGACCAGGGTGTGGGTCAGGCATCGTCGTGTCCCACTTTGATACGTGGTTCAAAACGGGCGCTCACTCGGTCTAGAGTTATTTCCTCGCCAACAGGAGCAAAGCTATGAAGAACCGTTTCCTTGTACCGCTCGTTCTCACATTCGCATTGATCGCCGCAGCGTGCGGCAGCTCGGTCGACTCCGCCGAGGACATCGTGGACGACGCCGTCGAAGCCGTCGAAGAAACAGTTGACGAGACGGTTGAAGACGAGTCGGACGACGACGAAGCAACGACCACCACAGAGGCAGCCGAAGAAGAAGAAG
>CAYVHV010000028.1:0-52418 GCA_964451305.1 uncultured Acidimicrobiales bacterium | reverse complement strand
GGCCCAGTCATGCTCCGAAAGCAACTTGCCCTCGCCGCAGCGAGATAACAATTACAGCGCCACGTGTAGAACGGCAACCGATCTGATATTTCGGGTGACGTAGAATCAACGAAATATCAGGATGCCGGACGGCCGCTATGAAATCTTTTCAGTCAAAGTGATATTCAAACGTTGACGTACATAGCTTGCGCTCAACCTTCGGTGAACGCTGTAAGGAACCCGAGTCTGTTGCGAAGGTGTCGTGCTAGCTCTTCTTGGTCCGCCTCAGTCTTCGGCTTCCGTCGCTGAATAGCCTGAGCCTGCTCTTTCCACGCTTCGTGGGCTGAGCTAGGGAACTGGTCAAGGTGGTCCCACCACCATGTCTGGAGCTGTTCGTGGTTTGTGAGGTCGGCGGGCAGCACCAAGTCATGGAGCGCGTTCGCCCTTTCAAGCAGCTCTCGCCGGAGCGCTTCATAGTCGGCTGGCTCGACTTGATGAGGCGGGAACTCGACGCCGCCGCTCATACCTGCGTCCCAAACACCTTTCGCGAGCATCTCGTTGATAACTGACAACGGCGGGACCGGTCCTTCGTAACTTGCAAATCCTGACGCCGCCAAGATTATGTCTGCGGTCGTTCCCCTCTCTTCGTTCTTCCAATGTCCCGTCGGACCCAGCGTGTAGAAGCGAATATTGCTTGCATCAAAGTCCTCGTAGTGCCCGTGCTCGGCTTGGAAGGCCGTGTTGTCATGGCTCGCACGGCGAGACCACTCGTAGCCGATGGAGGTCTTGGTAGCGACCCATTCGCCATCGTCAGCTCGGGCCATGACCGACCCGCATTCGCAATAGGCGAACAGCATTACCCCTGCGAGTCCATTGGGGAGAGGTGGTTCTGGTAGTTCGGCCAGATAAGCCTCGCTAAGTTCAACCGACTTGAGGCAATCAGGCGAACCGGCTGCGTAAAAGCTCTCAGGCACACTGTCGAATCGTGGGTCAGGTAGAAACTTCCATCGACCCGATGATCTAAAGAACCACCGCGAGTCATTCTTCATCTGATCCGCCACTTTATTCGTCTTTCTTCAATCACATATTTGCAGTCGGCCGCGTTGTGCGGATTGTTCTTGATGGCCCGCGCCACTGAAATCAATCTCAGCAGTCCCAGCCAGCGACACGACTATCGGGAAATAATATTTCGTATCAAGTCGATCTCACTTTGGCTGAAAAATGCCAGTTTGGCTGACCAAGGCTCTGAGAACTTTTCAGTCAAAGTGATATTTGCTCGCTAGGTCGTCCTTGATGCTCACCGATTCAAGCGCTACGGCAGCCAAGCCGACATCACGGAGATGGAAACGATGGGTACTCGCAAATCCCTGCCCAGTGGCACGGCACCACAACGATGATCGGCGTCGGGTTTTTCCATGGAGAAGAAGGGCTTGACCCGGTCTATGAGGTAGTTGGCCGACTTGCTAAAGCTGGAGCGACTGTCAGTCATCCCGAAATGGACTTCTCTCTATCGGACGAACTGGTGGCGTCATCGGCATCGGATTTCTTTGCAGATTGGACAGGCGACGGGCCTCTCGCCGTGGTTGGTTTCGGGCGTGGAGCTATTGCGGCACAGGCAGCGGCTGATTCAGACCCTCGCGTGTTCCTCGCTGTTCTGGTAGGTGGAGATTCTGTTGACCGAACAACCTTGCCCGAGCACATTCACTGGGAGATAGTCGATAGCAACGCTGACAACGAACTAATTGCAAACCTCTCTACCAGACAAACCATCCCTGCTTTCATCCTTGAGTATTTGCGGCGTATGCCTTGGCCCAAAGGATGGTCCCAGGCCCAAGTCGCCGCTGATAGTGAGAAAAGTTGGATTGTCGAAGTGGATTGCGGCGTGGGCCAACTCATCCTTTCCGCCACTGCGGGCACATCAGGCGAACACTTGGCTACCGCTGACTTTGCGCCCCGCTCTGGAAGCGGATTGCAACAGGTTCATCTACAGCATCAGTCATCGTCCATGTCGAGTGCATTGCTCATACTTAGCCATGCACTCATGGGGATTTTGAACTTTTGGGGACCTGATCCTCGCAAAGCGAACATCTCTGATTTGCCGTCTGCTCTGCAAACAAGCTGGCAGCAAATAACCATCTAGCTCCGTAGTTGAGGATCGCAGCGAGCGCGACGCGGCTAGTGAGGACTGAGAAGGTTTGCGAAAGAACCGCGGCCCGAGCTGAAGAACTCATCCAGCTCATTAAAGAAGCGCTGAACTGCGTCGCGAGGCTGTTCTGTTTCGGTGCGGGCATGGCGAATGAACTCGTCTGGTAATTGAACGCCATACGCTTCGACATAGTCAGCCGTATCCAAACGCCAAAAGAACTTGCCATCAGACAGAATCGCACTCCCCCCAGCCACCGAGAATTGTCCCGAAATAACGTCCGTTGTTTGCTCCATCCAAGCAAGCACCATCTGGCCTGAACGCAAGTAGGCAGCGAGGAAATCTCTATCGTCCAGTTCGATCTTTCCCGCGATGCTTCGCATGTACTGAGCCGCCGAAGGCTCTGACCTGAGGTCTTCAGCAGCGAATACAGACAACGGGCGAAGCTCTGAACTCATGTGAAACGCGTCCCATGATCGCCCACCTGAGGGTCGAACAACGGCAGGCCGAACTCGTTCATCGCGTCGATCAGCATGTTCGCGTCCTCGGCCGTCCAGCCACCACGAAGGTCGAATCGGACTGCGAGCGTCGATACTCCGACTTCGATACCTGCATTGCTTCCATCTAATGATTCCCAGAATCCGTCACCGATCATTTCCCATCGCTTGGGGTCAAAGATCGCAGCAACTTTGTCCCGTATCTCGTCAACAGGTAATTCGTCTAGGTCTGGCACGTCTGCTTGATCTCCGCGTTCGCAAAGTTCTTGGTATGCGGCGAGGTGTTCCGCGGGTCGGCAGAGCTTGGCTTCATCGCGGTAGCGCCAGAAGTTCAGGTCGTAGGACATAACTCTCTATTCGGTGACTAGCGAAAGAGTTCTTGACGAACTGCGTGAACGACCGTACTCACTGATTTGCGGCACGATTAAAGGGAAATGATATTTCGTATCAAGTCGATATCACTTCGGCTGAAAAATGTCATTTTGTCTGACGACCTACACCTCTCTAGGGCGATTAACCCAGTTCATGTTTCGGGCGTGTTTCCTATGTTTCGTGCTTGTTTCGTGTAGGTGAACGGAACCTTCCCGCTGTTCCAAGCCGGAGCCTGACCCGCCATTCTGATCCCTAGGTGCCACAGCGTGGTGGTACCGCCCAACGACGAAGGGTCTGACGGACGGACCTGGACACATGCCTTTGGGAGGGCACATGAAACGCAAACTCTTGGGTGGTACTGCAGTCGCAGTTGCACTTCTCACAATCACTGAGCCGCTTGCGGCTCAAACCTCGACCGCCGATCTTGAGCGAGGCGGAGAGAACCTCGATCTCCTCAACATGATCGTGCTCGACAACATCTTCATCTTCGTCTGCGCAGTCCTCGTGCTGTTCATGCAGGCGGGCTTCGCAATGGTCGAAGCGGGCTTCACGGAAGCCAAGAACGCAGCGAACATCATGATGAAAAACCTCATGGACGTTGCAGCTGGCATGTTGCTCTTCGGTCTCATCGGCTACAACATTGCCTACAGCGGAGCGAGTTTCTTCGGCTTCAACGACGGAGCCGCTGGAATCTTCGGCGTCGCTGGTCTCACTGACCTCAACGTTGCAGACGTCGCTGGTTACCCACTTGCAATTCCGGTCGACTTCTTGTTCCAGGCAGCGTTCGCAGCAACCGCTGCAACGATCGTGTCAGGCGCCGTTGCAGGCCGTACCCAGTTCAAGGGCTACCTGCTTTACACCATGGTCCTCACCGCACTCATCTACCCAATCGTTGTCAACTGGCAGTGGGGTGGCGGCTGGCTCTCAGAGCTCGGCTTCGTCGACTTCGCAGGCGCTGGCCTCGTCCACATGACCGGCGGTTTCGCTGCACTCATGGGCGCCTTGTTCCTCGGCCCACGTATCGGCAAGTTCGCAGCCGACGGCAAGCCACGCACCATCAACGGCCACAGCATTCCGCTCGCCATGCTCGGTGTATTCATCCTCTTCGTTGGCTGGTTCGGCTTCAACCCAGGATCTCAGCTCCAAGCTGACCTCGCTGTTCCATACATCGCAGTCATGACGGCGTTCGCAGCAGCCGCTGGCGCAACCGGCGCAATGCTCACCTCATGGGCAGTCGGCGGAAAGCCAGACGTTGGCATGGCCGGCAACGGCATGCTCGCTGGCCTCGTCGCCATCTGCTCGGGCATCGGCAACTTCACCTCGATCGGCACCCTCGTGACCGGCGTGATCGCTGGTGTCATCGTGGTCTTCTCCATCAACATGGTTGAAAAGGCCAAGATCGACGATCCTGTCGGCGCATTCTCCGTACACGGTGTTTGCGGCTTCTGGGGCCTTCTCGCAACCGGCCTCTTCGCCACAGCGAACTCGCCAGTCGGCGGCGGCCCAGACGCAGTTCTCGGACTCTTCTCCGGTGGCGGCATCGACTTGCTCATCACCCAGCTCACCGGCGGCATCGCAATTGCGGTCTTCGTCACGCTCGCTTCGGCAATCCTGTTCGGCGCCATCAAGGCCGCTGGACTCCTCCGGGTCAGCGAAGAAGAAGAGCTTGCCGGCCTCGACCTCTCCGAGCATGGTGCACCTGGCTACGACCTCGGCTTCGCCAACGGCGCAGCGTCCGACACCAAGGTTCTCAGCTAGTCCCCCAAAGAATTCGGCGGTCGCAGGCTTTCTCCTTTTCCCTGCGACCGCCGCTTTCTTCAATCTGCCGAATGTTTCGGCACTGTTAACAGAAACGCACGGGATTTGCGGGCTGCATTGCGCAGCCCGCATTCTTGCTTTTGTTGACACCAACGCGCACGAGCCCAATGACGTGAATCGGATGCGAGGCCAACGAGAACCACACTGATTCTTTTGGAGGAATACCGATATGGATACGGGCGATCTGGCATGGATCCTCATAAGCACCGCACTCGTGGTGTTTATGGTCCCAGGACTTGCACTCTTTTACGGAGGCATGGTCCGAGCGAAAAACGTCGGCAACATGCTGATGATGAACATGGCCAGTGTCGCCATCGTTCCAATTTTGTGGGTGCTCTTCACCTACTCGTTGGGTAACAACCCGAACGAGAACAAGTCCGGCTTCCTCGGCGGTGAGTTCCTCGGAAACTTCGACGCTGTCGGCCTGTCGGGAATCTCCGGCGAAGAGCTTGTCTTCGTGGCATTCTTCATGACCTTCGCAGCGATCACACCGGCGCTGATCTCTGGCGCTGTTGCCGACCGAATGAAGTTCAGCAGCTGGGTTGTCTTCATGACCCTCTGGTCGATCATCGTCTACACCCCTGTCACGTACTGGGTGTACACCGGATGGCACACCGAGCTCAACCCACACGCACTCGACTTTGCTGGCGGTACCGCAATTCATATCAACGCTGGCGTCGCCGCCCTCGTCGTAGCGCTCCTGCTCGGCAAGCGCACGGGCCTCGGCAAGGAGTCGATGGAGCCTCATAACCGCTCGATGCTCCTCATCGGCACCGGCATCCTCTGGTTTGGTTGGTTTGGATTCAACGCCGGCTCCGCGGGCGCCGCCGACGGCATTGCTGCTCAGGCGCTCATCAACACCTTCGTCGCAGGTTCGGCTGGAATGGTCGGCTGGGTCGGCATCGAGTGGATGAAGGACGGCAAGGCCACCCTTCTCGGCACGGCATCTGGTCTCGTGGCCGGTCTCGTGGCAATCACCCCAGCAGCTGGCTTCGTCACCACGACCTCAGCGATCATCTTCGGAATCGTTGCCGGACCGATCTGCTACTTCGCCGTGAAGCTCAAGGATCGCCTCGGTTACGACGACTCCCTCGATGTTGTCGGCATCCACGGTGTCGGCGGAATCATCGGTGGTGTCCTCCTCGGTTTCCTGTCCAGCCTCGACGTTAACGAAGGCGGCGCAGATGGCGGAATCGACCTGCTCATCAGCCAGCTCATCGCAATGGGATCGGTCATTGCCTACTCGGCGATCGCAACCTTGATCATCGCACTGCTCGTCAAGGCAACGATCGGATTGCGAGTCAGCGAAGAGGAAGAGTTCGCTGGACTCGACCTCAGTATCCACGGCGAACCGATCTATGCGTCAGACCACGGCACGATCATCGACTTGGCCGACAACACCGCAGACGCGGCGGACAGCAAGGCAAACGCCTAGCCAACAAGACGAGCGACCTCGCTCGCGCGAAGTAACACAGGCATTTGAGATCCGCTGGGCCTTCCGCTCAGCGGATCTTGCCGTTTTGGCGACGTTGAACGCGTCTAGGCCGAACGAGCGACCGACACTCGGGCCTGGACCGCAGCACCTTGAGCAAAGAAACCGCGGCCACCGGAGAGCTTGGTGTCCAGTTCGAGCAGCAAGCGCAGGTCGGCGTCCTTGTCCACGCCGGAGTGCACGACATCAAAGCCGAGCTCCTTGGAGCATGCGTACACGGCCTTGATAACCGAAGCCGACCGTACTTTGTCGTTCTCGTTGAGGATTGAGCTGTGCAGCTTGACGCCATCGAATGGGATCGCGTGAAGCGTTCGTAGCGACGCGGAGCCGCGGCCGAAGTCGTCGAGCACTAGCGACGCACCGGCGTGACGGAGCATCTCAAGGTTGTGTGTCACTACACGGCCGCCCGTGCTGACCGCTTCCTCGTTCACTTGGAACATGATCTTGTTCGGGCCTGACGCGAGGCGATCGACGATCCATCCAATTGCGCGGCTGTCACGCAGCGTCGTGGCCGACAGGCTCAGACCAGTGCGGACACCACCATCGGAACCGTCATCGAGCATCGCATACTCGAGGACTGCGCGTTCGACATCTCCGACTCGCCCGATGAGCTCGGCCAAGTTCATGAACTGATGATCGTTGATCTGCCCACGAGTTGGGTGATTCCAGACCACGTGTGCTTCGAGCCCGACGACACTGCCCGCTGGCAGATGCACGATCGGAACGAGCCCGGTGGTGAGCTGATTACTCGACAACGCGTCGAGCAGCTCTGCTGCGAGTTGGCGCTGATCTTCAGACTTCATCCGAATCTCGCCGTCATACACGCTGAGCTCGCCCGGCCCCTGCGCCTTCGAGGCGTTTAGGGCCGCATCGCCATGAGCGATGATCTCAGCTGCCTTCTCCCCTCGGTCACGAGACGCCACGCCGACGCCAGCGCTGATACGCAGTTCGTTGTCCTGCACCCGGATCGGGATGTGAACAGAGGTCTGTAGACGTCGTGCGAGGTTCGTTGCGGTCTCGAGATCGATGCTCGGGCAGTAGACACCAAAGACGTCGCCGCCCAGTCGACTCACCGTGTCGCAGTCGCGGAGAGTCTCACGGAGTCTGTTTGCGACCTCCGCGAGGACAGCGTCTCCAACAGGATGACCGAGGGTCGAGTTCACCGTGTCCATTCCGTCGATACCGAGGAGAATCACCGTGGCATCGGCGGGGCCACCAGCGAATTCGATGTCGAGAAAGTCAGCGAATGCATCGCGGTCGATCGTGTTGGTCAACCGGTCCTTGACGCCGGTTGGTTCGATCATCGGCACCGAACCAAAGCCATTGCGTCGATCGTGCACGAGAAGCGCAAGATCGAGTGCGTTCGCAAATGTCTTGATCGTCTCCGCAGCGTCCGCTGGTGGTGCGGTGTCGAAGATCACGCTGAGCGTACTTTCCGAGTTTGGAAGGTCGTAGATGTTACCCTGATCGAAGTCGCGCATACCACCGATCCGGCCGATCGATCGCCCCTCTTGTTGGAGTCTGGCAGCGGAGAATCCAGCGAGCGCACCTGCGTCACGGAGTACCGCATCGATGTCAGTAGCACCAAACGGCTTGATGCGTTGGAGCAATTCGGTCCAGCCAGCTGGAATCATTAGATGTGCCTCATCAGAAATTTCGGTCTCGTACTAATGAATTTCGTCTGTTTCGCCTAAATCTGTAGGGCCAAATGACCTACGAAGGCCCAGAACTGGCGGGTCTTCGGCACTAAACAGCCGAATTCCTGCAAATTGTTTACTTCTGTCACACCTTGACGACCCACGAAACGCCTTCCGAGTCCCTATCGTGGGACACACCTTGTTTCCCTCCGTGGGCATCTACACGCTGGGAATTCTGGCCCTGCCGTGGACTCATCACTTCGATGAAACCGCGCGTAGGTAGGTACAACAGATCGAAGGGATCCCCCGAATGGCAAAGCAACGCACAACGTTCGCCAAGCTCCAGCGTGAGCGGGCAAAGGCCGCGAAGAAGGCGGAGAAGCAAGCAGCTCGGATCAACGGAAACTCCACACCCGCTCCCGATCCAGAGCCCGTCGAAGAACCCACCATCGACGCGGCTGAGCTTGAGAACATGACGACGGTCGAACGTCTCTTCGCTGGCAAGGGACGCCTTTCGGCCCCCGAGCTCATGTCGATGACCGAGAAGATTCAGCGCATGCATCAGCACGGCGAGATCGACGACGACGAACTCGAAGACGCAAAGCTCGAGTTGCTCGAGCGCATCGAGTAACACGACTCGGTCATTTCCGACCGTTCGCCCTCTGCCTATCGGGCGTCCCACATGATCAGGTCATAACCGGCCTGATCCATCGCGGTTTTAAATCCCTGTTCATCCTTTGGTACCACGCCAACGATGGCACCACCGCTCCCCGTGTAATTCGCACAGGCTCCTCGTTCTCTCGCGTCTACCACCATCTGACGTTGCACGGGATTGAGCGTCATGAGCTCGGCGCGGAGATCAAACGATTCGTCAATCGCCTGCTTCAGGCTGTGGACGTCGCCGCTAGCCAAGGATTCGGCCGCGGTAATCGCGGTCTCTGCGAACGCCCGGACAACGCCCTCGTCAGGCGCTGGGCGTTCGCGAAGTGCTCGATGTGCCACCCCACTCGATTCACCAGCCGCGGCCGACCATGCCACATAGACCGGAATCGTCCGCGTTGTCGTGAACTGAAGTTTGCTTATCGACGGTGTGCCCGCAAAGTCCATAAGCGCAGAGAAACCATGGGCTTGCACCATCTGATCTTGCCAGCCACCGGCAATGCCAAGGTCGGTTCGTTCAATCGTGTGGGCGAGCTGCGCGAGTTCGACCGGCTCGAGTTGCACACCGGTCTCAGCGCACAGGCAACGCAGCGTCGCTATCACGATGGCACTGCTACCAGCTAGACCGACAGATCTCGGGATCGACGATTCGAATTCGATCGTGTGCCCGGACGGCACCGTCGCCACGTCGGACCGAAATCGCCGAATCGACGCTCCTATCAATGGTATCGAGGAGTCGATCGCTCCTTTCACAAGAAATGCCCTGGCCGACATCGCAGGAACTACGAGGGCACAAACCGCTCCTGCGAAGCCATCCGATGGGTTTCCTGCTAGGGCGGCCCGGGCTGGTGTGGACACGGTCGGGGTTTACTCGAGGAGGTACTGGACAGCAGACCGCTGCGCGATCACGGGCTTGATGTACGTGCCGATGACGTCGAGATGCGTTTGGTTCTCGTTGTACGCATCGAACGCCGCCTGATCGGCAAAGTCAGCAACGAGGACCAGGTCGAAGCTGCCATCCTGTACGCCGAGGTCGCGCCCGATCGAGTACGACAGGATCTCGGGGACGGTCGCGGGCAAGCTTGCGAGGTTCTCGACGATCGCCGTCAGGTCGGCATCGGTGGCGGTCTCGGAGAGCTTCATCATGACTACGTGGCGGAACATGCGAGCAACAGTAGCTTCGCCGAGCTGTTCACGCCCGCGAAATTCGCGCACGGAGCCGCCGATGATCGGCAGTGGATCACGAGATCGGAGCTGAGCTCACCCACCCGGACGCCACTGGTGCTGGAGTTGTTTGTCCCGATGCATGTGCATAGACAGGCACGGGTTTGCTCACCGTTCTCGCAACGTCTGTATCTGCGAGCGGCACGGGCTGGTTAAAGCCAAACGAACGACCACCCTCCGATCGTGTGAGATTCCCTCCCGACGAGCGGAGGTACCACGCTGCAAGGAAGGCGATGAGCGCGATGTCGACGAGGATGTGAAGGCCCCACATGATGGACCACAGGCGGGTCATGAAGAACGTCAGCACCGCGGCAATACCTAACCCTGCGAGGACTTGTTGGCGACGAATCTGAGCCGCTTCCTCGGTTCGTGGGGCATCGAACAGGCGCGATCGCCCGGTGGCATAGGGATCTGGGGGAAGGCCGAATTCACTGGTCGCGCGCATCCGATCCCGGCCCCACGTCACAGCGAAGGCGGCCCAACCGAGCGCGATAATCAGGATCACAATTGGCAACATGTTGCGGGGGGTTCCTCACGTCAACTTACGAATGCGGGAAAAGACTAGCGTCGCGGCACCGAGATTAATCGGACCCCTCACGGTGATACGGACCGCTCTTCCCGCCCGTCTTTTCCCAGAGTGTGATGTCACCGATGTTCATCCCCTTATCGAGCGACTTACACATGTCGTAGATCGTGAGCGCCGCGACCGAGCATGCGGTCAGCGCCTCCATCTCTACGCCGGTCATGCCGACCGTCTCGACCGACGCTTCGATATCGATGTGTTCTTCACCGATCTCGAAGTTCACGTTCACCGCGCCGATAAGGAGTGGATGACAGAGCGGGATGAGGTCGGAGGTCTTCTTCGCCGCTTGGATGCCAGCGACCCGTGCGACACTGAGAACATCACCCTTTGAGATCGCTCCGCGTGCGACAGCTGACGCCGTGTCGGGGGTCATCGTGACCCGCCCCTTCGCGATTGCGCGCCGGTGCGTCGGCTCTTTTTGAGTCACGTCCACCATGCGGGCGCGCCCCATTGGATCGAGGTGGGTAAAGCCGTCGTGCGCAGACATGGACAAAGTCTAGTCCGTCGACCCCGAGGCCTAGCCGCCGATCTGGCTCATGTTGCGCTTCGGCCGAATGAAATGGACTGTATCGATCCCGTGGCCAGCCCACTTGTCGTGAACCGCGCCTTCGATGATCTTTGCAACATCGTCGTCACTGGCATCGGCCCGCAACGCGTCGCGCAAGTTGTAGTCAGTGACGGCGAACAGACAGTTTCGAAACTGGCCGTCGGCGGTCAGCCGGATGCGGTCGCACGTATCGCAGAACTTTTCGGTGACGGTGGCGATCACACCGATCTCGCCTTGGCCATCGGCGTATTTGTATCGAGTGGCCGGCGCAGAGGTTCGCTCGATCGCTTCGAGCAGGAACTCCGCATTGACCTCGTCGATCACCCGTTGCAAGGGAACGACTCGCTCGGGCCCCCACTGCTCGTCAGCATCGAGCGGCATGAACTCGATAAATCGGACGATCACACCCTTGTCTCGGCCGAAGCGAGCAAAATCGACGATCTCGTCGTCGTTGATGCCGTTCATCAGCACCACGTTGATCTTGATCGGGTCGAATCCAACCTCGATCGCCGCATCGATCCCGTCGAGCACCCGATCGAGGTCATCTCGGCGAGTGAGTTCGATGAACCGGTCCTTGTGGAGCGAATCGAGTGAGATGTTCAACCGGTTCAGTCCAGCATCCTTGAGATCTTCGGCGACGAGCCGAAGCGAAGCCCCGTTGGTCGTCATTGCGAGATCAACACCGAGAGCGGACAGTTTGCGTATGAGGCGACTCAGGTGAGCGCGAACGGTTGGTTCGCCGCCGGTGAGCCTGATGCTGTCGACCCCATACCGTTCGACGAGCAGCCGGGCGACGCGTTCGATTTCTTCGAAGGTCAGAAGACTGTCGCGGGGCATCCACACCATGCCCTCTTCGGTCATGCAGTACTGGCAACGAAAGTTGCATCGATCGGTGACAGCGATGCGCAGATCACGATGAACTCGACCGAAGGTATCTTCAAGGCGCTCCATTAGGTAATGGTAGGCGCTTTTGGCACGAACGGGATAGGCGAGTCGGGCTAGCCTGACATCGATGATTCCTCTCGAAGAAGCCAGAACCTTTGTCCTCTCCAAGTGTGAACCCGGCGAAGCGGTTACCGTGCCGCTGGCAGATGCAGGCGACCTCGTAACAACGGTCGATCTCGCCGCCGCTGGGCCCATACCTCCCTTCGACAACACCGCCATGGACGGGTTTGCGATCCGAGCCGCCGATGTCGCCAGCGCGCCGGTCACCCTCGAGATGGTCGGGACGATCGCCGCAGGTGCAGTACCCGATATCGAGGTCGGTCCTGGCCAAGCGGTACGGATCATGACCGGCGCACCGATGCCTCCGGGAGCAGACGCCGTCGTGATGGTCGAACTCACGAACATGGCCGACGATGAAACATCGGTCGATGTTGTCGAGTCGGTGCCGGTCGGTAACCACATTCGACCGACCGGAGATGACGTTGAAACCGGACAGATCGTCTTCTCGGCGGGAACCCATTTACGACCCGCTCATCTGGGCGTCTGTGCCTCGATCGGGGTCTACGACATACCGGTGCACAAACGTCCACGTGTCGGCGTTATCTCGACCGGCGACGAACTCCTCGATGGCCCAGGTCCGCTCGGCGTTGGTCAGATCCACGATTCAAACCGCCACACACTGCTCGCACTGGTCGAGTCGACCGGGGCAACGGCGATCGACCTCGGACTCATTCCCGACGACGAAGACCAGATACGCGAGGCGTTGGTCGCCGCAGCAGATTCATGCGACGCGGTCATCACGAGCGGTGGGGTCTCCATGGGTGACTTTGACTACGTCAAAAAGGTCCTGACCGAAATTGGCGACATGCAATGGATGCAGGTCGCGATCAAACCAGCGAAACCTCTCGCCTTCGGTACCGTCGACGGCACACCGATCTTTGGTCTTCCCGGCAATCCCGTCTCCTCGATGGTGTCGTTCGAACTGTTCGCTCGTCCGGGCATCCGCAAAATGATGGGGCACAGAGATCCGATTCCGAAGCCGATCACCGGGGTTGCCGGAGCTGACATGTTGCGCGGACCCGATGGCAAGATCCACTTCGCTCGCGTGCACGCAGCTCCGGGCGACGACGGACGCTATTCCGCCTCGTTTAGCGGCGGTCAAGGGTCGCATCAGCTCTCGGCGATGGCAGCAGCTAACGCGCTTGCCATCATTCCGAGCGGCGATGGTATCGCGACCGGCGAGCCGGTCGACCTCTTGTTGCTCTAACGATCTACAGATCGGCTGCGATGCTCTTGAGCAAGGCAGCAAAGTCCTCGCCGAGCTCTGGGTGTTGGAGGCCAAGCTCCACTTGCGCACGAAGGAAGTCGAGCTTTTGGCCCGCATCCCAACTGCCCTGGTTGTCGATGACACCGTACAGACCTGTCGTGTTCGCGATCTTTGCCATTGCATCGGTGAGCTGGATTTCGTTTCCAACGCCGGGTTCGGTGTTGTGAATGTGCTCGAAGATGTCGGGGGTGAAGAGGTAACGACCCATCACGACGCGGTTCGATGGAGCATCTTCAACCGCTGGCTTCTCGACGATATGAGGAATCTTCACCACGCCTTCGGCTACGTCTTCGGTCGCCGCACAGCCGTAGCTGCTGACCTCGGCCATCGGGACTTCGCGGAGCGCAACATTTGATGCGCCGTACTCTTCGTACGCCTCGACCATCGCTTTGACTGTTTCACCGCGGGAGATCATGAGTTCATCGGGCAACAGCACGACGAATGGTTCATCGCCGACGTGCTGTTCGGCCATGAGTACCGCGTGGCCTAATCCGAGCGGTTCGGGCTGTCGGGTGAAGTGGAACTTGGCCATTTCTGCGATCGCGATGACCTCGTTGAGCGGTCCGGTCTTGCCTTTGCGCTCCAGCAGGGTCTCGAGTTCGAACGCGCGGTCAAAGTGATCCTCGAGCGCCTTCTTTGCCGTGCCCGTGATAATGAGCACATCGTCGATACCTGCAGCGACAGCTTCTTCGACCACATACTGAATGGCAGGCTTGTCGACGATCGTCAACATCTCCTTGGGCTGTGCTTTCGTGGCAGGGAGAAACCGGGTTCCAAGCCCTGCTGCGGGGATAACTGCTTTGCGTACCTTCGATGCCATACCTTCCTCTTCGCCCCGAGGTCAGCTGACCTTAAGCTCTTCACCCGAAAGAAGTCGAGAAATGTTTGAGCGGTGCCGGTAGATAATCACCGCGGACACCACACCAGCAGACGCGACCTCGACGAGACTCTCGTGGGTCAAGACCACGCCGATAAACAAGCCAGCGGTGATCGCAAGGGAACCGACCGACGCTCGTTTCGTCAACCTGACGATGATGGCAAAGCAGAGGATTAGCACCACGCCGACCACTGGGAACAGCGGAAGCGATCCTCCACCTCCGGTCGCGACACCCTTACCTCCGTTGCGGAACCGTGCGAACGGCAGAACGTGGCCGACCGTCGCCCCGGCCCAGACGACCGCAGCCCACGGACGCCCGAGGAGAAGCAGTGTGCCTGCGACCGGGATGAGCCCCTTTAAGACATCGACGACAACGGCGAGAAGACCGAACTTCGCGCCCGAAGTCCGATACACATTTGAGGCCCCAGGATTGCCCGAGCCTTCCTTTGAATGGTCATGGCCGGAGAGCATTCCGATAATGCTTGCCGTTGGGAACGAGCCCGCGAAATAGGCGGCGACGAGGAGGATTCCGCCTAGGAGTGTTTCCGACACACTTCCATAGTAGATGGACGAGACCATCGGAGCTTCCCGGGGCGGGTTGTGAGTTGGAGCCAAACCCTCAATACTCTCTCTGAGAGCTAATTTTGAGGACACTACACGGGCATGCCGACCTACCAGTACAGATGCAAGAAGTGCGGAGAAGAGTTCGAGAAGGTTCAGTCCTTCTCCGATGACTCGATCCCAAAGTGCACCGGTTGCGGCACTCGTTCGAAGAAGAACGTGACCAAAGTTTTTGGCCAGGTCGGCATCAGCTTCAAGGGCAGCGGCTTTTACAAGAACGACTCGCAAGGCAAGCAGTCATCGACGACATCGTCCGGGAGCTCAAGCTCGTCGTCGTCTTCGGACAGCTCGAGTTCCTCCTCGACCGATAGCTCGTCCTCCTCGTCTTCTTCGTCGTCGTCGTCCTCGTCGTCGTCGTCGTCGCCGGAGTAGGCGCTGTCCTAGCGGCGCACAACGAGCACACCTCCGTCACGAAGTGCAGCGGCGATGGTTGCGACCGCGGTTTCGGGCACCGCTACGGAAAATGCTGACTCGGTAACCAGCGTGATGATCCCCGGCTCGTCGATGATACTGATCTCATCGTCGACGCGGGCAAGGCCATCGGTGCCGAGGTAGAGGTCGATCTGATCACCCGGTTCGAGCCGAGGTACACGTTCGTCGATCGGCATGCTCAGAACTCGATGGTCATTCGGAATCGTCACCTGTTCGACCTGTTGAACGGCTGGTGTCGGACGAGCGACCAGCCCCACGACGACCGCCCCGACCAGGATCGCGACAGCCACTCGCACCACTACTCGTCGGTGCGCCAATCGCCCGCGAAGTTGCGCGACCTTGAGCCTCACCGGAAGCGGAACCCACCGCCATCGTTGCCGCAGCCGTCGAGAACTCAAACGTGGTTTGATCGATCGTGGTCGTAACACGCCTCGCATGGCGTCATATCGCTTTCCCTTGCGCGAAGAACTCGCAGATTTGAGGGGGAAGCTCTAGGCGTATCGTAACGCTGCGGTCACCACCGCGCCTTACCGGCAGACGTCGAGGAACGGTCCCGACGCATCGATATACGGTTCGTAGCCAACGAAACCGTCGAGCGATTCGGCGAGCGTGACGGTCTTTGCTTGCGCGAACGCGGCACATCGAGCGACGTCTTCGGTCTCGCCCGATCGAAGATGATGAACTGCGAGTTCGGCTGCCACCGCGAGCGGCAGGATGGGCGCAGGGGTCTGATCGCCTTGTTCTGCCAATCGTTCGCAGATGTCGATCGTGGCCGAACTGCGATCCGCACGCACCTCGCCGGTCGCACCGACCTCCGAAATGATGTCGAAGAATTCTTGAGCCTCGGTGGCGCCATCGAAGAACACGTCGAACCGGGCGCACTGGCGGTTCGGCGATGTTCGCCGTACCTCCTCGTTCACGAATGCGGCGAACGCGTCATTGTCGTACCCGCTCACTGCATCGAACGCATCTTCGACACCAACTACGGGCGCCAACGAGATGAACCAACCAAACGCCCCAAGGCTGCCGTCAGCGACCTGTCGAGAGGCCGGCAGATCAATCTCCGCACGAGCATCCACCGTGGCGCGGCCATGCTCGCCGAGCACATCGACAAAGACATCGGTCGTGAGTGCATCACGTTCGGCGAGAAGTGTGTTCAATGCATCGACTCCGTCACGCTCAACAATCCACTCGACGAGCGGCGCCCCAACCGAATGCTCCACACCATCGAACCACGGGTCTCCTACTTCGCCGAGCGTCCCGTCGACCGCGTCCCGATATTCAGCTTGCTCCTCGACGGTCATTTGCTCCCACCATCTCCGGGCAATGCGATCGGCATCGCCCGTCGCCAGTGCATGGTGCATGCGAAGACCATCTGACGCTTCGTCGATCTCATCGACCTCCCTCAGGCGCCCATCGTCCTCGGGATCGAGCTGGACTGCCTCGGAAAGCAGTTGATGTTGATCTTGGAGCGCGTGAGTGAGTTGGCGAACGATAATCAGTTGGAGCTGGGTTTCGGACAGATCTTGTGGGATGTAGATCCTGCCGTTGAAGTAGCCGCCTCCCAAAATGACCTGATCCTCGGGAATCGGGAGCGTGGCGGCCCACTGCGCCCTGCCCGGATCAAAGGTCTCAAGGCCAAGCAGCCATCTCACGGTCGTCCAACGCTCACTGTCGAACTCATTTGGGGGCCGAAAGAAGCGATTCTGCCGAGGTTCTACTTGGAGGTGCGGGTTGTAGTTCTGCCACGTCCAAAAATCCTGATCGGAGAGGACGACGGGCTGAATGAACTGCAACCCTCGCTCCTCCTCGACGAACTCCGCGTACGGCTCGAGCAGCGGATGCCAATCGGGTGCACTCGACCGCAACCCCACCACAATGCCCCCAGCGATGAGGACGGCAAACAAGGTGGCCATGACGCGTTCAGCGAACTTGCTTGGCCGCGGAGCATTTTCGTCAGGGGCAAGAAACTTCAGCGGAACGGTATCCATGCGCTGCTGCTTCTTGCGGAGCTCCTCAAGCTCCTTGGGAGTCATCGGCCTGTGATCGAATTGACTCACCGCCACACTCCCCTCGTGTTCCGCCCGTGATCAAACGTACAGGGCGAAAAGACATCCGTTCACGCGCCTCCGGCGAGTTCTCATCGCGGTCTTACCGTACGTTCCCGACTCGCTCACCAGAGTCTGAGAGTGTCAGCTCAACGGCACGCAGTAACAAAGCTTGTGGAGTCGACGAAGAGCGCGTCGTATCCCACGAAATCGTCGAGCGATTGGTCAAACGGCAACGTCTTGGCTTGAGCGAGCGCTGCACACCTCGCGATCTCCTCAGACTCCCCCATGAGCAGGTGATTGAGAACCAGTTCGTTCGCAACGACCAGCGGGAAGACGACGGCGATCCGTTGGTCATCAGGGTCACCAACTTGCTCGCACACATCCGACGTTGCTGATCTTCGAGCGTCGTCTACCGACGAATCGATACCTATCTCGCCCAAGAACATCGCAAATTCCGCTGCATCCCCGGCGGTGTCGAAGAACACCTCGAACCGGCCGCACACCGTTCCAGCATCGTTCTCATAGATCGCAAACGCATCGTCGTCGTAACCAACGAGCGCATCGAAGGCACCGTCGGTGCCGACGATCGGAGAGAGCACGGCAAACCAGGTCAGAGCACCGAGGTCGCCATCAGCTTCGCTGCGGCCAGCGGGTGGGTCGAACTCTGCGACCGCATCCACGCTCTGGGCATCGGAGTTCCCAAGCAGGTCGACGAAACGTTCCGTCGACCCGACATCGGGGCTCCGAAGCAACCGGTTGAGCTCTTCTTCGCCGTCGGTCTCGATGATCGACAATACGAGCGGCACTCCCAACCCGTACGACACGAAGAACGTCGCGTCGAGGTAACTGTTGCCCGGATCGTCGAACGTCGTCTCCTCGCCGATATCGAGGGAGTCGATGTATGCCATCTGGTCCTCGCGATTCAGCTGGGCGAACCATGCCTCAGCAATGCGTTCCGCATCTCCCTCGATGAGGGCCAAGCGGGCCTGGCTGCTGTCGGAGGTTTCGGGGTGAAAATCGAGCATGCCATTCTGGTGCTGAAGCGCATGGGTGAGCTCGTGAACAATCGTCAGCTGCAAGCGGAGAATCGACTCACCCTCGGGGAGCACGATCTCCTCGACCACCGGGTCATAGAAGGCGCCTGCGTTCTCCACGATCGAGGCTTCGGTCGTTTCTCGGGAATCGAGGTCGGGATCGAAGTCCACAAGTCCAAGCAGGGTAAAGGCATCGCCATAGGGATCGACGGCGTCGATGCCGTTGGTGGCATCGAACTGTTCGTCAAACTCTCGGGCCTCTTCAAAGCTTGCTGCGACCTCGGCGGCGATGTCGGTGAAACGAAGGTGTACGGGGTGATCGAAGGCCAACCCTCGTTCGGCCTCGATGAACGGGATATATGTCTCGAGGATGGGATCCCACTCATCGGGGGTTGAGCTCGAAGAGCCAAAGAGCGACACGCCGTTGCTCAGGCTTCCGGAGACGAAGAGTCCACCGACCGCGACGACGGTCAGGGCAGCGATAACTCCCAGGCTGGCTACCACAGCGGCCAACTTCGTCTGACTCTTCGCGGTCTGCGCTGTCACCTATGACTTATCGACCTGAAGGAGCGAGTTCGTGAGCGTACCGGCAGCGGTTAGCCAATCGATCCAGCAGCGAGCAGCGCAAACGCAATAATGCCGACCACGACTCGGTACCAGCCAAAGAGCTCGAAGCCCTTGTCATTGAGCCACGCAACCATCCACTTCACAGCGGCCATTGCCGAAACGAACGCAATCACGAGACCGATCAGCGGCGTGGTAACTCCGAAGGTATCGATCAGCTCTGCGCCACCGCCCAGACCAGCCCACGCGGTCGCCGCTGTCAGCGTCAGAAGTCCGAGAAGGAAACTGAACTCGACCGCGGAACGCAGCGTCAAGCCGACGAGGACCGCACCGATGATCGTGACCATCGAACGGCTCACGCCCGGCCACACCGCAATCGCCTGGATGAGCCCAATGACGATCGCATTCTTCCATGTGAGCGATCCGAGCTCGACGCCCGCCCGATCAAACCAACCACTGCGAGACAACCCGAGGATTACGATGCCGCCCACGATCCATGCGCCTGCGATCGGTGCGACGCCGAACAGGTTCTCCATGACGAAGTCTTCGGTGCTCAACCCAACGACCGCGGTAAAGACGAAGGCAATGATGACTGCGATCAGGATCTGGCGCCCTTCTTCGCTCTTGCCGAGCAAGCCGTCGAGCATCTGACGAATGCGTTCCCAGTACAAGAAGAGCACGGCGATGATGGCGCCAACCTGAATACAGATCGCATACGTTTCGATCGCCGCTTCGCTCTCGGGGGTCTCGTTCAGGCCGAGAAGCTCGTTCGTGACGAGCAAGTGGCCGGTCGACGAAACCGGGAGGTACTCGGTGAGACCCTCGACCAGACCGAGGATGATCGCCTGAAGGATAGTGAGCTCGATCTCCGCGGTGTCTTGAGCAAAGCTGGACGCGAGAGCCGGAGTTGTCGCTGCAAACCACACGACGAACGAGATACCGAAGAATGCCAGAAGGCGACTCGGCGAGGGCATTTGAAAGCGGCGCGCAGAGCGCGGAGCATTGCGGAACATACAAACCAATCGGCGAAGAGGTGCCGTAGCGGATACCTCAGGGGTCAAATAAATGGTAGTCGGGCACCGCGGTGACAGTCAGTAGAGCGATCGACCTACCGCGAATCTGTCCCTCACGCACCACTCATAGAGACATCGGAGATCGCCAGAGTCACTGGACCGGACCCTCCCGGCTGCCACTCGGTATCGGCACCGACCGCAATGATGTCGTTCAGCATCTTTTGGATCGTCGAGGCAATCGTTGCTTCGCGGATTGGTTCAGCCACCTGACCATCACGAATCATCAGGCCTCCAACACCGACCGAGAAGTCTCCGCTGATTGCGTTCACTCCCGAATGAAGCCCGCTCATCGACGTGACGAGCAACCCGTTGTCGACACTTTTGATGATCGACTCGAGGTCCCCTTCGCCCGGATCGACAATGACGGCGTGTGGTCCTACCCCCGGCGTTGATGAGTAGCCGCGCACCGCGTTCGCAGTGGTTCCTTCACCGCTGCGTCGGCCCGTGTACGTGTTGTGCAAGAACGTTCCGAGAACACCAGCGTGGAGAAGAGTACGAGCAACGCAGGTTTGGCCTTCGGAGTCGACCGATGTCGCACCGAACGATCGCGGGTCGGTTGGATCATCGCGAACGGTGAGCAAGGAAGATGCGATCTGTTCGCCTCGACGATCAGCGAACGGCGTTCGCCCTTTCAGAACACGTTCGCCGTTCAACATGCCGACGAGAATTCCGATGATCGTGCCGGCCATGCGAGGTTCCAAGACGATCGTTACCTTGTCGGATTTGGGTTGGGTCGCACCCAACAGCTGAAGGACTCGACCGACCGCATCGTCGGCAGCCTTGTCGATCGATAGCGGCCCTGGTCCGAAGTTCACGTCGTAGCCACCGGCGATCTGCGTGTCGTCACCGTCCTTCGCCATCGCCGAAACCGACAGGTACGCGCCGGTGCCGCGATCGGTCGCCCGCACGCCGGTGCTCGTGGCGAGAGCCATCTCACCGGAGCTGTCCCCATAGGTCGCGGTTCGCACGCCGGTAATCCGTTCGTCGAGACCGCGGACTCGAGCTTCGAGATCGATCGCCATCTGCACCTTGTCAGCCGTTGGCATCGTGTTGACCGCATCGTCCCACGTGTCGTGCACGATCGGCGTTCCCCCGTCGGGTTCACTCAGCCCCGCCCATTCGTCGGGCTCCGCGAAGGACCGGTTGTCTCGCGCCTCGACTAGCGTTTCGGCGAGCACGTCTTCGTCGAGCGAACCAGCATGGGCAAAACCGATCCTGCCGTCGAGAACCACTCGGATCCCGGCACCGGCCGATGTCGCAGAAGTAAACGACTCAACCTCACCTTCATATGCCTTGACGTTCACCGAAGAACCACGCGAGACGAACGCTTCAACCTGTTCGCCGTCGTGGGCTTGCTCTGCGATACGTTCGGCGATTGCCAAGAGTTCGTTCATCCGGTGAATCCTACGGTGCCGACCCCGTTCTTTAGATCTTCCTATGCATCGCGCCTCGCTGCGCATACGATCAACCCATGCTTTGGTGGTTGTGGCTGGTCGCTCTCGTCGTCATCTTCTTGGTCGCGGTAGCGATCCACGACGTTACGCAGCGCAAACACGCCATCCTGCGAAACTTCCCCGTCATTGGGCATCTTCGGTACCTCATCGAGAAGATCGGACCCGAACTTCGCCAGTACGTCGTTGCGGACAACGACGAAGAGCTGCCGTTCAGCCGGGACCAACGACGCTTCATCTACGCATCAGCAAAGCAACAAAACGCCTACTTCGGCTTCGGCAGCGACAACCAGTTCGATGTTCCCGGGTATGTCTTGTTTCGCCATGCGGCGTTCCCCCACCCGCCGCCGCCCGAGGAGAAATCAGACCATCTTCCGATGCGTAAGGTCATGGGAGAAGCGCACGGTCGAGCACATGCGTTCACTCCGGAATCGGCGGTCTATATCTCTGCGATGAGTTTCGGCTCGCTGTCCGCCCAGGCGATCGAGGCCCTCAATCGTGGAGCGATGATCTCGGGCACCCTGCACAACACCGGAGAAGGTGGGATCAGCGAACATCATTCCCACGGCGGCCCGCTCATCTTGCAGCTCGGCACCGGCTATTTCGGTGCGCGGAACATCGATGGCACCTTCTCGATGGATACCATGATGGCCTCGCTTGAGAAGGCACCGGTCAAGGCGATCGAACTCAAGCTCAGTCAAGGGGCGAAACCCGGTCTCGGCGGTGTGCTGCCGGGTCGGAAGGTGACCCCAGCTATCGCTGAAGCTCGCGGCGTTGAGGTCGGCGTGACGGTCAACAGTCCGAGTAGTCATCGGTCGTTTACCAACGTCCCCGAGCTGATCAACTTTGTCGAAGACATCGGCGCGGAAAGTGGGCGGCCCGTCGGCATCAAGTCGGCGGTTGGCGAAAAGGCATTCTGGTACGAGCTTGCGGAGATGATGGCAGCCACGGGCAAGGGTCCAGACTTCATCACCATCGATGGTGGCGAAGGCGGCACTGGTGCAGCACCCCTTCCGTTCTCCGATCACGTTGCGCTTCCCTTCCGCCATGGTTTCGCCGAGGTATACCGGGCATTTGCTGAACGTGGGCTACACGAACGAATCGTGTTCCTCGGAGCGGGCAAGCTCGGCCTGCCGACCGAAGCCATGGTCGCCATGGCCATGGGGGCCGACGGTGTTGGGGTGGCGCGTGAAGCAATGCTTGCCATTGGCTGCGTGCAAGCGCAGAAATGCCACGACGACCACTGCCCCACCGGAGTAGCGACACAAAATCGGTGGCTTACTCGCGGCCTCGACCCAACCGACAAATCCGTGCGTTTCGCGAACTATGCAGCGACGCTTCGACACGAGCTCATTCGCCTCTCGAATGCAATGGGCGCAGAACACCCGGCGCTCGTCGACCCCGACAACGTCGAGATACGCCTTGCCACCAACGAGGTCGTTCCTATCCGCAAGATGTACGGCTATGACCCCAGCTGGCGGATTACCAGCTGAGGCCTGAGCACGACCGCCGACTCGATGGCTCTATCCGAGCGGTACCCGGATGTAGGTGTTTGCGCCCGCCCCACCATCGAAGGATTCGAGCGCATCGATCTCTTCTTCGGTCGGCTCTCGACCCTCGACCTCGAACTCGAGGAGTTCTGCTGGAGGCTCTTCGTAGCTGTGGAGCGAGAAGATCGCCTCGTCGTCACCAACAGCAACCGGGATTACTTGTGTGTTGGGTGAGACGGTTGCAAGCTGTGCGATCTCAAGCAACTCCCACGAGGTTCCATCGACGCTGAAGTGCACCTCGGTCAGCTGATCTGGCTCGACGAAGTCCTCATCTGAGAAGTCTTGGTCATCAAAGCCAAAGGCCTCTTCGATCTCTGCACTCGTGACGAGAAGCAGATCGTCGCCGGTCTCTGGGTCGAGGAAGGTGATGTCTCCAGAGATTGGGTTGATCCGAGCAATGTCGGAATCTGGCCCTGGTTCCCATGCGCTATCCAGTTCGTAGATCACAAGACCTGCGGAATCGCTGAGCGTCGCCTCGCCGCTAAAGAGTGAGAGTTCGAGTACGAAACCGTCCTTGTCGATCGTTGCTACCTCGTTGGTTGGACCTCCTGGGAAGCCACCGTCCTCGTAGCCCATCGTGATTGCGACAACCCCGGCTTCACCGGAGATGAACTGGGTGTAGCCACCGTTGATGTCGCTTTCGAGCCCGGAATCGACCCATGTGATGCCGTTCGTCGAGGTCAATGCTCGAGACTGTCCGAAGTCATCGGAACCGGAGAACAACAGCATGTCGTCGAGACCGTGGAGTTGGCCGTTGAGACCTTCTGGCAATTCCCCCACGTCGACCCAGTCGCTACCCGTCCATGAGTAGACCGTGGTCATCGATCGGAAGGTCTCTTCGTCGAACGTATCGATCGCGGTGAAGATGCCGGCGTCAATGGAAACCAAACCGTTCGAGTATCCATCTGCGATGAACTCATCAGCTTCGGTGAATGGTCCGCCGAACGGACCGGTGATCGTGGTCATCGGCATCGACCGGTCGTTCTGGGCTGCGATCAGTTCTTGCAACTGGTCGAAGCCCGGCTCTCCAGGCTGGACCGAGACGAAATCCTCTTGAGGGACCGATTCGTTCCAGAGCTCTTCGAGTTGCTTCTCAACAGCAGCTCGCTCCTCATCGGAGGTTGCAGCGTCATACGCTTCGGAGAGCGCTTGGATTTCTTCATCGGTCGGACCAAAGTCACCATCGTCAATGGCGACGTCATCGAACTCTTCGAAGTTGCACACGTAGATCATGATCTCGCCACCGGGCTCGAACTGGTCGAATCCGCAGAAGCTGTCGTAATCCTCGATGAGGCCGAGCTCCAGAAGCAGGTCGGCTCCGTCGCCGAACGAGTCGTTGAACTCTGTCCGAAGGATGAGTACACCGTCATCGGACACCGTCGCTCCGACGATCGACGTGTTGTCTCCTGCAGCTGGGAGGTCGGCGACCGACCACGTTGTGCCGTCGGTCGAGGTCACGACCCAGCTGGTCGATCCGTTGCCCTCGTCGTAGGAATCGCCGAAGGCAACATAGGTTCCGTCGTGGAACTCGAGCCACGAGGCATAGCCATCTGCCGGGATTCCCGTCACCGGGCTTTCTTCCCAGTCGACACCATCAATCGATGTGCGCAGGGCCCAGCCAGCGTTGTTCATCGAGAGCGAGACAAATCTCTCGCCATCGAATATTGCGGCGCTGAGACCTCCACCAAAGAACTCGGTCGCCATGGCTTCTTCAACGGCGAACGGATCGTCGTCAGCCATCGCTGTTGTGGCTTCGCCATCACCATCGGCGGTGTCTCCTTCGGTGGCGTCGTCGGAGCTCGTCTCTTCGTCAGACTCTTGGACAGCGGAGGCATTGGCCTCGGTCTCGGCAGTGTCGATCTCCGAACCGCCTCCGGTAATCGCTATCGCTCCGACGGCGAGCACAGCAGCGACCGCCCCCGCACCAGCGAGCGCGGCCCATGGTTTGCGCGAAGCTGGGGGCGTTGGTTCAATGCCCGCGTCGATCACCGGGAGTGCGTCATCCCCGCGGCCATCGGCAGCACCGCCACTGTGAGTGGTGAAGTCATCGTCTCGTCCATCAGCCATAAACATCCCCCTTAGGATCTTCTTACCTTTCAAGGTACGACAACGAGCACCGAGAATCTATTCCCAATTGCGACTAGGCGCTGGCCGACATCGGTCGTCGGCACCCGCGTGCGTACATATCTTCTACGTGGTACTCGGCTATCGAGTTCCCAAAGGTAAGGAAACTATTTTGCAACGCGATAGGGGGAGCGGACCCGAGCACGGGCCTGAGGGTACTATCTCGCCCGTCGCCGGCGACCGAGAGGCGCTGCGGAATTCGTAGCGAGCGATGCTACCAAGGCAGTCCATCCCGTCTGGTGGCTCGCTCCGAGACCGCGCCCCGTATCGCCATGGAAGTACTCGTGGAAGAGCAAGCGATCATGCCACGCCCCACCTTCGGCATACAACGGATGGTCCGGCATCGACGGGCGCGAGCCGTCCTCGGGATTCGCTTCGAAGAGCTTCACGAGACGATCGCCAAGTTCGTCGGCGAGCTCACCGAGCGTGATCTTCACACCAGAACCGGTAGGGAACTCGATCATCATTGGCTCGTCGGGCCAATGGCAGAACCGGCGCACCGATTCGATCAACAAGTAGTTGAGCGGGAACCAGACCGGACCACGCCAATTCGAGTTTCCCCCGAAGAGCGAACTCTCGGACTCACCGGGCTCATAGTGGACGGAGAAGTTCTGACCTCCGAGCGACAAATTGTATGGCTCGTCAGCGTGTGCTTTCGACATGCCACGAAGGCCGAAGTCTGAAAGAAACTCATCCTGGTCGAGCGCGATTTCGAGGAGGCGCACCAAACGCTCTGGGCTCACGAGCGACAGAAGGATGTCTCCACGCTCGTTCTCCCGCATGTTCTTCGTGTACTCGGGTTTATTTTCACGGAACCACTCGAAGTGGTTCCGAAAGTTCGGCAGGTCCTCGAGTTGTTCGGCGGAAATGACTCGGGTCGCAAAGATCGGGATAAGCCCGACCATCGAGCGGAGCGCAATCGGCGTCCGGTCGTCACCGTCGAGGAACATGTCGTAGTAAAAGCCGTCCTCTTCATTCCACATGTTGTGGTCGTCCATCGAGGTCGAGATGTACGCGAAGTGTTCGACAAACTTCGTGGCGAGGTCTTCGTAGGTTCCACGATCCTTCGTGAGCTGCAGCGCAATATCGAGAAGGTCGAGGGCGAACATTCCCATCCACCCCGTTGCGTCTGCCTGCTCGAGCCGGCCATGGCCAAGACCCTCGGACCGATTGAACGGGCCGATGTTGTCGAGCCCGAGAAACCCACCGTCAAAGATGTTGTTGTCGTCGACATCGCGGCGATTGACCCACCACGTGAAGTTCAGCATCAGCTTGTGGATGATTCGCTCGAGGAAGTCGGTATCCCAGCCACCATCGAGTTCAAAGACACGCAGAGCAGCCCACGCCTGAACCGGCGGATTCACATCACTAAAGCTCCACTCATAGGCGGGCAACTGACCATTCGGGTGCTGGTACCACTCGCGTCCGAGAAGAATCAGCTGCCGTTTCGCGAACGTCGGGTCGATCAGTGTGAATGGCAGGCAGTGAAACGCCGTGTCCCATGCCGCGTACCACGGGTATTCCCAGGTGTCGGGCATCGCGATGACATCGGCGTTGTTGAGGTGGCGCCAACGCGTGTTGCGCCCGTGCTTGCGACTTGCGGGCGGAGGAGACGAGGCCGGGTCACCCTCGAGCCACATGTCGACATCGAAGTGATACCACTGCTTTGAGTAGCTGAGCCCAGCGAGTGCTTGACGAATGATCGCTCGACGATCTGGTGACGCATCCTCTGGGTAGATGTGTTCGTAGTACTCCTCGGCCTCCACACGCCGATCTTCGATAATTCTGCCCACATCGTCGAGCGGACGAGCTTCAGGGGCGAGCCGGAGTTGCAAGGTGACCGTTTCACCAGGGGCAACATCGAACCGATGCCAGATCGAGGCTTTCGTGCCTTCGTTATCCGGGTTGACCGATGGCGTGCCCAAGATGACGTGGTCGTTGATCCCACACTTTGGATATGGGGTGGAGGCTTCTTCACCATGGACGACAGGACGGTTCGTTTCGTTCTCACACACCAGGATCGTTCCACCGCTCGTCACGTTTAGGACGAGGTTTCCTTCGTGCTCTTCATCCAGAACAACCGTGCCATCATCGCCCGCACAGATCTTTGGCTTCGGTTTGTCGCTACGACCCCAGCTCCACCGATTACGGAACCAGATCGTTGGCAACATGTGGAGTGTGTCGGTCTCGGTCGAGGTGTTCGTCGCGGTGATCTCGAGAACCAGATCATCGACGTCAGCTTTGGCATGGGTAACTTCGATATCCCACCAGCCGTCATCGAAGATTCCGGTATCGAGGAGTTCGTACTCGCGCTCTAAACGGTTTCGCGACCGGTTCTCTGCACGGAGTTGTTCGTACGGAAACTCCATGCGGGGATAGGCATAGGCTGCCCGACCATAGGAGTGCGTCGGGGTGGAATCGAGATACCACCACTCCTCTTTCACGTCCTCAGCATGATTCCCTTCGTGGCCGTTGAGCCCGAAGAGCCGCTCTTTGAGATGAGGGTCCCGGCCGTTCCATAGCACGAGACCAAGACACCACCGCTGCAAGCGGTCGCACATGCCGAAGAGGCCGTCTTCATTCCAACGATATACACGACTCCGAGCGTCCTCGTAGGTGAACGAGCTCCAGGCGTCCCCGTTCTCTGAGTAGTCCTCTCGGACCGTTCCCCATGCTCGCTCCGCAACGTATGGACCCCAGTTGGTCCATGCGTCGTAGTCCTGTTGGAGGCGCAGTTCTTCAGCAGAAGTCATGTTTCACCTAGATCGCGTACGAGAAAGGCTACGCGACCGGTCACACTTTCCGGACATCTCCACTCACCGATTTACCTCGGTACCTCGTACTACTCGACGGCAAGTCGATCGATCGTTGGCGCTGCGATCGGATCGATCACCATGGACACTGCGTGTGCACCGGTCGAACCCGGCTGATCACATGTGGCGAGCATCTCGGCCAGAGCAGCGCTCTCAGCCGCAGTAATGCTCAGCTCCCATCGAGCCTTGACCGCAACCCAGTCCACGGCATACCCGCACCAGGACGCTTCGTTGCTCGGACGCCAAACGTCGGGCGCTGCGCTGCGCGGGTTGTGCCCGCTGTCGGCGGCGAGGATAACCAACGTCGCCGGGTGGTCGGTATCGTTCAGGAAGCGGTCGCGGGTTGCCGGGGTCCAATCGGCGCCGCCGGACGCATGAACGTTCGATAGCGGCACGAGCGACTGCACTTCGGCATCGATCGTGCGGGTCAGTTCGATGCCGAGATAGAGGTCGACCCAGCGACCATCAGATGCAACGCATTCGAGGTTGTCCGCCCAGACGATCGGTTCGGTCGAGCGCCCGACGAGGACCCGTTCGGAGACATCGAGGCAGCCCTCCGATGACGCGGTCCACAGCGACTCGTCGAAGGCGATACTTGCGTCGACGTTGGATACTTCGAGCACTTCGAGCTGGGCGAGTGCTGCGGCCGGCGCGTCGAGACGAGCTGCCTGTCGGCGTTGTTCTCGAACCGCCTCAGTTTCTGCGGCGAAGATCACTTCTGGAGGCGCAGGGTCGGTGGGAGCCACCGCCTCTTGTTCGGCAGCGCCAGCCCGTGATTGCAACACGAGAGCGACGATCAGCAAAAGCACAGCAACGCCGATCGCACCACCGACGAGCAGCATGGCACGAATATCGCGTTCGGCCTGGAGCGACCTCTCCTTCGGTTCAGGGCGGTCGAGGATTGCAACCCGAGACCGCTGCGTTTGTTCTACCTCCGGATACCCCCGGTATTTGGACATCTCGAGAGGCGGGCGTTTCTCGGGTTCAGCAATCGGTAGCTGCGCACGTGTCGAAACACCGAGATAGTCCTCGGTGACGTGCTCGTGATCCAACGGCGCCCCGTCGCCTGCAGAAGCTCCGCGTTCTCGTGAAGCTGTGTGGTCGGCGTCAGGTGTGGTGGATACGGCAGCGGAGGCTGGCGGTTGCCATCGGCCGTTCTCGCCACGTTCCCAGCCCACCAAGGGTGGGTAGTCCTCGGGCCAATCGGTCGGAGGACGCCAAGCACCGTCGAGGTCCATCCACCATCCCGCTCCACCCCGGGTGTTCTTATGTTGTGGGATATCGCCAGCCATCACAATACGAATTCCATTTACTCCAACGACCCGCCGGTCGTTCCGCCTCGGTGAGTCTTCCACCCCCGATTAGACGATTACAAGCCCAAATTTGAAGAGACCCACTTTGTGACTACCAACGGGTAATCAACGACCACTATCCGCGCGAATGAGCTCATAAGTAAGACAAAAGTCACGCGGAGCGTTGCTCGAACGGAACCCTTCACCACTAGCCGGAGTGATGCTCGATCGGTCTGCGGCGTTGGAGCAGACACCGCGAAGCGCGACACTACAGAGATGAGCCACGCCGTTTCTCCAGAAGATCTGCACGTTACCGCACTCCCCTACGGCGACACGCCATTCCTACTTTATGTTGGATCGAGCGGCACTGCTCGGGTCAACCACGTCGCCGTCGAACTGGTCGAGGGAACCAACCGGGCGGTCGTCACCGGTTTCGGTCGGGGCGTCCCGAAGACCCTGACTCCGAACCTCGTTCTCTCATTGCTCTGGCCTCCACATGAGACCGGCGGGTTCAGCTTGATAGCCGATGGCGTTGGGGCCATGGAAGGTACTGGCGACGACGAAAAGCTGGTCTTGACCATCAGCGGTGCGGTGCTTCACCGACCCGCACCGACGAGTAGCCACCCCTAGTGCCATCCAGAACCCAGCGGAGCTTCGGCCCGATCGTGTGTGGAGTCGGTGTACTTCTCGCTGGCTGCACGAGTGCGGACACGACCACCGAGCCCGTGCAAGCATCCACGAGCTCGACGACCGAAGCTCCCGCGGCAGAGCCCCCAACGCTTCGCGTTGGCATCGTTGTAAACGAAGCAGCGACGACCGCGCCGTTCGACGAGCAGATCATCGCGGCCCTTTCCAACTCAGCTGACGATCTCACCGAAACCTCGGGCCTCCGGATCGACCTGCGCACGGTCTCGGTCGAGACACCAATCGGCACCGAGGATGCTGTGCGTTCGTTGATCGACGACGAGGTGAGCGTGATCATCACGGGCTGCGACGATGAAACCGTCCCTTCTGTCGTGCAGACCGCAACGACCAACGGGCTTCTGACCACCACTGGATGCGCATCGCTTCCCCGACCCGCGATCGACCGAGTGAGTAGGGAGGTGAACGATGAGCTATTCATCGACCTCTCCAGCCTCACAGACGATGCACGAGCCATTGCCAACGTTGTAGAAGGATCGCTGGAGGCGTCATTCGTTGGGGTTCTGCATTCAGATCTGTTCCCGGACGTGGAACGTACCTGCGTCGACCTCATCGCTCAGCCCGATGACACGTCTGACGATTCGCCGTTGCTCAGCATTCCTTCGACGACGATGAGCTTCACCGAGCTCGTGGATGACCCAACGAACGTCGTCACTGATCTCCAGACCGCGCTTCTCGATACGGCGTCGGGAGATGAGGTTCCTGACGCGCTCGTGATATGCGCGCTCCCTCCAACGATTGGTGATGTGGTTTCGGGGCTGCGCGAAGCCGGTGTTGATCTGCCGATCGTCGTTCCCTGGTACGGCGATGCACAATCCTGGGCTGTCGGCACCGACGACGTTTTCGTCGTGACACCCGCCAGTCGTCATGGCGACGATCCCGAACCAGTGGTCAACGATCTTTTCGCTGCGCTCACAACGGGTGAGAACGCGCCTGGCGCGGCGGCCGTGGTCGCGGCGGATACGTTGTCGATACTGGTGGCAGCTGCGGGAGACGGCACGCTGCTCGATGCTCAACGTCTCGCCGACACCATTCGAGATTCCAGCGCATTTCCAGCAGGTGACATCGCAGGCTTGAGTGGACCGCTCGTCACTTGGAGCGGTGATGACCCGGTCGAACGCGTCTACCGAGTACTCGAGATACAAAACGGTGAACCGCAGTTCCACGAACAAGTCCGCTAGCGAGCGAAGCTCGGGCGCACCACCGAGACGACGCGAGACGAACGCCCCGGAGGAAAGAGAGACTATGCCTCGGCGAATTCGGCCAAGACGTTCTCGACAAACGCGGCCGAGTCTTCCTTGAGTTTGTCGCGATGGATGGTTCCTACGCCGAGGTTGACAGAACCCATCGCTTCGAGAACGTCGCCGAGCTTCTCGGCGGCTTGGCCAGGGTTGTGTGCGTAGCTAACGAACGCGAACGTCGCTTTGTCCCACAGGTCGGGGAGTTCGCCTGCGATCTTGCCGGCTCCGCCGGGGTGTTGTCCAAAGAAGAAGAGTCCGCCACACCACGTGCCCACAATGACGACATCGGCAGCGGCGAGCGCACCGTAGTCGACGGTATTGATCGAGAAGGTCGAGACGGTCGCCCCGGCCTCGTGCAAACCTTTGGCAACAAGGTGTGCAGCTTTTTCGGTATTGCCGGTCTTCGACTCGTAAGTAACCACAACGTGCATGAAACAGTTCTAGCACTTCCAGACAGGCAATCCGCGCCTCAGGCCCCGCAAGCAAACAGCGGGAAAAATCCGCAATCAAACGGTTCTACGACGGTGCGTCCCAGTCGTGTTTTGGGTATCGACCTGCCATGTCTTTGCGGACCTCGGCCCATGAGCCTTTCCAGAAGGCGGCGAGGTCCGCGGTGATCTGAATCGGCCGGCCAGCCGGTGAGAGAAGTTCGACGGCGATGTTGACGGCGCCGTCGAGAAGGCTTGGAGTTTCGGTTGTGCCGTAGGCGTCTTGGGCCCGAACGGACACTTTGGGAACTTCGGATTCGTAGTCGATTTCGACGCGGCGGCCCCGGACGAACGTGAAGTGAGTTGGGGTGCGTTCGTCAACGATCTGAGTCTCCTCCCACGACAGCGCCGAGCGCAGCACCGAAAGCATGTCGATCTTTTCGAGATCCGCTCGGCTGGTGGCGTTCGTCAGCCACCCGGAGAAGAGTTCTTCGGCTCGTCCGATGAGCGCGACGTCATCGAGACGGCTCTCCATAAGTTCTGGTCGATGTTCGGCGATGAGCGCGGCTCGACGTTGAAAGATGCGTGCCTTCTTCGAGAAGTTGAGGACACCGAGCTTGGTGTCGATGATGCGTTCGACAAGAGCTTGGGTTGTTTCCGCCGATGGCTCGATGGGCTGTTTAACCGTGCCGAAGTCGAGGGAGCCGAGGCGTCGTTCGACCCGCCGGGTGAGATCGTCGCGTTCGGCGTCCCATCCAAAGAAGGTGCGTTCGGTCATGTCGGCGGCGAAACCAAGCTCAACGTCGAGGGTGTCAATCCCGGCTGCCAGGCGGATTCGTACGTTCTTCTTGGTGCCGGATACCTCAGCGATCACGAGCATGTCATCGTGGGCGAGCGGATCGGATTTGTCCACCTCGGCTCCCATGCCGTTGCGCAGTCGGAAGCGGCCGCCTTGACCGGCCCGCTTCTGTGCAATCCGGTCGGGATATGCAAGCGAGAGGGCTCGGCCGAGATCGTCAATCGAGACAACACCTTCGTTCGCGCCGGTTCGCTTGGCGAGCTGTCGAGCGCGACGCCTCACGGATCGAAGCGCGGCCACGTCGGTGTTGGGTACGCGGTAGTGGTCCTCGATGACGAGCTTCACACGTGTCCAAAGATCGACGGGGCGTTCCGAGGGACGACCGCTGATGACGTCTCGCTCTTCGAGCAGCGACGCGAGCACGGCGGCGGGCCAACCGAGCGGCCCATCGCCGACAGCTGCGACCATGGCGGCAAGACGGGGATGAAGTGGCAAGGCGAGCATTCGCCGGCCGTCAGAGGTGATGCGACGGTCGTTGTCGACCGCGCCCAACATGGTGAGGATGTCGAATGCTTCGGACACGGCGGCTTCGTTCGGCGTATCGAGCAAACGCAGGTCGGCGGGGTCTTTCACGCCCCAGGCGAGTGATTCGAGCACGACAGAACTGAGATCGATCTGTTCAATTTCGGGTGGGTCGTGAGCGGAACGTCCGGCGTGTTCGAGCTTTGACCACAGACGGAAGGCAACGCCTGGCCCGAGACGGCCGGCGCGACCGGCGCGTTGTTCCGCCGACGCTTTGGAATGGTCGACCGTCACGAGTTTAGAGAGGCCCGAGGCCGGGTCGTAGCGAGGACGTCGTTGGAGGCCGGCGTCGACGACCGATCCAATGCCGTCGACCGTCAGCGATGTTTCGGCGACATCGGTCGCGACAACCACTCGCCGTTGCCCTGGAATTGTTTGCAGCGCTCGGTCCTGTTCTTCGGAACTGAGCGCCCCGTACAGGGGCAACACGACGGCGTTGGTACGGCGTTCAATCTCGGTGACGGCGCGGCGGATTTCACCTACGCCGGGGAGGAAGACGAGCACATCTCCAGGTTCGGCGAGCGCTTCGTCGACCGCATCGGCAACCGCGATCTCGAGGTCGTTCCGCCGCTTCGGCGCTCCTCCCCGTCCACGTCTACCTCTCCCCTTGTCGATCTTCATGGGTCGCCAGCGAACGTCGATCGGGAAGGTTCGTCCGGGGCACGTGATGGCGTGGGGCGCGTCGATCAGCTCGGCGACCGCGTCGGCATCGATCGTTGCCGACATGACGAGCAGACGAAGGTCTGGGCGTATGTCAGCACGTACTTCCAAGGTGAGGGCGAGGCCGAGATCTGCATGGACGGACCGTTCGTGGAATTCGTCGAAGATCACCGCCGACACACCGGGCAGGTTTGGATCTCGTTGAATGCGGCGGGTCAGGATGCCTTCGGTAATGACCTCGATGCGGGTGTTGCTGCCAACCGTTGAATCGTCTCGCGTCCGCCAACCAACGGTCTCGCCAACGGTCTCGCCGAGCAGTTCCGCCATGCGGCGAGCAACCGCTCGGGCCGCAACCCGGCGGGGTTCAAGAAGCAGAATCGTGCCGGAGTTCCACTCTTCGTTCAGTAGCCGCAGTGGAACGACGGTCGTTTTGCCGGCGCCTGGCTCAGCGGTGAGCACACCGACACCCGGGTCCGCCATTGCGGCTCGAACGTCGGGGATCACATCCTCGATCGGAAGCAGTGTGTCGTGCACCCTCGAACGCTACCTCGGTCGTCGTGAGGTGCGAACGGACCTCGTCGCGCCCCGTTAGACGTTGTTGTGCCCGGTCAACAGATGCGGTGCGTGTTCTGCAACGGTCTTCTTGACGAGCGCAACCGTCGGGTTCACGAGCGCAACGTTTCCAATGACGACCGTCGGTACGGTTTCGTTCCCGTCAGCGACCGACCGAACGAGCGCCGCATCGTCTTGGTTCTCATGGATGTTGTGGCGTTCCATTGAGATGCCGGTTCGTTTCAGGCTCGGACCGAGCCGATGGCAGAAAATTCAACCGGGCCTCCAGTAGAAGTCGATCGCTTCTATCTCTTCGGCGACGCGGTCGTCGGACGATGTCTGCGCGGTCTCGACGACGTTGCCATGGTTGAGCTTGACCGCAAAGAAGACGACGACGGCCGCAACATAAATCAGAGCGAACACGAAGAAACTCATACGACCACCGTAGCGACCTGAGCGCGTAGCCTTTCGTCGTGCCCCCTCTTTCAACAAATCACGCTCCAACCGAACTACCCCTGATGCGCGAGCGCGTTCTCGATCACATCGAAATCATCTGGGGTGAACGTGATGGAGCGATCGCCGATCAGCTGATCGAAGCGATCGGGATCGGTGCCGGCAACGCCAATGCTCCCCACGGTGCCCGCTTCGACGAAGCAGATGTTGCGCTCATCACCTACGGCGACTCGATCATCGGCGGCCCTGGCTCACCGCTGAACGCCCTGTCGTCACTTGTCGCGGGAGAACTCAGCGAGGCGATCAGCACGGTGCATGTGCTGCCGTTCAGCCCCTACAGCTCAGACCGAGGATTCTCGGTCATCGACTACCGCGCCGTGGACGAGAATCTCGGTACGTGGGAAGACATGGACCAGCTCGCCAGCCACGTCGACTTGATGTTCGATCTCGTACTCAACCATTGCTCGGCAGAGTCCGATTGGTTCCAACAATTTCTCGCCGATGAGGGCCCGGGAAATGACTTCATCAAAACCGGTGAGGCCAGCTGGGATCTCCGTAAGGTCGTCCGACCTCGTTCCCTGCCTCTTCTCACCGAATTCGAGACCGAAGCTGGTCCCCGTTTGGTCTGGACGACGTTCAGCGAAGACCAGGTCGATCTCGACTGGAGCAACCCCGACCTCGTGGCCGAGATGCTGTCGATCATCAGCATGTACATCGACCGCGGGGCCCGCCTGTTGCGTCTCGATGCCGTCGCCTACATCTGGAAGGTGCCGGGTACTACCAGCATTCACCTGCCCGAGACTCACGAGATGGTCAAGCTGCTCCACACCCTTCTCGCGGTTCGTGCTCCGAGCGTTGCCATCATCACCGAGACCAACGTCCCCGACCGAGAGAATCGCGAGTACTTCGGTGACGGCGACGAGGCTCACCTGATCTACAACTTCACGTTGCCGCCGCTCGCCATCGACGGCGTGCTTAATGGACGAGCGGACCGGCTCTGCGAATGGGTGTCGACCGCCGCAGCCCCACCAGTGGGCACGACCCTATTCAACTTCCTGTCAAGCCACGATGGTATTGGAGTTCGTCCCGCCGAAGGCTTCCTCTCGACCGAGGAGATCGCACAGCTCGTCAAACTGACCCACGATCGCGGTGGCATGCACGGTACGTACGACCGCGCTGGTGAACCGTTCCCGTACGAACTCAACGTCTCGTTCCCCGATCTCTTCGGCGGACCGAACGACCCGCTGATGCCCGAACGCATCATCGTCCTGCACACCATCGTGCTCGCGCTCGCTGGAGTGCCTGCGATCTATGTCAACTCGCTGATGGCTACCACGAACAACGACGAAGGGGTGAAAGCAGACGGCGTGCGTCGCACCATCAATCGCGGTCGCGTCCATCTCGACGATGTTCCAGACATCGACGGTGACAGCTGGCAGAGTCGCATCTACCGGGGACTCCTTCAACGCGCGACCTTGCGCCGACAGCACACCGCATTTCACCCCGACGGCGCCCAGGTACTCCGTGATCTCGATGGGGTCCTGGCGATCGAACGAACGCCTCCTGCACACTCGGGTCCTGAAGCCGTGCCGGTCACCGTCTACTGCAACATGACCGACGAGGAAAAGATCATTCCGCTCGACTACCGAGCCTCATGTCTTCTCACACAACGAACATTCGAAGGCGAAATTTTGCTGCCGGCGTACGAGTCGGCGTGGGTCGTCGCCCGCTAGAACCTCTCGCCCTCTCGCTGCGGCCCCTATGCTCCGGCCATGGCACAGGATGATGATGTTCCCCGGATAGCGGTCTTTCTCGACTATGAGAACTTGGCGATCGGAGCCAAGGACAATCTCGGTGCGTCGTTTAACTTTCGACCGGTCGCCGATGCCCTGGCTGAGCGAGGCCGGGTCATCACGAGAAAGGCATACGCCGACTGGTCGTATTTCGATGACGATCGCCGCATGCTCACTCGCCACCAGGTCGAATTGATCGACATCCCACAGAAGATGGGAGGGTCACGCAAGAACGCTGCCGATATCAAGATGGCCATCGATGCCATCGAGCTCGCGCTCGACAAGGAGTACATCTCAACCTTTGTGATCTGCACTGGTGACAGCGATCTCAGTCCGCTCGTCCAAAAGCTGCGCGAACTCGACCGTCAGGTGATCGGCGTGGGCGTTCGTCAGTCGACGTCGAAGCTTCTTCCACCGGCCTGCGATGAGTTCATGTTTTACGACAACCTCGTTTCCGACACGGACACTGCTTTGGGTTCCAACGTTGGCAAGCCCAACTCGAAGAGCAGCCCGAACAAAGCAAAGTCCGAAGAGGCCAAGTCCGAAGAGATGGGATCGGCCCCAACCGACCTCGCTCTGGTCACGACCACGCTCGCTGGGCTCTCGGCGTCCTCTGGAACCGTGCGGGCATCGAGCTTGAAGCGAGCGTTGCTTCGAAAAGACCCAACATTCTCCGAGGCCGAACTTGGCTTCCGCAACTTCGGTGCGTTGCTCGCGAGCTTGGCGAGCAAAGGCCAGATCGAGTTGACCGGCACGGGCGATCCTGAGGTGGCGTTGAACGGTGCCAGTGCAGATGAGATCGATGAACTCTTGATCACGCTGCTCCAAGAGGAAGCAGCAGTGGCGCTCACGGGTCTCAAGACTGCACTACGCAAACGGAACCCTGATTTCGATGAACGAGCGCTCGGCTATCGGAACTTCGGTAGCTTCCTCACCGCCGCTGAAGCCCGCGGCGTCATCAAGATCAGCGGTAAGTCCGATGGACGAATGGTGACAACGCCAAAGAAGAAGAGCGGTTAACTCCGTGCTTGCGAGCGGTGATTGCTTGGTACTCGCAGCCGGCGACGTGCGAGTGGTCGTCGACGTTGCGGCCGGAGGGCGCCTATCTTCGCTCATCGTTGGTGACAGCGAACTGATTTGGAGTGGACCCGATGGCGGGGGTGATAGCGATCCAATGGTGTGGGGCCTCTACCCAATGGTTCCGTTCGCTGGGCGTATCTTGCGAGGCGAATTCACCTTCGGCGGCGTCGACTACGCACTCCCGCAGAACCACGAAGGAAACGCAATCCACGGCTTCGGCTTCCTCAGCCCGTGGACGCGGGTGGACGACACCTCGATCTCCTTCGAGTTCGTCGATCCATGGCCGTTCGCGGGCAGGGTTACCCAACGCTACGAGTTGTCGGCCGAACGCTTGACGCTCGAGATGACCGTGGAGGCCGATGATGAACAACCGATGGGCATTGGCTGGCACCCGTGGTTCCGCCACTCGACCGCCGCTGGAACCGCCGAACTTCGCGTACCTGCTCTGTCGATGTACGAGCGAGACGCTCAGGGCATGCCTGGTGATTTGATCGCAGCGCCACCCGGGCCGTGGGACGACTGCTTCACCAACCTCACCGATGTTCCATCGATTACCTGGGGCGATCTGATGGTCCGACTCGATTCCAACCTCGACCACTGGACGGTCTTCAACGAACGGGACTACGGCTTTTGTATCGAGCCACAATCGGGCCCACCGAACGAAATCAACCACAACCCCCGAGTCCTGAGCGCAGGTGAGACCATGACCGCCTCGTTCACGCTGACCTTCGTTCGAGGAATTTATTCAGAAACAATCCTTTAAATACCCCAGCTCTTAACCGATAGAGGAGGGTGTGGCGCTGTCACCACAAAACTGAAGAGCGGGAATGAGACGTACAAGAGCGGGATCTCAAAAGGTACTTTTCGTCGGGGCGGGAGCACTCGCCTTGGCGGTGATAATGATCGGCGGCTGGTTTGCTATTGCATCTGGGCTCCAACGCAGCGAGCCCGAAGCTGAAGCCATCGTCGACATCGTCGACGCGATCTCGGCGGAGTCGATCGCGGTAACCAATAGTTACTTCGGCGGACCCGAAGCCCTCGCCGAAGTTATTGCCAGCGCGTTAGAACGCGATCTCGATCAAGCGGCGCACGTCGACCTCCTTCGAGATCTCACCATCTCACAGGCCAACCTCGACGGCTCCTTCATTGGATATCCCGATGGGAGCTTCCTCGATGTACGCCGCTACCCCAACGATGTCCTCCAGATCAAGACCATCGAGTTCATTGACGGTGTTCGAACCGTCACGACCGACGTCCTCGATATCGACGGGAACCTCATCGACCAGTTTCCATCGTTGAGCGATGACTACGACCCAACGATTCGTCCGTGGTACATCGGAGCATCAGACGGCGAAACACACTGGACTGAGCCCTACATCTTCTTCGCCAGCAGAGAACCCGGAGTGACACATAGCGTCCCCGTTCTCGACCAAGCCGGGCAGACCTTAGCCATCGTCGGTGTCGACATCCGGCTGACGAACCTCGAAGCATTTCTCCAAGCTCGTCAGCCAAGCGAAAACGGCAGCGCAGCTGTCGTCGACCAGTCCGGCACACTCATCGCTGGCAGCGCACGCCTCGCCGATGCAGACGGCAACGGTTTCGCGAACCTGCTGTCGAGCTCACAATCGACGACAGCGACCGAACAGAGCATCAACGGCGAGACCACGATCGTTTCGGTCGCTCCACTCGATACCGCTGGAGAGCGTTTGCTTATCGTCGCTGCACCTCAGACCGATTTTCTCAGCGATGTCCGAACAACTCGCGAAGGTCTAGCCGTAGTAGCCGGGGTACTCGGTGGGGTCGGCGTCGTCCTTCTCGCAATCGGCGCCATGCTCCTTCAACGGTATCTCGCTGCGATCCATCGTCTCGCTTCCACCGACACGTTGACCGGGTTGAAGAACCGAACGACGGTGAATCGAGAAATTGACCGAGCACTTTCGAATGGTTCGACCGTGTCGGTCATGACCCTCGATCTCGACCAGTTCAAACTCGTCAATGACAGATACGGCCATCAATGCGGCGATGAGCTGCTCATTCGCACCGCCACTCGACTGACTCGGACCGCGCCCACAAATGCGCTCATCGGTCGGCTCGGAGGCGACGAATTCTGTATGGCGTTCGTCGACGCTGCTGATCCTCACGAGCTCTGTCGCTCGGTGGTTTTCGGAACCGCCGGACCCGCCGAAATCGACGGCCACGTCTTTGATACGGCGCTCAGCGCTGGATATGTCGTGGCAGGCCTCGAAGATTCCGATGCTGAACTCCTGCTCCAACGAGCAGACGTCGCGATGTATGCAGCAAAGTTGAGACCCGGAACCGCGGTAGTCGAGTTCGATAGTTCGATGCGTCTTCCCTGGAGGGTAGACAATGATCGCGAACTATCGATTTTGGCTGCGCTCGAGACGGGCGCGATCGACGTCATCGTCCATCCCGAACGAGACCTCCGAACCGGTGATGTCCTCGGCGCCGAGATACATCTCTGTTGGGACCACCCCTCCGAGGGCAAGATCGACGCGGCCGACTTCTTCGGCGACATCAAACGGTTTGGACTTCTCGAACGTGTGACACCGATGATTCTCACCGAGGCAGCAAGAATTGCGGCGGTGGCGGCGGACCGTCCCGGTTTTCGAATTCAGTTAAACGTGTCCAAGGAGCACGTGATCTCCCCAGAGCTGTTCGAGCAGCTGACGCAGTGTGTTCAGAACCAACAGGTTCGCTGGTCGATCGAACTGAGCGAAGGAGAGATCTCCCATGTTTCGTCGGCTCATCCGGCAGCGCTTACTACCCTTCGTGAGCTCGGGGTAGAGATCGTGATCGACGATTTCGGTACCGGGCTGTTCTCGTTGTCATCGTTGCGATCGGCTCCGGTCGATGCAATCAAGATCGCGCCAGAATTCGTTCATGCGATAGACGCCCACGATTACGACCGACCGCTCGCACGAGCAACGATCGGCCTCGGCGCAGTTCTCGGAATCGAAGTGATAGCTACCGGCGTGACTTCCGAAGCGCAAAAGGCGGCGCTATTGGCCAACGGCTGCATCCGAGGGCTCGGCGCGTTCTTCGGGCGATCTCTTCATCCTGATGAGTTCATCGAGATGCTCTCACAGCACGAGGCGAAAGCGGCGTGAACCTCGCCGTCAGGCCAACTCAAGCGGCGTTGTCAGCCTCCACGGCGTCTTTGATCCGGTCGAAGACGTCTGGCATTGCGCTCATGACTCGGGACCAGCTCGCGATGAACGGCGTCTCCATCGGATTGTTCAAGAACTGATCGCCAGCGTCCATGATGGCGCCAGCGAACATCTCAACCATCGACTCTTCGGCGTGCCGGTAGCTCGTGAAACCGTTGATGACCGCGTCGTTGTGATAGCGGTCGACATGGTCGAGCGCAGTCCGGTAGTAGGAGGCCTTAATCGTCCGGAACGTCTCTGGGGTCAGGATCTCCCCATCGATCGCAACCTTGCGAAAGAGCGCCTTGGCAATGTCGATCGACATCTTGTGGAGACCACCTTCGGCATCTTCTTCCGAAACCGACTGATGTTTGTGGTCGTAGGCACCAGCGATATCGACCTGGCAGATTCGTTGCGGGGTGTACCGCCGGTAGAGCTCGGAAAGCACACCGATCTCGAGGCCCCAATCACTCGGGAAACGCATGTTCCGAACAACGTTCTCATGCATCGCGAATTCGCCGGCCAGCGGATAACGGAAGCTCTGCAAGAACTCGAGGTATCGGTCGCTGTGATCGAGCGAGACTCGAAGCGCCTGCAGCAACGGGGCGACGAGGAGTCGACTCACACGGCCATTGAGCTTCTCGCCATCGGAGCGGAAGTAATACCCCTTCGCAAAGGCATAGCCAAAGGTTGGATGCGCGACGGGATATAACAATCGGGCGAGCATCTCGCGGTTATAGGTGACGACGTCAGCATCGTGGAGCGCAACCGAGGTCGCTCGCCCAGAGGCGAGGTAATACCCCATGCAGTACCAGACGTTGCGGCCCTTCCCGGCCTGGTTTGGCGCAATACCGAGTGCGTCGAACTCATCGTCGAGTTCGCGCATGCGCGGCCCGTCGTTCCACAGGAGACGGTGACGTTGTGGAAGTCGGCTGAAGAACTCTTTGGCGTGATTGAACTGTTCTTCACTCGCGCGGTCGATACCGATAATGATCTCGCTCAGATATGGGACTTTGCTCAGTTCATCGACGATATTTGAGAGCGCTGGCCCTTCGAGCTCTGAGTACAGCGCCGGGATGACCAGCGCCATTGGGCGATTCGCCGACCATTCGACGAGATCGGCTTCGATGCTCTCGATCGATCGCGCCGACAGCTTGTGCAGCGTTGAGATCGGTCCGAACTGGTGGTAATCGCCCATATGCGGCCGAGCCTACTGCGGCCGTCGTCACCACGCCGTGGTGAACGGGCCATTCCACACGAAACCTCGCTGGGGCCAACGAAACCTTGTCCGAGGTTCAGCGACGATGCTGCAGACGTTGCTCAGTACCCGGCGTGCACATCGACGGCCCCGACGAGCTCGTCCCCTGCGATCCATCGTTCAACGTTTTGGCGAACCCGGGCAGCGAGCAATGGCAGCCCCATCTCGGGGGTGTTCGCAACGTGCGGGGTGATGATGCAGTCAGGTTCGTCCCATAGTGGGTGTCCATCGGGAAGCGGTTCCGGGTCGGTCACGTCGAGGGCGGCGCCGCGAATCGTGTCCGAACGAAGCGCATCGACAAGATCGTCCGTGACGACAAGCGCGCCACGACCGACGTTGACGAGCCACGCGTCATCGTCCATTGCATCGAAGAAGTCGGCGTTTGCTATGCCGAGTGTCTCTTCGGTGACAGCCGCTGCGAGTACGACGACATCGGCGCCGGCAAGCGCGTCGAACATTCGATCTGTCGTAACGGTCTTCGCAGCCCCGGGGAGCGGAACGTTGGAGCGGCGAACGACCGTGACCGTTGCCTTCCACGGTTCCAAGAGTCGTAGCAACGATTCGGTGATGCCCCCTCCACCGATCACCGTCACCGTGGCACCGAGGAGGTTTCTCCCGACCTGTTCGGGCCAAGTCGTGGCTCGGCTCGCCGTGTGAAGATCTCGAAACCCGGCGAGGGTCAGTGCAATGACATGCTCGGCGACCGGGTCGGCGTACACGCCTTTCCCACACGTCCATAACAGCGTCGGATCTAGTTGGTCAGCAAAGTTCTCGATTCCTGCATACGGAAGTTGCACCCATTGGAGGTCACGCCCGTCGGCTACCGCTCCAGGAAATGCATCCGCTGCCGCGGGATCCGCCCATACCAGCGCGCTGGCTTCGATGACCGGGACGACCTGACCGCCCCCAGAACGAACCGCCTCGACCAGCGCCTCGTACATCGCTGGACGGCTCTTCGGACTCACGGCGATCTTGGTTCGGTCCATCATCTCGAAACGATTCCCTGCTTGTCGTAGTTCGGCTTGTTGTCGGTGGGGCGTATGTCAGCGGGTGACGTCGACTTGGGCAGTCTCGGACACGTTGTTGTGAAAGTCCACCGCGGCGACGACGTAGGTGCGAGTCCCTGCGAAGTCCTCGTCATCGAGGAACGACACCTGGCCCACGTCGGCACCACCACCGATATAGCGGAACTGACCGTCTTCGAGAATTGAAACGTTATAGGCAGCAAACTCGACATCGTCGGGCGATGGGTCCCACTCGAGCAACACGCCGTCATTCGTTTCACTTGCGACCAACGCAGAGATCGGCACTGGCGGGGTGACGTCATCGACCGTGAGCGCCTCGGTCCAGCGTGGCTCGGTGCGCGCATCCCCAACATCGGCGACGATCACATATGTGAGGAAGGTACCGGTCGGCACATCGTCATCGATGAAGCCGAACTCGGGCCCGACATAAATCTCTTCAGCGCCATCGACAATTCCATCGCTGATGGCGTCATAGTCAGCGCTCTCCGTCAACAGACGGAAGAGTCGATACGTGTCCGCGTTTTCGACAGGCGACCACACCAGCTCGACCGAACTCGAGTCCATGAATGTTCGTGCAATCCAGTTCGATGTGTCGATCGACGGGTCTTCGTCGAGCCGCAGCGCAGGTTCGGTGACGATCTCGATCGGGCCTTCGGAGACGGGCGATACCGGCTCCGCATCGCCCTGCCCGGTATCGACCGCCGCTCCGGACTCTCGAAGGTCGATCGTTTCAGTCGCCGGGGCAGCCTGCTCATCGCCCCCCGAACAGCTCGCGAGGAACATTCCAGAACTCAACAGCACTGCGATCAGAACGCGGCGTCGGCGGAGAGGTGTCATGCACAGATTCTCTCGCGCTGCGGCGGGGATTTCACGGCGCCCTAGTGCTCGTCGATGGAGAGCACAGCCCATTCGCGCCCGGGTTTGACCGGCTCGCCTCCCGGCACCTCGCAGCTGATCGTGGGAACGTCGCGCCCAACGTCAACTCGCACATGCCATGACCGGTCTCCAGCCACCACCACGACGAGGTTCGGGTCGTCGTCGAGTCCAACAGACACGGTCCGAACGAGTCGATCAGCCTCGAAACCAAGCTCGGCGAATACCGCCCGTTCTGCTACTTGAGCACGACCTGTAGGTGCACCCCACCACCCTCGACAGTTCCCCGAAGCGTCGACAGCGGTTCGATGCAGAATGTCAGTAGTGAGTTTTGGCGACAGATACGCCCACATGCGCCCGTCGGGCAGCGTCATAGCGGTCGGGGCGAAACGATGCCCACCGGTGTGGCTCACTCGGAAAATTTCAACGTCGGGCAACGACGTTTCGAGCTCATCGGCGAGACGAGCGCCATCGACTCCGCAGCACATGTCGTGCGATCCCTGAGTACAGATCAGCAACGTCTGAGGTCCATCTGCGGTGTGCACCTGTTCGCCAGGCGCATCGAGCACGGCGTGAAGAGCAGCGAGAGGATCATCACCGAGTGCTTGCTCTGCACGGGTCATCCCAACTTCCATGGGCCGCAGAGCAATGACGCGAGGTACCGAACTCGTCGGGATCGCAGCCAATAGCCGAATGTTCTCCGAGCGGTCGAAAACCTCGGTCACGAGGTCGACGAGCAACTCGTGTCTACCGACCGGCTTCGGCCACGGCTCGGGCACTTCGACCACCACGAGGACGTCGGGATGAAGCGCTGTACCACCGGGGTCCACGTTATTCGCCACGGCGAAGTCAACGCATCGAATCGACTCGCTAGCGAGAGGGAGGGAGATACTCATCGGTGGACCTAGTCGACGGTGGTGATGCCACCACCGACCGGAATGACCGTTCCGGTGATGTATGCGCTCGCCTTGGATGCGAGGAAGATCGCGAGTCCAGCCATGTCATCGGGGTTGCCAAGCCGGCCTTGTGGAACGTCGTTCTCGACCGCCTTGCGAGCCTCATCGTCTCGGAGCGCGTAGGCCATCATGTTCGACTCGAAGGGGCCGGGAGCAATAGCGTTGACCAGCACGTTCTCGGGGAGGAGTCGCTTTGCTAGCTGGCGAGTGAGATGGTGAACCGCTGCCTTCGATGTGGAGTAGGCGTAATGCTCCAACTCGCAGGCTCGCATGCCATCGACCGACCCAATGTTGATGACCCGGGACGGATCGACGGCGGTCCCCGCGCCGCGAAGATGATCGGCCAGCGCCTCGGTCAGATAATAAATGCTGCGCACGTTGACGTTCATCACCTTGTCCCAGCCTTCGACCGGGTACTCACCAAAGGGTGCACCCCATGCAGCACCGGCGTTGTTTACCAGGATGTCGATCGCGTCGACCTGTCCTTTGACCGCATCGGCAAAAGCGGTAATGCCCTCGGGCGTTGAAAGATCGCCCGGAATCGCCGTGACGGTGACCCCCTCGGCAGCTTTCTGGTTAAGACGCGCCGCTGTTGCCTCGAGAGCCTCGACCTTGCGGGCCGTCATGATGACCGACGCTCCGGCATCGACATATCCCTCAGCGATCATCTCACCGATCCCTCGCGAGCCACCGGTAACTACGGCGGTCTTGCCCTCGAGGGTGAACAGGTCGGTCATGCGTTCGGTCATGAATCGACCCTACTTGCCAACCCGCAGGATTATCGAAGCCCAGCTCGTTCCATCGCATTCATCGCGTTGTCCAGCGCCTCGGTCGCCTCGGCCTCGCCGACCGAAGGCAGGTCAAACGCCACTCGATCAACACCCGCTTCGGCGTACTCGGTCAGAATCTCCGGGTCTGCCGGGGCAAAGTAGATCGACACCTCGATCTCGTCGGGATTACGACCAGCCGCCTCGGCCATCTCACGCATCCCAGCAATATGTTCGGCCAAGGTTCCTTCGGCCCGACCCGGAATCGGGATCCATCCCTGCCCCCACTCGACCGCCCGACGCGCACCGCCCGGATAGGAACCGCCGACATGAATCGGTGGATGCGGAGTCTGCAACGGCTTCGGGTTGATCGTCATCGGCGGCAGATCGACAAGATCGCCACGGTACTCGGGGGTCTCCGCAGTCCACATTTCTTTGATCGCAGCGACCCGCTCACGCATCAACTTGAAACGACCCTCAGCTTGAGTGCCGTGGTCGTTCATTTCGTCTACGTTCCATCCGGCTCCAACGCCGAACTGAAATCGGCCGTCACTGAGCTGATCGAGGCTCGCCGCAGACTTTGCCGTATGGATCGGATCACGCTGGATAACGAGGCAGATCCCGGTACCGAGGAGCAAATCGGTCGTGTGGGTGGCAAGCGCCGTGAGCCAAACGAATGGGTCGAACGTGTCGTAGTAGCGCTGAGGTAATGGGGCACCGCTCGGCGTCGGCGTCTTTCGAGACGTTGGGATATGGCTATGTTCGGCGACCCAGATCGACTCGAAGCCCCGCTGTTCAAGTTCGGGTCCAAGCACGCTCGGTGCAATCGAGTAGGAGGTCGGAAAGTGTGCGATGCCAGCCAACATGTTCCGATCATGTCAGATACGACCGTCGAGCGCTTTTCTGAGCTGTCATACTCGGGACGATGACGATTTTGATGATCGCCGACGAGCGACTGGCCGACCACCGACCTCCAACTGGACATCCGGAGCGACCCGAACGTTTAGCGGCCGCGATCGACGGGGTGAACGCCGCCGGTTTTGGCGAAGCGCTCACCTGGCGTCAACCGACCGAAGCCCCGACCGAGGCGTTGCTCCGAATCCACTCGAGCAACCTCGTCGACGTTCTCGGCGAGCACGCTGGCCTCGACCGAGTTCAGATCGACGGCGATACGTTCATGAGCTCAGGATCGATGCCAGCTGCTCGACTCGCCGCCGGCGCCGGCCTCGATGCAATCGCTGCACTCAAAGCGGGTGAAGCCGAATCGGCGTTCTGTCTCGTACGCCCGCCCGGCCACCACGCGACCCCGCAAACCTCGATGGGTTTCTGTCTCTTCAACAATGTGGCCGTGACCGCGCAGGCGTTGACCGACCACGGCGACCGAGTCGCGATCATCGACTTCGACGCTCATCACGGCAACGGTACTCAAGATGCGTTCTTCGACCGGGAAGACGTCCTCTTCATTTCACTTCACGAGTTTCCCCAATATCCGGGCAGCGGCGCGCTGAACGAGGTCGGTCGCGCTGATGGCGCAGGTCGAACGATCAACTTCCCGATGCCATCGCTCGCGACGGGCGATGTTTATCTTCGGGCGTTCGACCAAGTCATCGAACCAGCCCTCGAAGAATTCGGTGCCGACTGGATCCTCATCTCCGCTGGCTTCGACGCGCATCGAGACGATCCGCTCACAAACCTCGGTCTTACCTCGGGCGACTATGCCGCGATGACCGCACGCATCTGCTCGTACGCGCCTCCCGGCCGTCGGATTGCCTTTCTCGAGGGCGGCTACGACCTCGACGCGCTCGGTCGTTCGACCGCAGCCACCGTCGGTGCGATGCTGGGTGAAGATGCGAACTCGAACGAGGCGCAGACCAACGGAGGTCCCGGCGGCAAGGTCGTCGACGCCCATATCGAGCGAGCCAACCTGATTTAGGTAACGGCGACGAGAACCACCGGCAGCGTCAGGAGTGCTAGGAGTGTCGTGCCGAGCACCGTTCGAGTCGTGCGGTCGGGTTCCATGTCGAACTCCAATGCGACGACGGCACAGAACACGGCGGGCGGCATCGAGCTCTGGATGACGAGCACTCCGAGATCGTTTCCATCGAGACCGAGGGCTCTCCCAATGAGTGCTGCGGCAACGGGGACCGCCACCAGTTTCGCAGTTGCGACGATGCCGAGGTCGACCTCGAGTTTCGGACGAATATCGCCGGCCATCTGCACGCCGAGCGTCAGCAACATGACCGGGATAAGCGCTCCGCCCATTACGCCGATCGATCGGTCGATGACCGTCGGAAACTCGACCGACGCGAGGTTCATCACCACCGCGACACCGGCGGCGATGGTCATCGGAGCTTTCAACGCACGCAGGAGGGCGCTGCCGAGACCAGCGGTTTGCGCCGAAGCGAGCGTTACCCCGAGACAGATCCCGGTGATGTTGATAACGATCATCAGCACGGCTGCAACCGGGATCGCGTCGTCACCGAGTGCAAAGGCGGAGATCGCTAACCCGGCATTGCCGACGTTGCCATAGGCGCTGCTCATGATCGCTGAGCCTCGTCGAGACGGACCCAGACCCGCGGCACCCGACAACGACCAAGCAACCAGACCGCCAACGAGCATTGCTGCCCACGCAGCGATGACGAGCCGCAGGACCACGTCGCCGTCGAGCTCGGCGTCGGCGAAGACGTCCAACACAAAGGCGGGGCCCAGCACGTAGAAGGCCATCCGAGACAACGTGCCGACGTCGAAGGTCAGCCGACTACCAGCGAGCCAACCCAATGCGACGATGAGCACCACGGGCCCCATCACATTGAGGAGGAGCTCGAAGACACTCACGCGGTGAGCACCCTTCCAGCGCTGATCACCCTGGCCAGTCCTCGGTGTCTTCGGTCATGGATAGATGCGTACCACCTGCAACCCACGGGTTCGCTCGAGCGACCGCTTCATCGATGCCGGTACCGAGACCGGGTTCGGTGAACGGGATCACATACCCGTCTTCCCACTGGACTGGATTGGTGAGTAGGTCGGCGTGAAAGCCGCCCCACTCCTGAATGCCCTCGAGAATCAGGAAGTTCGGGATCGTCGATGCGACTGCGATGTTCGCCACCCCGCCGAGTGGTCCGTTGTAGAGATGCGGGGCGATCTGTGCACCGTAGGTCTCGGCGATTGCGGCGATCTTCTTCCCAGCAGTAATGCCCCCAGCGCGGCTGAGGTTCGGTTGCAAGATTCCGACACCGGCGTCGAGTAGCCGCTTGAACTCATGGATACTCGTGAGCCGTTCACCGGCGGCAATAGGCACATTGCAGTGCCGGGCGACTTCGGCCATCGCTTCTGGGATGTCGGGAGGGCATGGCTCTTCGAACCACAGTGGCATTGCCGGTTCGAGCAGTTGTCCCAAGCGAATCGCCCCCGACACGGTGAACTGTCCATGGGTTCCAAAGAGCAGGTCAGCGGAGTTTCCGACGGCCTCTCGAATCTGGTCGACGAACGCTGCCGAACGGGTGAGTTCGTTCATCGACGGTTGACGAGGACCGACCTCTCGGTACGGACCGGCCGGATCGAACTTGATCGCGGTATGACCGGCCTCGATATATTTCACCGCTGTCTCCGCGGCGAGCGCCGCATCCGCATAGACATCTTCGGTCGGGTCATCGTCGTCCGGATAGAGGTAGGTGTAGGAACGCACGCGGTCTCGCACCTTGCCGCCCAGCAGGTCGGTGACATTACGGCCGACCTCCTTGCCGACGACGTCCCATGAGGCAACGTCAAAGGCGCTGAGAATTCCGCCGATGACCACATCGGGACGAGCGGTAAATGCGGTCGAGTAAATCTTGCGGGTGCGTTCTTCGATGCGAAACGGATCGGTTCCCTTGACGAACCGGTCGAATACGTCGGTAATGACAGCTTCGGTCGCTGCGGCATTAAAAGGCGGCGAGTACACCTCTCCCCAGCCGGCCGCTCCGGTGTCTGTCGAGAGCTTCACGAACACGAAATAGCGGCCGCCGTACCCGGGCGGCGGGTTGGCGACGACGAACGTTTCTACATCGGTGAACTTCACGGAGGATCAGCCTCGTCTACGTATCCATGAGCACAACGTTGCGAATAGTTGCGCCTTCGGAGACGTCGTCGATCGCCCCGTTGATCTCGTCGAGCGAGTACGTCCCGCTGACGAGTTCGTCGAGCTTGAGCTTGCCCTCTCGGTACCACTCGATCAGCTTCGGTATGTCGCGCCGGATATCGCTGGTCCCCATCTTCGAACCGACGATGCGGTGTCCAACGGCTGCGATCACGACAGGGTCGATCTCGATCTCGTTGCCGAGCGCCGGCATGCCAACGATCACCAACTCACCACCGGGTTCGATGTAGCGAAGGGCCGAGCTGATCGCCGCCGATGAGCCCACGGTGACGAGACAATGCGTCACACCCTTGCGGCCACCGGTCGCCTCTTTGATGACGTCACGAACCGTCTCGGGAGTGGCGACATGGGTCGCTCCGAACCGTTGGGCAATCTCGAGCTTTTCTTCGGCGAGGTCGACGGCGATGACGATCGGGGCGCCGACGATCGATGCGCCCTGAATTGCGTTCAGACCAACACCACCGGCTCCAACGACGACGACCGAGCTGGTCTCGTCGATGGTCGATGTGTTCGTTACGGCGCCAACCCCGGTGATTACTCCGCATGCGAGCAACGATGCGGCTTCCCATGCCATGTCCTTCGGAATGGTCGCGACTTGGCTGTGGTCGACAATGACCTCTTCGGCAAAGGCACCACACGATAGGGCGGCGAGGATTTCGTCACCATCGTCATTGGTCAGACGGTTCACCTCGTCGGCGGCAAATGACGTCTCACAAAAGACGAGGTTCCCTTTGTCGCACTGGACGCAGTCGCCGCACGATCGAATCAGCGTCACGACGACGTGATCTCCCTCGACCACACCCTCGACATCGGCTCCGGTCGCTACGACAACACCGGCTGCCTCATGCCCGTAGACCGCTGGTAAGTACCCGCCCCACGCACCCTCGGCAAAGTGGATATCGCTATGGCAGACAGCGCATGCCGCAATATCGACATGCACGTCGGTCGGGCCGATCTCTCTCAGCGCCACATCTTCGATGATGAGCGGCTCTCCAAATGTTCGACAAACGGCTGCTTTCATCTCGAAAGTTAAGCACCTCGACGACCACCCCTCATTACCAAGGCCACGAGTTGTCGAGTCGATCAAGTGGTGAGTGCGTCTCGCAGTTCGCTCACCCAGTCGCCAACATCTGGGTCGAAGGCGCCGAAACCAGAGTTGTACTCCCAGTACGAGAAGGGAATGCCGAGTTCGATCGCTTCGTCGACGATCGTCTCGGTCCATGCGGCACGGTCGTCGACCGGTACCGCTCCGTTACCGTCGAACGCCCCGAATTCTCCGAGGTGCACTGGAACACCGGTTGCGGCGCTCCACTCATTTGCTTGACGTAGCCATCCGCGAAGTGCAGCGTCGGAGTTCGAGATCGACTCTTCACACACGCCATCGGCGGTACAGACTTCAAGGCCCTCGAAACGAACCGGAATCAGATCGGTGTTGGCATTCAAGATGCCAACACCGATCGAGTTCTCGGCGCATGAGGAGAGGTCGACGGAGAAGTCGGCAGTTTGGGGGGAAAGGTCGACTCGTTCGACTTCGATGTGGCCATTGCCAGGTTCTTGGCATCCAACCTGAATCGTCGTCTCCTCATCGCTACTCGCCTTGAAACGGACCTCCGCCGGTGTGAGGGGGTTCGTCCAGCCGATGGAAAATCCTGCCCACTGGCGGGAGTAGTCGACTCGCAGTGCTCCTCCTTCGCCGACCGATGTCGTATCCCACGAGAGGTCGCGAAATCCATCGGCGAGTGCGACCTGGTCAACCGACCATGTCGCTCCGAGTGGAGGCACATCTTCGACCCAGTCTGCTCCTTGATGGGTGAAGTCGAACGGTTCGTACAGGTGCACGGTCGCGACCAGGTTCGGGTCGTCGGGCAGCTCGAGCGTTTCGAGTTCGCTGATGTGGTTGAACCCCACCGGCCCGGCCAAAATCGTTCGGTTCGGGTTGTCGACGCGAACGGTATCCACCAAGTCGGACGCGAGGTCGTTCCACAATTCCGGCCGTTCGGTGAACTCGCCATGTGGCTCGTTGAACAGTTCGAATACCACCGAGTTGCTGGCGCTCGTATAACGAGCAGATATTTGTTCCCACATACCGACGATTCGATCGGTGTGAGCCTCGGGGTCGACATGGGCCTCGTCGTAGTGATGCATGTTGAGGATCACCATGAGGTTGTTTGCCTCGGCTTGCTCGATGACCCAGTCGACTCGTTCCCAGATGTTGTCGTAGTCGGGGTGGGTGACCGTCGGGTCGACGCCATCGGGAATTGTAAAGGGTGCGGTCTCGCTCGCGTACCCCGCCCAACTCACGGGTACTCGGACATGGTCGAACCCCGCTTCGGCTATCCGTGCGAAGTCGCCCTCCTCGAGTGATACACCCCAGTCTCCTTCTCGTGGCGCCTCGAGCGCATTGCCGAAGTTGATGCCGCGCCCCAAGGCCTGCGCCGTCTCGGCTGCGGTACGAACCCGCTCAGGCACAGCCGACTCTTCATCGACCGGCGGCAACACTGTGACGCCGCTGGCCCCCGAGATCTCTTCGACAACATCGGCGATCTCGCCCGTTGGTGTGGTGCTGGCCACAACGCCCTCCGTTGCCACGCCGTCCGTAGAAGGCGTGACCGACTCACCAGATGAGCTACACGCGGCGATGACGACCGCGACGGCGACGATCATCGCCGCACGGCGAAGCCCGGAGCGCAGAACACTCCGTGTTCCAGTTGCGTCGGCGCGATGTACTCCAGTTGCGTCGGCGCGATGTACTCCAGTTGCGGCGGCGCGATGTACTCCAGTTGCGGCGGCGCGATGTCCCGTCATGGCCGTGAGTGTAGACCGGGCGCGGTACGCCAACGC
>CAYVHV010000027.1:0-52680 GCA_964451305.1 uncultured Acidimicrobiales bacterium | reverse complement strand
CGAATGCGCAAAACGAACAAGCGAACGCCCGCATCGGCGAACTCGAAGGCCAACTGAACGAGGTGGGTCAGCTGCGAATCGACCTGACCGAACGGGATCGTCGAATCGAGGCCTTGGAGCTCTCACTCGCCCAACAGAACACCGACCAAGCGAGCATCGATGATCTTCGTCGTCAACTCGCCGAAGCAAACCAGCAGGTCGAGGGTTCAATGCACACCATCGACGACAAGGAAACGGTCATAATCGACCTCCGAAAGCAGCTCGAAGCCAAGGAAGCCGAAGCCGCGGCCTTGCCCGAGCCGCTCCGTCGAGTCGCATCGTTCCACGCTGGTAGCTGGAAGAAGGGCCAGACCAAGCTCGGTACCGCTGGCGCTGACCATACCGATGACCTCAAGGTCGTCAGCGGAATTGGACCGCAGATGGAGAAGCTACTCAATAGTTTCGACATCATCTCGTGGGAGCAGCTCGCAGCGCTCACCGATGAAGAGGTTCAGGTCGTCGACGCCGCACTCGAAGATTTCCCGGGGCGAATCACCCGTGATGAATGGGTCCCCCAGGCAAAGGCCATCATGGATGCGGGTCACAAGCCGGTCGAACGAGCGCCGAAGCCACGCCCGAAGAAGACACCGGCCTGGCAGAGGGGCACAACGACGCTCGGAACTCCTGGTGCGGGCCATACCGATGACCTCAAGGTCATCAACGGAATCGGCCCGAAGATGGAGAAGCTGTTGAATGGCTTTGGCATCACGGCATGGGAGCAGCTCGGTGCGCTCACCAAATCCGAAGTAGCAAAGGTCGATGCGGCGCTCCAAGAGTTCCCAGGACGGATCGAACGTGACGAATGGGTTGCGCAAGCCGGCGAGCTCGTAAAGGAGTTTCCCGTTCAGGGAGATCGTCCGAACAGCAAGAACTATCTCCACCGGTCCGCAGCCAATGCCTGACGAAACCGGCGTGCAGCAATAAGTGAACAATTGGTTGCAGAGTTCATGAGTCAGCCACGGCTCGACTCGCGATCGGTAGTCTAAAACCATGAGACGGAGCCCGCGATTCATCGTCGCGGGCTTCGCGTGTTTTGCTCTCCTGCTTGCGGCGTGCTCGGAAACCATCGACGAAGCTACACCTCCTAGCGGCAGCGATAGCACCGCACCACCTGCAGGCGACGACGAAACGTCACCATCCGAACCCGATGAAGACTCGTCAGCGACTCCCGATGAGGAGGAGACCTCGCCAGCACCGGAGCGAACGAGCGACCCGGTCCCTCTTGAACTCCTTTCTGACCTCCCCGGCCAGATCCTGTTACTCGACCCCGATGAGCAGGTCATCGTGTCTGAACCCGATGGGTCCTCGGAGGTCGTCCTTAGCGAAGCCGGCACGTCGAATTCACAGCCGACGTGGTCCCGGGGCGGCGATCGGGTGGCGTGGAGCGGGTTCGGCCCTGACGGATCGACGCTCACGACGGCTCGGAGCGATGGATCTGGAAGCCAGAGCATTGCTGTTATCAGCCCTGCGTTCTATCTGTCGTGGTCCCCCGATGACAATTGGATTGGGGGTCTACGCCCAACCAACACGGGTATGGAGATGTTTGTGGCAAGCCCCGAGGACTCCACCGATCGTCAAGTGAGCATGTCCCAGCCGTTCTATTTCGATTGGGTCGATGATGATGCAATCGTTGCATACATCAACAACCAGCTTCTCGTCGACATCTCCGCAAGTGGTGTCACAAACCCGCTTCGACGTCCCTTGGCCAACCCTCTCGGCGCGTTTCAAGCGCCAGCGGTTCTCCCGAACGGGGAGGTACTCGGCGCACTGTTCATCGACGGCTCGAACCGCTTGGTTCGGCTCAATGGCACCGAGATCGTCGAGGAGATTGCGACTGCGAGCGGACCTATCTTGATTGCTGCATCGCCCGATGGCACGCGGGTGGCAACGCTCGTTCCGCCGTTCGCTGGTGGCCAGCAAGAACCGCAGTCCGACGTGATCAGTTTCCAGTTCGACGAACCCGTAGAGCTCGAGAACGGTCGGGTCACGATTATCGACTTGGAGACCGGCGAGGTCGAAGTCCAGCCTGAAGAACAGGTCGTGTCGATGAGCTGGAGCCCAGATAGCGAGTCTTTAGCACTGCTCGCCGTCGACGGGGATGGCTTGCAATGGTCATTCAATACTCCTGAGGGGCAACGTGTCGGCGAACAATTTGTCCCGAGCCCTCGTTTCAGTCAGCAGTATCTGCCGTTCTTCGACCAATACAACTTGTCGACCACGGCGTGGTCACCAGATGGTGAGGCCGTGGTTTTCTCGGGCACGATCGGCAATGAGTCGGGCGTGTTCATCGACCGGGTATCGGACGACCTCGGTGCTGCCCACCTCGCCGAGGGCGATATTGCCTTCTGGTCTCCGAACTAGAGTGCAGGGTCGGTGCAGCCGCTGAAGCCGCCGGTTCCGCTCGAGGAGTCATCGACGAAGTCGTCGAGGTAGCCGTACCCAACATCGCTCGTGGTCTTCCAGCGGATAAGCGCGTCAGCGATCGCTTTCGCGTGCGACCATTGCACGTCGTTATCCACGTAGAGGGCTTCCTCCGACGGGTTGGACAGGTAGCCGACTTCGGTGATGACCGATGGGACTCCCGGGGTGAAGCGGTGGATGCCGTACAGATCCTCGCCCGAACTGTTGAAGCGGGTGCCAACGCCGTTGCGCCAACCGCCGACCCAGTCAGCTTCGTATGCCGATAGATGGTCGATCATCTCTTCGAACATGAGGCCACCGAGACGTCGGGCTTCAGGGTTGCCACCGTCGACGAAGAGTTCAGAGCCTGGAGTCGATTGTGGTCGGGTCGCTCCTCCGTTGTGGTGGATTGAGATGAAAGCATCGGGCTGCACGGCATTGGCGATCTCTGCTCGAGAGCGAAGGGGTAGGCGAATATCGGTCGTGCGGGTTTGCAGGACGCTGTAGCCGGCTTCCTCCAGGTACCACTCGACAATCTCGGCAATGCGGAGGTTCAACGCCTTTTCGGTGACCCCAGTGGTGGGGCCGACGGCGCCTGGTTCTGATCCGCCGTGGCCAGCGTCGAGTACAAAGTCGACGTGGGAGACGCGTGTTCCGTCGTAGATCGTGACCTCGTTCGCACACGGCGTGAGCGCCCGAAAGCCACCGTCTGCGAGAGGTTCGATAATCGGCAGGACGACACCGCGAGGGCTGATGATCACACCACCATCTACGGTGACCGGCGCGTCGGTCGTCGGCGGTGCGGTCGTTGTCGGCGGTGCTTCAGTTGTCGGGGCGACGGTGGTCGTGGTGGTGGTCGCCGCCGTGTCGGCTGCGGTCTCGCCTTCTCCATCGATCGATAGCGAGAGGTTCGGAGACTCATCTGCCGTGGTCGCGTCGTCGGCATCGTCGTCGGTGTCGACTTTCGATTCAGGTGCGGGAATGATGAATTCGTCGCGCGGTGCGTTGAGTTCATCGGTGATGTTGAACTCGACAACGCCGAGGACATCGGCGATCGAGTCGACTGCGGCTTCGGTCGATGAGGGTGACAGGACTTGGCGGCCCGGGGTCGATGTCGTCGTCGTCGTGGTTACCTCAGGACCCTCATCGAGTGATCCAACGGTCGCCAAACGATCGCCCGCTGTTTGCGCGACGAGGGATGTCTCGGTCTCGCCAATCGGCGGCAACGCGAGCAGCGCTGCTATGGCGAGCAACGTGCCGATTGCGGCGGTGAAAATGTAACGCACGGAACCTCCGCGCCCCAGAGGAACGCAAACTGAGTTGAGGTGTCCGACACCTCAACGTAAAACACAAAAATGTGCCCCGCTCCGCGCTCGTGATCTTAGGCGATGGTGTGGCGCCAAGTGTTGGACCTCACCGGTCGAATGTCACGCTGGGTCGTTTTGCGACCGCTCTGCGAAAATGATTCGCGAGTCAGGCGCCGTCGCCGCGCCCTCGGGTCGAGTCCCACGCCGAGCCGGAATTGTCCCTTTTGAAGGGTTCTTTGGGCGGCGTGCGTCCGGACAGTTCCGCATCGATGACATCGAGTCTCCAACGCGCCTTCGAGATATCGATTCGGAGATCGGCAACCTCATGGCCGCTCTCGGCACCTTCAGCACGCTGGAGGACTTCGCGGTATGTCGTCGATGCATCGACGAAGCGCTCTTTTAATTTTGTGTCGTTCGCCAGGGTGACCCTCGGGTCGAGATCGAGGATGAGATCGCTCATTGCCTGGAGCTCGGCCTTTGTGCTGTCGCGTGCACTCGACGTCGTGACGGCGCGGCGGGTCTTTTTGTTCCGTGAGGTGATGACCGATGCGAGGGCGAGCACCCCCGCCACAATGGCGAGCAGGATGACAATTCTCATACCGGCAAAGATACCCGTTTCTTGTTCGGTGGTCTCAGCTCCGTCACTACCGGACGCGTCAGCGAGGGCAGATTCTGGAATCGGTGCGAACTCGTCACCGAACGCCAGCAGTTGAAAGGCCGCTGCCTCGAACGATGCCGGCGGGTCGGCTCGATCGAAGTCGGCCATCACCTGACCGATGTTGAAGAACGGAAATGTGTTGGTCGCACCTCCGACCTGATCTCCAGTGACGAATAGGAGCGTCGACGGTCCACCCTGGGTCGCGAGCAGGTCGAGTGCCGATTGAGCGAGTAATCCAGCGGTGTTCTGGCTCGGGTCTAGCTGCACTTCGAATGCTCGATCGGTAAATGCAAACGCGAATTCGTCGCCGAACTCATCGACCAGTTCTGTCATCTCCGCAGCGGACAGTGTTCCTGTCTCGTCCCACCAGCCGTCGGCCAAGATGGCCTCTGCCATGATGGCCTGAAGCGAACGCTGGCCAGTGTCGTCCTGCGCTCCAACGGGTGGTGCAGCGAAGCCAACCGCAAGGACGGCGGCGAGAAGTCCGGCGACAAAAACACGGACCCGCAGTGGACCGATCGTCACTCGGCGTCCTCGGCGTGTTCTGGAGTGTGTTCGGAGCCGTCCGATATCGCAGCTTCGTCGCCATCTGAATCTGCTTCGGGTCCATCGACCAGAGAGATCCCTTCGATGTCATCTTTGGTAAGCGTGATCAGCTCATTGTTGGTGGGTTCAGCAATATCGACCATTCGAACCGCGTGGCGAGAAACCGAGGCCTCAAAGAGATTTCGAGCGGTTCTGCCGTTGCCAAAGCCCTGACCGCGGTCCTGTTTCGCAAAGAACGCGAGCACCGCTTCTTCGCCGCTCTCGTCCAGGTGGTACTCCTGACTCTCCGATATGAGGCTGAAGATCTTCAAGAGCTCGTCATCGTCGTAGTCCTCGAACCGGATCGTGCGAGGAAAGCGGGACTTCATTCCCGGGTTCGCTTCGACGAGATCTGCCATTTCGTCCGGGTAACCAGCGAGAACGACAACCACGCTGTCGCGCCGATCTTCGACCAGCTTCACCATCGTGTCGATCGCTTCCCTACCGAAGTCCTTTTCGCCTCCGCGGGTCAACGAGTACGCCTCGTCGACGAGCAGGACGCCCTGATCGGCTCGGTCAAAGAGTTCGTTGACCTTCGTCGCCGTCTGACCGACGAAGCCAGCGACCATCCCGGAGCGATCGGTTTCGACCAGGTGACCCTTGTCGACAACGCCGAGGCTTCGATAGATCTGAGCGAGCAGGCGCGCAACGGTTGTTTTGCCGGTCCCGGGGTTGCCGACAAAGATCAGATGACGACTGGAGTCTGGGACGGGGAGGTCACGCTCGGCTCGGAGCTTCTGCACGCGTAGAAGCGCAGCGACAAGCTTCACCTCTTCTTTGACCGACTCGAGCCCGATCAACGCGTCGAGTTCTTCGAGCAGCTCGTCGATATCGCGCTGTGGTGGCAGTTCTTCGTCCGCTGGTGGTGCCGCCGACGTCGGCGTGCCGCTCGTCGCCACCGAGGCTCCAGAGTTGACATTGCCGCTCTTCATGGTCCGCAGCATCATCGAGCGGAACTGCTCGACACCGCTCAGCTCGAAACGGCTGGTGTAGTCGTCGAGTCCAATAGCGGTGTGCGCCATTCGCAAGGCTTGTTCGTAATAAACGCTCGAATACGCCGTGCCACCTTGTTGGTCGGCTGCGACAATCGAGTTGAACAACCCGGACGGCTCGTTCAACCACGACCGTTTCCCGGTGATCAAGCCGGCCGCACGAACATCAGCGGGTTTGGTGTCGGGTGGAAGCAGCTCCGGGAAGTGTTGCTCGAGTGCAGCGATGAATGCGAGCAGCTCGAGGTCGGAGTGGCTGTCGTCGCAGTCGATGAACGCCGCCGAGCAGTTGAACGCGTCGAGCGCGAGGTCTTTGCGAAGTTGTTCTGGGTCGCGCCGCAGCGCGCTCTGAGCGACCGGTTCGAGGGTGGCCATCAATGTGTCGATGAACGCCTCGACGGAATTCGCGAGTCCGAGATCTGGTTCTGCCATGGCGCTCAGCCTACGACCTCTGAGTTGGCTGCCACGACCCGATAGGGTCTGGCTTCATGATCGATCTTCGCAGCGACACCGTCACCCGACCGGGGCAAGAAATGCGCGCCGCCATGGCGACCGCCGAGGTTGGCGATGACGTCTGGGGCGACGACCCTACGGTGATTGCGCTCGAGGCGAAGACCGCGACGTTGCTCGGCAAGACCGATGCGATGTTTGTGCCATCGGGAACGCAATCGAACTTATGCGCACTCCTCGCGCATTGCGCCCGCGGTGAGGAGTACATCGTTGGGCAGAACGCCCACACCTACAAGTACGAAGCTGGCGGTGCGGCGGTCCTCGGCAGCATCCAACCGCAACCGATCGAGTTCTCGCCCGACGGAACGCTCGACTTAGAAAAGGTTGCAGCGAAGATCAAACCCGACGACCCACACTTTGCGGTCACCCGCCTTCTCACGCTCGAGAACACGACCGACGGCAAGGTCCTACCACTGACCTACGGCCAGGAAGTGCGGTCCTTCGCTGACGAGCACGGCTTGTCCATGCATCTCGATGGTGCGCGGATTTGGAACGCAGCCATCGCACTAGACGTTCCTGCAGCCGACGTTGCCGAACCGTTCGACAGCGTGTCGGTGTGCCTCTCGAAGGGTCTGGGCGCACCAGTGGGCTCGGTACTTACCGGCTCGGAACCGCTGATCCGTTCGGCTCGTCGCTGGCGAAAGATGCTCGGCGGCGGAATGCGCCAAGCGGGGATTCTCGCCGCCGCCGGGATGTTCGCGCTCGACCATCAGTTCGATCGCATTACCGACGATCACGAGATGGCGACCCGGATTGGCCAGGCGCTCGAGCAGCTACCGAAGACGACCGTGCACGCCGTGAACACGAACATGGTCTTCGTCGAGTTCGACGAGTGGGACGCCGCCGCCGCGTCGCTGGACGCTGCGGGGATCCTCGTCCGCGTCGGCCCGGGAACATCGCGATTCGTGACACACCTCGACCTCCCAGAAGACACCCCAGAACAACTCGTCGCAGCACTCTCGTAGGCAAAATCAGCCACGCCTTGTTCGATGGGCCGGACGGCTCATTTCTCTACCCGATAGTTCGTGCGCCTCAATCGCCGTGTACCTTCCTGCGCCACTAATTGAGGTATGGGTATCGTAAAAACAACTATTCTTCGGCGTTCCTTCGGCGCTGCTTTGGGGGTGTGTGTTCTACTTCTTGCCGGAGTTCTGACCTTCCTCTCCGTTGACCAGTCCACCGCTTCAGCGTCCTTTGACGGCCTCCCGACCGAGACCCCACGACGCGATCTGCCAACCGTGCTCGACGGCACGGTGTTCGACACCACCCAAGTCGGTGACTTCATCGTGGTAGCTGGCGACTTTACCCAGATCGAAACCGTCGACGGTCGAGTACTCGACACGTCGGGCGTCTACTCGTACAACATCGATACCGGAGCGTTGAACGAGACCTTCTTGCCAACCCTGACTCGCTCGAGTGATCGACCGATCGTTGTCAGCGCCGTCGCACCCGGTGGCAGCGACAGCGTCTTCATCGGCGGCCAATTCAACGTTGCCGACGGCGAAATCCATCACCGCCTCGCCAAGTACTCGCTCATCACCGGTCAGGTCGATAGCTCTTTCGTTGCAGACTTCAACTCCGCCGTAACCCAGCTCGACTTCAGCAATGGCCGTCTATTCGTGGGTGGTGACTTCACCTCTGTGAACGGCACTCCTCGCCAACGCCTCGCGCAGGTCAACGCGAACTCAGGCTCTGTGGTCAGTGCGTTCCAGTTCGACATCACCCAGAGCAGCCGGGTCAACCCGACCTTTACCTACGGCCCTCGCTTTATCGAGGTAACAGATGACGACATCCTCGTCGTGGTGCACCGAGGTCAATTGGTCGATGGTTTCTTCCGTCCCGGTATCGCGTTGATCGATCTGAAATCAAACAACCTGCTCGGCTACAGCACCGACTTCTGGGGCAGCGATGAGATCTTGGCCTACGACGCAGACGTTTCGCCTGATGGCTCGTACATCGTGGTTGTCAGCAACGGCGGAGACTTCCCACTCCTCGGCCGCGATACCGGCATCCGCTTCGACATCTCAGACCCACACACCTCGAACCAGAGCGAGCGTTGGATCGCTCGGAACTTTGACAGCACCTACTCGGTTGCGATCTCGAACTCTGCGGTCTTCATGGGTGGCCACTTCTGCAATGTCGAAGGTCCCGGCTCGCCAACCCCATTCCCGGGCGTTGGTGAGTACACCAACGACAACAGCTGCTTTGGCCTGACGCCCGCAAGCCGCTTCCCCACAACGGTCAACCGTGATCAGCTCGCAGCGTTCGACCCCGACACCGGCACCGCCTTGGCGTGGGACCCAGGCGCTGATGGTCTGGTCGGTGTGCAATCTCTCGAAGTCATCGATCGCGGCCTGCTCATTGGCCACGATGGCGAGTTCATTGGCCGAGACGGAGCGGATCGTCGTGCGTGGCGTATTGGACGTCATGGATTCCTCGACATCGACAACGTCAACGGCCGACCACCGGTTACGAACGACCCTGCCCACATGTGCCACAACTTCGCGGCGACGATCGTCGGCACTGAAGGCGACGATGTAATCAATGGAACGCCCGGCAATGACGTGATCGTTGCCCTCGGCGGCCGCGACACCATCAATGGCCTCGGCGGCAACGACATCATTTGCGGTGGCCGTCAGAACGACACCATCAACGGTGGTGCAGGTGACGACGTCATCTACGGCAACGAGGCGGCCGACACGCTCTTTGGTGGCATCGGCAACGACCTGATCTTCGGCGGCCTCTGGCGTGACACCATCTATGGTGGCGCTGGAGATGACGTGCTTCGAGGAAGCGCCGGTAACGACACCATCTTTGGCGGCACCGGAAACGATGCCATCTATGGCTGGACCGGCATCGACAAGGTCGACGGCGGATTCGGCGACGACGAGATCTACGGCCAGGTTGGTCGAGACGAACTGCAAGGCAACGCTGGCAACGACCTCGTCCACGGTGGCGTTGGGCGAGACCGCTGTGTCGGTGCGGTGTTTGGCAACACCGACGCCCCTGGTGATACCAGGACTGCGTGCGAGCGTCGCTAGGCCATGTTTGCCGGGAGATCTCGCCTGTCAGAGTGAGCCGCTAGGGTTCGCCTATCGACATCAGTCCTACAGATCCAGCGTTGATCTATGCGCTGGACATCGAAACCGATACCGAACGTGGAGGGCTGGATCCGCGTTCCGCGCCGATCATCGCTGTTGCGTTGTCAGGTGCGGGCTGGGCGCGAGTCTTCGACGGATCTGAAGCCACACTCTTGATGCATCTTGATCGTGCGATCTCCGAGCTCGACCCGGGTGTCATCACCACCTGGAACGGGGCTCGATTCGACCTGCCATTCCTCGCTGACCGGGCAGCTACGGTAGGTGTCGAACTGGGGCTGCGCCTCGCACCCGATACGCACTCGCGCTCGAGACACGAGCCGCTTCCCGGACACGACGGCGGGTATTTCGCTTCGTGGCACGAGCATCGCCATCTCGACACCTACCGCGTCTACCGAGCCGACGTCGGCGCCATCATGCATCTTCCCTGTGGGCTGAAGAGCCTGGCTCGATTTGTTGGCCTGTCGCCCGTCGAGGTCGATCGTGAGCGAATTCACGAGCTATCCACCGAGCAACTTCATGACTATGTCGCAAGCGACGCAGTCATGACCCGAGAGTTGACACTTCGCCGTTGGAAGACCGCCGCTGCCTTCATCGACGCGTCGCCGGCACCCTCGTAACGAGAGAGACACACAGCTGCGTCAGCGAATCTCGTGGTAGTTCGCCACCTGATGATGCGCGGTATCGAGGTACACCTTGGCTTCGGGCACTCCGCCGAAACGCCCCCTGCTCCATCGCACTTCAATATGCCCTTCGATCGGCCGTCGAGCACCTTGCAACTCGGCACGCCATCGAACCAGCGGCTGACCCATTGCATCGGCCCACACATCGAAAGAACGAATCGAAAACTGCCGACGGAAATCGCTCGGAGTACCTACCCGAAAACGCAACGGCGTGCCATCAGATCCTGCTCCGAGCACAAAATATGGCGCGGGTTGAAAGCGGAGCAAGCGCCACAACATGAGCTCTTGGTCTGCTTTGTCGGCCAGGTTGTCTTTCCATCGATGCGCCGTTGCGACAGAGACGGCGTTCACGAAGTCGCGATATGGACTGGTGAGTTCTTCTGGCCATGCCCCGCGGGTCGGCAACGCATCTTTGAGTCGTTGCCGTGACTCGCCGTCGAGGCTGCCGACCGACTCGGGCATGTTGGTTACGCCGGTGACAGCAACGCTTCGCTGGTACAACGCCTGATACGCCTCTGGAGCGATTTCGAGAAACCAGTCGGTGCGGTCGCCGCGTCGCTCGGCCAGCAACCGATCAAACACGTGAGCGGGAGACACGTTGAAGAGGATGTCCGAGCCGTACTTGCAGCTGATCAGGTAGACGTGGTCAACGCGGAGGTCCGCCGGGATCTGGTCGTAGCCGGGAGGCCGGCCCGGGCCTTGCCATTCGACTCGATCGGGCACCCTGCCGCGAAGGCCATCGGGAGACTCGAGAAATCGTTGACCGTGCTCCCAAGCTTGAGCGAACTCCTCGTTAGATTCGCCAGCGGCCAACTCATCGTGAAGGAGGTCGTATTCATCGTTGCTGACGTTGTGAAACCAGTCTGGCCGGACTGCGAGTGCCCGATCGATGTTCGGAAATCCCAACATGGCAAGGCCGGTGACGATCTCGGTGATTTTGGTTCGTGACGAGGCCACGCCGAAGGCTCGCTATTCTCGAAAGAGCGGAGCGAACTGCAGTTGCGCTCCGATCAGATCGCTTGGAAGGTCGTCTTCTGAGTAGACGTGTAGCTGGGTATAGACGTCAATCGCTGTGCCGGTGGTATCGATCCACTCGACTACAGCGTCCGCCCATCGTTCATCGAGGAGCGCTTTAGACATTCGGGCGCGAGCCTTTGCTTCGAGATTGGTTGGCACCGATCTCGCTACAACCTCGAGTGCGAGCAGCCGCTGGAGGACGTCGATCGTGTCGGCTGCATACACCGTCGGCGGTTCGTCTCGAACCACGGCGTACGCAATCCCGCTCATGCGCCTCGTTGGTGGAAGCGGCCTTTGATGTCAGCTTCGGTCCAGTAGCCGGGAAGCGGTTCGAGCGCACCGTGCTGGGCATAACTACGGAGACGAGCAACACCAGCGGCGTTTGCTCCTCCAGTGGCGGCGCCAGTCTCGCCGAAGTCGAGTCCGTCACCTGGATCATCAAAGATCTCGATCGCATCGAACAACGCCCACGGGCCAACAGCGCGCATGGCGCGGTCGCCTTCGGAGTTCTTGCGAGGCAGGTGTGATGTCAACACGAGGAGTCGCGTGTCGGGATGCGTGGTCTTGAGCACGTTTGCTCGACCGAGCATCTTCCACAACGTGTCGGTTCGCATGAGACCCGGACGACTACTCGTGAACGCGCCGGACATATCGACGTAGTAGCGGTAGTCGCCGGCTTGGTCAGTGATCTCAAAGTTGAGTTGCAGACCGGTGCCTTTGACCTTCACCTTCTCCGCAATGATCTCGAAGCCTGCGTCTTCAAGGACTTCTTTGGCGAGGTCCTGAGCCTTCTTGCCTTCCTTGGTCGCTCGGGCTTGGAAGTGTTCGACGCGCTCGTCGATGTTCTCTGGTACCTGAAGTGTGGGCAATGGTTCATCTCCTGCTGATTCGACAGGCCGGTGTCGTCTCCGAGCCTGTTCTGCGGCGACCCGTTCGCGGGCCAAACTGACGTATTCGGAATCGAGGTCGAAACCAACGCCGATTCGCTGCGTGCGCTCGGCGGCGACAACGGTCGATCCTGAGCCGAGGAATGGGTCGAGGACGACATCGCCCTCAAAGGTGTAGAGATCGATAAGCCGTCGAGGGAGCTCTACCGGGAATGGTGCGGGGTGGCCAACTCGTCGAGCCGACTCCGGGTCGATACGCCACACGTCGAGCGTGGCTTCCATGAACTCATCTGCGCTGACGCTGCTGCGGTGGGGCATTCCGGCGGTTTCACGCTTCGCTGGCTTTTGCGCACGGTCGAAACGGCCCTTGCTCGCGATGATCACGCGTTCGGTGATGTCGCGAAGCACCGGGTTGGTCGCCGATCGGTATGAACCCCACGCGAGCGAACCCGACGCTCCTTCGGCCTTGTGCCAAATGATCTCTCCGCGCAGCAACATGGCGAGGTCATCTTGGAGGATGTTGATCACGTCGGCGGACAGGCTGCGATAGGGCTTGCGGCCAAGGTTGGCCACGTTGACCGCAATTCGGCCGCCCGGTTCGAGCACGCGAAGGCACTCACTAAACACATCGCGCAGCATCTGGAGATAGTCGAGGTAGGTACGAGGGATCTCTGGACCACGATCGCGATCACCCGCGACGGCCTGTTCGTACTCTTTGCCAACGAAGTACGGCGGCGAGGTGACGACGAGGGCGACCGAGTTGTCTGGGATAACCGCCATGTTGCGGGCATCGCCGTTGACGCACCAGTCATCGAGGTTCACGGTTTCGAGGGCCGGTAGCGGGTTCACCGTGTCATCGTCGGATACCACCGGTGGCGTAAAGCGTGCGTAGAACTCGCTTGCATCGTGGCTTTCACGCCGACCGGCGCCGAACGCCTGTGTCGAGGTCGATCCACGTCGGAGTGGGTTGGCCGCTCCTGTCTCAGGAGCGGTCGGAGCGTCGGTTGTTGTAGCGATGGGTTCCACGGATGGAGCCTTTCGGAGATAGGAACGTGATTTTGGATGGTCCTCTGGCGTCATAGCCAGTCTCCGACCGCTCGGGGACATGCTACGAACTTGTGAGACACAACCTAGGGATGCAGTGTGACAGTCCTTTTTCCCAACCGCTAGAACGTTGATAATTCAATGTTGTTAGACAACAACAATTCACTACATCACTAAGGGTCATCGCGCGACCACGCAATTTCGATGGGTTGGTGCGTGCGTTTGATGGGTTGGTTCGTGTGCTGTCCGTCGCGACCACGCCGGCATGGGAGTAGCGAGTCCGTATGGAATTTGAGAGTCTTTCCACATGAATTCGCCAACCGTCGTCCTCGTTCATGGTGCATGGCACGGAAGCTGGTGTTGGGATGATGTGGTCGAGGCGCTCCGCTCGAGAGATATTCACGCGCTCGCTGTGGATCTCCCTGGTCATGACACACCGGGGTCTTCGGCACGCAAATGGAACACGATGTCGTCCTATGTCGAACATGTGAACCGCCAGATCGACTCGATCGAGGGTGATGTGGTGCTGGTCGGTCATTCCATGGGAGGCCTCGTCGCACAACGGGTGCTCGAGACACGAACACTTCGCGCCGCGGTCTTGGTCGCATCGATTCCGCGTCGTGGTGTCGGCGCATTGCTCGCTCGGTTGATCAAAGCGCACCCCGACCGGGTCGCCTCGACACTCTCGCTCAGCCTGTGGGCGTTTGTTGCGAACGACGAGAGGGTCAGAGAGCAGTTCTTTCGCCCCGATACCGACCTGGACATCGTCCGCCACGCTGGATCGAAGATGCAGAACGAGTCGTACCCAGCGTTCCTCTCAATGCTGTTTCGGTGGCCTCGGCCCGGCGTCATTTTGCATAACGCAACACCGATATCGGTGGTCGCTGCGCAACACGACGCGATCTTCACCCTTGCCGAACAACGAGACCTCGCCGCCACCTACGATGCTGAACTAACGATCTTCGATTGTGCTCACGACGTCATGCTCGAGCGCGCGTGGCCAGAACTGGTCGAGCACATCACCACGGTGAGCAATCGCTGAACGAGAGCCAAGCGATCTCTTCGAGTGTTGATCGCCCACTGTCACACGCACCATCGAAGATGGTCACCTATTGCTTCGGGAGACCGTGGCCTCTGAACGTACCGAGGACATGTCGTGTCATACCCTACCCTGCCCTGCAAGCTCTCCGCGAACGCGTCGCTATTGCGCCCCATTGCGCTCTGGTCCCTCGACGCGTTCGGACAGAACACTCCGGTGTTGATCGGTGTCGAATTCACGAGCCCGAAGATCTCGTTCCACCCGGTGGTCCTCGCCGAGTCGAATCCGTTCGACACCCTCGCTGGCCTGCTCGCACCACCGACATGGGATGTTCTCGTCGTGGTCATCGACGGCTTCGACCTCGTGAGCCGAGTCCGAAGTGGCGTCATTGCACACTGTGTCGACCGATCTGGCCAATCCGCGACAGAGATGGACGATCGGTGCGGTCGACGCCGATCCCTGTACAGCTCAGGAGGGATCTTGCACACCGCGTGCCTGGAGATCTTTGGCTTCTAGCCGCTATCACGGTCGACCAGACAGGCACACGTTCGACCACTTCATTGCGGTCGTGTCAAGGGCCCAACGTCGGTAATCGCGCACTTTTTCGAGGTTTTGACACAAAACTGGCAAGAAACAGACCCCCTGCATTGGCATTCAAAGGGCGAGCTGGCATCCTTAGCAGTTGTCCGCCACGGGTTTCCAGGGGTTCTCTTTTTATGTTTGATGTCGGTGATCGTGTCGTCTACCCACACCATGGCGCAGCCATAGTGACAAAGAAGGAGACGCGTACCGCGTTCGGTGAGAAGGCCGAATACTTGGTGCTTGAGATGGCCCACGGCGAGATGACGCTCTCGGTTCCAGTCGACAAGGTTGAAGAGGTTGGCATGCGCTGGCCCATCTCGACCGAAGATGTCGAAGACCTCTTCGAGGTATTGGAAAAGCGTGGCATTCGTGAACCGCCAAACTGGAGCCGTCGATTCAAGAACCACCAGGAAAAGCTCAAGTCCGGCGATGTCTACCAGGTAGCCGAGGTCGTCCGTAACCTCGCCCTGCGCGAAGCTGACAAGGGACTTTCCGCTGGTGAAAAGACGCTCTACACCAAGGCACGCAATGTCTTGGTGAGCGAGCTCAGCTTCGCTCTCGAGATTCCTGAAGAGGAAGCGACCGAGCGCGTCGAAGGCGCACTTCAGTAGCTGCGGTCACGCCGCAACATCGCCCTCATCACCAAAACCACGATCGGGTTCATGATCGTGTCGTTGCATGCGTTCCTCGTCGCGGTACTGCCCGCGCTTGTTCATCCACGCAATGACCGCAGCGGCAAACCAGATCGGACCAAACACGAGGACCGGCCCCCAAAAGAGCGTGCTGCCCGTCATGAGTAGTTCTGCGTAGAAGCCACGCCCGACAGCGAGTCCAAGCAAGACGCTGACCGCGACCTGACGCCTCGCGTCGTACGTCACGCTGCTCAGCTCACCAAGAACGAAATCGATCGTCGCCGGAACAGCAAGCGCCCACACGAAGATCGGATCCCAGCGTGTTGGCCACGGGGATACCCCGAGCGGCGCAAGGCCAAGAGTGGCGAAGGCCACGACATAGAACCACATACATCGTCGACAGACGTGTCGTCCCCGAATGGTGGTGCACCGGTCATACGAATGAGGCCAGTGATGGGTTCGCCAAAGATTCCGATACGCCAAACGATACGAATTTTGTGCCTCTTTTTCGGCATGACGACGCTTCGCGACCTCTGCAAACTTGGCATCGACTGCGGCCAGAGCAGCGTCGTTTGGCGTGTTTGGAGGACCCATGAAGAAATGATCGGTCGATTGATATCAAAATATGAGTGTCCCGAGCGCCCAACCCCGGTAGCATTCTCTCTCGCCGGGAAGTGGCCTAGTTTGGCTAAGGCGCCTGCTTTGGGAGCAGGAGATCGAGAGTTCGAATCTCTCCTTCCCGACTCAGAACCGCTCGAGTACTGAACCACAGGTTCAGGACCGGGTGGTTTCTGCGTTTTCAGGCCAGTTGCACTCGTTAGCGGCTCGCGACCGATTGACAACTTGTCACCGGCGTCGGTGCGTTGTCGTTGACTCCCCAGAACAGCTGGGCAACCCAAAGCGCACCGCTCGCGTCGACAAACGCGCCAACGCCTACTTCGTCGGCTGCGGTTTCAAGGATATTGCACTGGTGGCCCGGACTCGTGGTGAACCCCGAACCGTTCGGGCTGTAGAAGAGCCGCTCCACGACGGACTCAACAGAATCGTTCGATCCAATCTGGGAGTATCCGACATTCTCGAACGCGTGGGTCCACGGTCGTGAATCTGGGATCTCCTGAAAGGCAATATCCGAACCGGTGAATGCAGGCGAATGATGACGAAGCCGATCGAGTGGCAGCGGCTGCTGGCTCATCGTGACGGTCCATTCGTTTGCGTACCGATCGAGTTCAGCACTCCTGCTCAGAGGAGCAAGGCCACCAACGTTTGCCCGCTCGACGTTGATCAACCGGAACATCTCCGCTGCGAACTGGTCATCGAGTACAGCCGTGGAGACCGCTGCGCCGGTTCGGGCAATGCCCCCGCCACGTTCGCACTCGGCGAGCACATCGCGTGGCGAATAGCACTCGTCGAGCTCGCTTCCACCAAAGAGGTTGTCGATATGTGTGCCGCCCTGGAGAGAATCGCGCTGCGACCCACCGCGGAGTTCATCGAATCCTGGACCACCACGAAGAATGTCCTGTCCGTTGTTTCCGTTGAGCAGGTCTGCACCGACACCTCCAACGAGTCGGTCCGGGCCCTTGCCGCCGTGTAGTTCGTCAGCACCGTTAAAGCCAAAGATCCCGTCGGCTCCGTCGCCACCGTAAATCGTGTCGTGACCATGTCCTCCACAGATGAGATCGTTGCCCGCCAATCCATAGATGACATCGTCACCGCCGAGGGCGGCAATAACGTCTCGCCCAGAGGTTCCACGGAGCGTGTCGTTTCCAGTCGTGCCGACGATCGTGGCGTCTTGGCCACGACAGGTCACCACAGCGTTCTGAGCGCCTGCTGGACCCGCTCCGGTGAGCAATGCCCCCGTCACGAGGAGCACGACTGCCAGAGCTCCAATACACGCAGCGAGAGCAACACGTCCGGCCCACCCGTCGAGAGAAAAGAGTTTCGCATTCACTCTGTAGAAATCGGCAAACGGGCCAAACGGTCCATGGGAAAAGCGACCCACTCCCATAAAAATGAGACCAGGGTCACAAATCCTGACCAAACCCTTAACCCCGACTTCCCGCTGCCGACCAAGGCCAAGTGATGCACAGCTCTACACCTGAACTCCACCATGTCCTTCAAGATCGGACCGCTTCTCTCGTTGAAGAGATCGACGGCCCAACGATCGCGAAAGGCGCGGTGATCGACCGCCTACTCGACCTTCGAAATATTGGAAGTGGGCGAGACCTCGGCCTCGAATTGTCGATCGACGAGATGCTCGAAACCGTCCCTGCCGGGATGATGATCAGCTCGGAGTGGTGGATGACATGTCTCTGCCAACTCGCTGACCATGCGGCCTTCCTCGCCGCCGGGTACCCAGCGGTGCTTCCAGAATTGGCTACCGCCTAGCGCCACCACATAGGTTCGCCCCTAATGAACTAGGGGGACCGGCAATGGACAACGAGCGGGCGAAGGCCTTTATGTCGACGATGGTCGACACATTGAACTCTGGTTCGCTCGCGCTCATGATGAGTATTGGACATCGCACTGGCCTGTTCGATCAACTGGCCGGAATGGGCTTTGTCACGAGCGTCGAGCTCGCCAATGCCGCGTCGCTCGATGAACGACACGTCCGCGAATGGCTTGCTGCCATGGCGTCTGGTGGAGTGGTCGATTACGACGCGTCTTCGGAGCGATTCGAGCTTCCTGTCGAACACCAGCGGCTCGTAACTCGCGCCGGTGGCCCGCTCAATCTGGCCTCGACTATGCAAACGATTGGACTACTCGCTGCCGTAGAAGACGATGTGGTCGAATCGTTCCGTACCGGATCTGGTGTCCCGTACTCGCGGTATCCGGATTTTCAGGCATGGATGGCCGAGCAAAGCGCCGCACGCTTCGACGCTGCACTCCTCGACGTAATACTTCCGTCCATTCCCGGCGCAACCGAAGCACTCACCGGTGGAGCAACGCTCGCCGACATTGGCTGTGGGAGCGGCCACGCCATCATCCTCATGGCCCAAGCGTTCCCAAACAGCAGCTTTGTCGGCATCGACTTCGCAGACGACGGATTAGCAGTCGCTCGGGAGCGTTCTGAAGATGCGGGGCTTGAGAACGTCGAGTTTCTGAACATCGACGCCGCCGAACTCGATATTGCAGAGCGGTTTGACTTCGTCACGTCCTTCGACGCGATTCACGACCAGGCTCAACCCGACCGCGTGCTTGAGAACATCTATTCGTCGCTCGTCGCGAACGGCACCTATCTCTGCGTTGAGCCAGCAGCACACTCCGCACTGGCCGACAACATGACCGAGCTCGTGGCGCCGTACCAGTACACGATCTCCACGATGCACTGCATGAGCGTTTCACTCGCAGGCGGCGGCGAAGGCCTCGGCACGGCGTGGGGTGCAGATCACATCGCTCAGGCGTTAGACACCGCAGGATTCAGTGATTTGCAGACGATCGAGGTGAAACCAGATCGCACCAATTCATATGTCGTGTGCCATAAACGATGAGGACAGATGAGAAACACAACCCCTACAGGTGGGAAGATCACGACGTTTTCGCTACGCTCTACGAGTCCTTCGGGGATGGTGTAATTGGTAACACAGCTGTTTCTGGTACAGCCATTGGGGGTTCAAGTCCTCCTCCCCGAACTACCCGGATTACGTCCGGAAACATAGTTGGCGAGAAATCTTCGTCAATGCATCCTGCCCCGTTCGTCTAGCGGCCTAGGACGCCTGCCTCTCACGCAGGTAACACGGGTTCAAATCCCGTACGGGGTGCAAATGGGAAAGCCGGCCTTCGGGTCGGCTTTCACCGTTTTCGGCTACTCACCGATTCCGAGCATCGACGCTCGATCACCGTGCGTCAGAGGAACGCGCTGACCCGTCGATAACTGATGACCCGACCGATACTCACCGCCACGGTCTCGCGAGCGAGACGACGAAAGCTCGTGTCGTCTCCAGCTGCCACAATGGTTGCATCGAGCCCGACCTCTTCGGCGATCTCCTCGCTGCGAAGCGCGTGATACGCATCGGTGACGATCACGACAGAACGTTCGTCCTGCGCCAACTGGTTCGTAGTCGCCAACAACGATTCGTAGGTATCTCCCCCATCGACGACAACCACGATCTCTTCTTCCGCGATTCCAGCGTTGCGTAGATACTGAAAGGCAGCGAACCCCTCGGTGAACGTGTCGCCGGGCTGATTTGCTCCGGTCGTAACAACCTGCGACGCGGCATTGCCTTCCCATAGCTCGAGCACGGTGACCAAACGACGTTCCAGAACCGGGGAGGGTTCTCCGTTGTACTGGGCAGCGCCGAGCACGACGATCGAATCGCCGTTCGCAACGCGGCCCTGAGCATCGACCGCGGCAGAACGGACGCTCAAAAACGTGAGCATCACCCAACCCACCGCCAAGACGACGATGAGGGCTAGTACTTGTGCTGTGCGGCGAACCACGCCACCTCCGCTCATCTACAGAGTCTTACCCAAATCAGGTCGCTTGAACAGAGTAGTCACGGCAGACTCAATTCATGGAGCAGGAACCAAAGCGCACGTACCTCGTCGAAGATATGGACCCGGGGAGTTCCTACAAGTTGGGCACTGGATTGACAGTACCCCGACCAATCGGGTGGATTGGAACCGTCGATGCCGACGGCAACCATAATTTAGCGCCGTATTCGTTCTTCAACATGATGGCCATCTACCCACCGACCTTTGTCGTTGCACCGGTACTCGGCGGGCGCAAGGACACGTTGTCCAACCTCGAGACCACGCGAGAGTTCACGGTCAACATCGTGACCGAAGAGACCGTCGAACAGATGAACGCCACGGCCGCAACGCTCGATGCTGGTGTCTCCGAGTTCGAGGCTACTGGCCTGACCCCCATGGCTTCCGAGACGGTAGCGGCGCCCATGGTCGGCGAAGCCACCGCCAACTTCGAGTGTGTCGTCACCCAGATCATTCCGGTCGGCAAACCATCCGGGGACCTCCCCGGAACCGGGATGCTCGTCATTGGCGAAGCGACCCGCATTCACGTCGCCGAACGGGTCGTCGATGACCACTTCAACGTCGATCAGGTCGAGTTGAAAGCCATTGGCCGCCACGTCGGTGGCATGTACACCACGACCGCCAACTCGTTGTTCACGATCGACCGCCCCGCCTGAGAGGCTGCCCACTCAAGCGACGTGAGCTACACGATGGCGCGCAGTGCAGCGATCCGGTCGAGCACGATCTGACGATCGATCGTCGCGGCAGCGTCCCACAATGGAATACCGGCGTTTGTGCCGGTGATAGCGACTCGGGCTGGAACCTGTGAGCGTGCGCCAAGTTCGTCGCCGATAGCCGAAACCGCGGCGTTCATTGCTTCGCCGGTCCATTCGACGGTGGCGAAGCGCTCGAGCATTGCATCGAGAATTTCCGGAACCAACTTGGCCTTGATGATCGCTTTCTTGAAGCCCTTACTCTCGACGTCGAACTCCACCTGCTCACCGAAGATCCAGCCGATGAAGCGAGGGATCTCCGAGAAGGTATCGACGCGTTGTTGCACGTCTCCAGCAACCATCGCAAAGACCTCGGCGTCGTAGTCGTCCTTCTCCCAAGAGATCTCTGTGTCGACGCCGTACACGAATGGTTCGGCCTTCTCGATGAACTCTTCCACCGGCATGGCCCGGATGTACTCCGCATTGATGTGGTTCAGCTTTGTGACGTCGAAGAATGCGGAACCCTTGTTGACGTTCTCGAGTTTGAACAGCTCGATGATCTCCGCGATCGGGCGGATCTCGATGTCATCGGGTGGACCCCACCCCAGAAGTGCAAGGTGGTTGACCATCGCCTCGGGAAGGTAGCCCTGGGCGAGGAAGTCCATCAGCGAAACATCGTCACGGCGCTTCGAGAGCTTCTTTCGCTGCTCGTTTACCAGCAACGGAAGATGTGCGTACGTTGGCCCCTCGCCAAAGTCGAGTGCATTCCACAGCATCATCACCTTCGGTGTCGTATTGAGGAGGTCTTCGCCACGAACGACGTGCGTAATGTTCATGTCGGCGTCGTCGACCGCGTTGGCGACTAAGAAGGTCGGCGAACCATCGCTTCGACGGATCACGAAGTCTTCGAGATCCGCGCACGAGAAGCGGACTTCGCCGCGAATGACATCGTTGATGACGATCTCGCCTTCGTCGGGTGTCTTGAAGCGGACAACGCAGTCGGGGCCATCTTCGAGGCCAGCGTCACGCGACCACCCGTGATACCCCGCGGGCAGCCCCGCTTCGCTTGCAAGCGCATCGGCCTGATCACGGGTCAGGTTGCAGAAGTATGCATGGCCCGACGCGACGAGCTTCTCCACGGCCTCGATGTGGAATTGCTGGCGTTGGGATTGGTAGTACGGACCTTCGTCCCACGTGATGCCCAACGTTTGGAGCGGCTTGACGATCGCATCGATGAACTCGGGCTTGCGTAGAGCAGCATCGGTGTCTTCGATGCGCAAGATCATCTCGCCGCCCGTCGACTTGGCGTAGAGCCAGTTGAACAACGCAGAGCGGGCGGATCCGACGTGGAGAAATCCTGTGGGGGCGGGAGCGAAACGAACTCGTGTAGTCACGGCCCGAAGGCTAGCGGCCCAGCGTGCGTGTATGACTCAGATGTCGAGCTGGTCTTGCCAGTCGACGCGGTAGCGCGTCGCGACCTGATCGGGATTCTGTGACAGCACAGCTTCGCTCACCATGTCGGCGATCGCACGACGCTCGAAGTAGTGGAACGAGTAGTGAATCTCGGCAAAGGCCTCTTTGCGAAACTCGACGAGGTCCGGCGATGGCTTGTCGTCGAGAAAGCCAAAGAGCGTGTAGGCGATTCGTAGATCGTGTACGACCGGGGCGCGATGAAAGATCGACGCTCGCTTGGTCGCAACACCCACGCATCCAGCGTGGACATCACCCTTGTACTCCCCCTCGGTCAAAATGAGCTGGTCATCGAACACTTTGGTGAGCGTGAGAGCGAAGCCCTGATCTGGCCCCTGTGCACCCAGGCGGCCTCCGCTCGCCGGTTGACCAAAGGTCTCTCCCGGCCGCGCAGCCGATCCTGCGCCTTGGCGCTGTGGCGGCGAGGCGTAGTGCTTTGTTGCGGTAACCGGAGTCGGGACGTATTCGGGTGCTGCCATGGTCGAAATGATAGCGAGAGACTGCGGTGCCCGCTCTCACTCAGGCTGATGCAACAATCCGTAGGTGATCGAGTCGGCAAGGGCCTGCCATGACGCTTCGATGATGTTCTCCGATACGCCCATCGTCGACCAGGTCTGTTGGCCGTTGGTCGATTCGAGCAAGACGCGTGTGACCGCACCTGTGCCACGGCCGGTATCGAGCACGCGCACCTTGTAATCGGTGAGCGAGATCGTGGAAAGGGCGTCTGCATAGTGGCGACGAAGCGCATACCGCACCGCCGCGTCCAGCGCGTTGACAGGACCATTGCCCTCACCGGTCGCCACGATACGCTCGTCGCCCACCCACAGCTTGACGGTCGCTTCGGTTTCGACGTCGACGTTCTTGTCGTTCCACGCACGAACGCCCGATCCCGAACGGTGATCGAGATTGACTCGGAATGACTCGAGACGGAACCACTCCTGCTCCCATCCAGTGGCGTTGCGCATCAACAATTCGAGCGACGCATCTGCAGCTTCGAAGTGATAGCCCTCATATTCGAGCTTCTTCAAGGTCTCGGTAATGTCGCCGAGCACCTTGCCATCTACGTCGATCCCGAGCGCTTCAGCTTTAAGAGCCAGTGTCGATCGCCCGGCCATATCGGAAACGAGGAACCGAGTGCCATTCCCAACCGACGTTGGATCGACATGCTCGTAGGCATCGGGGCGGCGGGCAATCGCCGAGGTATGTAGGCCTGCTTTGTGCGCAAACGCGGTTGCGCCCACGTACGGCTGCTGGGGGTCGGCTGCGAAGTTCACTAGGTCAGCGACTCGGTGAGCAACGCTGGTGAGGTTCTTCAGGTTGTCCTCGCCGATGGTGTCGATGCCCATCTTGAGGCTGAGGTTGGCAATAACCGGAACAAGATCACAGTTGCCAACGCGTTCGCCATACCCGTTGATCGTGCCTTGGACATGTGATGCTCCGCCACGAACACCAGCGAGAGCATTCGCAACGCCACATCCCGTGTCGTTGTGCAGATGCACTCCAATAGCTGACCCGTTGTCGGGACCACCGAGATGGTCGTACACGTCGGAGACCATGCGCTCGACATCGGTCGGAAGTGAGCCACCGTTCGTATCGCACAAGACAAGACAGTCCGCACCGGCGACGGCCGCTGCTTCGAGGACAGCCAGGCTGAACTCAGGGTTGCGGCGGTATCCGTCGAAGAAGTGTTCGGCGTCGAAGAAGACCTCGCGGCCTTCGCTCTTCAGGAAAGCAATCGAGTCGGCCACCATTGCAATGCCCTCATCGAGGGTCGTCTGAAGTGCACCTTCGACGTGGTAGTCCCATGTCTTGCCCACGATGCAGACGGTTCCGGTTCCAGCGTTCAACAAGTTTGCGAGCGTCGGGTCCGCGTCGGTCTTGCCCTTTGCTCGACGAGTCGATCCGAACGCCACCATCTTCGAGTTTGTGAGCTCGAGTTCGGTCCGAGCCCGAGCGAAAAACTCTTCGTCCTTTGGGTTCGCCCCTGGCCAGCCACCCTCGATATAGGCAACGCCGAGTAGGTCGAGCTGGCGAGCGATTTTTAGCTTGTCTTCGACGGTGAGCGAGATTCCCTCGAGCTGGCTTCCGTCGCGCAGGGTCGTGTCGTATATGTCGACATGACCTGGCTGGCGCTCGGTCCGGTCGATCCCTGTGAGGTCGGATTGCACACTGCCCGGCTCGCTCATAGCGCAGCGATCACTTTGTCAGCCATCTCGATAGTGGTACCAGATTCAGCGGCAACCTTCTCGACAGCGGCCGTCACCTTGGCAGCGAGGTCTGTTTCGCCGAGGTGTTCGAGCATCATGGCGCCCGACAAGATCGCGGCGAGTGGGTTCGCGATGCCTTGACCGGCAATATCGGGTGCCGAGCCATGAACGGGTTCGAACATGGAGACACCCTCCGGGTTGAGGTTGGCCGATGACGCCAAGCCAACACCACCCGAGACGGCTCCGCCGAGGTCGGTGAGGATGTCGCCGAACAGATTGTCGGTAACGATGACGTCGTACCGCTGTGGGTCTTCGACGAAGTAGATGCACGCAGCATCGACGTGGTTGTATGCCGTCTCCACATCTGGGTATTCGGCGGCGACCTCGTTAAAGGTACGGTTCCACAGGTCACCGGAGAAGGTGAGCACGTTCGTCTTATGCACGAGCGTGAGGTGTTTGCGTCGCTTCATGGCGAGCTCGAACGCATATCGAATGGCCCGCTCGCAACCCATGCGGGTGTTCACAGATCCTTGTGTTGCGATCTCGTGGGGCGTTCCCGCTCGCAGCAAGCCACCTTCACCGGCGTAGGTACCTTCGGTGTTTTCTCGAACGACGATGAACTCGTGTGACCCATCGGGCGCGGTGAACGGCCGGTGGTTCACATAGAGATCGAGCGAAAATCGCATCTTGAGTAAAAGACCGCGCTCGATGACACCCGGAGGAACGTCGGGTGACCCGACGGCACCGAGATAGAGGGCGTCGAGTCCGCGCCATTCATCGATCGTTTCATCGTCGAGAACAACCCCGTCGCGGACGTATCGCTGCCCACCGAGGTCGTAGTCGACGGTGTCCAACTCGGCGCCTGCGGCTCGTAAAACGCGAAGCCCTTCGGTGATGACCTCGGGACCGATCCCGTCGCCCCCGATAACGCCAATCTTGTGTGTCACTTGCGATCCTCTCGTCCTGTGTGCAGACCCGTTGAGTCTACGAGCCGCTTCGCCATCGCTGACCACTCGCCGCGCCGGTTTGGCGGCCGTAGGTCGAACGGCTTATTTCGTCAGCGGCACTGCCGACTAAGGGAGAGGCGGGTGTTAACCACCTAACACATGGAGAGAGTCAATGACTTCTCGCACGATCAACGTTCTAGCGCGGGCTCTATCGCTCGCGCTGTTGGCGAGCACGTTGGCCTTCGTTCCCTTCATTTCGCAGGTGCAAGCACAGAGCAACCCGGTATGGGCCTGCGACGGGGTCCCGATCCTCATGCGCGGCGGCCAGTTCAACTTCGTCGTGCCCGATCCAGCAAACCCCGGTGAACTGATCCTCGATCAGGTACCGGGCACCTCGGGTATTGCGAACTCGACCGCGCACGACCCGATCAACGGTTGGGTATACGGGGTCGTCAACATTGGTGGCGTCAGGACCGTTCGCGCATACGACGCCAACGGCGACATTGTCTTCAACACCCCGATCGTTGGCGACTACCCTCAGGCAGCAGGCCAGTTCGCAGGTACCGTCCTCGGAGACGGCCGCTACATCATCCACTCGGTCGGCGCGGCCAACGGCAACGGTTGGTTTAACGGCAACCGGTTTAATCTCTGGGCGATCGATCCTCTCACCGGCGCATCGACCTTTATCGGCCCGACCCCGGTCAATTTCGCTGACTTCTCCTACAACCCGCTCGACGGCTTCCTCTATCAGCCGGTAAACCGAGTGCTCTACCGAGTCGACCCCAATGACGGAACGACGACGACGGTTCCGACCTCATCTGTACTTCCCAACGGTAGCTTCGGCGCTTCGTGGTTCGACTCGGCCGGAAACCTTCATGTGTTCCGCAACGCAGACGGGTCGATCTGGAGGATCGACCCTGCGAACCCACAAAATGTTGTGCAGGTCGGCGAGGTCGGATCGAACGGTGGCACCGACGGAACGAACTGCATCAGCTCGATCGACCTCAGAAAAGATGTCGTAGACGCAGCGGGTGACGCTGTGCTTCCACAAGATCGTGTCTACTCCGTCGGCGACGTCGTCACCTACGAATTCACGCTCATCAACAACGGCCTCCCGACGCAGAACCGAACCGTCGACCTGTGCGACGTTCTACCAGCCGATGGCCGGGTCTATACCGGCGACTGGACGGCCACCGACCCGACGGCCACACTCACGAGCGGCGGTGCCGCTGGTGACACGAACATCTGTCTAGAAGTCGACATGCCATCGAGTCTGTGGACCGACCCTGCCACTCCAGGATCACCCCCAACCGTCGTCACGATCGACGTCGAGATCGGCCCAGGAACTACCCCCGGAGAGCTCCAAAACCAAGCGACGCTCGATTTCGACCAAGACGGAACCGTCGACGTCCGCTCCGACGACCCCGGCGACGGCAGCGACCCACGAGATCCGACCACGATCGAAGTTCTCGGCAGCTTCTTGGTTTCCAAGACCGTCGTTGGTCACCCCACCGACGACGACAGTGACGAGTTCGCCATGACGATCTCATGCACCACCGCCTCTGGGGATCCGTTCGATATACAAGCAACCTCGATCGTCGACGCGTCGACAGGCGCCGCGTGGCCGGGGGCCACGACCAACGGCTTCACCATCGCGAACGGTGACGACGTTGAAGTACTCGGGCTCTCAGCAGGAACGTCCTGTACCACCACCGAGGCCGCGTCGACGTCCTACACCGCAACGGTGGCCGTCACCGACGGCACCCCCGGCGACGGAGATGGAGACGACGCCACCGGCGCGGTCTCGACCGGCGAGCCGACAGCGAGCATCATCAACGACAACTGCCAGGACGGCGACGGAGGATTCGTTCCGTTCAACCTGCAGGTTCGAAACAGCTCTGGCAACTCGATCGACTGGGAGACCATTTGGCGGAACCGCCCGTACAGCGTGATCCCGAACCTCAACGCAGGCAACTACATTCACTCGGTGATCCCGGCGCCGGGCGGTCTCTTCGACCACGTGTTCACGGGCACGACACCGCTCGGGGCGTTTGGCAACCTCGCGATCACCGGTGGCGTTCCAGACCCGCTCGGATCAGATCAAGGGTGCGGAGACGTCGAGAACTTCGGCGGCGTCACCGGTCCCGCAAGTGGCGGCGGCGACACCGGCGATGGAGGCGCAACCGAGAGCAACTCTGCAACCCTAACGATCGACTCGGGCGACGAGTCAATCGCCTTCACGAACAGCACGTCAACCCTCGCGATTCGTAAAGGCACATCGGTCACCAGCGATCTACCACTCGATGAGGATGGCACCTTCACCTTCGATTTGTCGTGCAGCAACGGGCTGTCCGAGACGCTCACGATCACCACGAGCGGCGGCAGTGACTCGATTCAATATCCCGACACACCACTCGTTGGTGATGGCGTTACCTGCACGATCAGTGAAGACGTTCCCAACGGCTGGGTCCTGACCTCTCCCAATGATGTCGAGATCGAAACTGTCGCCGGCACGATCGCCGGAGCGACGTTCCTTAACGAGCGTACGTTCGCGGACCTCACAATCTCGAAGATCATCCTCGGTCTCCCCGACGGAGAAGACCCAACAGCATTCGAGTTCGACCTCGAGGTTCGTTGCACCGGCGGGTTTGACCCAGATCCGTACACGACGAGCGGCACCTTTGCTGTTGGAAGCCCCCTGATCATCGAGGACCTTCCGGTCGGCGCCGAGTGCACCGTCACCGAGGATCCTGTCGACGGATTCAACACCCGGTACAGCCCACAGCAGAGCGTAGAAATTGCGTCGAGCGGCACCGATGTTCAGGTCACCAACTCGACGGGCTCGTTGATCATCGAGAAGTTCACCGAGGTTGCCTCGACGCACCCGATCGACCCGGTTGACGATTTCGAGTTCACCCTCACGTGCAGTGGACCAGATGGCATCTTCACCGACACCTACAGCGTTTCGGCCGACTCGTTAGTCGCTGACGGCGCGACAGGCGGTGTCAGCCATACCGACGTCGGTGTTATCGCCCCAGGTACGACCTGCGAAGTAACCGAAACATCGCCCGCTCCGCTCTGGACTATCGATGGATCCGACACACAAACGCTCGAGATTACCGAAGCTGACCCAGAGCCGACCGCAACGTTTGTCAACGTTCGAAACGTCGGATCGCTCGTCGTCACCAAGGAGCTTGCGGGTGTCCCCGCAACCGTAGATCTTGACAGCGAAGAGTTCATCGTCGACATCAGCTGCTCGGGTGGCTTCACGGTCGACCCATATCTGATCTCTGGACAGACCGTCTCGGTCGCTGTCCCCCTCGTGATCGACGATCTCCCGACCGGCGCCGAGTGCACGGTCACCGAACAAGCCGATCCGCGCTTTGCAACAACCGGGTCGCCAACCACCGTCACCATCGACGACGATGGCGAAGACGTCCTCCTGACGAACACGACCTCATCGTTCGAATTTCAGAAGCGCACCGCGTCGAGCGACATCGTCGGCACCATCGACGGAACCTTCGACTTCGCGATCACGTGCACCTTCGACGGGGTCGAAGTGGCGAGCACAACTACGTCGCTGACGACCGTCGGCGGCATCGCGATCGTCGACGCTGCTGGTCTCCCGCTCGTTCCCCCAGGGTCGACCTGCACGGTCACCGAGACCGTCCCATCTGGTTGGACGATCAGCCGCCGCGTCGCTCCCACCTTGGTGGGAACGGACGGTATCGAGTTCACTACTCCCCTGACCGATGACGTCGGGTTCGAAAACACGCTCGAAACCGAGACCCTGACGATCACAAAGGACGTCCTCGGCGTTGCCGCAACCCCCGCCCTCGAAGGCGAAGTGTTCACCATTTCGGTCGAGTGCACCGGCATCTTCCCGGGCGGAACATACTCGTCGGGACCGCTCTCGATCTCCGAGGGCGCACCGATCGATATCGACGGCCTGCCACTTGGAGCCGAGTGCACCGTTGCCGAAACCGCCGATGGCCGCTTTGCGACGACGTACGTTCCCGGTGACTCGCTCACCATCATTAGCGGCGACAACGAAGTCGGCGTTGAGAACGAGACGAGCACCTTCACCATCTCGAAAGCAACGGTCGTTCCCGATGGTGTTGAGCCGGATGCGACGTTCGACTTTGCGATCGAGTGCATCGCCGACGGCGCGGCCGTCTACACCGACAACATCACGATTAGCACGGTCGCTGGTGTTGGCGCCTGGGACGCGGCGCCGTTCCTACCTCCGGGCACCGTGTGCACCGTTACCGAGACCGCACCTGCTGGTTGGACCTCCGTCGGCCCCGGGACGATCACGATCACGACCGAGGGCGACACCGTGGTCGACGCAGCGTTCACCAACGAACGCGACAACGCCGACCTGACGATCACAAAGACCCTTCTCGGCGACCTCGATGGTTTCGACTTTACGAACGAACCGTTTACCGCTGAGGTCACGTGTACCGGTGACTTCGAAACCAGTCCATTCACCACGACGGCGACCGTTACGGCCACCACACCCGCAGTCGTACCCGACCTCCCCGTCGGCGCAGAGTGTTCGGTATCGGAAGTCTTCGATAGCCGGTTCCAAACCTTGTACGCACCGGAAAACACTGCCGGTGATGCTGCGGAAGTCACCATTGCTGATGGCGGCACCGAAGCCGGCCTCATCAACGTCGCTGGACGTCTCGCCATCCGCAAGAACACCCTTGGTCCTGCGAGTCATCCCCTCGGTCTGCTCGATGACTTCACCTACACGATCGATTGCACCGACGGCACGCTGATCACCGAGGTCGCGAACGTCGATCAACTGAGTGGCGGCCAAGGCATCGGCGGCATCACCTACACCGCACTTCCCCCATTCGCGATCGGCACGGTCTGTACGATCACCGAGACGGTGCCGCCGGGCTGGACGGTAACGACCCCGAACCCCCAGACCGTCACGATTCAAACCGATCTCCAAACAGCGGAGTTCACCAACGAGCGCGACGCTGGATCGCTGACGATCAACAAGACGCTCGATGGCGTTCCCACCGGCGTCGATCTCTCGAACGAACCGTTCACCGTGACCGTGACCTGCACCGGAGGCGGCCTCACCACCGACCCCCACATCATCGCCGACCAGATCGTCACCGAGAGTACTCCGCTCGTGATCGACGACCTGCCGACCGGCGCTGAGTGCTCGGCTGTTGAAGATAGCGACCCTCGCTTCACCAACTCGGTGAGTGACTCGGTCACGATCGACACCGATGGCGAAGTCATCGACATCGTCAATACAACGTCGACCTTCTCGATCACCAAGACCACCATTGGGCCCGACACCGTGCCGGTCATCCTCGATGACACGTTCGAATTTGAGGTGGAATGCACGAGCGCAACCGGCGACGTCCTCTTCTCGGGAACCGAGAGCATCACGACACTTGGCCAGACCGGTTCATGGGCAGCCCCCGATACTCCGCTCTTGGCGCCGGGCAGCGAGTGCACCGTGACGGAACTGGCCCCACCGGCGGGTTGGACGAACACCAGCGGCACGACGGTAACCATCACGACCGACTCAACGGGCAGCATCGACGCCGCATTCGAGAACGAACGCGACACCGATACTCTCGCTGTCACCAAGACCATCACGGGTTCGCCAACCGACCTCAGCGACGAGGCCTTCATCGTCGATATCAGCTGCACAGGTGATTTCACGACCTCGCCGCACCTGATCTCGGGGGTCACGTTGACAGAAAACACCCCCATCGCCATCCCCGACCTTCCGACGGGCGCTGCGTGCACCGTGGTTGAACAACCCGACGCGCGTTTCTTTGCGACCTATAGCCCAGACGACGGCATCGCAGTGATCGGCGAGAACGGCTCTCTCGTCGACATCGACAACCGCACGGGCACATTCGTGGTCGAAAAGGTCGTCGATGTTGTCGGCACCCAGCCAATCGATCTCTCCGGAACCTTCCAAGTCGACGTCAGCTGTACCGATGGCACGGAATTCTCGCTGACGCTCGACGTCGTCGGCGGCGTCACCGCAACCGCGCAACTTCCCGATGTTCCCCTTCTCCCAGACGGCACGGCGTGTACGGCGACCGAAGCTGGGCCGCCAACGGGATGGACCCTGACATCAGGCAACGGCATCGAGGTCATCGTCAACTCACTCGGTGAGCCGGTCATCTCCTTTACGAACACCCGCGATACTGGCGATCTCAACATCACCAAGACCGTCCTCGGCGCGCCGGCCGGCCTCGACGTCGCGTCGCTGACATTCACCGTCGACATTGTTTGCACCGGCGACTTCACGACCTCACCACTCGTTCTTAGCGATCAGCCGATCGTCAATGGCGAAACGATCACGATCGAAGATCTGCCGACCGGAGCGGTGTGCACCGTGATCGAAGACCCCGATCCTCGCTTCGCCACGACCACAACCCCGGTGGACGCGCCAACGACCGGCGTCACCATCGACACCGATGGCGAGGACGTTGCTCTGGTGAATGCCACCGGCGAGATCATGATCGTCAAGAACACCCAGGTCTCCTCTGGGTTCCCGGTCGATGTCACCGAATCGTTCGACTTCGCCGTCGACTGCGGCGCCGTGTACTCCGGTACCCACACCGTCGTTGCCGACACCATCACCTCACCAACCACCGCAACCGGCTTCCTCCGCTTCTCCGACCTGCCAGCGCTGCCCGACGGCACCGACTGCACCGTCACCGAACAAGCCGCACCGACGGGCTGGACACTCGTCTCACCAAACCCGGTGCCGCTCACCGTCGACTCCGATGGTGTCGTCACCGCAGCGTTCACAAACGAACGAGACACCGGATCCCTCACCATTGACAAGACACTCGTTGGCGTCCCCGCTATTACCGACCTCGACGCCGAACTCTTCGACGTCACCGTCACCTGCGCTGGAGGATTCACAGCGGCAACCGAGGTCATCACCGGCCAGATCTCGGTCGATGCACCGCTTGTAATACCTGAACTGCCGACCGGCTCGGAGTGCGCTGTTGTGGAGACCCCCGATGCCCGTTTCACCACCAGCGTTGGACCAGATGCAACGATCACGACCGACGGTGAGGAGATCGACGTCACGAATACCACGTCGACGCTGTCGATCACCAAGACCACGACCGGCCCTGCGACCCAGCCGCTCGACCTCGACGACACCTTCACCTTCACCGTCGAATGCACCACCGCAACCGGAGACATCCTCTTCTCCGGCACCCAAACCATCACCACCGTCGACCAAACCGGCACCTGGGCCACACCAGCAACACCACTGCTCCCACCAGGCACCGAATGCACCATCTCGGAGAATGCATCGACGGGTTGGACCAACACCAGCGGAATCACCGCAACCGTCACGACCGAATCCTCCGACGTCGTCGACGCCGCATTCGAAAACGTCCGAGACACCGGCCCGCTCACGATCAACAAAGCACTCGTTGGCGTCCCAGCAGGAACCGACCTCGACGCCGAACTCTTCGACGTCACCGTCACCTGCACCGGAGACTTCGAAACCACGACCCACACGATCACCGGGCAGTTCTCCGTCGACTCGCCCCTCACGATCACCGACCTACCGACCGGCGCAACATGCACCGCCATAGAAAGCACCGACGCTCGCTTCGCGACGAGCGTCGATGGCCCGGCCACGATCGATACCGACGGTGAGGACGTAGAGATCACCAACGCCACGTCGACCTTGTCGATCACCAAGACCACAACCGGTCCGACCACCCACCCACTCGACCTCGACGACACCTTCGCATTCGACACGGTCTGCACCACCGCAACCGGAGACATCCTCTTCTCCGGCACCCAAACCATCACCACCGTCGACCAAACCGGCACCTGGGCCACACCAGCAACACCACTGCTCCCACCAGGCACCGAATGCACCGTCACCGAACAAACACCACCAACGGGCTGGACCAACACCAGCGGAACCACCACAACCGTCACAACCGAATCCTCCGACATCGTCGACGCCGCATTCATCAACGACCGAGACACCGAGACGCTCACGGTCAATAAGGTTCTCCTCGGCGTTCCCGAAGACATCGATCTCAGCGCCACACCATTCGACATCACCGTGACGTGCACCACCGGCTTCACCACGACCGAGCACACCGTCAACGGTCAGGTGTCGTCGGTTGCTCCACTGGAGATTCCCGATCTCCCAACGGGCGCCGAGTGCGAAGTTGAGGAAGCGAGCGACGCCCGCTTCTTCACCACCTACACGCCTGCGAACGACACCGGTGATGCGGCCGTCACCACGATCACGAATGGTGAGAACGCTGTCCAGGTAACCAATAGCACCGGCGCGGTTATCGTCAGCAAGGACACCGTCGTGCCGCCAACGCACCCAATCGACCCGGTTGATGAGTTCACCTTCACGATCGACTGTGGAGCCGTGTATTCCGCTGACCACACGATCACGACCGACCTGCTCACCCCGACCGGGGCCACGGGAGTTATCTTCTACACCGATCTCCCACTCATCCCAGAAGGCACGATTTGCAACGTAACCGAACTCGATGAGACGCCGGAGTGGACCCTGACCACAGATAGGACGGTGACCCTCACCGCATCGAGCGAAAACCCGGTGACCGCTCAGTTCGTCAACGAGCGGACCCTCGGCACGCTCGACATCAACAAGATCATCGAAGGACCTGTTGAGGTCGACCTATCAGCCGAAACCTTTGATATCACTGTCACCTGCTCGAACGGCTTCACCGAAGATCCATACGTGCTTACCGGCGTCATCGGCGAGGGCACGCCGTTCACCATCGACGACCTTCCGTATGGTGCAGAGTGCGACACGGCTGAGTCAGCCGACGCCCGTTTCGCCACGAGCTATAGCTCGACTCAAGGCGAGATCTCGAGCGATGTCACGATCACGACCGAGCCGAGCATCGTCGACGTGTTGAACCAGACCGGGTCCTTCCATGTCGACATCGGAACCCTCGTCAGTTCGGCCCGCCCGTTCGACCCGGACGACGAGTTCACCTTCATCGTCACCTGCTCGAACAACGACGAAGTCATCTACGAGGCAACGGTCGACGCAACGACCGAAGATGGCGCCTTCCGCTTTGAGGCCGCGCTGCTCCCAACGGGGACAACGTGTGAGACCACGCTCGATTCGCCGTCTGAATGGAACACCGTGTCCGCAATGGGCGAGCAGTCGACCGAGATGGCGATCACGCAGACGATCGGCACCGATATTGCGTGGAATGCCTTCGAGGTTGAACGTGCCACGGCGTCGCTACCGATCAACAAGGAACTCGCTGGACTCCCCGCCGACACCGACTTCGCCACTGAAGAGTTCGCGATCGACGTGACATGCGTTGGTGGGTTCATCGATGCGGAACATCAGCTCACCGAAGACTTGCTGGTGTCGACCACCGATCCGCTCATCGTGCCGGAACTACCCGTTGGGTCGGAATGTACCGTGGTTGAGCAAGCGAGCGACCTCTTCGACGACAGCTATTCGACGAGTCCAACTTTCGTCGTCTCGGCGGGCGACTCCGACAACGCCCTGATCATCACCAACACTGCGACCGACTCGCTGTTGTCATCGCTCGAGCCCGACGCACCACCGTTGGCCTTCACCGGCAGCACGGTCTGGCCACTCGTCTGGTTCGCGATTTTGCTGTTGCTCGCTGGCGTGTTGATCATCGGGCCACGGCGACGCCGCGACGAGATCGAGGCGTAGCGAACGACTCATCGGTGGTGCTGGTAAGCGATCTAGAATCAGTTTTGGTCATGGACGCGAATGCCCCGATCCCACATACAACACCGGTCCTCATCTTCGACAGTGACGACGGTATGAAGTCCATGACGCGCACTGGCGACAACGGGCAGATGGCGGTGTTCATGCACTGCATTCCCGGTGCTGCGGTCTTTACGCTGGCACCTGGTCAAGATCGTCCCCTCGAGTCCAACGAGCTCAACCTTGCCTGGCCGATGCTCAGCAGGTACGCCACCCCAAAGGGCGAGTACCTGACCCCGATCCTCGGGTTCGATGGTTTCCCGCTCGACCTTGGAGAACAGATCGAGTTGAACAACCTCGACCCGATCGCCGGCCACCGTTTCTCGTGGGGAAATCGCTCGTGTGCTCTACTCGTCACGAAGTCGGTCGATCCGGTGCTTTCGGTCACGACCGGACAGGTCTATACCTTCGACGCCGAGTGGGCCGAGGAACAAAAGGCTGCGCGCAAGGGAATTCGTGGATGGTTCAAGGGCTCGGGCTAACCCATCTCGGATTTGGCAACACATGCAGGCGCAGCCTGCTCAAGCGACAAAGTCGACCGGTGTTCCCAAGGGGACCGTCTGAGCGAGGAAACGGATCGTTTCGACCGGGACTCGGATGCAACCGTTCGAGCCAACGTTGTGGTCAGACTCCTGACCCTCGTTGAAGGTTCGATGGATCGCGATGACCGGCAAGCCACCGTCGAAGGTGTCGAGCGCTTCGGAGAACGATGACAGCACCAACGCTGGTTCGCCGAAGTAGTCATCAACCGCTGACGCCACATAGAAGCTACCAAACGGTGTTGGGGTGTTCGCTCCCCCGACGACCGCATCGGTTTCGGCAACGACGGCGCCGTCCTCCCATACGACCACCCGCTGGGTCGTGAGGTTCACTTCCGCTCGGTGGAACACCGAGGAGATGTCGTAATCGGTCGTTGGAACCCAGGCCTCTTGTCCGTTCGGGCGGATCGGTAACTGGACCTTGACCCAGTCATCGCCGGGTTGCCCCTCGGTCACCATCAACGTGAGCGGTGTACCGAACTGGTGCGGGTTTGGCTGAAACCATGGCATCTCGAAATCTGCACCGTCCGGCTCGACCGACGGCAGCAACGAGGTCACGTGGTTTCGTGCTGTTGCGATCCAGGTCCGATCTGGATTCGGTGGAATCGTCGACGTGGTCGTCGTCGGGGCGATCGTCGTCGCTGGAGCGACCGTGGTGGTCGTCGCCGGAGGGTCGGCGAGCAAGATCGAACCCGGGGTCTCAGAGGCTGTCGTTGCCTGACTACCGCAGGCAGTCACCACCAGGCCAATGAGAAAGAGACGGCGCTGCATATCTCTATGGTCGGCCCGGAGATCCGAGAACTCAATGGCCCAAACGAGCCTTTTTACAGTTCTTACAAAGGGCGATTAGGCCTCCCAATGGGGAACCCAGTCCCCGTCGAGCCGGAACGACAACTGCGCATCGTCTTCAATCCGCTTAGCGACGTGCAGTTCGCCGACGTCGGTGCCGTAGCGACCGGCAGCTCTCGCAAAGGTCGCGTTGGCTTGCTCGGTCATAGGGAGATCGGTTCCGACGTTGCCAGCGAGCTCCATCGTGAGTCCGAGATCTTTCAGGCAGAGATCGAGCGTGAAGCTGGGATCGTAGTGACCCGCAAAGATCGACGGCGCGTCATGGCGAGCAACGAAACTGTCACCGACAGAATCTTTGATCGCGTCCCACAGCACATCGAGCTCGACACCGTTGGACATCCCCAACGCAAAGCCCTCCCCGATCGCTGCAGCGGCAATGAACCACAGCTGGTTGGTGACAAGTTTGGTCACGTTGCCCGTGCCGAGTCCGCCGCAGCGAATTGGACGACCCAAGTGCTCGAGCACCGGGATGACTCGGTCGAGGTCCTCGTCGGCACCGCCGGCGAACAACGTGAGCGTGCCGGTACGGGCGCCATCGACCGCACCGGTGACAGGCGAGTCGACGACACGAACACCTTCGGGAGCCTGGGCGGCAAACTCAGAAATCAGTTCCTTGCGGTTCGTCGTCAGGTCGACCCAGATGGCCCCCGACTCCAGGCTGGCGAGCACACCCCCGCCCAGCATGACCGACTCCACATGATCGGGCCGAGGAAGTGACGTCATCAAGATGTCCACACCCTGCGCGCACTCCGAGCCGGAAAGGCCGACTCGACATCCGCCCGCCTTCGCCCGTGCGAGCGCCTCGGGATTGAGGTCGTATGCGACCACGTCATAGCCAGCTGACGCAAGGCGTGTCGCCATTGGCCCGCCCATGTTTCCGAGGCCAATAAACCCGATGGTTTCCACAACGCTCCTTCGACCGAGCGGACCGACATGGCACACCCCTCTAGGAGAACGTTACGTGCCGGGCCAATACCCACACAATGCGAACACTTACGCGGCGTTGCGGTTCCGAAGGGCGCTCATGAGCGGAACACGAGCGCCGAGCTTGAGCAGCGAGGTCTGATAGATCTGACCGGCGAGGCGAAGCATCAATGGGGCGGAGACGGCCAAGATCACGAGCGACAGGGCGGTCTGCCAGGCCGGTGGGTCGGCGAGAGCGACTCGGAACGGGAGAACGATCGGCGCGGTAAACGGAATGAACGATGCGATCGTGACCTGAATCGCGTCGGCATTGCCGAGCGATGTAAACGCGATGCCGTACCCGATGAACAGCGGGATCATCGCCGGCAGCTGGGCGGCTTGTGCGTCCTCTTGACGAGAGACGGTCGAGCCGGTCGCGGCGAACAACGCTGCATAGAACGCGTAACCCAACAGGAAGGTGATCAGCAGAATCGGAACCGAACCCCATACGCCACTCGGGATCTCGATGCCCTGCGCGCTTGCCAAGCCACCGATGAGCCCGGCCACGATGATCAGCAATTGACCGAGGGCAAGAATGCCGAGGCCGAGGATCTTTCCCGCCAACAGGGTCCGCGGCTTCACGTGACTGAGCAGCACTTCGACGACTCGAGTCGACTTCTCTTCGATCACGCCCATCATCAAGAACGCTCCCCACACCTGCAAGAAGAACAACATGGCGAGCGTCGAGACCGCAGCGGCGGCGACGCGAAGGATTTGCTCATCGTCCTCGCCATCCAAGAAGCGCTCATCGATCGGAACGTCGGCAAAGAGCGTTCCGAGCTGCTCTGGCCCAAGGCCTAGGTCGCTGGCCCGTTCACCAAATGCAGACTGCTGGACGGTCGTCCGGACGAAGAGATCGGTATCGCCGAACGGCCGGCTCTCCCACACCAGTTCGTCACCGGTGAACAAGACTTCGATTTCTCCCGATTCGATCAGCGCCGCTCCCTCCGCTTCGTTCGAAAGCTCAAGCACCGTGATATCGAGATCGTCGGTGCCGACGGCTAGCGCATCAGAAAACGCGACGCCGTCACCGATGACCCCGATCGAGACTTCGGCCGCTTCGTCTTCGCCGCCGGTGAAAACACCGATCGCGACCGTTGCACCGATGGCGGAGAGAACGAGAATTCCCGTCAGCACTTGGAAGGCGCGCGTTCGAATCCGGGTGAGAATTTCTCGTCGTGCGATCTGCCAGATCATGACGCCACCTCCCCTGCTGGAGTCGATGGTGGCTCGGTATGTCTTGAACCGTCGACGCCCTCACCATTGGGTGGAGGTGGCGTTACCGAGTCGCTAAAGACGTCGGCCAGAGTCGGTGGCTCAACAGCCAAGGTCGTGACCGCACCAGCCGCAACCGCGTGAGCAATATGTTCGCTCACGTCGTCGGTCGCCAAGATCCGAACTTCGGCACGGGTCCCGGTGAATAGATCGACCTCGCCCGACAGTGGCGTCCAGTCGCCCACATGGTCGGCCCACTCGACGACGAGCGTGCGGTGGGGCGTATCGAGACGAAGATCCATTGCTCGACCAGCAGCGACTTGTCGGCCGTGGGAGATGATTACCACTCGGTCGCAAAGTCCTTCGACCAAATTCAGCTGATGAGACGAGAGCAGAATCGATGCTCCGGCGGCGCTCCGTTCGGTGAGGATCTCCTGCATTGCCTCGGCGGCGATCGGATCGAGACCAGCGAACGGTTCGTCGAGCACGAGCAGTTCGGGGTCGTGAACGAGCGACACGGCGAGCTGCACGCGCTGTTGGTTGCCCCCCGATAGTTCTTGGACGAGGTCCTTTCGTCGGTCGGCAAGCCCGACCCGCTGAAGCCAAAAGTCGGCCCGCTCTTTCGCGTCGGCCTTGTCCATACCGGCGAGGCGTGCAAAGTACGCGACCTGATCGAATACCCCCATGCGGGCGTACAGCCCGCGTTCTTGGGGCATGTACCCAAACGCTTTTCGAATCTCGTTCGTGACCTCCTGGCCATTCCATTCGATACGTCCGCTATCGGGGGCGACGATGTTGAGGATCATGCGCATCGTCGTCGTCTTGCCCGCACCGTTCGATCCAAGAAACCCAACGGTCTCCCCGGGCCCGACCGTGAGATCGATCCCGTCTACCGCTCGAAGGTTCCCGAACGACCGCCGAAGTTCTCGTACCTGTAGTCCCTGCGCCATGAGGGCAACCTAGCAACGCTTCCTCGTACAGGTATCGGCTGTTCGATCGATCTCCGGTGTCTCGCGGTAATTACGCGTCCGAGGCGGAATGCCTGAGGTCGAGTTCGTTCGCGAAGAACTCGGCGGTCTGGCGCCATGCGACGGCTTCGGCCTGCCCGTCGAACGCTTCATGGCCGGCCTCGGCGAAACCGTGAGCGGTGCCTTCGTGATGCTCAAATCGAAACTCGAGTCCAGCCATTTGCAAGTTCAACCCGAGCTCGGCGACGCCGAGATCGTCGACGATGTCATCGGTCTCGGCCCAATGCGCCAGGTAACTCGCTGTCGACCCGTCCATTGGAATGCTCTGGCTGCCGTAGTAGGTCACGACCGCTCCGACTTCCTCGACCAGGCGGGCAGAAAGCCACAACGCCCACGACGCTCCTGAGCCGTAGCCCAGCACTCCAATAGGTGCGGTCTTATCTCGTGAGGCGCGACGCAAGATTCCTAGGCTCGACTGGATCAGAGAGGCACTGACATTTACGTCCATGTCCGCCAACGCTGCCATTGCCTCGGTGTTCGTCGTGTAGACCTGCCCGTCGGCAAGGTCGGGAGCGAGCACCGTGAACCCAGAGTCCGCAAGGCGGTTGGCGGTGTCCTTCGTGTGTCGGTTCAGGCCCCAAAACGAGTGCAATAGCAACACGCCCGGTCCCGGCCCAGCTTCGGGAGAGATGAAGTACCCCTGTCCAGCAGCACCACTCATCAGGACGGAACGCTCCGTGCAGCAAAACCGGTCTTGGCCGGAGCGTCGCTCGCTGTGAACGCATCTGGCAGCACGACCGCCTGAGCAACGATGATCTCGCCGTTGCGTTCAGTGATCGACGGCGAACCCGATAGTAAATATCCATCGGCCAAGGCCTGGGACACTCGCTCACAAAACTCAGAGTTATCGACCCCTGTGAGCACGCGATAGCGCAGTCGGCCGTTCACCATCGGGTCATTTCCGGTGTTCGTCATACCACCATCATGCCGCTCCTCGGACCGGTTTGTGCGGGCGGTTCAGTTGAAGAATGAACGACCTCGATTCTGCCGATTCGCGTGTCTAGGCTGTCTGGATGACATACGCAGGCGACCTGACCCCAACCGAAGCCCACGCGCTCCTCACCGAGCGAGATAACGCGGTGCTCGTGGACTGTCGCACCCACGCAGAATGGGGGTTCGTCGGCGTCCCGGTGATGGACAATATGCGTTTCGTCGAATGGACCACCTACCCCGATGGCGCCCACAACCCGAACTTCATCAGCGATGTTGCGGGTGGGTTATCCCCGGACCAGCCAATCGTGGTCATCTGCCGCACCGGAGGCCGTTCGGCCGCGGGAGCCACCGCGCTCACCAATGCTGGCTTTACCGAGGTCTACAACGTGCTCGATGGATTCGAGGGCCATCCCGACGCGGCTGGCCACCGCACCGGAGGGTGGCGCGGCGCCGGCCTCCCGTGGAAGCACCAGTAGTGGCCGCGGTGGGAAACGACCCGTCAGAAGACGAGACCGTCCCAGCGCGGCGACACTCTGAAGCAACGACGCTCATCCGGGGCGGCCTCAACCGCACCCCGTTCGATGAAACCGCCGAAGCGATCTTTCCCACTTCGGGCTATGTCTATGGCACAGCTGCAGAAGCCGAAGCTGCCTTTTCTGGACAAGCAGATCGCTTCATCTACTCGCGCTATGGCAACCCGACGGTGGCGATGTTCGAAGAACGGCTGCGCCTTGTCGAAGGAGCGGAATCATGCATGGCGACCGCATCTGGGATGGCGGCGGTGTTCGCATCGCTCGCCTCATACCTCAGCGCTGGTGATCGGGTCGTTGCATCTCGTGCACTCTTTGGTTCGTGCAGCGTGATTCTGACCGAGATTCTTCCGCGCATGGGCATCGAGTCCGTGCTCGTCGATGGATGTGATCTCGACGAGTGGGAAGCAGCGCTCTCGGTTCCAACAAATGCGGTGTTTCTCGAATCACCCTCGAATCCGGGTTTGCAGATCGTCGACCTTCATGCCGTGAGTGAGATGGCGCACAACGCTGGAGCCATCGTCGTTGTCGACAACGTCTTTGCAACACCGGTGTTGCAGAAACCGCTTGAGCTCGGGGCCGACGTGGTGGTCTACTCGGCAACCAAGCACATCGATGGCCAAGGACGCGTGCTCGGTGGCGCCGTGCTCAGCAGCCAGCAGTACTGCGACGACTACCTGATGCCGTTCATGCGACACACCGGCCCATCGCTCAGCCCGTTCAATGCCTGGACATTGGTAAAGGGTATGGAGACGTTGCGGCTGCGTGTGAACGCCGCGTGCGAGACCGCGTTACTCATCGCTGAAAAGCTCCAAGACCACAAGTTGCTGACGAGTGCGCTGTATCCCGGTCACATTTCCCACCCGCAGTATGACCTCGCCATGGCGCAGATGGAAAAGGGCGGCACCGTCGTTGCCATCACTATCGACGGAGATAAAGCCGACACCTTCACCTTCCTCGACTCGCTTCAACTGTTCGATATCTCGAACAACCTCGGCGACTCGAAGAGCCTCGCGACCCATCCGGCCACCACAACCCACCGGCGCCTCGGCCCAGAGGGCAGAGCGCAAGTGGGAATCGGCGAGTCGATGGTGCGCTTGTCGATCGGACTCGAAGATGGCGAAGAGCTGCTCGGCGACATCATGTCCGCTCTCGACAAAATTCGATAGCGGCGGGCAACGACGCTGTTCGAGACCCCAATCGAGCACGGTTGCGCTGCCTCACCCCGAACGTCCCGGTATCATTTGGCTCATGGCTTCGAAACAACTTTCCCAAGAGACATACGATCGCCTGCAAGCCGAGCATGTTGACCTCACCACGCGAGGTCGCATCGACATTGCTCGCAAGATCGAAGTAGCACGAGAACTCGGTGACCTCTCCGAGAACGGCGATTACCACGCGGCGAAAGAGGAGCAGGGAAAGATGGAGGGGCGCATCATGTTCCTCGCCAAAACGCTCGAAGAAGCCGAGATCGTTGAAGCCAGCAATGACGGAACGGTCCAAACGGGTTCGGTCGTCGAACTTCGCTACGAAGGCGACGACGACACGGAGAAATACCTCTACGGATCGATCGAGGAACGTCAAGAAGGAATGGAGAACCTCTCCCCCGGGTCGCCCCTCGGCAAAGCGCTCGCCGGGGCTCAAGCCGGAGACAGCGTCTCGTTCGAAACACCGGCCGGCGGTTCGCTGTCGGTCGAGGTCGTCAGCGTCGGGTGAACCCCGGCTGGCAACCCACCTTCGACCTCCCCGAGTCGACGACACTCTCGCTACCGGGAAGAGGCACCACCGAACTCTGGGATTCGGGCGAACCAGAACGCGTCACAACGTCCGCTTCGACGCCGTCGTCAGCGTTTTCTTTTGGCAAAGAGCCAAGCACGTTCGACCTCGATGACACGGGTGTCGCCAACGAGGAGCCTCCCGCAGCGACGAGTCTCCCAGTTCTCCTACTCCATGGGTGGAACATCGACGCCCGAACCAACTACGGCTTCGCGTTCGCTCACCTGGCGCAGTCTCACCGTGTTGTCATGTACGACCAGCACGGTCACGGCAACGGACCTCGACACGGTGGGGTGTTTTCGCTCGAGGATGCAGCGAACGACGCCATCACGATTCTCGATGCACTCGACATTCCTCGCGCCATCATTCTTGGCTACAGCCTCGGTGGAGCCGTTGCGCAGACGCTCGCCCACAACCATCGGGAACGCTGCGCTGGCCTCGTTCTCTCGGCAACGTCGGGACGCTTTTCGCAAACCCGTCGAGAGGCCGCCGAATTCTTCATCCTCGCTCGGACCGCCCGAGTCCTACGTCGAATACCTCCGGCCGCGCGGTCTGCTGCCTTTACCGCCATCTTGTCGATCGCAACGAAGAAGTACCCCGAATGGATCGCGAACGTCGTGCGCAACGGCGACCCGATCAGCCTGCTCGAAGCGGGCGCGTCCCTTGGAACATTCGACTCGTCGACATGGAACGACCTCTCTACGATCCCCTCGTCATTCGTCATTACGAGCAACGATGTGATCGTGCCGAAGCGGCGCCAAGTCGACCTGGCGACCCAACTCGATGTCGCGTCACTGCACAGCATTGCTGCAGGTCACGAAGTCCCAATCCTCAACGATAACGCCTTTAGCAGCGCACTCGCCGCCGCCATTGGCGAAGTCGTCGACGAAACGCGTGTCGCTCACTAGCGGTCGAGCGTTCACTAACATGACGTTGTGAATCGCCGGAAACTTCTCTCGATTCTGGCGGCGTGCATCCTCGTCCTCGCAAGCTGCGCGCCCCGAGATGGTGATGACATTGGATCGCCAATCTTCAACGGCACCACCCCCGATGGCCAGATCGTCGAGCCCCCAATACCGACGCTGCCAGCACCGACCATCAGCGCCATTCGTGTCCCAGCGGACGCATTCTCGATTCAAGAAGCCGTCGACCTCGCCCAGCCCGGCGACCTCATCCTCGTCGAACCTGGGGTCTACACCGAAGAAGTCCTCATCACGACCGAAGACATCGTCATTCGCGGCCGTAACCGCAACGACGTGTTCATCGACGGCATCCACTCGCTGAACACCGGGATCCAAATCAACGCAAACGGTGTCGCTATCGAGAATCTGACCGTGCGCAACTACCTCGGCGACGCCATCGCCGTCGGCAGCCCAGTACTCCCGAACCAAATCGACAGCTTTCGAGCATTTCATGTCACGACCTCGAACACCGCCCAAAATGGTATTGCCCTACGCAACGTGACTAACGCGGAACTCCGCCAAGGCTGGCATTCTGGCCACGGCGAATCAGGAGTCCTCATCGACAGCTGCGTGCAATGCAACACGCTGGTCACTTCCACCCTGGCCGAGTTCTCCGCACGGGGATTCTCCGTCATCGGCGCCCAGGAAACCGTGTCGATAACGGCGGTGACGGCCCGAAACAATCGCGCCGGAATCGTCATCGAAGACGGTGAGACAGCGCCGACGACCGGTATCACCCTCGCCGCATCGGTCCTACAAAACAACGGCTTCAGCCAGTCTCCAGTTCGAAACCCGGCGTTCGATGCCAGCTTCGGAACCGGAGTCCACGTCGGCGGAACGCAGGGAACCCTAGTCACCGCCAACCGCATCACCGGAAACACGACCGCAGCGATCCTGCTCTCACAAAACGTCAACCAGACGTCGGGTAATCCCATTGGGGCAATGGTCGATCGCAACATCCTCGTCGACAACCGAGACTTTGACATTGTGCTTGCGTACCGGGACGACATCGGAGACCCCGATTTATGCGTCGTAAACAACGGTGAGGCCGTGATCACCCCACCCGAAGCCACCGAAGCAGCGTCATGTGGCACCGACACGCCTGCCCCCAACTTCGAGTTTCCAACCAGCGAACACCAGTCGATCGAATACCAAAACGGCCCGGTACCACCGACGATCGACGGAATGACCGACGCCGATTCCGCTCCGCCAATTCCAGCAGGACCGGTGATCCTCCCGGACCCGGCAACAGCGACCGTCCCAGAGGCCTAATGCACTCCGATGGCTTGCAGGGACTGCCGCGGGCTAGCCGTCGCCCTCGGACTCGAGAACCGGCTTCTTCTCAAGCGGCTTCTTCTTTGGCTTCTTCTTCGGAGGCTCTTCGAGCGTGACCATCATGATCAGCACACCGATGAGCAAGACCGAACCAATCACCCACCACCACCAGCGCAGTGGCGGTTCCGCAGTCGTGAACACCACGCGGAACTCGTCTGGCTCGTTCCCATCGATGTTCCAGATCACGATGCGGCCATTGATGTCATCGCCGTTGTGATCGATCACGATCTCCGGTGAGTTGATACGGAACTCGCCCGGGTTCCACCGCGAGTTCAGCAGCTCACGCATGATGCCTGGGTCGGTCGAATTCTCGAGCGCTTCAAACACCGTGCCCCGAGAAGAAAACACGACCTCGGTGTCCTCATCGTTGAGCTGGGTGACGCGCCCAGGCCCAGCGAGCAACGACGCCATCTCCTCGACGGTCCCCGACCAGCTGACATCGACCGTCCGACGATCGGCCTCACCGGTGCCAACCAGCGAGACACGGTTCGGATCCAACTCGAAATCGAACGGAAGATCGCCGATCTCGCCGGTGCGAATAGCGGCATCGATCCGCCCACACGGATCCTCGCCCCAAATCTCCTGCTGCAATGGGTCAGCGCACACCACAATTGCCTGAGCGGCAAAGTTCACGGTGCCATCGGCCTGCACCCGCAGCTCTTCGATGTACCCATCGCACGCGCTTAGGAACAGGACCGCCAAAAGAATGAAGCCAAGACGAAAACGCATCGACGTGAGTGTTTCACGAGGCGTGGCTAAATGCACGCTCGAAAGCAGCGATGGTGACACTTCTTACACGCGAGTGTTGTTGGTACGGCGCCACTACACTCCCCTCGGCAAGTGAGCCGAAGTCCGGTGAGATCCCGGCACTGTCCCGCAACGGTGATGTCGAGTGTGCAACCCGCACCCGAATGAGTCCGGTCGAGCCACTCGCCATTCCCATATTTCAACCATCGCCCTCGAGGAAGGGGCTGGTCGACCACGGTTTCCTGTGTGCGATCAGCAAGGAGACCAATCATGACAACCCATACATCAACTCGCGTTGGCGCACTCGCCAAACGTCTTGCGCTGCTCATGGCTATCGCTGCCATCGCTGCAGCCTGCGGCAGCGCCACCGATGCAGTCTCCGAAGCTGCTGACACCATCGAAGACACTGTCGAAGAGGTTGTTGACGAGGGCGAAGAAGAAGCGATGGAGGACGAAGAGTCCGAAGAAGCCATGGAAGACGACGAAGAGGCCATGGAAGATGAAGAAGAGGCCATGGAGGACGAAGAGTCCGGAGCAGAAACCGAAGCCGCTCCCGACGAAGACGGCGATCTTGTCATCGTGTCGATGAGCCCCACCGCGACCGAGATGCTCTTCGCGATCGGCGCCGGCGACTACGTCGTTGCTGCCGACAACAACTCGAACTTCCCAGCCGAAGCTCCAACCAACGACGAGCTCACCAACTTCCCGGTCAATGTCGAAGGAATTCTCTCGTTCGAACCAACCCTCGTCGTCACCAGCGGACCCATCGAAGGACTCGCCGACGTTGGCATCGAAGAGCTCGTCCTGCCATTCGCAGCAACGCTCGACGACACCTACACCCAGATCGAACAACTCGGTGCAGCGACCGGCCAGATCGGTGAAGCCGCAGAACTTGTCGGTCAGATCCAGACCGATATCGCAGCGATCGTTGAAGCCACGGCAACACCCGACGCTGGCCTCACCTACTACCACGAACTCGACGACACGTTGTTCAGCTCGACCAGCTCGACCTTCGTTGGACAGGTGTACTCGCTGTTCGGTCTCGAGAATGTGGCGGACGCCGCCGACCCTGACGGAGAATCGTTTGGTTTCCCACAGCTGAACGAAGAGTTCCTCGTCACTGCCGATCCCGACCTGATCTTCCTCGCCGACACCATCTGCTGTGGCCAAACCGCAGAAACCGTTGCTGCACGACCCGGTTGGGATGGACTGTCGGCGGTAACCAACGGCAACGTGATCGAGCTCAACGACGACATTGCGAGCCGCTGGGGCCCACGTCTTGTCGACTACGTCCAAGCGATCTCCGATGCGATCGAGACGGCCAACGTACCGGTTGCGAACTAGCGGATTCGCTCGCGCAACCTCTCTTGAGAAGCCTGTGAGATGAACGCTCGCCCCGCCTCGATCCGAGTTTCGTGGATCGTTGGCGGGGTCGCGTTCGTGCTGATTGCGGTCGCGCTCGCTCTCGTCATAGGCCCGACCTCGATCGACCGGTCCGGCGTGCTCGTCGAGTCGTTCGACGCCGTGCTTCCGGGCACCTTCAATTCGGGCCTGAGCGACCAGCAGGGTTCGATCGTTCGCAACCTGCGCCTTCCGCGGGTCGTCCTTGGCCTCCTCGTCGGCGCATCACTATCGATATCGGGAGCGACCTTTCAAGGTGTGTTCCGCAACCCCCTCGCCGACCCCTACCTCCTCGGCGTGGCCGCTGGAGGTGGACTCGGAGCGACCATCGCATTCGTCTACGGCCTCGGCGATGGCTCCGGATGGTTTGACCTCGTCCAAGTCTTCGCCTTCGCCGGGGCGCTGGCAGCGGTATTCCTCGCCTGGCTGATGGGTAACGCTGCGAGCTCAGGAATTTCGGGCCTCGGCGGAGACCGCGGAAGCTCTGCCACCTCGCTCATCCTCGCTGGTGTCGCGATTGCGAGCTTCTTTACCGCGATTCAAACCTTCCTTCAGCAGCGCAACACCGAGGACATCCGTCAGGTCTACACCTGGTTCCTCGGCGGCCTGACCACATCGGGCTGGACCGAAGTCATCTTGCTCTTCCCGGTCGCCGCGATCTGCGTTGCGTTGCTGCTCTTGACCGGTCGCATGCTCGACGTTCTGGCCGTTGGAGACGACGAAGCAACGATGCTCGGCATGTCGGTCAACCGCGCACGGCTCGGGCTCATCGTGATTGCCTCGCTTCTGACCGCAAGTGCCGTCGCGGTCAGCGGGCTGATCGCCTTCGTTGGACTCATTATCCCGCACACGGTGCGTCTCGTCTTTGGGCCGAGCTATCGAATCATCATCCCCATGTCGGTAATCGTCGGAGCCGGCTTTCTCGTGCTCTCCGACCTGATTGCCCGAACCGCACTGAGCCCAGCCGAACTGCCTATCGGCGTCGTCACGGCGTTCTTCGGTGCCCCGTTCTTCGTCGTCATCCTCCGAACGGCGGTGTCGCGATGAACCCGACGACACCACATGCGCTCAGCGCATCGAAATTGTCGTTCGCCGTGAAGGACGCGACGCTCCTCGATGAGGTTTCATTCGACGTTGCACCCGGCGAGTGGTTGTCGATCATCGGACCAAACGGTGCGGGCAAGTCGACACTGCTTCGTTCCATCGCTGGCGCCGCGAACGCTCGAGGCAGCGTCGAGGTCCTTGGCGAAACGCTCAACGACTTGCCGCCCAAGGAACGAGCAACCCGAGTGGCATGGGTGCCACAGACACCGACGGTGCCAGCGGGTATGAGCGTCATCGACTACGTGCTGCTCGGACGGACCCCATATCTGCATCCGCTCGCAAGTCCGTCCAAACAGGATGCGATCGACGCCCACGGCGTTCTCGAAGAGCTCAGCCTCGAACCCCTCGGCGCCAGAACGGTAGAAACCCTCTCCGGAGGCGAACGTCAGCGAGTAGTTATTGCACGAGCGCTCGTTCAGGACACACCGATCATCCTGCTCGACGAGCCGACGAGCGCACTCGACCTCGGTCACCAACAAGAGGTTCTCCTCCTCTTAGACCGCCTTCGATCCACCGGTGAACGTACGATCATCTCCACAATGCACGACCTGACGCTCGCTGGATACTTTGCCGACCGCGTCATGCTGTTGTCGAAGGGCACGGTGGCCAGCATTGGATCTCCAACCATGGTTCTGACCCAAACAAACATTGCCGAGCACTACGGCGCCGACGTCACCATCGCCAACGTCGATGGCACCGTTGTCGTCTCCCCAACGATCTCCAGACCCGACCCTCATAGAGGAGCCACATCATGAGTAGCGATGCAACGACCGAACCAGCCACCGACACCCCCGACAAAGATGGTCACCGGGTGGCGAAGTCCCTCGTGTTGGTCAATACCGGGGACGGCAAGGGCAAGTCCAGCTCGGCGTTCGGCATGATGATCAGAGGCATCGCACGTGATTGGAATGTCGCCGTTGTCCAGTTCGTGAAATCGGGCGATTGGAACGTCGGAGAAGAGAAGATCGGTCGACAACTCGGGGTGGATTGGCACAACGAAGGCGAAGGTTTCACGTGGCTGTCCGAGAACCTCGACAACGACAAGGCCATTGCCCAAAAGGGTTGGGAAAACGCGAAGGCGCTCATCATGGCCGGCGAACATCAACTGGTCATCCTCGATGAGCTCACCTACCTCATCAACTGGGGATGGATCGACGCCGAACCGGTGTACGAGACCATCCGCAACCGCCCCGAAAAGGTGAGCATCGTCATCACCGGCCGCGATGCACCCCAAGGTCTCATCGACGTTGCTGACACCGTGAGCGAGGTCGTCAAGGTCAAGCACGCGTTCGACTCGGGCATCTTGGCCAAACGAGGACTCGACTACTGATGGGTAGCACCGAATCAATCCGGCTCGGAAGCGGGATGACGCTTCTTCTCGGTGGAGCGCGAAGCGGTAAGAGCGACCTCGCTGTTTCGTTGGGTTCGTCGTATTCAGGGGACGTGGTCTTCGCTGCCACCGCCGTTGCCGGTGACGACGACATGGCCGATCGGATTCGGAAACACCAAGACGACCGCCCACCGGAGTGGGAACTGATCGAAGAACCGTTGCTCGACGCATCGACCATCGATCGCATCGACCCGTCAGCGATGCTGATCATCGACTGCATCACCTTGCTCGTCTCCAACTTGATCTTCGCCGACAAGACAAACGAGCAAATCGACCAGCACGCATCGATCCTGTCGCACGTCCTCGTGAGTCGACGAGCCCCGACCATCGTCATCTCCAACGAGGTCGGCCTTGGACTCGTGCCCGACAATGAACTCGGACGACGATTCCGAGATGTGCTCGGCCGCTATAACAACAGGCTCTCCGCCCGCGCCGAGACGGCGCTGTTCGTCGCTGCGGGTCGGGCAACCCAATTGGGTACGGTCAGCCTCGACATTGGGTAGGGCACAACCAGCATTGGGGCGGCCCGAACCGGTACAACTTTCCGTCGTACAGACCGAACGCTGGAGTCAAAATGTCAACAGAAACAACCGAGCTGCGCTCAGCTGCGGCCGCAGGCCGAGAACGCAGCGTGGGATTGACGCGCAGTGCTGGATTGACGCGCAGTGCTGGATTGAGACGCGTCCTCCTGATGGTTTTCGCGCTCTTCGTTGCCGCGTGCGGATCGGCTGCGAGCGATGTAGCGTCCGAAAGTAGCGACTCGGAAACCACTGAAGCGGTCGAGCCGGTTGAACAAGAGCCGGTCGGCCTCTCCGACGCGGACGCAGCGGCCGCCGTTGCGCTGCTCGAAGACCCGGTGACGTCCACCATTTTCACCACCATGGCTCAGGACATGGGCGTTGGCGAACCGGACGTTCCCGGCATTGCTGAGTGTCTCGCCGAACAGAGCGCTGTCGAGGGGGTCGATTACACAAACCCTGAAGATGAGGGACTGGCAAACACATTGTCGATCCTGTTCATCCGATGCGACCCCGACACCTTTGCTGAGCTTTCCTTCTCTGGCATCGACGTGCCCGATGACTTCACTGCAGAGCAGCTGACCTGCTCGCTCACTGGAATAACGCGCGAGATCGGCGGCCTACCGCTGTCCGATGGTGTGGAATTTCTCTTCGGAACCGAAGGCCAAATACCTAACGAGTGGGTCGAAACGGTTGCGTCCTCGTGCGACCTCAGCACCGAAGATGCCGCTTTTCTTATAAACGGCTAGGCCTGACGCACGGTCTCTTACCGGCGGGTCGACGTGTGGCAACGTCGTCAGAGCGATAAGTTCTGACGACGCCACCACACCGGAGAGACATGTCGCAGGCACCGAATTCGTCGACGAAAGCCCCGACCAACCCACGGTGGGGCGCTCTCGTTCTGATACTGACACTCATCGTTGCGGCGTGCGGCTCATCGTCGGATTCTGGCGCAGACCGTGCGGCGACATCCGGTACCACGAACGACGTCGAGACCGCTGACGACGCGACCCCCACCACCGAACGCCTCACCGCTCCCATGAACGTGGAGCTGGTGGAGGAGAACCTCCGGATCCAAGGCTTCCCGCCGGAGTCCATCCCCGGTGTACTCGACTGCCTCGAAGACCAAGCGCTCGCCGAAGGCATCGACTTCCTCGCCGCCGATAGCGAGGAGTTTGCGGTCTTTCTCGTTCGTTGCTCGCCAAACTTCTTGGCGTTGGGTGCATCGGCTGGGATCCAAGCACCCCCTGGCGTTGCGAATATTCAGGTCATCTGCGCTGGAGAGGTGATGCTGCGCCAAATCGGCGCCCTGCCCCTCCAAGAGGCCGCCGATCAACTCCTCCGCCCCGATCAAGTCGTTCGCCAGGAGTGGGTCGACGAGGTGGCACGGTCCTGCGAACTGAGCCAGGAAAACACACTCCTCGTCTTGGGCCAATAGTCTTTCGGATCCAGCCATACTGAACCGGTGAACTCCACCCAACTTCCCGACGCGAGCGGCTTGGTCTCGATCGACCAAATAGCCGTGGAGACCATCGGAGCTCGGATCGGCAACATACTGAGGCCGCCGGGAGCGCTCCAGCAGCTCGATGATGTGGCGTCGTGGATGGCCGGGTGGCAACGAACATCGACACCGACGGTCGTCCGGCCACACGGGTTGATATTCGCCGCCGATCACGGCGTCGTCGCCGAAGGCGTCAGCGCCTTTCCAGCCGATGTCACGGGCGCCATGCTCGCCGCGTTCGAAGCGAAGAAGGCGAGCATCTCCGCTATTGCCTCGATCGCAGGGGCGGAGGTCACGGCCATCGACGTCGGCGTCGGCAACCCGACCGGCAACATCCGATACGTTCCAGCGCTCACTCCCGAACGATTCGCTACGGCCTTCGAGCAAGGCCGACAAGCGGTCCGCGAGATCGATACCGATCTGCTCATTCTCGGCGAGATGGGCATCGGCAATACCACCGCTGCTGCCGCGGTCAGCGCAGCGCTTATCGGTGGCGAAACGGCGACTTTCGTCGGGCGTGGAACCGGCGTGGACGATGACGCGTACGCAGCGAAGGTGCACGTCGTTTCCGATGCTGTTGCCCGCGTCGACCCAGCAGCCGATCCGCTCGAGGCCCTACGCCACCTCGGCGGGACCGAGCTCGTCGCGATCGCGGGGGCGATGATCGAAGCTCGGGTGCAGTCCATTCCGCTCCTCCTCGACGGGTATATCGCAACAGCTCCAGCGCTCGCGCTTCATGCCGTGGACCCAGACCTCGTTGCTCACTGTCGTGCGGGACATTGTTCGGCCGAGCCCGGACACCGCCGAGCGCTCGATCGACTCGGCTTGGTTCCGCTGCTCACG